>PGXM01000010.1 GCA_002839155.1 Tenericutes bacterium HGW-Tenericutes-1
ATCAAATTAACAAAAAAGACGACCGACTTTACAGACGATCGTCTTCAATAGAAAAATTATAGGTTTTTTTCTTGTGTCCTTGACATGGGGTACACTTTATCTTATTGTAGGGATTTAATTTTAGGCTCAACGGCTTTATACATACCGTAAAATCCAAAGACGATGATACCGCCTAAAAGCGATGTTAAAATCATATAAATCGGATTGATTTTAAACCAACCAATGATATACATTTTTCCCCAGTTAAAAAACAGTTCTAAGGGTGTTCCGTTTTCCGGTTTTAACGTGTAAAAATAATTTGCGTGAAAACCAAACAACACATTAAAGATATTATTGATAACTAAACCAATGACATAAAGGAACACCATGAGCATCATGGTTTTTCCTAAAGTCTTTTTGGTTATTTTTACAAATCCACTCGCAACCGCCCATAAGGTCATTGCGACAATAAGCATATGCCCCCATAAATAAGCCATGCCTCTAAAATTAAGCAACGTTGAGTAATTCTCTAATCCATTGGCGAAGATGATAGACATCATCGCTGCGGGCAAATTTAGACAAAATGCTAATGCAAATAAAACCTTGTTATCTTTTAAGAACGCAAACAATAAGACGAAATTCGCAAAGTGACAAATTTGTAACGGAATCAGTTCTTCATTCGGAACATATCCGTTTTTGACATAGATTTCGATATTTCTTAAGATTAAAATGATAATGGCGATAATCGATAAAATAACGCCAATTTTTCTTTTTTCTTCGTAAGTCTTGTTTCTAAATACAAAATACAATACGACCGCGAAGATAAACGGCGATGCGATAAAAAAGTAATGAAATAAACTCCACATTTGAAAAGTCATAAGATCCCCCTAAAAACGTATCGAAAAAAATTATATCATAAATGAAGATAATAATACATCCTCAAAAAAATAAAAAAACGGCTATTCGGCCGTTTTCATCTTCTTCGATAAATAGCGTTCTTCTTCTGAAAAGATACATCCGCAATATTTTTGCATATAAAGTGGCAGTTCTCTTGCTTGTTTTTGTCCTTCTCTAAAATAGGGTCTAAAGTCTTCATAATGAAATTTGATGCCAATTTCATGTTCAAGACTTTCGCCTAATGCCTTCAGTTTCTCATGCTTCTGATAAGGACTAATGAGTAACGTCGTTGAGAATGCATCATATCCATGCGTTTTTGCATAGAGTGCTGTTTCTCTTAACCGCATGTCATAACAACCTAAACAACGGTTATCCAAATCTTCCATCGCCATTTTTGTAAACATCCGTAATCCGTATTTGTCATTGATTGTTAATGGCAAATTTATCATCTCTGAATAACTTTTCAAGGCGTCTAATCTGTTTTTATATTCTGTATACGGGTGAATATTAGGATTATACCAATACCCTTCGACCGTTATTTCTTTGCTTCTTAATACTTGTATCGCCATAACAGAGCAAGGGGCGCAACAAATATGTAACAATAATTTCACCTTTATCACCTAATTCATCATTAATTTTTCTAAAGCCTTAGGATGGTTTAATCTAGCGGCTTGTTCATAATATTTCTTCGCTTGAGCAATATTGCTTTCAACAAAAGGGGAATACCCTTCTAAGTATAAATTACCCATTTCATAGAGTGCTTCGCTAGATAAAGTGTCTTTTAATGCTTCATTTAACCAAGACATTGCATGTTTCGGTTCCGTTGGCTTTAAAAACAAAAAGACTTCAACCATGGCTTTTGATAACTTTGTCTCCGCAGCCATTTCAAACCAATACCTTGCGGTTCTTAACGATTTCGTAACGCCTTTTCCGTCTTTGAACAATTGACCTAGATAATACATGGCGAACGAATAATTATTTTGATTATGTTCAGGATCTAGAACATATTCAATCAATAATTCTTTCGCTTTTAAATAGTAAAGATTCATCTTTTTTTGATTGAACTTTTCATTTTCGATTTCATCAATTATCATGGTCGCATATTTATATTTAGCTCCTAATGATCCCGCTTTTATCGCTTTTTCAAACCATTTTTCTGCGATTTTGAAATCGTGAGAACAGCCAACGCCTTTATCATGAAAGACACCGAGCCAATACATCGCTTGGTAATACCCTTTTTTTGCGGCAGTTTCCATATAAGAATACGCTAATGTTTTCGAATGATTTTCGATTTGTTCACGGTAATTTAAAAGACCTAAATTAACCAACGCTTCTGGGTCTTGTAGCCTTGAAGCTTCCATGTAAAACTCTTTGGCTTTTTCAGAGTTCGCACTCGTTTTCATGCCCATTCGGTGCATGTCACCTAATCTTGACAATGCTTTTGGATGTTTTGCTTGACTCGCTAATTCTAAATATTGACGTGCTTCATCAATGTTTTGTTTAATTCCTTGACCATAAAGCAAACAAACGCCATAGCCGTAATAGCCTTCAGGGTCATTTAAATCTTTTAAAGCTTGGAAATAAAAACAGGCTTTTTCATAATTCTTCTTGGTGATGGCGTTACCTTCATAATAAACGTTAGCCACAATTTTTAATTGTTCAATATCTTTCGCTTTCGCCAACAACTCGCGATAATAAAATGCCATTTCTTGAAGGTAAGCATGCGATTTCTTTTTAAAGTAGGCATGTTTTCCTTCTAAATAAATATTCATCATCGTTTTCATAGCGGTCGTTTCACCGTTAGAAGCGGCTTTATCTAGCCAATGAAAAGCTTTCTCAGGATTCTTCTTATAATCATTTTGCGATAAATGGTATAAACCAACATTGAGTTGGCCGGTTGGATTGTTTAAATCAGCGGATTTTTGATAGAAAAGAATGGCTTCTTCACTACTTTTTTGACAGCCTATCCCTTTCAATAAACAATCGCCTAACGCATTAAAAGCATCGGGATCATTGAGTTTTGCGGCGTTGACCAAATATTTATACGCTTTTTTCTTATTCTTTTTAACGCCATAACCGTTTTGATATAGTTTGGCTAAGGTAATCGCAGCGGGAGAATAATCAAATGCTTTTGATTTTTCGTAATTAATAAGTGCTTGTTTATAATCTTTCTTAGCGACGAAATAATTGCCTAAATTATAATAGCCAACCGGATTATCTTTATCGGCGGCTTGTTTATAATATGAATAGGCTAATTCTAAATTCACTGGGCGGTTCACGCCATAAAAACAAGCGTCTCCTAAATCATTGAGGGCTTTTGGGTTTAATGACTCATTCATACACTATACCCCCTTAAAGAATTTAAAGCGGTTAAGGCATCAGCATTTCCTGCATTTTTCGATAACTCATACCATTTTGCGGCTTTCACAAATGAACTATCGACCCCTTGTCCTAACTCGTATTTTTCAGCGAGCCGAAACATGGAGAATGCATCGCCTAATTCAGCGGCTTTTAAACAATAGTCAAACGCTTTTTTAGGATCAGGTAAACAACCTAATCCTTGATCATATGCTTTCACAAGCAATTGATATGCAAGTAAATTACCCTCATTGGCTGCGATTTCAAGATAGATCATTGCATCTTTCGGATGATCACTATTCAGTAATTCTTCACCGATGGTATACATTACTTGCGTGGATCTAGCATCGGTTTTACTTTTTGTACCAATATAGCGAAAGCGATTCATGGCATCAATTGAGCCATAAGATAAAGCCTTATTCAGCCAAGTAAACGCTGATTCCGCACTTTTGGTCACGCCTTTGCCTTCTAAATAAGCCATCCCAATGCGGTAGGCGGAAAATGCATCTTCGTTTTTAGCGAGTTCTGCGTAGATTTTCAACGCTTTTGGCTCGTTTTTTGAAATACCTTGACCGGTTTCATAACATTCAGCGACTTTTAATTTAGCTTCATGATAATTTCTTTCGGCTGCGGTTTGAAAATATTCAAACGCTTTGGCATCATTTTTAAGGACACCCCAACCATTCAAATAACATAGACCCATCATATAGAGTCCGGATGGTTCTAATTCTAACGCTGATTTATTGAAAGATTCAAAAGCTAAATCATAATCTTTTTTCATACTAAGCCCATTTAAGGCCATCATTCCAAGATAATAATTTGCTTTAGGATCATTCTTTTTTGCCATTTTTTTGATTAATGGCAAGGCCTTGTCAAACTGTTTGACATCATAGAGTTTGACTGCTTCTATTAAACGATCTTCAGTTTCCATAGTGACCCTCCCACTTTCTTTTCTTATTTCATTATATCATAGATAATTAGGGTTGTGAGATGAATTCTTTTAACATTTCAAGTCTTGATAACGAACGATTGAGTCCGCAGCTTTTATTTCTTGATAACCATAATCTAGGATGAATTTCTAGGATGCTACTTAAGAGTTTGAGTAACTCGCTTTTGTTGATGCTTTCTTCATAATTAAGGTAAGCATTGACTAAAATGCCAAGTCTTAATAAATTCGATGTTTGTAGGAGTTCTTGTTTTAATAAGGGATCGTTTAATCGTAATGATTCAATAGTATCATCAAAGGTTGCTAACGACATTTGTAATTTTTTTAAACTTTCAAGTGATAACGGATTTTGTTTAATCAGTTGTGCATGAGCGTTTCTACGCATCTCAAAAGGGAAGCGATCCGATGGATCAACGTACATAATCGATTGAAAAGCCGTCGTAGCATTATAGACGTATTTCGTCTCTAAATCATTGTATTTCGATAATTCAATCATCGCTTGGGTTAATTGATTGGAAAAATCACCAAGGACCGCAAAGTTTAAGAACGCAGATAAATCAGAGAAATCGTCATACTCATGACTCCAAGTCGATTGCGATAAATATGCAAAACCGATATAACTCCAAGGGAGATATTGTAAATGACCGTTATCGCCCCAATCGGTGGTTAAAACCCCTAATCCTTGATACAGTTTCGCATTGATAGCGGCGTTTTTCGTCGTGGTTAACATATCATTGAACCGTCCCGTAAAGCTATTCCACGTTGATGTTCCTGGTGCTAAGATAAAAGATCGGTTTAGTTCATGAAGTTTTTTCGCATGACTTTCAAAATCGTAGTGACGGTCATACCCCCAATCAATTAAAATGACCTCTTGTGGTAACTGGTTGGCATTCTCTGGATGATTGATTAATACGTCAGCCCACATCAGAGGCGTTTTGTGATGTTTTTTTACTTCATCAAGCAATTGATTAACAAAGTTGATATAAACGGTCTCAAGACCGATTTTTTCACAGAGGTCTTTACTTTTCCCTCGTCCTAATTCAAACGGTTCATCCACGTTGATATTAAAGTATTGAGACTTTGAAAAAGGCATGAAATCTTGGTAAAGTTGTTTAACAAACTGAACGCTTTTTTCATCTAAAGGATTCAAAGTAGATGCTAAGAAAGGAAAGCCCCACTGTATAAACCCATCTTCACATTCGGCTAAATGATGTAATGAAGGGAGTGCAAGCCAAGTGGTCATATGACCAAAGCTATTCATATTGCCAACTAAATCGATACCTCGGTTCAAACAATACCCTTCTAATGCTTGAAATTCTTCAAGTGTTAACGGGGTTTCATGAGGAAAATAATCTTTAAATGAGGGATATTCGAGTGCATAACCTTCAACGTAAAGCTGTACGTGATTGATTTTCATCCGCATTAAGTTGTTTATGAGTTGTTTTAATGTATCAAGCGTTGGGATTTTATCGCGGGCGATATCAATCATGACACCTCTTACTGATAATTCAGGATAATCTTCTATGATTAAGTATGGGAGTTTTTTTCGATGTTGTGAAATTATTTGAACGAGGGTCATCAAACCATAAAGCGCACCAGAATAATCGTGATAATGGATTTGGATGCCAAATGCATTGATGTTTAAAAGATAGCCTTCGTTTTTAAGCTTTGCATCTTTGATAAAAACTAAATTGGGAGATGCATCAAAAACAACGTCTAAAAAGACGGATTCAAGGACCTCTTTGAGGTCCTTTAATTCAGGGTTTAAGTGAATCATCAACTGATTATAGCTGAAGAAACCTATCTCTAGTTTAAGCGATTGAACTCTTGGGAATAAGATCATATTAATCTCCAATTTGTTTTAAGACATCAGTTAAAATTGAATATAAATAAAGTTTTACCGGTTTTTTTGCAAGATCACGGATAAAACATGCGTAACCATTTAACTGTGCTATATAAGCCTCATCTTCGATATTCTTCAGTTTATAATCGGTGATATCAACATGATCAGGATAAATAAGAAGTAAATCGATGACGCCCATTTTCGTTGAATCCTCGTTCGTTAGGGTAAAAGGATACTCCTGATAAATGATAGCTTTATCAATTGAAGAAAATTCCTTGTGAGCTAAAAAGCGTTTTAGATAGAAAGCATCTTCTTGATGCATTGATTTTAGCGCTTCTTGTGGATGATAAAAATCAAATGTTTCAAAGATTTTATGTAGTTTAATACCCTGTTTGACGGCTTGAATGGTCGGATTATCCATCCAGGTTTTGACGGTTTTTGAATAATGAGACTGAGAAATTGTTTTAGCTTCTATATGAATTTCATGATATTTTAAAGGTTCACTCACTGGTTGTATCGGTGTTTTAGGATTCGAAACTAACCGGGTTTTTTCCTCTAGATACGGGACATGAGAATCCTCTACTATTGGAAAACAATCAAAAAAGTTATGGTATTTTCGAAAACTAGACCGAATCTTTGAACTTATATAACCAGATTCATCATAACTGACGTTGATTACTTGACTCGTTTCTTGATTGAGGAGGAAAAACATCTTTTCTTTCGTTCTTGTTAAAGCCACATAAAATAACCGTATCTTTTCAGAAATAATCTCATTTTTCTTGCGGTTTCTAACAATTTTATGCCAAATCGTATCGATAAATCCCTCTTTGTAAGTTTTAATAATGATGCCATATTTTTTATCAAACAAAGTCCCTTGATTAATATCTCTCATATTAAAGGTTTTATCAAGGCCTGGATAAAAACAGAAAGGGAATTCAAGACCTTTGGATTTATGCATGGTCATTAATCTGACCGCGTTTTTACTGAAATCAATCGGACGTGAAAATTCGATGTCTAGTTCTTTGCTTGAATAAACATCATCAAAATAAGCAATCAAATCGTCGAATTGAAATAATCGGAACGATTGAACTTTTGCGAAGAGAAAATCTAATTTTCTCTCGACGTTTTCCGGATTTTCTAATCGGGCAATATGGTGATATATCTTCAATCTTTCCACGATCATTTGGATTAATTCTTTGATAGGAGTTATGGTGATATAACGTGAAAGATAAGCAATATCATCATGAATTTGTTGGAAGGTTGGTAAAGTACTAAAAATCGATAGGTCAGTGATATGATTCAAGGGATAATTAACAAATAAATCAATGATAGAATTATCATCGATTTGATAAATGAAAGATCTCGCAACGCCATAAAAAGCATGTTTAAAATAGGTTTTGAAATAAGCTTCGTCGATAAAACATTTCATCAATTTCAATAGCTGATTGAAGAGTAGCACTTCTGTTGAAGCAACGACTTTCTCATCGCTAATAGAATCGACAACGATATTTGCATCCGTTAAAACCTTTTCGAATACGTCAAAATCGCTTTTTCGGTCAAGTAAAATACAAAAGTGCTCAAAACGTGCAGCTTCATACTGACCGCCCTTGACTTTTAGATTCATCACGGGAGTTTTCTCGTCAATCATCAATTGAATCTTTTTAGCAATCAAAATTGCTTCATATTCAGCTTGTGAAATCGAATCTTCCTTTGATAAAGAATAATTCATGATTTCAGATTGATACAAGATTGGTTGGTGACTTTTGATATTATATATTTCATTTCCAAACTGTAATGCTTGATTGTCATGATAATTGACACCACCAATACTTTCATCCATCATGGGATAAAACATGGAATTGATGCCTTCAATCACTTCATTCCGAGACCGGAAATTATAGGTTAAATCGATTGCGACACCATCGTTTAAATCTTTATATTGGTGGTATTTATCAATAAAATTTTGTGGATTAGCATTTCTAAAGCCATAAATGGATTGTTTTGCATCCCCGACCATAAATACGTTATGATTGCTTATTAAACTCACCAAATATTCTTGTAAATCGTTGGTATCTTGATATTCGTCGACCATGATTTCAAAGGTATGATTTTTAAGCGATTCTTTCACTTCCGCATGATGCGTTAATAGTTCAATCGCGAGATGCATGATATCGATAAAGTCGAAGAAATGATGCGCCAGTTGATAACTTCTAACTTTCGAACGGTAGACGAGCAACACTTCAATTAAAACCTGAATTGTATTTTTCGTTTCTAGTAACGCGTTAATTATATCTGACTTTGATTGTACAAATAAATGATCAAACTCTTTTTTAAGTGCTAAATAAGATTCTTTCACTGGATTATAGTAATATTTTAACCATTCAACGGTATTTTCATCAATTGCATTTGAGGCTTTTGGGAGCGTGGGTAAGGTTCCAACTGATAAATTCATCATAATATCATCAAGGGTTGTAGCCTCAGTCAAGTCACTAAATGTACTGATGAGTTTGCCTTTAAACTCAACAACTTTATCATTATTATAGTCTCTTATTTCATCGACTAAGTGATCATAATTAGTTTTAAACGACTTAAAACGGTCCAAAACAAGTTCTTCATATTCATGAAATGATTGTTCGATAAATGCTTCTGAATAATTGTTTTCAACCAAATGATTTAAGTAATTTTCGGGATCTGGAATCATTTCCAAACTTTTATCAAATAACAGTATCAAGTCTCTAAATCCTTGGTCACCCTTATCGAAATAACGGTCGATAACTTGAATAAATGTATCAGATTTTATTAGATAAAAGTCATTCATCGTTTCGTCAAGCAAACGCTGTTTAATGGAATAAAGTAAAATATTATCAGCGATTTCGACATTTTCAGGTAAGTTGAGAAGATAATGATATTGTTTTACTAAGGACAAACAAAAACTGTCAAACGTTGAAATATGGGCGTTATCTAGTTTGCTTAGTTGTTCTTGGAGTCCATCAATTTCACTGATTTTATCTTTAATTCTTGTTTTCATTTCTAACGCAGCTGCGTTGGTAAACGTTAAGATAATTAACCTATCGACATCAACGCCAGATTTTAAAATCCTAATAACCCGTTCAGATAATACCGTCGTTTTTCCACTGCCTGCACCTGCACTGATTAAAATGTTGGAACCACTGGCATCAATTGCTTTTTGTTGTTCAAGGGTAAAAGCCATTTTATTCACGCTCCTCTGATTCGTCGTCATCTGAAAGAATAAAACGGTTTTTCATAAAACATATAGCTGAATGCGGACAGTACTTACAAGCGGGTGAATCATCAAAATCATCTTTTCCCGCTAAAGGAGTAATTGAAAAATCACCTTTATTGATGGTATCGATAGCTTTTTCAATCAAAATATCGATATAATCAATCATCGATTCAAGCGTAGATTCATCAACGAGTTTATCACTTTTGCCAAAAGATCCGTCCTTCGTCAATTTCATACCTGTAATCGTTATCGAAGGTGAAAAAGCCGTAACGAGACGGGGATTGTTTAAGGCGACACCATTCATTTTCAATGCTTGTTTGATTTCATCGTTGGCTTCGGTCTTATTTAAACGTTTCAAATTAACGCCTTGATAAAAGAAACCAAACGGGTTAAATTTGGGAGTTTGATGGTTTTTCTTCAGTAAATTCAAGTAAAATATCGGTTGAATATTAATCCCTTGATCAAATTGATCGAAATTAAATTTTTTTATCCCCGTTTTATAATCGATGACACTAAAATAGGTTTTATCGTTATCGTTTAGAATTCTGACTCTGTCAATTTTTCCTTTCATCGAAAAATTTGGATGATTTTTAATTTTACCATCCAGTCCTAATTCAAAACCATAATCTTGAAAAGTAGAATTGATTTCTTGTGCTTTAAGATAGTCAATGACCGTTTCGATCCGGTTGACAAATAAATCAAGATGAATTTTCATTGAATCGGATAATGAAACTTGAAGTTTGTTCAAATACTCTTCTTTCAGTTCATTGATTGACTGTGTTGACTGAAATGCTTTAGATAAGATATGATGGGCCAAATTACCATATAAGATGCTATCCTTGGGTTCTTCTTTCAAAATTTGAAGGAGAAAATCAAGTAAGAAGCGGAAATGACAAGCGTTAAATCTTTCGAGGTTTGTCGGAGAAAATGTAAATCCTTGTTTTAATAGTTGGTTTACTGTGTTATTAGATATTCCTTTAAACTTGGGATCATAACGTCGATATTTTTGATAAAACGTCGAATGTAAATCAGAATAATCCGCTGAGAGTTGATTGAATTGATTGAAAGCATAAGTCTTTTTGGCGTAGTCTAATAAATCATAGGATTCAGAACCACTAATGCACTTTTTATCAGCCTTATGGGCGTGGATTCTTAACATTTTTTCAGAAAATAAATCACTTCTTCGCATCTCTTTGCCTTTATTCTTTTCAGGCATCAAAAAAGTGACATCTTTGAGTGCTAAAACACGGGCTTTTAAGTCGTTAATAATCAGTTTGTTTTCTTCTATTGATGTTCTTAAGTTAAGACTGGTTTTTTCATCATCAGATAAATAGTCGTCATCTTTTTTTAAACTTGGAAATAACGAATCTGTATAATTTAAGACGATATAATGATCATTAGGATGAACAAAAGCATCGTTAATTGATACAATTTCAACGATGTTTGTTTTTTTGATAGGTGGAAGTGTTGCTTGCTCGATTTCAAATCGTAATAAATCATGATTATTTTCGAGGACTTCAAGCGAATGCTTGTTGATAATATGAATGAAAGCATCATTTACTGCTGTATCGATCATTGGATTTGTTTTGATTTTATTCGCGAGTGCAATTAATGCTTCTTCTAAGGTCATCGTTTCAAGGGATTTGATGACTTCAATCGCTAATGGATGCGAATCCAGCGGTATATTTTGTCCATCATCCACTGAAAAGCCATACATCTGAGCTTCTTTATGTAACAGCCAAACATCCTCTTTTGTAGCGTTGACAATCTTTATATGATTGATATCTTTCTGATCCGTTAACAATTGATAAATGATTTCAATAGCAGTATGGATTTGAGCGAATTCATCTTCTGAAATGATTAAATCAAGTAATTTATTGGGAATAGCCTTTGGCGTAAAGTAATGAATTTGTCCAGTTTCTAAGACCTTATCATACGTTGGATAATAGGCAATCACGATAGGGTGATCTCTTAATAACGAAACGTCATTTTTTGTGATTAAATTCGCCGACACTAAGGCTTTTTTAAACGTTTGAAGGGTTTGTAATTTAGACGTCGGTAAGACAGTATCTACGGGAATATTTGGCAAGACATTCATCATCCTTGATATCAAATAGTAATTCATGTCATAATGCGTTTTTAAGAAGTCAACTGACGCAGATTCAATGATATCAAAATAATCTTCGAGATTGATAAAACGGCAAGGCATTAAAATCTTTTGTTCTTCGACATAACGCAGAAAAACCATTTCTAGTTTTTTTGGGAGCGCTAGAAACGGAGGTTTTTCAAATGTTTGAAGATACGATATCAGTTCATGCATCTTTGCACCTGCTTTTCATCTATTATAACATGAATAATTCATGATGATAATCGACAATTGAAAAAAGCAGGTGAATATCTAAAAAAAATATCCCCCATGAAAGGGGGATACGTTTTATTCAATCGCAATGTATTTCTTTTGTTTAACGTTTGTTCCTTGTTTTGGAATAAAGAGCGATAAAACCCCTTTATCATAGCCAGCTTTAATATCAGCTTCTGCGATATCATCGCCCACAAAGAAACTTCTAGCACAACTTGAGTAAACTCTTTCTTGTCTTAAGTAACGGACATCTTTATTTTCTTTGTTTTCTTCTTTTTTGACTTCGACGGTTAAATAGCCTTTCTCAAGGGAGATCTTGATGTCTTCCTTGCCAAAGCCTGGAACATCGAGTTCTAACTCATAGCCGTTTTCAACTTCCTTGATGTCGGTTTTCATGAGGGGAGTAGATCCGGAAATTAAAGGTTTTGAGAAGAAACCATCGAAAAAGTCATCAAAAATTGATAAATCATTGTTACGTTTAATTAAACTGTTCATAAGAATTCCTCCTATTATAATTATTTTATTTGTCTAGATTAGCACTCATCACTCTCGAGTGCCAACTATATTATATCACATTCATTAGCACTGTCAAGTAATGAGTGCTAATATTTTTATATTGAAAACGTTTTCATCTTTAATCATAAAAAAACCGTCTAAAAGACGGTTAGTTTTGGGTTGGGTCAGGATATAGTGCAGTAGACAAGTATCTTTCGCCCGTATCCATTAATAATACGACGACAGTTTTACCGTCATAATCATCTCTTAAGGCTACTTCTACTGCGGCAGAAACGGCAGCGCCTGATGAAATTCCTGATAATATGCCTTCATGCTTTGCGAGTAATCTTGCATATTTAAACGAGTTTTCCGCGTTGACTTGCATAACTTCATCGTAAATAGATGTATTCAAAGTATTCGGTATGAAACCAGCCCCAATCCCTTGAATCGGATGCGGTCCTGGTGCTCCTCCGGATAAGACTGGAGACAATACCGGTTCAACGGCGATGATTTTCGTTTCTTTATTTTTTTCTTTCAAGTATTTACCAATTCCAGAAATCGATCCACCAGTTCCAACCCCTGTAACAAACGCATCAATGGTGCCATTCACCGCGTTATATATCTCAGGTCCAGTTGTTAAGTAATGGATTTGTGGATTGGCTGGATTATCAAATTGCGCTAAAATCACGGAATTAGGGGTTAATTCTTTTAGTTCATTCGCTTTAGCGATAGCCCCCTTCATCCCTTTTGGCCCTTCAGTTAATACAATCTTCGCGCCATAAGCTCCCATTAATTTTCGTCTTTCAACGGACATGGTTTCTGGCATGACTAGGATCACTTGATAACCTTTGGCTGCGCCAACTAAAGCAATTCCGATACCGGTGTTTCCACTGGTGGGTTCAATAATCACCGATGAAGGCGATAAAATTCCTTTTTTCTCCGCATCTTCAATCATCGCTAAAGCAATGCGATCTTTCACGGAATGACCGGGATTAAAGTATTCAACTTTCGCTAAGAGTCTGGCTTTTAGCCCTAAAGCTTGTTTTAAGTTATTGAGTTCAACGAGTGGTGTATTGCCAATCAGTTGAGTAATTGATTGATATAATTTCATGTTTTCCTCCTGTTTAAATGTGATACATTAATTGATTTTTTGTTTCAGTTGATTTCTCTGTCACACGTTTATTATCGGAAATCGATTCTGTGATAAAAGCATTGGATCCAATGGTGACATTGTTCCCAATCGAGGTGTTTCCTCCTAAAATCGAAGCACCTGCGTAAATGGTCACATTATCGCCAATCGTCGGATGTCTTTGAACATTCTTTAAATTTTGTCCGCCTTTAGTGGTTAACGCACCTAAAGTAACGCCTTGATAAATTTTGACATGATTGCCTATCTTCGCAGTTTCACCAATGACAACACCAGTTCCGTGGTCAATCATGAAATATTGACCGATGGTTGCGCCAGGGTTAATATCAATGCCAGTTTCTCGATGTGCAAATTCAGTCATCATTCTGGGTAGTAACGGAATATTCATCTCGTAAAGTACATGAGCCATTCGGTAGATGCCAATCGCATAAAATCCGGGATAAGAAACGATAATTTGATCATGGTTGTAAGCCGCTGGGTCACCGGTAAAATGTGCTTCTAAATCAGTTTTCAACGTTTCACGCAGTAGCGGAATGGCTTCTAGATAAAGTTTCGTGTAGATATCAGCTTGTTTTTTATTTTCTTCCACACCTTTACCGTCGGTTATATATAACAAACCATAAGCGATCTGTTTGGATAAAGTTTTATATAAGATTTGAATTTGTCTTTTTGTTTGCCCTTTTGAACCGGTCTCTTTGGTAATGTACTTGCCAAAATAACCAGGAAAAATCAATTCTTTGGTCAAAGAGATGATTTTCTTGATTTCACGGTTGGAGGGCAGTCTACAAGAGCAATGATCTTTGTTGATGGGGTGTAAGTGTTGATCATCATAAATGAGATCGACATACTTCGTTAGTTTCATCGCTATGACCTTCTTTCTAAGATAATTATAACATCATGCGATTAAAACATCATTTCAGACGATTATAAAAACGCTTTTATTAAATAAAAAAGCCAATTCATCATCGAATTGGCAAGTGTCTATCTTAGAAATTAAATTTAATGACTTCTGGGAACCATATGAGCATAATCGCAATCGCAACCATGATAACGCCCCCGACGACTTGAGATACTTTTCCGTATTTGTTCGAAATGCCAGTCACTTTTAAAGTTACCATCGCAATTGCAAAGACAATTAAATCATCTAACAAAAAGAAAAATACATAGAGTCCAATATATAAATAGGTTGTTCCAATTGATAAGTTGTTATAAGCAAGAATTTGTGTGAATAAGAACGGTAGTCCGGCTGAGCAGGCAAGTTCAACGAAATTAACGCTGATGGCTAAGACAACAATACCTACAAGTGCTAACCAGAAATTTTGTTCTAAAACGATTTTTTTCACTTTGTCGATGATTTTGCGTTTTTGTTTCGCATCGGTGACTTCACAACCGATATCCTTCTGTTTTAAACTCTTGAAGAATTTATAAAGGTTATATCCCCCGAATATAAACGCAACGATTCCAATTAATATTCTGATCCAGTTAACCGCAACGATTGAAATAGCGACATTGAGCCAAGCAGCCATGATTAAATAGTACATGAGCGCTGAAGTGAATAAGAAGACGGTTCCTAAAATCCACATCCGTTTCCGGTTTTTACTATTTAAAAACATGGTAATCAAAAAGATTAATACCCACATAGCGCAAGGATTGAATCCATCGACCGTTCCTAAAACAATCGCAGCGACAAATAACGATAGTTCATCAACGTGAACTTCACCGATGAGTGGTAACGTTAAGATAGAAGGTGTTAATGTATCTATGTCACTGGCATTCACGGTTTCGCCATCAATCACTTTTTTGGTAACGTCGACGTAGTTTTTATATAAATATCGTGAAATTAAGGTTTGAATATCGGTTTCTACTTGGGAGTTATACCCTGCGAGATAAACCCCACCAATAACAGTAAAAGGAGTTGAGATTAAAGCGTCGTTTTCAATTCCAAATGCCGTTTTAACCGCGACATATAAATCATAATTGTCTTGACTCGTCGTTATCTCATAACGCTCAATTTGAATCTGCGTTCCGTATTGAACTTCTACTTCATTTAAATACTGGGAAAGCATATAACAATTTGTACAAATTTCATCGTAAAAATAATAAATAGTTACGGGAGTAGCGGCTTTGACTTGCTTAAAACTTTGAGGGAGTAAATAAGCAGTTATTAAAAACAAAACAAATAGTTTTTTAATCAATTTCATTATAAATACAAACCCTCCAGTAATTTTGTCAGTTCTTTCTTAGATTTTTCACCGATAATTCGCAATATTTCTTCATTGTCTTTCATAAAAATGACGACCGGTAAAATAGAACCGATTTTATAAGGCGCAATCAAATCGGTATCATCGTCAAAATCATACTCAATTTTAGTGATGTTATAGTGTTTTAGTAATTCATCATATCTGCTTCTCATAATGATACAAGAAGGACACCATATCGCTGTAATCATTATCACATTCATCATATGGCTACCGCCCTGATTAAATCAACGAGTCGTTCGATTTCTTCAACGGTCGTTAAATGCGATAAACTAATCCGAATGGATGTTCTAGCTTTTGTTTCTGATTTTGTTAAGCGGTAAACAACTTCACTTCTCGAATCATCGCTTGAACATGCTGTTTGGGTTGAAACATAGACGTCATTTTCTGCTAGATAGGCTTGCATATCTTTTGCTTGCATCGCCATGACAGAAATATTGGTAATATGCGGAATGCTTCCTAAAGGCGAATTTACTGATACGCCAGGAAGATCTTCTAATCCGAAGAGTAATAAGTTATGGTATTTTTGTAACGTGATATAGTTTTTTGGTAGTTCAGACGTTGCAATATCAATCGCTTTTTCTAAGGAGAGAATTAACGGTGTTGGTGGTGTGCCACTTCTTAATTTAGACGTGGATTTTCCCCCATGAATTAATGGAATCATTTTGACGTTTTCACGTCTAAATAATGCACCAATGCCTTTCAATCCATAGATTTTATGCGCAGACATGGAAATCAAGTCCACAAAATCAAGTTTAACCGCTGTTTTCCCAATCGCTTGTGTCATATCGCTATGAAACGTCGCATTCGGATATTGATGGACGATTTGACTGATTTCTTCAATGGGTTGAACGATCCCTAATTCAGAGGACACACCGCATATGGAGACTAATATCGTATCTTCTCGCATCAATGATTTTAAATCATCTAAATCAACGAGACCATTATTTAACGTTTTGACGACATCGACTAAAAATCCTTGTTTTTGTAAGTACCCAAAACAAGCAGATACAGAGGAATGTTCAAAAGGACTCATGATGAGATGTTTGCCTAGGGTTTGGTTTTTATAGGCTACCCCTTTGATGGCTAAATTATTCGCTTCTGAAGCACCACTTAAATAGATGACTTCATGATTTGGTAGATGTAAATGGGCTTTTATCCGTTCTGACGTTTTTTCAATCAGATCACTCGTCTTTTTAGCTTCAGGATAAAGAGAATTAGGATTGTAAAATAATTCTTTCGATGCTTTTACGAATGTTTCTAAGACGGTATCGTTGACCGGAGTTGTCGCAGAGTAATCGAAATAGATCATATTATCACTTCCATTCCTTAATATCATACCGTATTTTTCAATACAGTTCAAACAATGACACTTTTTTTATGACTTTAAGTACGTAATAACCTCTTCAAGTGATTGAAAAGCTAAGATATCAATATGCTCGGTTTTTAAGATATGGAGAAATGCAATTTCTGCAACTTTTGCACTTTCTAGTAAGGAAGAAACATCGGATTGATAGTTTGAAAATAGGAAGGGTAAATCCGGATAATAAAGACGATAATGGGATAATTCATTTTCTAAGGAAGTCGCCGCTAGAAAAGCGGTCGATATATCATCAACTTTCGCTGCATCAATCAGTTTATTCCAAGTTGAAACTCCTTCTTCGTAAAAACCTTTAAGCGATTCTACATCAAAGGGGTCTTGGTAAGTCCTTTTTAATTCGTCATAATAGTGGTTTAACGTATTGACGAGTGTCATGATTTCATTTGAATTAACAGTCTCTTTTAGAAGTAATTCAAGATAATATAACATGGTTTTTGGTTTTAATTCCATTGCTTGAACTTCATCAAAAACTTGTTTGGTGCCATATTTAAAATGTTTTCGGTTCAACAATTGCAAATAATGCATCAACGAATAGATCATTTGACCTTGGAGATGAACTTTTCGTTCAATTGACGCAAATTGATGGTCGAAAGCCATCGCTTTTAAGTCCTTTAAAACAGTTTCAACTTGGTTAAAGTATTTGTTTACCGGTTCTGTTTCATAAAGCGTTTTAAAGCGTTTTTGAAGGGCATCAAAATGACCTTTTTTTTCATCGGTATCAACATAAATGAGTTGACCTTCCGCAATAATGGAAATTAGTGGAGAATACTCCTCAATAATCTTGTGAACTCTATCAATGGGCATACAGAAGAAATCATAGCCAATGCCTTCATAGATGAATTGTTTTTGTAATTCATAAGCTCTTTGAGTTTTTCCAACAAACATCACATCAACGTCTGACAATTCATGCATTGTTTTTGTAACATAAGATCCATAAACAATCGCCATACCTACATCACTTGAATAATTGGCTTTGATATTTTCTACGAACGCTTCAAGCATTTTTTGATGTTTATCCATAGGTCTCCTTCTTCTATTCTTTTATATAAAATTATGTGAATTACTCTGTGTAATGAATTGCTTCTTTATGTAATCCTAACGCCGCTTCATGGATTAATTCAGCGATAGTTGGATGCGCAAAAATCGTTTCTTTGAGATCTTTCGCTTTCATTTTCTTTGAGATAGCCAAAGTAAGCGGCGCAATCATGTTTTCTGCGTCTAATCCAAATAGTTGAGCACCGATTAAAATCCCAGTTGCTTCTTCTTCAATGAGTTTAATAACCCCAGAGTCATTATTAATCAAAGCCCGTCCATTCGCTGATCCGGGGGCTTTTGTGACTTTATAAGCGATATTTGCTTCTTTAAGTGCAGACTCCGTCATGCCAACACAAGCGATTTGCGGATGGGTAAAGATGACTGAAGGCACATGATGATAATTAAGAGGGTGAGAGTGTCCTAAAATCGCATCGACGCAAGCAATAGCTTGATGGCTTGCGACATGCGCGAGTTGGACTTTATTGGTCACATCGCCAATCGCGTAAATATGATTAACGTTTGTTCTCATGAAATCATCGATTTCTATCGCACCACTTTTATTCACTTTAACAGAGGTGTGCTCTAAACAAAGTAAATCCGTTGATGGCATCCGGCCAATTGCTTCTAGAATTAAAGTTGAACCAATTTCAAACGTTTCATCATTTTTAGTATAGACAACCGTTGGTTGATTCGATTCATTATGTTTATAAGCTTGAACTGAAGCATTGGTAATAACATTGATATTGGCCAGTTTAGCATATCTTAAGAGTCTTGTGCTCATATCTTTATCAATCATCGGTAAGATTTGTGGCATCGTCTCTAAAACCGTTACTTGACAACCTAACATACCAAAAATAAAGGCAAATTCCATGCCAATGATTCCCCCACCAACAATCGTTAATGTTTTAGGGAATCGTCCGTAAGAGAGTAATTTTTCACTATCGAGGACTCCGTTTAAGTTAGCGCCATCAATTTTTAATCTGCGGACTTTTGAACCGCTCGCAATAATAATATTTTTTGCTTTATAGGTTATAAACTGAGAATCAGTATGAATCATGACAGTATCGTTATCAATGAAAGAAGCCGTACCAAAAATGGTTTCTACGTTTTGACCTTTTAATAAGTAGCCAATTCCGCCAACCAACTGATCAATCACTGCTTTTTTTCGTTCTTGAATTTTGCCCCAATCAAATTTAACTTGGTCAATTGTAACTCCGATATTATCAAGATGGGTTGCTTCATAATATGTAGACGACGATTTAATCAAAGCTTTGGTTGCGATGCAGCCAATATTTAAACACGTTCCACCGATAAATTGTTTTTCTACGAGAGTGACTTTCAACCCTTTTTTAGCAGCGTATAGACTTGCGACGTATCCTCCAGGACCGCCACCAATCACTAATAAATCCGTTTCGAAAAATTTTTCCACTGTTCCACCCCTAAAGTCATCGATAATTTAATAAATATGTATTTATTCTGGTTTTAAAATCACGCAAATTATACCAAGAAAGCGCTTGACTGTCAATAAAACCTGAGGTTTTAATCCTTCATTAGCACTCGACACTTGACAGTGCTAATTAACGGTAGTAAAATAGTATTGGAATAAAGGAGGTCTTATCATGCAACAAGATGTGCAAAACTATCAAGATGATCCGAAAGTCTTAGAAAAATTCGGTCGAAATATTATTGAACAAGTCAAAGCAGGAAAGATTGATCCTGTAATCGGCCGTGAAGAAGAAATAAGAAGAATCATCAAAATATTGTCTCGTAAAACAAAAAACAACCCTGTATTAATCGGGGAACCAGGTGTTGGTAAAACGGCTATTATCGAAGGTCTCGCAAGACGAATCGTCGATAAGGATGTCCCCTTAGGTCTACAAAACAAAATTGTATATGAACTCGATTTAGCATCGCTACTTGCGGGAGCTAAATACCGTGGTGAGTTCGAAGAACGGTTAAAAGCTGTTTTAAATAAAATCAAAGAATCTGAAGGCGAAATCATTCTTTTCATCGATGAAATTCATATGATTGTTGGAGCTGGACGTACTGAAGGGGCGATGGATGCTTCGAACATGTTAAAACCGATGCTCGCGAGAGGCGAACTTCACTGTATTGGCGCAACAACGTTAAATGAGTACCGTAAATACATCGAAAAAGATAACGCCTTAGAACGACGGTTCCAAAAAGTGCAAATTGACGAACCGAGTGTGGAAGATACGATTTCGATTATACGCGGACTAAAAGACCGATTTGAAGCGCATCATGGCGTCCATATCAATGATAGTGCAATTATCGCTGCTTCCGTGTATGCCAACCGGTATATTACAGACCGGTTCTTACCGGATAAAGCCATCGATTTAATTGATGAAGCTTCAGCGTCCATCCGAATGGAAATTGATTCCATGCCTTCTGAACTCGATTCCGTTTTAAGAAGAATCATGCAACTTGAAATCGAAAAACGGGCTTTAGAAAAAGAATCAGATCCCATGACAAAAGATCGATTACTTAAATTGAAAGATGAATTAGTCACTTTAAAAAACGAAGAAAAACAATTAAGAACCCAGTGGGAGACAGAAAAATCAGAACTCGAAAATGTAAAAAAACTGAAAACAAAACTCGAGATTTATAAAAATGACTTACAAAATGCATTTAACAAAAGTGATTATTCAAAAGCGGCTGAATTACAATATTCAAAAATTCCTGAACTAGAGAAAGCCATTCTTTCTGAATCAGAAAAACATTCAGGCCATCAATTAATCAGTGAAGTTGTCACAGAGGATATCATCGCTGAGATTGTATCGAAATGGACAGGAATTCCTGTCTCAAAACTGATGCAAGGCGATAAGGAGAAATTGCTACAACTTGCCAATAACTTGAAATTAAGGGTCATAGGACAAGATAATGCTATTAATTTAATAAGTGATGCCATTATTCGTCAACGAGCCGGCATCAAAGATGAGCATCGTCCCATTGGATCATTTATGTTTCTTGGCCCCACAGGCGTTGGTAAAACTGAAGTTGCAAAATCATTGGCAGAACAATTATTTGCCAGTGAATCTCATATCGTCAGAATTGATATGAGTGAATATATGGAAAGCCATAGTGTATCGAGGTTGATTGGTGCCCCTCCAGGGTATGTTGGATATGACGAAGGAGGTCAATTAACTGAAGCTATCAGAAGAAAACCGTATTCGATTATTTTATTTGACGAAATCGAAAAAGCCCATCCTGAGGTATTCAATATCTTATTACAAATTCTCGATGATGGACGTTTGACTGACAATCAAGGTCGAACCGTTGATTTTAAAAACACCATCATCATTATGACTTCTAATCTCGGTAGTGAGTACTTGATTGAAAACCCTGAACAAGGTGAAACAACCGTTTTACAATTGGTTAAACGAACTTTTAAACCTGAATTTTTAAACCGAATTGATGAAATTATCGTCTTTAAACCGCTCTCTTATGACACACAAGTTAAAATCGTTCAAAAGTTGTTAAGAGAACTAAAGGACCGATTAGGTGAACAAAATATCCTTATTACATTTGATTCATCGGTTGAAAAAGCCATCATCGAACAAGCGTTCGACCCTGAATATGGTGCACGACCGATAAAACGTTTTATTCAAAGGCACGTTGAAACAGATATCGCGCGTTTTATTATTAATCAATCAATTCTTCCACACCATCCCTATCAAATGGTCTATGAGAATAACACATTTAACATTCTTGAAGTATAAAAGAAAAAGCACATTTCGAACCTAATCGAATGTGCTTTTGTTATTTTAAATTGTTTATTATCTTTGAGCGAGTTTTGCATTCAATGCAAATAAACCTGCTGGATGATGCCAATCGTAATCAACGATTAAATCGTTAGCATTCTTTTCTTCTTCACCTTGTTCTTTGATGAACCAGTTTAAGAATTCCATGGTTCTAAAATCATGAACTTTTGACGCTTCAGCGAAAATGTTATGAATCGAAGCTGTAACGAAACCTTCATGTTTTAATGATTCTACGAGTGGTTCGCGTAAATCAGCGTAAACTAAAGCTGGTTTAGCAATAGCTTCTAAAGAAACTTCAAAGTTATTTTCTTGTAAGTAATGCATGAATTTAATTGCATGTGCCATTTCTTCTTGTGCTTGTTTGTTAAACCAGTTCGCAAAACCGTTTAGCCCTTTGTTCACATAATAGTTTGCCATGTCTAAATACAGATAAGCAGAGTACATTTCTTTGTTAATTTGATCATTCAATAATTTTGATACATTTGCGTTTAACATAATTAATCCTCCAAATTTTTTATTTTTATAGTTTAATTATACCACAATTTATGTAAGATTGATAGTTATATGCCTAAGGATTCATTTATCTTAAAAATGCAGAAATAAAGAGTTTCACTAATTCAGGGTCAAGTTTTGTTCCTGAATCTTTTAACAAATCTTCTTTGATCTCAGCTTTTGTAAAAGGTTTTCTATATGGAAGCTTCCGGTTCATCCAATCATAAGCTTCTGCCAAATGAATGATTCTAGAAAATAAAGGAATTTCTCCACCTTTTAATCCTTTTGGATAGCCGGATCCATCCCAATTTTCATGATGGAATAAGACATCCCTGGCAATCTTTTCATATTCGTTGGATCCAGCTAATATCCGGTATCCATATTCAACGTGTTGGCAAAATTGATCAGTTTCATCAGGCGTTTTTTGTCTACACTTCGCTAAAATATGATCATCGATTGCAATTTTACCAATATCATGAAATTCAGCTGCGATTTTTAATGAATCAAGTTCTTCATTAGATAAAGCTAACATGACGCCGATTTTGTATGATAATTCAGCGACATGGATTGAATGTTCTTCTAGTTCTTTATTTCTTGTATATAAGGTTGAAAGAATACCGCGAATGATGTCCCCTCGGTTTTTCCATGAAGCTTGTAATTTACTATGATACATCTCGACTTCAGCATTTATTAACAATTGTTTTAAATCTTCGGTATCTGTTGTTTTTGTTTTAAACCCAATCGAGATCGATGCTTGAATCCCGTGATAAATATGCTTTTCAACTTCACTGCGAACGATATCACAAGAGTTTTTAGCTTCTAGCTCAGATGTTTTTGGTAAAATTACGACAAATTCATCGCCGCCAATTCGAAAGATGCAATCGATACAAAGGAAGGTTGATTTTAAGATGTTGGCAGTATCGATTAATAATTGATCACCGACATTATGTCCAAAAGCATCATTGATGATTTTTAAGCCGTTAACGTCAGCGCTAATAATCGAAATCGGAAGATTTTCGGTAATGTCATAATTTAAAACGGCATTTTCATACGCTCTCCGGTTTTTTAATCCTGTTAACGCATCGTAATAACTCAATCTTTGAATTTCTAGTTCACGTTCTTTTCTTAAGGAAGTATCTTGTAAGGTTCCACCGATAATAAGCGGTTTTTTATCTTTAGTTCTTTTAAGAACGGTACCTCTAATCGTGGTCCAAAAGTAACCGCCTTCTCGAGATTTAACTCTAATTTCAGTTAAGAAAAAAGGTTCATTGCCTGCTAAGACGGAATTAATATTTTGTTCAGCGGTTGCCCAATCTTCAGGATGGAAAATATTACGAATGATATAATCAAGGGTTCTTCTCGTTTTATCTTGCGGTATTTCAGCTAAATAAGGCATTTCTGCATTAATCATTAGTGCACCTGTTTGCATATTGATTTGCCAGATGCCCGTATTCGTCAAACAAATGACGTCTTCGAGACTCTCAAACGTCATGTGTTTAATGCGTTTAGATATCGGTCTTGAAACATGTTTTAAGTAGATATAAAGAAATACAACGAGCATAATTGAAAGTGAACCTAAAACGAAGGTGATAATATAGGACCAAATTGAACTAAAACGGAAAAAATCCGTTGATAAACGGATTGATTCGAAAGATTGAGTTCGTAAGCTGTTAGTCATTTGTTCCTCATGAAATGCAAATAAGATTTTAAGCATTCATCAACCCTACCAAGCAATAAAATACTTGCTCTATATATTAAGTCTTAAGACTTTATATTGATAATTGGTTTAGTCTATTGATGATAATACTTGAGGCTTTGTTAGAGATTCAAGTAACTTTCGTAAATGACGATACATGAGTAAGACAGTGATGAAGTTATTAATGATTAATATGATCCCAAATGGGATTAAATCAGCGATGAAATACGCCCATAAATCAAAAAGTCCTTGTTCGATAAATTTTCCTGGAATATAAAACCAGCCATAGATTAAACCGAATACAGTCGCAAATGCAAGTGTCCAGACGAATTTTTTGTTCGCAAGTGCTTTTGAAACCAGTACTAAAGTTATCCAAGCAAGAAACATTCCTGGGGTATATAGTATTGAAAAACTACCAAATAAGAGATTATCTAAAAATACATACGCCGTAATAATTGATAAAGACATTCCAAGCGGTAATGCTGCGCCATAAACCATGATTAATACCACAGTCAATTGGACATTAGGAATTCCTGATAATATCAATTCTTGAACATAAAGAATGGTCACTAGCATCGCTGCTAATGTTATTTGTTTGATGGTTTTATTGGAATTTGTCTTAGAGCAAGACATGTTTAAACGTGTAGACATAGCCATCAACGATCGCTGCGCCATCGACTCCGGTTGTAGCGTACTCGTTATTTATGTAAAATGCTAAATATTCGACACTTGAATCAAACGCTTGAATATCGTCAAGCCCCATTAAAAAGACGCCATAACTTGGCGTGTAATCACACGCGGTTGATGCTTGACCCTCTTCTGTCGGACAGTAGACGGTGAAGTTATCTTGAAGCAAACCTAATAAAGTGTCCCCTTCATAAAAATCAACTTCAACAGATTTAACTAATACATCACTTGAATCGTAAAGCTCAAACGTCACTGTTCCGAGTCCTGTTGCAGTGATTCTGCCACAAGCCATCAAAACGAGTGATACAAACATGAGAAGCATGATACCCAGTACTTTCTTCATAATTTTATCCTCTTTTTATTATATTTTTGAACAGGTAGGTCTCCCGACTCATATAAAAAAACTATATCTACGGTTGCTGGCACAGTTTGGGGCTTAAACCCAATTCCCTGTTATACACCTGTTTCAAATCATTTTCAAAGACCTTTTTAAAGGTTCATTATGATTATAACATAGGTTAAAAAAAATGTATCATAGTAATTGTTTTTTTTATTAACTTAGCTTATTAAGTACCGTCATGATTTCATCAATTTTTTGTGCTCCTTCTTCATTCAAAGTTTCTCTGACACAACTTTGAAGATGAGCCGATAAAACAGCTTTATTGGCCTTTTTTATAAGGGCAGTGGTTGCGAGTAATTGATTAGATATGTCAATACAATAACGATCTTCTTCGACCATTTTTAAAATTCCCTCTAACTGACCTTTCGCCATATTGAGGTATTTTGTGACTTGTTTATGATCTGCTTTCATCTTATCCCTCGATTTTGCCTGGTTTGTAGCCAGCTTCTTTAACAGCATTCTTTAAAGTTAATTCATCAACGGATGCATTGGCATCAAAAGTAGCTTGTCCTAAACGGAAATCGACAACGACGTTATCAACGCCTTCTAATGCTTTTAATGCTTTTTCAACGCGCATTTGACAATGCATGCAACTCATACCTGAAATTTTCATTGTTTTCATAGTTTCACACTCCTTTTTTTAAGTGACTTGGTTTAAAATTTCTTAATCGTAATGCATTTAACGCGACGGATACGGATGAAATGCTCATGGCTAAACTACCAAGCATAGGGTCTAACCTAAGTCCGTTCCACCAAAAGAATAATCCAGCCGCAATCGGAATACCGATGACATTATAGAAGAATGCCCAGAATAAATTCATTTTGATATTACCAATGGTTTTCTTTGAAAGTTCAATGGCACCTAAGGCATCTCTCAAATCATTTTTAATTAAGACGATATCTGCACTTTCAATCGCAACGTCCGTCCCTGCGCCAATGGCGATTCCGACGTCTGCTCTTGTGAGTGCGATGGCATCATTCACACCATCACCCACCATTGCGACAATTTTACCAAGAGATTGCAACGCTTTAATGTGTTGTTCTTTTTCTTCGGGCGTGACTTCCGCAATCACATGATCAATTGCTAATTTTTGACGGATTGCTTCAGCGGTAACTTGATTGTCTCCGGTCAACATCGTCACTTCGATCCCCAACTTTTTAAAACCAAGAATGGCATCAATTGAGCTTTCTTTAATCGTATCCGCAACGGCAATTAATCCGATAACTTCATTCTCATTGGCTATGTAAATCGCTGTTTTTCCGGCTTTAGCGAACTCACTGGCAACGATTTGTGCATCTTTAGTATTTCTACCTAAAGAGGTCATATATTTGTTATTACCTGCGAAATAAGTAGTACCTTCGATTTGACCTTTAATGCCAAGACCTGGTACAGAATCAAACGCATGAACAACAGGTAAGACATAATTTTTAGAGAGTGCAAAAGTCGTAATTGCCTTAGCAATCGGATGTTCTGATGAAGACTCTAAAGCGTAAGCAATAGTCATTAATGCGACTTCATCGTTATTAATTAACGGATGAATATCCGTCACGGAAGGGGTTCCATACGTGATAGTTCCGGTTTTATCTAAAACAACATCAGTCACTTTATGAGCTGTCTCCAAACTTTCTGCAGATTTAATTAATATGCCATTTTCTGCACCTTTACCGCTTGAAACCATGATGGCTAAAGGGGTTGCTAGTCCTAATGCACAAGGACAAGAAATGACTAAAACGGTAATCCCCATCGATAAAGCAAAACTAAAGGGTTGAGGGGTAATCATCCAGGTTATAAACGTAATAATCGCGATAACCATGACAATTGGAACGAAGACTCCTGAGATTTGATCGGCTAATTTCGCAATCGGTGCTTTTGAAGATCCTGCTTCTTCCACAAGTTTGATGATTTGAGAAAGCGTTGTATCGGACCCAACTTTCGTCGCTTTAAATTTGAATGAGCCCGTTTTATTCATGGTCGCTGAGATGACAGTATCGCCAACCGTTTTATCAACAGGCATCGATTCGCCGGTAATCATCGATTCATCAATTGATGAGATTCCAGAAATGATGATGCCATCGACAGGGACGCTTTGACCTGGTTTTACGAGAATAATATCGTCTTTTTTCAAATCTGCGACTGGGGTCTCAATGATTTCGCCCATAACTTCAACAAAGGCTGTTTGTGGCGCAAGTTGAATGAGTTTTTTTATGGCATCAGATGTTCTGCCTTTGCTTAAAGCTTCTAAGTATTTTCCCACTGTTACCAATGCTAATATCGCACCAGCTGCTTCAAAATAAAGATTCATCCGGTATTCATCAGCTAATACCATATCATGTCTTCCTAGTCCTGTTCCAATCATAAATAAAGCAAATATTCCATAGATTAAGGCTGCGCCAGAACCTATTGCTACTAAAGAATCCATATTAGGACTTTTAAGCCATAAGCGTTTAAAACCAACTTTAAAATAAGCAACATTTGCCCAAACAATGGGTATCGTTAGTAAAAATTGCATCAAAGCCATATTCATAGAATTTTCCATGCCAACTAAAAATGCAAGTTGTGGAGCTCCTAACATTTCTCCCATTGAGATATAGAGTAAAGGAATAAAAAAGATTAATGACACAATTAATCTTGATTTCATGCTTTTGATATGAAGTGAGGCTGTGGATTCTTTGGAATCTGTTTTAACGTCTCCCGCTAATTTTGCACCATAACCGCCTTTTTCAACAGCAGATACAATATCTTGTGGTGTAATAGTGTCTTCAAAATCTACTGTCATCGAGTTGTTGATTAAAGAAACGTTGACTTTTTTAACGCCTTTAACTTTTTTAACGTCTTTTTCTACATGCGCTACGCATGCTGAACAAGTCATCCCAGTGACATCAAATTTTTGTTTCATAGGATCATCCTTTCAATACCCCGTGGGGGTGTTTGATTTAAGTATATCATGCCAATATAAAGCAGTCAAATTATATGCAAAAAAAGAAGCTCCCGAAGGAACTTCTATTATTTCTTTAACATTTCTTTTTTCTTCACTAATGACATAATCTTCGAGTTTGGATTATTTTGCAATGATTCTTCAAATACGTCATAATGTTTTAATACCGGTAAGAGTTTTTCCATTAAATACTTTAAAGATTTAGCATTATAGTTTTTTGGAACAAAGTCTGAATATTTATTCTTCATTTCCGTTGCGATTTGAGCGTATAACGCTCTACCTGATTCATCGATGAGTCGTTCGATGATCTCACGCATGGTTTCTAGTTTGTCTTGTTCTAGTATTGGTTTATGTTTTGGTTGTTTCGAAGGTTTGATTTGTGGATGGCTTGTATGATTTGGAACTAATTTTGGCAATTCATCAAATTTAGGTAGATTTTCTAAGACAATATGCTCAGTTTCTCCTAAATAGATAAATTCAGAGAAGGCATTGACGAAAGATTTAATCGAATTTCTTCCACCCATTCCAATAACGAGTTTATTTCTTTCTCTGAGTTCTTGAACAAGTCTAGTTAAATCGGAATCAGACGACACGATACAAAAAGTGTCGACGTCCTTTTCATATAAAATAATCATCGCTTGAATGACTAATGATAAATCGCTGGTGTTTTTTCCTTTTACAAAAGCAAATTGATGATTAGCGACAATCGAGAAATTCTCGATTTCTTTCTTCCAAGGCGAAACTTGAGGGTTGGACCAATCGGCAAATATCTGTTTAATTGTGACTTCACCATAAGAAGACATCGTGTCAAATATTTGTTTGGCATTGTTTGAACTAACATTTTCAGCGTCGATTAACACCGCAACTCGTTTATTATATTTATCCATAATACCCCCGAAAGATAAAACTATAATTTTATTATACACGATAAACCGACATTTAGATATAAAAAAAGCGAATCCATCAGGACTCGCAAAAGTTTATTGCCACGGCGGTAAAACGATTTTATCGATGGCATCTAAATCAGATTCAGAAATTTCAAAATCCCAAACGTCGATATTATTGGCAATTCTTGAGGGAGTCACCGATTTAGGAAGTGGTAAAAATCCACGTTGTAAACTCCAACGAATCGCCACCTGTGCCAGTGATTTTTCATATTTTTCCGCCATTTGTTGCATTAGTTCAACTTTAAATAATCGTCCGGTTGCTAAAGGTGAATAAGCTTCTGTTAGAATGCCATACGGTTTTGAAAAATCAACCGTTTCTTTTTGAATTGCACCCGGGCACAAGAAGATTTGATTGACATGAGGTACAAAACCAGTTGCTTCAATTAAAGGTTTTAAATGGACAGGACGGAAATTTGAAACACCAATGGAACGAATCTTACCTTCTTTGTAAAGTTCGATAAAGGCTTTCCACGTTTCAATGTTTTGCGCTGTATATTCAGTGCCATCACTATGGACGCTCCAAGGTTTTGGTGCATGAATTAAGTATAAGTCAAGATAATCGACGCCAAGTTTTTGAATCGTTTTTGCAAATTCATCTTTTGCGATTTGATAACCTTTGAGTTCGGCTTTGAGTTTTGAAGTAATGAAAACTTCTTCGCGTTTGAATCCCGAATCTTTAATGGCTTTTCCAACAGATTCTTCATTACCGTAAGCGGCAGCGGTATCAATATGAGTATATCCTTTTTTTAACGCATAAAGCGTCGATTCATAGGCCTCTTTCCCATTGGGTATTTGCCACGTACCAAATCCTATACTTGGGATTAACACACCGTTATAAAGCTTATATTCCTTAACTACTTTCATAATTGCCTCCTATAATGAGATTTTGACATATTTATTATATCAAAATTTTGATCTTTTTAATAATTTTGCTTTATGCACGTGAATAAATTTTATTAAGTTGAATAATGCACATTGATAGTGTAAAATATTTAAGAACGTTTGAGGTGAATCATATGAACCAGCTAACTAAATTTTGTTATCGAATATATCAAAAACTATTGTATGTCGCTCAATTTTTTTTGCCAATCAATGAACCAGACATTATTTCTGGCAATACTGCTTTAAATGATTTAGTATTAAGAATCAAAAACGATCACTTTTCACGGATATTGATTGTCTCGCAAATACCAATCATTGATTTAGAAGATGTTGTCAATTTTATCGGACTTCTCAAGGCAGAATTAATCAGTGTAACCTTATTTAAAGATACGACATCAAACCCAACGATTCTTCAAATTGAAACCGCTAAAGCGTTGTACCTTGACAATCAATGTCAAGCAATCATCGCTATTGGAGGCGGGTCTGCGATTGATTTAGCAAAAGGGGTTGGGGCATTAATCGCAAGACCGAATAAATCTCTCCAACAAATGAAAGGTATCTTAAAGGTCGGTAAAAAAATCCCGATGCTTTATGCAGTTCCAACAACATCGGGTACAGGAAGTGAGGCAACGCTAGCTTGTGTTGTGACGGATTCATTGACGAAAGAAAAATATGCCATTAACGATCCTGTCCTTATTCCTAAAGTGGCGGTTTTAGACCCAAGATTAACAATCGGTCTTCCAAGTCATCTTACTTCAACGACGGGCATGGATGCCTTAACCCATGCAATAGAAGCTTATATTGGCCAAAGCAACACTAAAAAAACAAAGCGTTTTGCTTTAGAAGCGATTGAATTAATCTTTGGTAATCTCTTAAAAGCGTATCAAAACCCAACAAACTTAGAATACCGGAACGCGATGCAACTTGCGGCTTATAAAGCAGGCGTCGCTTTCACCAAAGCCTACGTCGGTAACGTTCATGCAATAGCGCATACGTTAGGTGGGATGTACCATGTTCCTCATGGTTTAGCCAATGCAGTGATTCTTCCCTATATCCTAACGTTTTATGGATCAAAAATTGATAAGAAACTTGCGAAATTAGCTAAGTTAACGCATATATCAAATCCAGATTTATCAATCCATGACAATGCTCTTGCTTTTATCGATGAAATTAAAACCATGAATAAACTCATGAAAATCCCAACAAATTTCGAAGGAATCATTCAAAGTGATGACTTGGATATCATGGTTAAACGTGCTTTAAGAGAAGCCAATCCTTTATATCCGGTTCCCGTCATTATGGACGAAAAAGCATTTAAAAGAATTTATTCTTTGATACAAGATTAATGACTTTATTTAAAATAGGTGTATAATTATTTTTGGAGGTTATTTTATGAGCAGAAAAATTATTATTATCGGCGGTGTCGCTGGTGGGGCAACCACAGCCACTCGCCTAAGAAGATTAGACGAACAAGCTGAAATTATTTTATTTGAACGCGGTGAATTTATCTCGTTTGCGAACTGTGGATTACCTTACCATATTGGCAAGGTTATTTCTTCTAGGGACGCTTTGATTGTTCAATCTGTTACGGACATGCATCAAAAATTTAATATCGATATCCGTAACTTTACCGAAGTTACAGAAATTGATAAAGAAAATAAGTCGGTCAAATATACGAATGTGAAAACCGGTGAAACAGGTGTTGAAACCTACGATAAACTCGTCATTTCAACGGGGGCACAACCGATTAAACCCCCAATTCCTGGCATTAAAGAAGCTAAAAATTTGTTTACTTTAAGAAATATTCCTGATATGGATTCAATCATTTCTTATATCAACGCAAACAACCCAAAAACAGCGACCGTTATCGGCGGTGGATTTATTGGCATAGAAATGATGGAAAATCTCATTGAATTAGGGATTAAAGTCACCTTAATTGAAATGGCACCTCAAGTCATGGCGATGTTTGATTATGAAATGGCGCAAATGATTCATCAAACCATTACTGATAATGGCGTCAACTTGATTTTAAATGATGGTGTAAAATCCTTTAATTCAGAAGGTAAGTCGATTACTTTATCGAGTGGTAAAACGGTTGACACAGATTTAATTATTTTCGCTATTGGGGTCAGACCTGATAACGAATTAGCCAAAAAAGCAGGTTTGACTTTAACGGCACGTGGTTCTATTCAAGTTGATGAACATTTATTGACCTCTAATCCAGATATTTATGCCATTGGCGATGTCGTGGAAATCAATAATCCGATTATCAATCAATCGATGTCGATTGCTTTAGCGGGACCGGCTAATAAACAAGCTCGGTTTGTTGCTAATCATCTTTATGGATTTGAAGATGTTTATCCCGGATCGATCGCAACTTCTGCCGTGAAAGTATTTGATAAAACCTGCGCAAGTGTTGGCGCCAGTGAAAAATCGTTAAAACAATTACAAATGCCTTATAAAGCCATTCATTTACACCCTTCTTCTCATGCATCTTATTACCCAAATTCGGAGTCGATGTCAATTAAAGTCTTATTTGACCCGAATACTGCTTCGATTTATGGTGCACAAATCATTGGTGGTGACGGCGTTGATAAACGTATCGATGTCTTAGCGACAGCGATTTACGCAAAACTAAAAGTCACAGCTTTAAAGAATATTGATTTAGCTTATGCTCCGCCTTTCTCCTCAGCGAAAGATCCAATTAACATGGTTGGCTTCATTGCTGAAAATATTATTAAAAACAAAGTTGAAACCATTTCTTGGAGCGAAATGAAAGAACTGGCAAGCAATGGCAGTTATTTATTAGATATTCGCGAAGAACCTGAATATCTATTAGGTTCCATTCCTGGTTCTGTCAATATTCCTTTAACGGTATTAAGAAATCGTCTGGATGAACTCCCAAAAGATCGAGAAATTTATGTTTATTGTCATGTGGGTACAAGGGGCTATACCGCAGCTCGCATGTTGATGCAACATGGCTTCAAAGTCAAGAATTTAGATGGTGGATTAAAGAGTTACCATTGCGTTTACGAAAACGATGGATCAGAAATTTGTTATACCATTAGCGATGATTTAGGTCATCCGATGTTAAAGGAGGTCAAAATCGACATGCCAAATAATACCGAGAACAAAATAACGACGACCATTCAAGTCGATGCTTGTGGGTTACAATGCCCTGGACCGATTGTTCAAGTCTACAAAACCATGCAAACATTAAATGATGGCGACATTATCGAAATCAAAGCCACAGACCCAGGATTCTTAAGAGATATCGGTGCTTGGGCTGAAAAAACTAATAATACTTTAATTGATGTTAAGAAAGAAGATAAAATTATTACGGCTCACGTTCAAAAAGGATCGAAAACAAATCCTAAAGACGGAATCCAAGTTCAAGAAACTAAAAACGGAACGACGATTGTGGTCTTCTCTCAAGATTTAGATAAAGCGATTGCGGCATTTATTATCGCCAATGGCGCAAAATCATTAGGAAAAGATGTTTCGCTCTTCTTTACATTCTGGGGCCTTAATATCTTAAGAAAACCTAAACGCGTTAAAGTCAAAAAATCGTTCATCGAAAAAATGTTTGGTTTCATGATGCCAAGAGGCGTCAAGAAACTTCCAATCTCGAATATGAACATGCTTGGCATGGGTTCTTCCATGATTAAAGGCATTATGAAAAAGAAAAACGTTGATTCTTTACAAGTTTTAATGAAAACAGCCATGGATATGGGTGTTAAAGTTATTGCTTGTGCGATGTCGATGGATATCATGGGCATCAAACAAGAAGAATTGATTGATGGCATTGAAGTGGCCGGCGTTGCGACCTATTTAGCAGACACACAAGATTCAAATCATAACTTATTTATCTAAAATCAAACCGGTTCGCACTGAACCGGTTTTTTTTAATCATAAATCACACAAAAAAAACATATTTTATTCAATCAATATCATTGACTTAAGGAAGTGTTTTTGATAAAGTATTATGTGTGATAGAGTACTTTACAAATAAATAAGGAAACAAAAAAATCTATTTGTCATCCCTCTCATGATTTTAGTTGATGGGAAAAGTTTTCGCGATCAAATAGAAATTACCGCAACTGAAGTTTATGAAAAATTAGACCATGCCAAAGTGACCTCAAGTTTACCGAATCTCGAAGATTTATACAAAGTCATTGAAAAACTCAAAAAAGATAAATACACAGATATCTTAGCGATTAATTTATCTTCAGGTTTGAGTGGCACCTTCAATGCTTTTAGACTTGCATTTCAAGAAGTTGAAGGCATTAACGTCACGCATTATGATTCTAAAACCTTAGGTGGAGCATTAGGTCATATGATTGAATATGCCTTAATGTTAGTAAATCAAGATATGAGTCCCGCTGAAATCATTCCTTTACTCGATAAATGTCGCTATGAAGATAGTTTAGCGATTTATACGATTAATACGCTTAAATACTTACGTCGTGGCGGTCGTATTGGGTTCGTCGAAGGAACTATCGGGGATATTTTACATGTTAAACCCGTCATTACAGTGAATAACGAAGGGGTTTACGTTACCTTGAGTAAAGGTTTTGGATTAAACCGTTCGCTGATTACCATGAGAAAACTCATGATTGACAAGTTTGGCAATCAATTGATTGATTTCACAGTTCATTATGGCAACGATTTAGCAAAAGCCACTGAACTCGCTGAGCGAATGAAAGCCGATTTAAACATTCGGAATTTAACGATTTCACCATTAACACCGGTGTTAGGAATTCATACCGGCCCAGAAATGTTTGCGTATATCGCAAGAATAGTCTAAATAAAAAAAGCGCTGATTAAATTTCAGCGCTTTTCATTTGGACTATTCGGCTTTTTCTGTTTCTTTTTTAATCAGTTTTGCTTTGGCGATTTCTGCTTTCGCTTTGACTTTCGTCATGACTTTAATCGCTAAGAAAATCGCAAATGCAATGATTAAGAAATCAATGATGGCTTGAATGAAGTTTCCATAGGTTAATAAGACAACTTCAGAAGCATTCAAGAGTGCACCGGTTAATGGATCATAAGTCGGATTGCCTTTTAAGACGATATACCAAAGTGTAAAGTCCTTACCGCCAATCAAACTAATGAGAGGCATGATAATGTCCTTGACTAAACTTTGGATAATTTTGTTAAAAGCTCCGCCAATAATGATACCGACAGCTAAATCAAATGCATTGCCTTTTGAAATAAAATCGCCAAACTCTTTAAAAAACTTTTTCATTTTAAAACATCTCCTCTATATATAAATTTATTACTACCACAAGTGATGGACTGATGCTTTTATATAGGTATCATAAATATTTTTAACTGCATTCATTTCTGCTTCAGTTAACGGTGGTAATTTTGTACTTTCGATATTGGATAAAATATGTTCAGGTTTACTTGCGCCAGGAATGACGCATGAAACGGCATCAAACATTAAGATATATCTTAGTGCGATTTGTGCGAGGTTTTGATGAGGAAATAAGTCTTTTAATGCATCAACGGCTTTCAATCCTAAGTCATAATTAACGCCAGAAAATGTTTCGCCTTTATCGAAGGCTTGACCGTCACGGTTGAAATAGCGGTGATCTGAGGGTGAAAAGACGGTTTCTTTGGTCATTTTACCCGATAAAAGTCCACTTGCGAGTGGTACTCTTACGATGATTCCAACATCATTTTTCTTTGCGAGCTCAAAGACTTCTTCCATCGGTTTCAACCGAAACATATTAAAGATGATTTGAATTGTCGCAAGATTTTTATGCTTCATTGCTTTTTTAGCTTCTTCGACAGTTTCAACGCTGACGCCATAATGTTTGATATACCCTTTTTTAACGAGATTATCTAAAAAGATATAGGTTTGTTCGGAATCATAGACCGGCGTTGGCGGGCAATGCAATTGGAGTATATCAAGACGCTCTACACCTAAACGTTTTAGAGAATCTTTTACAAAAACGGTGATGTTTTCCTCGTTATAACTTTTCGCGATATGCGGATTAAGGTACCTTCCCGCTTTCGTTGCGATAAAGATGTCATCATTTGGATGGGCTTTTAAAAAATCGCCTAAAGCACTTTCGCTTTCGCCTCCATTATAGACATCGGCGGTATCATAAAAATTAACCCCACTTTTCAATGCGGCTTCTAATGTCTCTATGGCTAAGTCATGGTTAAATGGTTCTCCCCATTTTCCCCCTAATTGCCAAGTACCAAGTCCAATTTCACTGACATATAAATTGGTTTTACCCAGTCTTCGTTTATTCACATAATCCCTCCGTTCATTAATATCATAGTGCATTTGATATAGATATGCAACTGAGTTGCTGAATAATACTATGAATTTATCATTATTCATCGTATAATATTAGTAGGAGATGATACTATGAAACGATCAATTCAAACCACCAATGCACCCGCTGCGATTGGACCATATTCACAAGCCATTGATACAGGAACCATGCTTTTTGTCTCAGGACAATTACCCATTGAACCTGTAACAATGACATTAGCTACAGGTATTCAGAATCAAACGAAACAATCCCTAGATAACATCCATCAAATCGTTTTAGCCGCAGGTTATGAAATTACCGATATTGTTAAATGTACAGTATTCTTAAAAAATATGAACGAGTTTGCACTGATGAATGAAACGTATCAGCACTTCTTTGGCAGTCATAAACCCGCTAGAGCGGCGGTTGAAGTTGCGAGACTCCCTAAAGATGCTTTAGTTGAAATTGAATGTATCGCTGTAAGGTGAGATTTCTCACCTTTTTTTATAAAAAAAAACGCAACGATTAACGTTGCATTTCTCTTATTAGTCGATGGGGCTAAAATTTTCTTTGTCTAAGCCACATTCAGGGCATAGCCAATCATCTGGCAAATCTTCAAAAGCGACACCAGGCGCGATATTTTGAGTCGGATCTCCTAGAGCTGGATCATAAACCCAACCGCAAACACATTCCCATTTTTGCATAAAATTAGTCCTCCAATATTTTTATTTATAATAACTACACCCTAATTTATCATAACCACATATATGTGTCAAGCGACTTGACTAAATCCCTAATAAATCATTGAGTGTGCGATGCATATCATTCGCTAAATTCTTGAACTTCTCCGCAATCTGGTCGCGTCTAAATCCTTTTTTTAAATCTTCTTGTAAGTAATGGGGTTTTTCAATCAAAATCGCATTACTTTTTTGATTATAATAGATGGGATAAACCGGTAAATCAATCTGATATGTTTTAAAATAATCGAATGAAAGATATACAAATCCCCCATTGTAATGTTTTAAGATATCATGATATCCGTCACTGGAGTCTTCAGGAAAAATTAAGACCGGATTGCCAATATTTAGATGCTTTTTTGAAATCTCAAATGTCTTTCTAACCCGTAAATCTGTAAAAGTTGGAATGACATGCATACCGTTATAAAGCATTTTTGAGATTAATGCAAATGGGGTTGAAATTAAAAAACTTCTTAATTTACCATATTTCAATTTTTGCTGATAAAAAACATGATATAAATATTTCCATCTTGATATATATCCTTCCGTCATTGGATGTGCACCCCAAGGAACAAATAACTTCGGGAAAAACAGTGATAATGAAAAGGGTCCTCCTGCGCCAGAATGATTACAAATAAAGATTGCCTGATCTGGAAGGGTTTCATTTTGATTAAAGATTTTAGGTTTCGTTTTAAAAACTTTTATAATTGCTTTTAAAGCTCTCGTAAAAATCCCATGTTTATGTAATTTAGCAATTTTTTGTGCTCTCATTTAGTAAACCTCAGACATTATAATTTAGTATCATTATAACATAGACAAATTATTTTGTCTTCTTTAATAATTGTGATGAACATCTTGAAGTAAAAACGCTTTCATGATATCATTAAGAAAAATTACAATGAAAAGGAGCTTTTATTACCATGGATGGAATGCTAAAAGGATTTTTAATTTTATCAATCGTTATTGCTTTTATTGCATTTGGTTTTGCTGTATGGCTCTATTTTTGGGTTAAAAAACAACCCGCAACCAATGAAAAAATTCATGACATTGGGGAACTAATTCGTAAAGGCGCGAACACATTCTTATCGAAAGAATATGCCATCTTAGCGAAATTTGCAGCGGTGGTTGCCGTCTTAATTTTTATTTTTTTACCAAAACCGTTATGGGATGGAAGTTTCGTAGACAATTTGTTAATGAACTTACAAATGACAATTGCTTATTTAGCAGGGACAACCTTTAGCGCAATCGCCGGTAAGATTGGGATACAGATCGCAACGATTGCGAATACAAGAACCGCTGAAGCGGCTCAAAAAGGCATTCGCTTAAGCTTTTTGAATGGTTTCCGCGGCGGTGCCGTGATGGGCATGGCGGTTGTAGGAACTTCTTTACTCGGGATTGCTTTAGTCTTTTTACTCACTCAAAATTCAACGCTTTTATTAGGCTTTAGCTTTGGTGCTTCGAGTTTAGCGTTATTTGCGAAGGCAGGTGGAGGAATCTTTACCAAAACCGCTGATATCTCAGCTGACTTAGTTGGAAAAGTCGAATTAGGCATTCCAGAAGATGATCCGAGAAATCCCGCTGTTATCGCTGATAACGTCGGTGATAATGTCGGTGACGTTGCTGGTATGGGTGCTGACTTATTTGATTCGCATGTCGCTTCTTTAGCCGCTTCCTTAGTCATGGCAGTTGCCTTAGATAAAGTGATCTTGGGTGGCAATCATGTGGCTTTAATTTTCTGTTACGCAGCGATTGGATTACTATCTTCCATTATCGGGATTGGATTTGCGAAAATGGGTAAAAATGATAATCCAACGAATGCACTCAATACTTCTACTTACTTAACCACAGGTATATTCGCCGTTTTAACAGCGTTAGCGACTTTAATCTTTGATTTTGAATGGCGGATGTATTTCGCTGCGACCTTAGGACTTTTTGTTGGTGTTATCATTGGGATTGCGACCGATTACTTTACCGATGACCGGAAAAAACCGGTTCAAAATGTCGCCGAAGCCAGTGAATCAGGGCCGGCATTTACAATTCTTTCGGGCGTTAGTTACGGATTCTTGTCCGTATTACCCGCGATGATAGGGATTGCGATTTCTGCTTTAGGGGCATATCTCATTTGTGCGCCTTTAGGCATCGATACAGCGACGAAAGTCACCTATGGTATGTTTGGTATCTCTGTTGCTGCCGTGGGAATGTTATCGATAGTCGGAATGATTATTTCAAACGACGCTTATGGACCGATTGTTGATAATGCGAGAGGACTCGCAGAAATGGGGAATTTGGGCGATGAAGTCGTCGAAATTACCGATAAACTCGACAGTGCTGGCAATACCGTTAAAGCGGTGACTAAAGGCTTTGCGATTAGTGCTGCTGGACTCACCGTCATATCGTTATTAGGGGCCTTCTTAAGTGAAGTCAATGACGCCGCTTTAGAACGTGGTCTCGCTGGTATTACTTCTTTTGATATCTTAAATCCGATGGTTTTCTTTGGATTATTGATTGGAGCAGCTGTCCCTGCCGTATTTAGTGCGATGCTCATGCTTGGAGTTAACCGTAATGCCGAAAGAATGGTTGCGGAAATTCACCGTCAGTTCAATGAAATCCCAGGATTAAAAGAAGGTAAAGAAGGCGTTATGCCTGAATATGAGAAATGTATTTTAATTGCAACTACAGGCGCATTAAAAGAATTAATTCCGGCTGGCTTATTTGCAATTATCATTACAATCGTTGTTGGATTGACCGGTGGCGTTTACGCCATTGGCGGATTCTTAACGGGTAATATCGTTTCTGGATTGATCTTAGCGTTATTCATGAGTAATTCCGGTGGCTTATGGGATAACGGTAAAAAATACGTTGAGGCCGGTCATCATGGCGGAAAAGGATCACAGGCTCATAAAGCAGCGGTTGTCGGCGACACCGTCGGAGATCCGTTTAAAGATACCGCAGGACCTTCAATTAATACGCAAATCACCGTTGTATCGCTTGTTTCCTCACTACTCGCTGTCATCTTCTTAACTTGGTCAATATTTTAATACTAGAGGCTGTGCAAACAGCCTTTTTTTATTGTATCAATAAAGCGTCTATGTTATAATTTATCAGGTTATAATTATAGACAAGGAGACTGTTATGATACTATCAATTATGGATTCGCTCCCATCCGCTTGGGTGATGCCTTTAGCACTAGGTTTATTCATCGTTACTTATGCTTGTTTACTTATCTTTTCTAAATACCGAGCTTACATTGCCTTAGGGTCTGCGTTACTCTTTATTATTTTAGGCTATTTACCCTTAAATGAAATCTTCTTCGCCGTCGACTGGAACGTCATTATGATGATTGCTGGTACGATGGGGATTGTTGCCTTATTCATCGAATCAAAAATGCCAGCGCTTATCGCTGATAAGATTATCGATAAATCGCCTAATGTCTGGGTGGCGATTTTAGCGTTATCTTTCTTTGCAGGTATTGTATCTGCGTTTATCGATAATGTCGCAACGGTTCTTATGATTGCGCCGATTGCCATTACGATATCAAAGAAACTCAATATTTCTCCGGTTTCTCCGATTATTGCCTTATCGGTTGCGAGTAACTTAGAAGGTGCCGCAACACTCGTTGGCGATACAACATCAATATTACTGGGCGGCTATGCGAACATGGATTTCTTAGACTTCTTCGTCTATCAAGGAAAACCGGGCTTATTCTTCATCGTTCAAATTGGATTAATTGTGGCGACGATTGTTTTATACTTCATCTTTAGAAAACATAAAGAACCGGTTTCAATTGACGAACATACCGTCGTAACAAACTATTTTCCAACCGTGTTAATGTTAGGGGTAATTGTCTTATTAATTTTAGCGTCGTTTATTCCTGATAAACCTGCCGTCACAAACGGTTTGATTTGTATGACGCTCATGCTGATAGGCATCGTTCATAAGACGTTCACAACGAAGAAAAAAGGCGCGTTAAAAGCGACAATTAAAGAAATTGATTTCTTTACCTTAGGGTTACTCGCTGGATTATTTATGGTCATTGCGTCGATTTCAAACGCTGGCGTTATTGACGCCATCGGTGAATTAATCGGTGGAATTTCTGGGGGTAATATCTTTGTGATTTATACGGTGGTCGTATTTATGTCGGTCATTTTGTCTGCTTTCGTTGATAATATTCCATATGTTGCGACGATGTTACCAGTGATGGGAGTTATTGCCTTAAGAATTGGGCTAGATGATCCAACCGTGTTATATTTTGGATTATTAATTGGCGCGACTTTAGGTGGTAATATGACGCCAATTGGTGCTTCTGCGAACATTACTTCTATTGGGATATTACGAAAAGAGGGTTATGAAGTTAAAACCTGGGACTTCATGAAAATCGGTATTCCTTATACGATGGCTGCGGTCATCACGGGGTACTTGTTAGTTTGGATTATCTTTAGTTAATTGTAAAATTTTAAAAGGCACTTCACTAAAAATGAGGTGCCTTTTTTGTTTGAGATTGTAAGTGTTACTTCAATCGATTGTTTTCAAGCAAGAACGTCTTACAGTGTATTGCGACTTCTGAATAACGTTCACGCCAGCGGTTAACATCTGTGACGTAGTCTTCTTTAAAGATTGCTTTGGATAAATCGCTGACGATAAAGTACTCGGCTTGAGAATGAGCGTAATTTGAATCATCTTTGGCTGTATTTAAAAACTGTTCAAACAGATCAGAGGTTGTATAGTAGCAAAGTTCGCATAATTTGGCACGGTATTCTAAGGTCGTTTGGGATAATTTTCTACCGTACCGATGAAAATCAAATAAATGTTGCGCCTCATGTTTTAAAAATGAGATTTGAAAACTGGGTAAATCTAACTTGCCATTATAACTATCCCATTTACAAGATAAGCCTTTTCTTTTTGTCCAACCGCCAGTGCCTGTAATATTAAAAGACAGAAAACTGAGCCAACTATTGGAGATAAACTCCTTCATAAAATAGACAGGAACATGAATGGTTTTTGCAGGGATTTGTACATGATAGATATTTTTTTCTGTGGTTTTCCAAATGTAAGGTCCATAATACGCCGAAGTTGTTCCCCCTAAGAATTGGAAACCTTCGTTTTTTACCATCCGTTTAATCAGCTTTTCCAGCGTATCAAAACGCTTGATAAACGGAAGGTTTAACATTTTTTGAAAGTAATGTAATAAATACAATTCTCCTTCTTTTGGCGTATGACCTTGACCGAAAACATAGACATAATAAAGATAATATCCTTTTAGTATTTCCTTTAAAGTTTCATTATCGGTTGGATACTTAAATAGTGGTGGATCTTGATGGTATGTTGATAAATACCGATTGTATAAATCTAATTGTTCAGGGATATCTTTTAAATAGTCTAATAACCCAGGGATATCGCCGCTGGCACAATATCGTTTTAATTGTTTTTCATCGTATTCCACAAAGATGTCCTCCATTTAGTTAACCAATGATATTATAGCTTTACGTTCCAAATTCCGATTATTGATCATGAATTCAGTTATTGTTCTATACCCCATAGAATAGTTTGTCCATTCATATACCATCTTTCATTCCATCCTGAGGGTTTTGCTTCAGCCTCACAGTAAATAGTAACCCCGGTTTGTCCATAAAAAGCTTCAAAACCGATGGTATGAACCGTATCGGGAATATAAACCTTTAATATAGCATTGTAGATAAATGCTTCTTGTTCAATCGTTGTCACGCCACTTGAAATATAGAGATATCTAATCGTATAACAAGCTTCGAAAGCATTTGCTTTAATAATTCTTACATGGCTAGGGACAGTAAATGAAGAATTCGTTTTTGAAGATGGATAATAAATGAGTGTTTGAAGGTTATTTGAATATAAAACGCCGTCAATAGAAGTGTAATAAGGATTTTGGGGGGATACAAGAATGGATGTCATATTGGTGCAATAATTGAATGCTTTAAAACCGATGAAGGTAACGCTACTAGGAATAAAGATTGTTTCAATTTTGGGACACATATAAAAAGCATTATCTTCTATTGTTTTTAAGCCTTCATTCAAATGAATTTCTTCTAAATTTTCACAATTACTAAAAGCATTATGACCGATAACTTCGACTGAACTTTCGATGGTTACATCGACAAGTGAAATAGTTCTATGAAATGCAAAATCGTCAATCGTCGTGACATCATTTCCGATGGTAATAGATGTTAATGTATCATTACCTGTAAAAGCCCATTGTCCAATAGTAATAACGCCAGGTATTATTTCATAGGATAACGCTAGATTTGAAGGTAAATAGTATATCAAAATCGTATGATCTAGATTATAGATGACACCTTCTGATAACGAGAAGGGTGAACCTTCATCAAAATATAATGAAATTAATTTATAACACTCTTTAAATGCATCTTTATCTATGGCAATGACCGATTTAGGAATTGTTAATTCTTCCAGGTTTATACATCCTAAAAACGTGTTGGTCTCAATCCTTGTGATCCCTTCAGGCAAAGTCAAATGGGTTAAACTCGTACAATTATGAAAAGCATAAGAACCAATTCTAGTAATTGACTTGGGTAATTCAATGGTTGTTAACAACGTAAAGCCCGCAAAAGCTTTGTCACTAATGTATTCAATCCCCTCAGGCAATATGATTTCAGTTGTTATATTCGTAGGAGACTCGTGGTTAACATAATTTCCAACGCTAATAACCGGTTTGTTATTGTAGGTACTGGGGACAGTAATCACAGATTGACCGACCAGATTATCAAGGTATACCGTATAAGCCGATGACCCAAAGTCTTCGTATATAAAACCTTGATCATCGGTAATGGTCGTCAATGCCTTCATACATGAATTTGTCATAAAGAATAATAATATAATTGAAAGAATTACTATAAATCGAGTGTTTTTACTCATAATATCACCTGAATACTAAATAATATCATCACTAATAGAAACCAATCTGTACTATATGAAATGAACGTATTATCTATTATAGTTTATTATCTACCTCAAAACAACTAATCATTCGAAATTATAATGTTGAATCATTAAAACAAAAAGACACTTCCATATGAGGGAGTGTCTTTTAGCGTGGTTAAACTATTAGAGAACGCCTAAAGCGTTTAAAGCCATTAAGACAAAGTAAACAACGAATAAACCGGAAGAGACCCAAAGAATTGGATGAACTTCTTTTGCTTTTTTCGTAACGAGTTTGACTAATACATAGAAAATGAAACCAAATGCGATACCAATCGAGATGTTATAGGCTAAAGCCATTAAGACAGCTGCGAAGAAAGCAGGAACAGCTTCTTCAAAATCAGTCCAATTAACGTCTTTAAACGCACCGGCCATCATAATACCAACGATAATGAGTGCTGGAGCCGTTGCTTGTGCTGGAACGATACCAACGACAGGCGCAATAAAGATACAAAGTAAGAAGAAAATCGCTGTGAATACAGAGGTTAAACCTGTTCTTCCGCCTGCTTCAATACCGGCTGCTGATTCAATATATGTCGTTGTATTTGAAGTTCCAAATACGGCACCAATAGATGTAGCGATGGAGTCAGCGAATAATGCTTTTTCCATTTTTGTTTTAAAGCCTTTTCCTTCTTCAATTGAAGTTAAATCTGCTTCAGAGAAAATGCCAGAAGCTCTACCCGTACCAACGAATGTACCAATCGTATCAAACGTATCGGTTAAGCTGAAAGCAAAAATTGCGAGGAATGCCATTGGTAATTTGGATGGATCAGCGAACATTGTGCCAATACCTTTAAACGCTGCGCCAAATGTCGTTCCAAGTTCTCCCCATGGACCTGCGATATCAAATCCACCGATTGCGAAGCTTGTAACACCCATAGGCCAACCGATTAACGTCGTTGCGACGATACCGATTAAAATCGCGCCTTTAACTTTTAATAATAATAAGACGATTGTAACAATAACACCAATTAACGCTAAGACTGGACCCCATGTACTAAAAGTAGTTAACGATGGGATAATCGATGAATCGATGATTGCTGTTCCACCAGGAATATCAAACCATGTGCCTGGGTCTGCTGCGAAGCTAAAGAAACCTGCGTTCTTGAAACCGATGTAAGCGATGAAAATACCAATACCACCGCCAATAGCGTGTTGTAATGAAACGGGGATGGCTTTTACAATCGATTTACGGATTTTCGTGACAGTGATTAATACGTTAATAAGACCGCAAATGAAGACAAGTCCTAACGCTTCACTCCAGTGAAAACCTAGTGCGCCGCAAACGGTGTAGGTAAAGAACGCATTGAGTCCCATGCCAGGTGCTAAAGCATAAGGAACGTTAGCGAACAATCCCATGATCAACGTCCCGATAACGGTAGCGATGATGGTTGCTAAGAAGACGGCTCCGAAAGGCATTCCCGTTTGAGAAAGCATCGACGGATTGACGAAGATGATGTAAACCATCGCAAAGAAGGTTGTTGCTCCAGCGATTAGTTCTTTGGTGATTGTGGTACCATGTTCACGCAATTTGAAGAAGTTTTGAAGCTTTTCCATGTGTTAGAGATCCTCCTATGATTTTTTTGTCTTGTTTGAAACAAATAAAAAAAGCCAGTATAAATTACTATACTCGCCAACAAAATAAACTGGATGCTTTAGGCATTCAGAAAAAAATCATGTAACCAATAGGCAGTCGATTAGGTCGACTGGTAGAAACTACGGAACCAAATTATCCATATTATATTGGCGATCTAGCTATTCAATTTGAATTAACAAAACAAAGACAGTTTACCATGAATATAAAGCTTTGACAATACCATGAAAACCTTTTCATTAAATAAATCAAATTAATAAACATTCATTTCTTTTTGAAGCGTTTTTATTTGGTAAATTTATCGATCAAACCTTGTTTTTGTTTCGTATAAGGATGATATCTAAATGATAAATCAATCCAATTTGCCCGTTTCAAAACCGATTTATGATGCGAGAACGTATTAAAGGAATGTATGCCATGATAACTGCCCATTCCTGATGCGCCAACCCCGCCAAAACCCATTTCTGAAGAAGCAACATGCATCAAGGTATCATTGAATGTGCCGCCGCCAAAACTAATCTCATGGATTAATCGTTTTTGCATGACTTTATCGGTCGAGAATAAATAAAATGCAAGGGGACGATCTTTTGATTTAATGTAGGTAATCACTTCTTCGATGTTGTCATAAGCGATGATCGGTAAAATCGGTCCAAAGATTTCCTCTTGCATGACCGGTGAATCTAACTTTACATCGACTAACAACGTTGGTTCAATCGATGTTTCATTAGATTTTCCCCCTAAAACAATGGTTTGATTTTGTAAGAGACCTAATAATCTAGAATGCGCCTTTTGATTGATGATTTTTGGGTAATCTGGATAACTTAAAGGGTCAGGACCAAAAAATTCAGCGATAACACGTTTTAACTCATTAACGAGTTGATCGCGGTATTCTCTTTTTACGAAAACATAATCCGGTGCGACGCAAGTTTGTCCAGCATTCACAAATTTTCCGAAAGCTAATCGTTTCGCCGTTAATTTTGTGCACATCGTGCCATCGACGATACACGGTGATTTACCGCCTAGTTCTAAAGAAACAGGCGTTAAAAAATGACTGGCTTTTTCCATGACGGTTTTTCCAACATTGGTTGAACCAGTAAAGAAGATATAATCAAATTTTTGTTCTAATAATAACGTGTTTTCTTCTCTTCCACCTAAAACTGTCGCGACATATTCTTCTTTAAAAGTATGGTCTAACAATTCTTTGATGGCTAAAGCTGTATGATGTGCATAAGAACCTGGTTTAATGATAGCCGTATTTCCTGCAGCGATTGCTCCAATGAGTGGATCAATGGCGAGTTGGAACGGATAATTCCATGGTGACATAATTAAAACAACACCATAAGGTTCTGGATAGATATAACTTTTCGCACTAAATAAAACGAGAGGTGTTTTAACGCGTTTGGGTTTTGCCCAATGTTTGAAATGCTTGATCATATGAGAGAGTTCGCTTCTAACAATCCCAATCTCGGTCATGATAGCTTCTAATGGCGCTTTATTCAAATCTTTCTTGAGAGCGTCGATAATCTTACCTTCATGAGCAGTAATCGCACTTTGAAGCATTTTTAATGCATTTAAGCGAAAGTTAATATCTTTTGTGACATTCGTATTGAAATACGCTCTTTGTTTTTCTACGAGTTGATTGATAATCATAGTGAACCTCCATGAATTTCGTTATTAAAATTATTATACCATAGTCTTCAATATTTGATATAATACAAGTATTGTCATAGGGAGGGTTTTATGATCTATATTACCGGAGCGACAGGACATATTGGAAATAACACCTTAAGAGCATTTATTCAAGAAAAGACGCCATGTGAATTATTACTCAGAAAAATAAGCCCAGCCATTGAAGATTTAAATGTTACCTATCACATCGGTGATATTTTTTCACACGAATTTCTTGATCAACATTTAAAACCAAACGACACATTAATCCACTGTGCAGGAGTCATTGATTTGACGAAGCGATTAAGAAATGAAAGTGATTTAGTCAATATCGAAGGCACATATAAAATCGTCGATTATTGTACCCTCCATCAAATCCGGTTAGTTTATGTATCTTCCGTTGACGCCATCAATAAACCAAAAAATACCGATCCGATTTTAGAACCAACATTTTTTGATTTATCGAAGATTAAAAGCCATTATGCCAAATCAAAAGCCTTAGGGACGGCCTATGTGTTAGATAAACTTAATCAAGGTTTGTTAGAGGGGGCGATTGTATATCCTGCAGCGGTAATTGGACCTCATGATTATAAACCGTCCGCAGCGGGTAAAGAGATCATGAAGGCTTATCGTAAACCGATATTACCTTATATTAAGGGGGGCTATAATTTCATTGATGTGAGAGACGTTGCGAAAGCCATCTATCATGTCAGCGTTTATTCAATGGATGGATCCTATATCTTAGCAGCCCATGAACACACCATAAAGGAATTTTATCAAACGATTGCGAAAGTCTCAAATCGGTCTAAACTCATCATCGGGTTTCCGCGGTTTATCGCAAAATTTGGGGCCATATTCTTTAAAGACATTTCAAACGTTATGATTGATGCAATCTTAGAAAATTATCATTACGTCAACGATAGAATGGTTCAGTTGCTTAAAATTAATCCGATTCCTTTTAAAGAAACCGTAAGAGATACCATCGAGTGGTTCAATCAAAATAAGTAAAAAAATAAGACGCCCTCAGGCGTCTTTTTTCTAGGCTTTAACGTATTTTTGATATAAGGGCAATTCGTATTTTTCAATATCAGCCATTCTGGATTCTACTTGTTTTCTTACAAGTTCTGGAATAACGGTAGATTCATTGGTCAGTTGTTTCATGGTTAAATGCGTGTAAGCAATCGCATCAATCTCAATGGCCATTTGTAAGTAATCTTTTTCGGTTTGAGCTTTATCAGTTGGTGAGAAAAATTCGAATTCTTTATTCCATTGTTCAATCAATTCTTTTGGTTCAACAGCTTTTCTAGGATGATTGATCCGATCCCACTGATAAGCATGGCGGCTTTCATGGATGAGGGTTATCACGACCTCGTGTTCTGGGGCATCATAAACAATCTCTTTATTAAAGATGATTTCATTGTCTAAACGGTTATACATAGCGAATATTTCCATAAAAGTTTTAGGAAAAACGCCGGCTCTTATTTCACACGCTTTTCGGTTTTGAATTTTGGCTAGTTGGTTCTCGATTTGTTGCAAAGCAAAAATAGTAATCATAGTCTACTCCCATTCATTGTCAGTTTATTTTGTGTTTTTAAGGTTTAATGCTTGGTATTTTGATTCGATTGCATCAGTGATACGTTTAAACTCAGCGGGATTATTCATATCATTAATCGGTAACCATAAAATTCGTTCTTCAGGGACTTTATAGTTTTTAAAGATGCGTCTTAAGACATCGTAATAATTGGCATAATGAAACGTTAAATAGTCGTGTTGATTTTGTTCGATAGCTCTTCCACGCTTTCTCACGTTTTCGAATAATTGTTCTGTGGGTCTTTCAATGACGATATGAAGATCAACGTCAGGAATGCGTTTTAAATGTTCATCGGCAATAGCGTACGTGAGTGCGACTTCCATCGCTGACATCGTACCATCAAGCCGTAATAATTCAGTGAAAACAAGGTTAGAAAATAAGGTAGAGTCACAGACGACTGCTTCTAAATCCTTCGTTTTCCACATCATGAGAAATAAAGAACTATAAAAAGCGTTTTGTGATAACATCGCGAATGTTTCTTTATCACTATAGAAATAGGGAAGGTACTCGTTCTTTTCAACTGGTTCTTCTAGAAGAGTACATTGATAATGTTTTGCCAATTTTTTTGATAATAATGATTTTCCTGAACCAATGGGTCCGATAATTCCAATACGCATAGAATACCTCGCTTCATTTTTTTTAGTGCGGAAATTTCTTCTTCGAGTTAATTATAAACAAGAAAGTAAGGCTTGTCAAAGCATTTATTATTTTAATTTTCATTCGGTGGGGAGGTGTTCTTTGATGATATCCATGCCATTTTAATGATTTTATAAAATTCTTAAAAAAAGTACGTTTTAGCTCATAATCGAGGGTTATAATTTAAAAAATCATATCGTCTGAAGATGGCTAAAAAACGCCATTTAAAAGAAAAAAGCGGAAACGAGTCCGCTTATTTATTGATAAAATTGAGAGAAAATTCAACGGGGTAGTGATCGCTTGGATAAACTTGAAAAAATTTGTCTCTAATCACCACGAAACCCGCTTTAACAAACGGTTCAGTGTAATAGACGTAATCAATGGGTTCGCCTTCAAGAATTCCTTCGAATTGATGATAAGTCGCTTTAGGGTTTTGATCACCGTAAATGGAAGTTAATGATTTGCCGCTTAGGGTTGATTTCCTTAAAAAACTATGAACGGATTTATCTAAAGTCGCATTGAAGTCACCGACAATAATGGTGGGCAACCGTTTGATGCTCGATTGTTTATTGAGATGATCAATTAAAACCGACATTTGTCGTTTTTGGACGTCAGGGTTCGCGTAATCTAAATGCGTATTAACAAACCTAAACATTTCCATGGTTCCATTGGTCTCAAATACCGCAATCGTCGCAATCCGGTTAAAATTCGAATCCTCAAATTTCGATTCGGCGTATTTGGTTTTTGATAACCAAATCGTTTCGTTTGTCAAAAGTCTGACTTTTTCGACTTGGTAAAGAATCGGCGTCATTTCGCCTCTTTCATCTCTCGCTGTGCCAGCGTAACGATAATGGGGTAATTCTTTAATCAATTCTTTAAGCATTTTCATCGTAGGTTCTTGAAGGCCAACAATGGGATAGTCTCCTGATTTTAAGACTTCTGCGACCGATTTAATTCGGTTCTTCCATTCATTGGTACCATCTGAGGGTGCATCGATACGGACATTAAATGTTAAAAATTTCATATTTTCTCCTAATTTGTAGATGCTTCGATGAGTTTTCTTCGAATATTCCAAAGCTTGTCTGATAAATCAACGTAATACTTATGGGGATTCGCAAAACGCAAGACTTCATCCCACATATGATCAAGTTCATGGTTTAAATGGTTCCTTGCTTCTAATAGCGTCATACAAGGAATGATAATCTTCCCTTGTTCGATAACCTTTTGAAGCCGTTTTTCCACGTAAAAATCGGTTAATGTTTTGCGTTTGTGAATTAAATTTGGATCAAAGATTTCTAACGGTTTCGTATCATCGATTTCTTCATCGTGAACCGTCACTAAATCCGCTAACGCCTTATTCGTAAATTTATCATAAATGCGGTAGACTTGTTTAAAATGGGGGTTCGTCATTTTCTCTGGGTTTTCTGAGATTTTTATCTTCGGTTCGATAACTCCTTGTTTTTCAGTTGCGACGAGTTTATAAACGCCTCCAAAAACCGGTTCTGACTTAGCAGTGATTAAACGTTCTCCCACACCAAATGAGTCGATTTTTGCACCTTGCACAAGCAATTCAGTAATGAGCCATTCATCCAAAGAATTAGAAACCACAATTTTGACGTCTTGGCATCCTGATTGATCGAGCAATTTTCTTGCTTCTTTCGATAAATACGTCAAATCGCCAGAATCAATCCGAATCGCTGCAGATTTTATCCCTAAAGGCCATAAAATGGTTTTAACCGCATGAATGGCACTTGGAACGCCGCTTCTTAATACATTATAGGTATCGACTAAAAACGTCGCATTATTTGGGTAGGTTTTTGCATACGCCACAAATGCTTGTTTTTCATTATCAAACATTTGAACCCATGAATGGGCCATTGTCCCCAAGGCAGGAATTTGATAGAGTTGATCTGCTTTAGTTAAACTTGTGCCATAAACACCACCAACATACGCCGCTTTCGCACCTAATAACGCTGAATCAACGCCATGAGCTCTTCTAGCCCCAAACTCCATAATGGCTCGCCCTTGAGCGGCTCTAACGATTCTTGACGCTTTTGTCGCGATTAATGATTGATGATTCATCTGTAAGAGTAAGTAGGTTTCAATCAATTGCGCTTCGATGACATTAGCACGAATCGTCAATAATGGTTCGTTAGGAAAGACGACGGAACCTTCTTTAACCATCCAAACATCGCCAGAAAACTTGAAATTCGATAGATAAGTTAAAAAAGCTTCTGAAAAAATCCCTCTTTTTGTTAAATAGTCGATATCCTCAGAATTGAATTTTAAATGTTTTAAATAATCAACGACTTCACTTTGACCGCACGCAACGGCGTAACCGCCCCCATCAGGAATGGATCTAAAAAACAAATCAAAGTAGGCAATTTCATCCTTTTTTCCACTTTCGAAATAGCCTGAAGCCATCGTTAATTCATAAAAATCTGCGACCAATGCTAATTTATTTTTTTCCATCTTGACCTACGATTTCAACTTGAAAGCCTTTCATGACTTCCAGTGCTTTTTTATGAAGATCGAAATTTGAACTTGCAGTAGCGTTTCGATCAACGACGATTTTAGCGTTGGGTAACGCAGCTTTCGCTAAAACAGCGTTTGATAAAACACAAATATTTGATACAAGCCCACATAATTCAACTTCGTCATAAGCTCTATCCTTTAATACTTCGGCTAATTCTAAAGATCCAAACGTATTTTTTTCGATAACTTTTCGAGCAATCGTTAAATAATCGCTGGTTCTTCCATATAATTCATGTCCCTTAGTACCTTTTACACAATGAACAATGGGTAAATTCTTACCTTCTTCGGTTTCTAAATAATCGTCATAATGGGTATCAAGTGTAAAATATATCTCTACACCAGAGATAATGGCATCTTCAATTTTCTTAACTATAATTGGTTCTAATTTTTTAGCGTCATTAAAGCCTAAAGAACCTTCCACGAAATCATTTTGAAAATCAACGACAATCAAACACTTTTTCATAAGCATCACTCCCTGCAGTTGTCACTTCATTATACCATAGTCTTGTGTGTTTATTCACTTGATTCTTATCAAAAAAAACTTCCGAATCGCTTCGGAAGCTTTATTTTTAATAAACTTGTAATTTTTCTTGTTTAGTTAAGACGCGTAAAGTCCCTTCTGCTAAAGCGCGCATCTCATCTTCACCTGGATAAACGTGAACTGCTTGAATTGGATTAACATAGGCTTTTATCATATCGACAAAAAGTCCATTGTACGCTAAACCACCCGTTAATAAGATGCCATCGACTTTTCCTGAAGCGATAAAATACATCGCTCCTATTTGTTTGGCCACTTGATATGCCATCGCTTGAAGATAAAATTCTGCGACTTTATCGCCTGCTTCAATACGTCTTTTAATCTCTAAACCATTTGATGTTCCTAAGTAACTTACTAAACCGCCTTGACCGGCTAGTTTTTTCTTGATTTCATCAATGGTATATTTTCCAGAAAAACACATATCAACTAAAGGATAGGTTGGTGTTGTCCCCGCTCTTTCAGGCGAGAATGGACCATCGCCACCTAAAGCATTATTAACGTCGATGACACGGCCTTTTTTATGAAGACCTACAGAAATTCCGCCACCTAAATGAGCGACAATTAACGTCATTTCATCATAATCTCTACCAACCGCTCTTGCATGGCGTTTCGCAATCGCTTTATGATTTAATGCATGAAAGATTGAAGTTCTATCAATGCCCGCTAAACCAGAAACTCTGGCTAGATCTTCCATTTCGTCAATTGAAACGGGATTGACGATATACGAAGGACGGTTTAACCCTTCAGCGAGTTCATAAGAAATGATAGCCCCTAAATTTGAAGCATGATAACCATTTCTGCCTAAGGTTAAATCTTCGACCATTTGTTTGGTCACGAGATAAGTCCCTGAATTTTTTAACGGTTTTAACATTCCGCCACGACCAACAAACACATCGATATGATCGAGTTTATAACGGTGTTCCGTTAAAAAATCCAGCACCATTTGTTTGCGGAAATCTTTTTGTTCAATGACATTTTTATAGTTTTTTAAATGATCAACTTCATGTTTTAAGACTTGTTCCTGAATGAGTTTGTCATTATTGAATAAGGCAACCTTTGTGGAGGTTGATCCTGGATTAATGACTAAGATTAGATAGTCCATGAGAATAGCCCACCGCCAATGCAATAGAATTTAGTTTCGTATCTGAGTCATCTGCTCTTGAAGTTAAAACGATTGGAACTTTCGCGCCGATGATAATGCCTGCGGCTTTTGCCAGTCCTAAGAAAACCGAAGTTTTATAGAAGATATTGCCACCATCGAGATTAGGAAAGACTAAGATATCTGCTTTTCCTGCAACAGGGCCACCTAATCCTTTATGGTGGACGGATGCCATTGAAACGAGATTATCAATCGCAAATGGGCCATCAATTAAGAATTCCGTTTGTGGATGATCATAGTAGTAAGCTTTAATTGATTCGGCTTCAACGGTTGAGATAATCTTTGGATTGAGTTTTTCAACTGCTGAAACTAAACCGACTTTAGGTTGTTCATATCCAAGTGCTTTAGTTAAGTGCACAGCATTTTCAATCAGTAAAATCTTCTCTTCAATCGAAGGTTGAATATTCATGGCCCCATCGGTGGCGAATAAGATACGGTCTAAATGGGGAAATTCTACCATGCCCACGTGAGAAAGTAATTTATATTTTTTAATGCCAAATTCGCTATTTACAACGCCTTTTAATAAGATTTTCGTATCGAGTAAGCCTTTCATTAAAATATCGGCTTTGCCCTGGTTAATAAGATCCATAGCAAGTCTTACTTCTATGTCATCATTCGTCTCATGAATGATTTCATACCCTGTCGTTATTTTATTCAATGTTAATAATTCTTTGATCTTGGCTTGATCTCCAATTAAAATCGGTTTAATCATGCCCAGGCGTGTCGCTTGACAAACAGCGTCCATGACAAATTCATCGTCTGCGTGGACGACAACAAGGGTTTTCGGCTGTTTCCCTAAGGCGAGTTTGACGAGGGAGTCAAGATTTTTAAGCATGGATTCCTCCTAAATTTTTAATGAAGTCAAAGCCTTTTTGGATTGCTTGTTTGTTAATATCCATTAAATGAGCTTTTCGTTCACCAAGTAATTTCTTTAACATATGTTCAACGATTTCAATGGTAAACATATCTGTAATCGCAAGATATGCCCCCATGATAATCATGTTCGCTACTTGAATGTTTCCAAGTTCTAGTGCCATTTCATTGGCGGGAACCCCATAAATTTTAACGTCTTCAAACGGTTTTGGTGCATCAATTAATGAAGAATTATAAAGGATTACGCCATCACTTTTGACGTTGTTAATGAATTTATCTAAGGAAGGTTGGTTAAAAGCAATTAAATGTGTTGCCTTTTGGAAAACGGGAGAATTGATTTGTTTTTTTGAAACGATGACAGAACAGTTCGCCGTTCCGCCTCTGGTTTCAGGACCATAAGAAGGATACCATAATGCATATAGGTCTAAATCGGTTGCTGCATAGGCTAAGATTTGACCGACCATCATGACGCCTTGTCCACCGAAACCGGCGACTTTGATATTATAGGTCTCATTCATGGCTAACACCACTATCTTTAAAGAGTTGTAATGGGAAGACGGGAACCATGGATTCTTCAACCCATTTTAAGGCATCAACCGGTGTTTTTCCCCAGTTAACAGGACACGTTGATAAAATTTCAACCATCGTGAATCCTTTTTTCTCGATTTGATATTGGAAGGCTTTTTTAATGGCTTTCTTCGCGTTTCTGACTTGTTTAGGATTAAAGACAGAAACTCTTTCTAAGTATGCTACACCATCAATGTGTTGGAACATTTCAGAGATTTTAATGGGGTTACCATGTTGTAAGACATTTCTTCCGGATTGCGATGTGGTCGTCTTTTGGCCGATTAACGATGTTGGGGCCATTTGACCGCCTGTCATGCCATAAATGGCGTTATTAACGAAGATAACAGTGATGTTTTCGCCACGATTGGCCGCATGGATGGTTTCCGCAATCCCAATACTTGCCAGATCGCCATCGCCTTGATACGTAAAAACAACGTTATCTGGGTGAATACGTTTCACACCAGTTGCCACTGCGCATGCTCTACCATGAGCGGCCTGTTCCATATCAGCGTTGAAGAACTGATAGGAAAATACGCTGCAACCTACCGAGGCGATGCCGACTGTATGATCTAATACACCAAGCTCTTCTAAAGATTCAGCCACGAGCTTGTGAATAATACCATGGGTACATCCTGGACAGTAAGATAGTGGATTATCAGTCAAACCTTTGGTTTTTTGATATTTCATTTCAAGTTCCATTATTCTACCCTCCATTTTTCAAAATTCATAACGGCTTCTGCGAGTTCTTCTGGTTCAGGGACAATACCACCACTTCTACCATAAAAAGCAATCGGTAATCTTCCACGATTCGAGATTTGAACGTCTTGAATCATTTGACCCATCGACATTTCAGTGACTAATAAGCCTTTACAGTTTTTCCCAATTTCATCGAAAGCAATTTTGGGGAAAGGCCATAAAGAAATCGGACGGATGATTCCGACGTTTAATTTCTTTTCTTTTAAGATTTCAATAGTACTTCTCGCAACTCTTGACATCGTGCCGTAAGCGACGATGACATAGTCGGGATCTTCCATGTTAATCATTTCATATCGGGTTTCGTTTTGTGTGACTAATGCATATTTTTTCGCAAGCATGTTATTATGCGCTTCTAATTCCTTGGGTTCTAAATAAAGCGAGTTAATCACGTTTCTTTTACCAGGATGATTTTTTGTGCCTGTTGCCGCCCAATCTTTAGGCGGTAAGAAACGGTGTTTAACTGGACGATCAAAATCAACGGATTCCATCATTTGACCGATGAGACCGTCGACTAGAATCATGACAGGGTTACGATAATAATCCGCGATATCAAACGCTTCTTTCATCGTATCGATGGTTTCTTGAATTGTTTCAGGGGCGAAACAAATAACGTGATAATCCCCATTGCCTCCGCCACGCGTCGCTTGATTATAATCGCCTTGTGATGGTTGAATTGAACCAAGTCCTGGACCGCCACGCATGACCGAACAAATAACGCAAGGTAATTGTGCGCCAGCGATATAGGTAATCCCTTCTTGTTTTAATGCAATACCAGGCGATGATGAACTTGTTAGTACTCTCGCACCGGCACCTGCTGCGCCATAGACCATGTTAATAGCAGCGACTTCAGATTCTGCTTGAACGAAGACTTTACCGTGTTCGTTCATATATTTTGATAAATATTCTGGAACTTCATTTTGAGGAGTAATGGGATAACCAAAGAAAGCGTCACATCCACCTTTAACGGCAGCTAAAGCAATTGCTTCATTGCCTTTCATTAAGACTTTAGCCATTATTTAATCACCTCCACTGTAATCACTGAATCAGGACACATCATTGCACAAGTTGCACAACCGATGCATTTATCTTCGTCATAGCGAATGATGTTATAGCCTGATTTGTTTAACGTCGCTTTGTCAGAATACATAATTTTAACAGGACAGAAGGCAACGCAGATTCCGCAACCTTTGCATTTCTCATAATCGAATGTTAATTTTCCTTTTGGCATTTTGTCCTCCTTATAGCCATGTTTTTCGTAAATAGAGTGTTAAAGGGATGGTCTCGCCTGATAAATGAAAAGATTTATCCATGAGGTCGTTACGCACCGCCGTATAAAGTATGGGTAAGTTCGTTTTCTTTGATACTTCTGAAACGATTGTATCACCGTGTAAGATATCTTCCTTCACCGTGAATTTGAGTAAATGCGAGTTATTCACCAGTCCGGTAATCTTCATTCCTGAAGATCCTTCAATCGCATTGATTTGCCTAATAATCGCATCTACAGTTTGAGTTTGTTCCCGGTAAACGTTAACCACCATTAAAACATCAACGTCTTCATCGATATAATCTCTAAACTGTCTTAAGATTAACGCACCTGCGTCATTGCCTCCCATGTCAAAAACGGCACATTTATCGCTTTTTTGAAAGGGCAAAAAGATGTCCTTTGACAAGAAGGGCAAATCGCCGTAATTGCCATTGAGAGGTGTAGACGCAATCATTTTAATGTTATTTTCTAAAAGAAATGATTCTAACTCGCGACTTCGAAAAAAAGGATTGACGATATCTAAATCAAGAAGATAATCGATTTTTTTCTGAATCGCGAGATTGACCGCAAATTCGGTTTTTCCACTGCCGTAATGTCCGACAACGAAAGTAATTCTTTTCATTTAACGAGGGATATAAGATTGACGAACTTCGCCAATCGTTCTAATCCGATCTTTTGCGAAGACAATTGCTGCTTTTTGCGTATGAATGTCTTCTTTTTCAGCGATTTTAAAGATGGTTAATAAACGGTCATAGATTTTTTCAACGGCTTTCATCGCGTTGTCGCGGTTATAACCGATGAGTTCATGATAAACGTTGATAACCCCGCCACCATTAATAACGAAGTCAGGAGCGTATAAAATGCCTTTATCTTTAATCATATTGCCATGTCTGTCTTCGTCTTGTAATACGTTGTTCGCTGTACCGGCAATAATCGGGGCCTTGATTTGAGGAATTGTTTCATCATTTAATACAGCACCTAAAGCACAAGGACAGAAGACATCAACATCCATACCATAAATTTCATTCGTAGGTACGAATTCAACGGTTGGGTGTTCTTCAGCCATTCTTTGGATATGGCGTTGGTTAATTTCGGTAAAATAGATTTTCTTTGCGCCAGCTTCAATTAAATAATTAATTAAATAATAACCTGTTTGTCCTGCGCCTTGAATGGCGTAAGAGTAATTCGATACATCATCATTGCCAAATCTATGTTTTAAAGCGGCTCTAATGCCATGGAAGGCTCCCCACGCGGTGACAGGCGAAGGATTTCCGCTTCTGCCTTCTAATCCCACAACGTGATCAGTTTCCATATGGATGAATTCCATATCTTTTGTATTCGTATTCACATCTTCAGCCGTAATATAACGACCATTCAAACTTTGTACATAACGACCTAAAGCTCTAAAGTAAGCTTCACTTTTGCACGTTTGAGCATCTCCGATTAAAACAGTTTTACCGCCGCCTAAGTTTAATCCGGCTGCAGCTGATTTATAAGTCATGCCGCGTGCGAGTCTTAAGCAATCCATGACGGCATCTTCTTCTGAAGCATAATTCCAAATTCTCGTCCCGCCTAATGCAGGTCCTAAGGTTGTGTCGTGAATTACAGTAACGCCTTTTAATCCTGTTGTTTTGTCGTAAAAGTAAACGATTTGTTCGTAATCATGTTTTTCCATGTAATCAAATTTGTTCATGTTACCCTCCGTAGGTTTTTATTATTTTGATACTTGAAAACGCTTCCAACAATATTATATCACTCGGTCAATAGAACTCAAAGAAAAAAAAGACATAAATTAAAAAAATGTCTTTAAGTTATTTTATAACTTATTTATTTATCAATTTTTTGTTTTATGATGTGAATATTCATCGATGATTTGATTTTCATGGTGAATATTTATTCATTTTTACGGAAATTTTTAAGAGTTAGCGCTTTCATGATTCGTTTGATTGATACTAAAACTATCTTTTATATATAAAATCAAAAAAAGTAGCCACATTTAGTGACTACTTCTATGATGTATTTAATATTCTAAAGCAGTTACTCGATTCTTTCCATTGGCTTTACTGATATATAACTGCGTATCCGCAATGCTTAAGAAACGATCTTTTGTTTTTGTTGCATTCGGTGAAGTTGAAGACACACCAATTGATATTGCAATTTTAATTTTATTGCTTAAATCATCATTGAGATGAGCCACAGCGTCTTTAATCTTATTGGCATATTGATCTGCTTCTTTTAAATCGCAATTCGGGAGTAACATGACAAACTCATCGCCGCCATATCTTGCCACGAAATCAGATTCATTTCTCAAGTGTTCGCTGAGTAATCTCGCTACTTTTTTAACGACGTCATCGCCAGTTAAATGACCATAGTTATCGTTGAATTTTTTAAAATCATCAACGTCAATCATGAGTAATGACAAAGGTTTCTTATTGTCGATGGCTTCATTCCAAAGCCGGTCATACATCATATCGAAGAGCCTTCTATTTGGAATTGCGGTTAAGCCATCTTGTTCTGACAAGCCTTTGAATTTCTCATTAAGAATGGTAATTTCTTTGGTTTTAAGGGCGTTTTTAATCGCAATTGCTAAATAAGAAGCTAAGGTTTGAAGTAAGTCTTTATGGGTGTCGGTATACGCATTTTTATTTTTTGCTTGAATTGAGAAGACGCCAATGACTTCGCCTTCACTCATTAAAGGGGCATACATCGCTGAATGCATTAAATCACCGCGTGTCGCAGATAATCCTTTAATGTATTTCTTATATTCTTTTTCGATGTCGTTAATTTTAATGGTTTGCTTATTGAGAAAGCTCCAGACATGATAACTCTTGTTATTATCGAGTGATAAGGTAAAACTATCAAGCAATTTTCCTTTTTCGATGAATAAGTCAAATCTTAATGCATTGATAGAAGGATCAAATAAACCAACGCCAATACTTTCAGCGGTCATCAGTAAATTGACGTTTTCATACAGTTGTTCAAAGATATCGCCTAATACATGCGTTGAAGTCATTGCTTGTCCAATGTTACTTAATACATGCATTTGTTGATAACTTTTCCTAAGTTCATTGGACAATTGACGATAAATCTTGGTTTCTTCTAACGATTCAGAGAGTTTTGATTGATATTCAATACTATTGATTCTTTCAAGTCTTCGGTTTTCTTCAACGACTTTGCTTGATTTATAGAATTCTCGGTAGTATTGAAATGCAAGTTCAGTCTTCTTGTGTTTGTCATAGAAATTTGCCATTTGTTCATACAGCCTTGGCATTAGTTCATCCATGCCAATTTGAGAAGATAGTTTTAAAGCTTTTAATAGATATTCTAAAGCATTGTTGTAATCATTATTTAAATCATAAGATGTGGCTAATTCAAGATAAATTTTAAATAGAATGACTAAATCTTTACAATCAGTTGCTTCATCAACTCCAAGCATTAAATACTGAATGCTTTGCTTAAAATCCTCTAGTTTTTGGTAAATACGTCCCATCGAATGATAAGAATGGGCTAATAATAGCGTTCTTCTATTTTCAACGCCATAATGAATCGCTTGGATAATATAATTCTTAGCTTCAACAAATTTACCTAAACTTAAATTGGTATTGCCCATATTGACGTTCGCAATCGCTATTGCGTATTGATCGTCAATTTCTATGGATTTCTTTAAACATTTCTCATAGTATTCTAATGCTTGATCATAATTCTTTAAGTCTTCATGCATCGTACCAATATTATTTAAAATCTTTGATTCTAATTCACCATAACCATGATCCATGGCCATGTTTAAGGCGTTTTGATAATGGTTCATCGCTTGGTCAATGAGTTCCATCGTAATATAAACATTACCTAAACCAATCAACGCTTCGACCTTTGTATGGGTTTCTTGAACTTTATCAGAGATATCTAAAGCTTGACCTAAATACTCAATCGCTTCATTAAAGTTACTGTTAATCCAGTGACAACGACCAATCCGAAGGAGACTTCTAGCTTCTAGTTTAATGAAGCCATACTTCTTCGATAATTCTAATGCTTCACTGGCAAGCGCTAAAGATTCTTCAGTACTGCGTTGTTCTGCGTCAGTCGCTTTTGAAATGAGGGATTCAACGTACTCAAGTTTTGATTGTTCTACCACTTTGATGTCATTCATTAGTAACCTCCGAAAATACAGTTTTGGTTAAACCGTATTATACCATGTTTTTCATTTATTAAAAGTATATCAAAAAAGATAGATTATTCAAGAGAAAAATATTAAATAGCAAGTAAAGAAAAATAACTTCATTATCGATTTAATGATTTAGTGATATAATAGAGTAAAGTGAGGTGCATATCTTGTATCAATCTAAATTTGGAAACCAGGACATTGATCAACTCTATGAAGCCATATTAACGTTAAAAACTAAAGAGGAATGCTATCGATTCTTTGAAGACTTATGTACCATCAAAGAAATTTTTGACATGGCACAACGGTTAAAAGTTGCGAAAATGCTCACTGAAAAACGGCCCTATACAGAAATCGTTCTTGAGACCAAGGCATCGACAGCGACGATTTCAAGGGTCAATAAATCACTGATCTACGGCGCGGAAGGTTATCATCTCTATTTTAATAAACTCAAACAAAAATAATTAAATATAAATATATTTAGAAGGACTTCATTGAAGCCCTTCTTTTATTTGATACCGTTTTCATTAATTTAACACTTTACAATGATAAAGCGATAAAATATAATAATTGGCAGAGGTGAAATTTAAATGAAAAAATTATTAGTTTTAAGTATCATGATTTTAAGCTTATTGACAGTTGTTGGTTGTAATCAAGGGGTCATTAATTCTTGGGAAAGACTAGAAGACAGAGGGTATATGATCGTTGGACTAGACGATACGTTCGCACCCATGGGTTTTAGAGATAACTCTGGAAATTTAGTCGGCTTTGACGTTGATTTAGCGAAAGAGGTTGGCGAAAGACTAGGCGTTGAAGTGCGTTTTCAACCCATCGATTGGGATTCCAAAGTTTTAGAACTCAATAGTGGCACAATCGATATGATTTGGAATGGTTTAACCATTACTGAATCAAGATTAGAAGAGATGTTATTCTCCATTCCTTATATTGCGAATACGCAAATGATTATGGTGGCTTCTGATTCTTCGATTAATCTCATCAGTGATCTAACTGGGAAGAAACTCGGTGTTCAAATTAGCAGTGCTGCTGAAGAATCTGTTAATGCCAATGCGATTGTTTCAAGTTTAGGTGAGTTAATAAAATATGATCAATACAATCAAGCATTATTAGAACTTAAAAATGGCACGATTGATGCAGTTGTCATCGATGAAATCATGGGACGTTATATCATCAGCCAATCTGAAGGTGACTATAAAGTTGCCAGTGAAAACTTTGCTAGTGAAACGTATGGTGTTGGCTTTAGACTAGAATCAGATTCGATCAGAGATAAAATCAATAACGTTTTAAATGACATGATTGAAGATGGAACAGCTTCAGAAATCTCCATTAAATGGTTTGATGAAGATATCTTCTTAGGATAATGGATTATTTATTAGAGGTAGCTCAATATCTCACAAAAGGCGCTTTCGTTTCATTAAGCGTCTTTCTTGTTACTTTGGTCTTCTCATTTCCCATTGGCTTAATCTTATCGATGTTACAACGGAAAAACAAAATCATTAAAAGAGCTATCTCGATTTATACCTGGTTTTTCCGTGGAACTCCTCTCATGTTACAACTCTTCTTCTTTATGTATGGATTACCTTTCATCGGTATCAATGTCAACCGAATGATGGTCGCTTTTATCGCCTTTGTGATAAATTACAGCGCATATTTCGTTGAAATCATCCGTGCAGGGATTGAATCCTTGCCCAAAGATCAATTTGAAAGTGCAAGTATGATGGGAGCGACTTCCTATCAAACGTACCGCCATATCATCTTACCTCAAGCGATTAGAATTCAGTTTCCAGTCATATCAAGTGAAGTAATTACTCTGATTAAAGATACTGCATTAGTCACCGTCATCGCTATTACTGACCTAATGCGTGGTGTCAAAGAAATTGTTTCGAGAGATTTTACGATTTCTCCTTTTATCCTCGCATCAGCGTTTTATTTACTCATTAGTTACGTGATTGTTAAGCTATTCAAACGATTAGAAAAACGGTTTGACTATTTGGAATTAAATTAGGACTTTTTGATTATTGATTATCAAACGAGACGGTTGAATGAGAAACGACTCGTTTTTCATTAGAAGCAGTGTTAATTGATTTAATTGAAAACAAAAAAAACATTCATTTCATTCTAAATTTTTATACCTTATGGTAAAATAATCTTAAATTCATTATAATCATATTATATTTAACAAAGTGGGGACATTTTAATGAATACTCAAAGTCTTGAAAGTAAAATACTATCAACTGAAGAGTTTAAAACGCTTTGGTCAAAAACGTATAACGATACAGGTAAACCCGATTGGTCGCATATCTTTCCCTTTTATGATGATTCCATCGTTTTCCAAGATTCAATTCAAAAAATTGAAGGAATTGTTCCTTTCAAAGCTATGTGCAATCGTCTCGCTAAACGGTGCAAAAGTTTGAAAATGGACATATATACGATTGTCAAAAACGAGAATATCATCATGATGGAATGGAAGATGACCATGTCGTTTAGATTCTTCCCTAAAAAACCCATTTATGGGGCATCTAAGATGGTTTTTAATGAAGAAGGCAAGATTATCAACCAACGTGACTACTATGATTTATGGGGCGATATTTACGATGGTATCCCGATATATAGAAGAATCTACCGCTGGTTCATGCGCGTCTTTTTTGGATAGGAGCTCAAGAAATGAAAAAATTACCCGATCAACTTGTCTTTTTACAAAACCGTAAAGCCGTTCAAAAAACCACTAATGAATCCATGTCTGGCAAGCTATCAGTTATCTCTGGTTCTACTTCTGGGGTTGGTTATGTTGCTTTAAAACGTTTGGCGATGGCAGGTTCTAACATTGTCATGGTTTGTCGCAATGAAACAAAAGCGATAGAGATTAAAAAAGATATCGAATCAAAATACGATATCTCCGTCGATTATTTTATCGCTGATTTTTCTGATTTAGACCAAGTCAGAAATGCAGCCACAAAAATCATTGAAAAATACAAAAAAATTGATGTTTTGATCAATAGTGCTGGACTCCATTCAACGAAAAAGTATTATAATAAAGATGGCTATGAACTTGTCTTTACAGTGAATCATTTAGCCACTTATCTTTTTACTAAACTCCTCATTCCAACATTGATTGCTTCTGCTCCTTCAAGAATCATTCAGGTTAATTCTGAAGGTCATCGTTTTAATGGCTTAAAAATCGACGATTTAGGCTTTAAAAAACGCCTCTATACAGGCTTAAAGAGCTACGGTCAATCAAAGACCGCCCAACTCTTTACCGTCTGGCAACTAGCCAAAGAATTAGAATCAACTAAAGTTACTATTAATGCAATGCATCCGGGTGGGGTTAGAACCAATATTGGAAATAATAACGGGAAACTTTACCGCTGGTTCTTGCATCATGTGACGTGGCACTTCTTAAAAGATCCAAGCATCTCAGGAGAAGCATTATATTATTTAGCTGCCTCAAAAGATTTAGTTAACGTCACCGGTAAATTCTTTAATCTCACGATTGAAGAATTACCAGCGAAGCATGCATTAAATCAAGATAATCAAGCAAAAATCATTGAAATAAGTAATAAAATGACAGGGTTAGACTAGGAGGACTATGATGAAATATGACGTTATTGTCGTAGGTGGCGGTATTGCTGGATTAACTTCCGCAGCGTTTCTAATCAAAGAAGGATATAAAGTACTGCTTTGTGAAAAAGAATCTCATACTGGTGGTTTAGTTAATTCGTTTGTTCATGACGGATTTTTATTTGACGCTGGTGTGAGAGGAATTGTCGATTCAGGAATCGTCAAACCGATGTTAAAACAATTGGAGCTAGACGTTGAATTTACGAGAAGCATTGTTTCGATTGGCATTGAAGATGAAATGATAGAGGTTAAGGATCTTGAAAGTTTAAAGGCTTATCAAGCGATGCTTGAAAAGCTCTATCCTGATAATATTGATGATATAGAAGCTATTTTAAATGACATCAAAAAAGTCATGGATTATATGGATATTCTTTATGGCATTGAAAATCCGCTCTTTAAGGATTTAAAACACGATAAAGAATATCTAAAAAAATCATTACTTCCATGGTTATTTAAATATCTCTCTAAATCAGGAAAGATTAAGCACTTTAAAGCACCGATTGATGAATATTTAGCTAAACTGACTAATAATCAATCTTTAATTGATATTATATCGCAACACTTCTTTCAAAAAACACCCGCTTCTTTCGCTTTAAGTTATTTTAGTCTTTATTTAGACTACGAATACCCCAAACAAGGCACAATCGCTTTAGTCGATGCGATTAGAGATTATATCTTAGCGCATAATGGTGAAATCTTAACCAATACGCTGATTAAATCCGTTGATGTGACGAGCCAAGTGATTTATGATCAAGAGAATCATAGTTACAATTATGATCAACTCATATGGGCTGCGGATATGAATCAACTTTATCAAGCGGTAGATGAATCAAAAATTGCAAACCAAACGATTAGAACGAATATCTATAATCATAAACAAAGTTTAAAAGGCAAACGCGGTGGCGATTCCATCTATTCAGTTTTCCTTGAAGTCGATTTAGATAAAGATTACTTCACTTCCAAAACGACAGGACATTGTTTTTATACGCCCAAGAAAAGTGGTCATTCCTTCGTCTTTAATCAATTAAAGGACATCTCTCATTCCATTGATAAGACTGAAATCATGAAATGGATGAATGATTACTTAGAGTATACGACTTATGAGATAGCGATTCCTTCATTAAGAAATCAAGCATTAGCTCCTGAAGGAAAAACTGGATTAGTCGTTAGCGTTCTAATGGATTATGATTTTATTAAAAATATTCAATCTTTAGGTTTTTATGAGGAATTCAAACAATTTTCCGAATATAAAATGATTGAAGTTTTAAATAACAGTCTTTTTAAAGGCATTGAAGAAAAAATGATTACTCACTTTAGTTCAACGCCACTTACCTATGAAAAATACAGTGGGAATTTAGATGGTGGTATCACCGGATGGGCTTTTACGAATAAAACCAACCCAGCTGTTTCAAAAATGGGTCAAGTTATTAAAAGTTGTTATACCAAAATGCCTAACATCTTACAAGCGGGTCAATGGACGTTTAGTCCTTCTGGATTACCAATTAGTATTCTAACAGGTAAAATCGCAAGTGATCGTGCTGTTAAAGCCCTTAAAAGGAGAAAATAGAGATGAAAAATATTGTTTTGTACAAAAGCAAATATGGTAATACGTTACAATACGCGACTTGGTTATCAGAGACTTTAGGCTATGAGTTAAGAGATTTTAAAGACTTTAAAAAACGTGAAATAAAAAACTACCAAACGATTATCTTTGGTAGTGGCGTTTATATGGGCAAAATGAACAAACTCAAAAAAGTCTTAAAATGGTTTAATGAAAAGCCAATTATCATCTTTGCTTGTGCAGGCAATTTAAACGTGGAAAAAGATATTGAAGAAATCAAAAAAGCGAACTTCACGTTAGAACAATTAAAGTATCATCATTTCTTCTATCTTCCTGGTGGCGTTGATTTTACCAAACTCAAAGGATTGATGAAATCGATGGTGAAATTCTTCATTAACATGATTGAGAAGAAACAAGATAAAACGCCTGATGAAATCGCCATCCTTGATGGTTATAAACATCCCTCCCATTATGTTGATAAGAAGTATATTGAAAAAATTGTTAATTATGTACAAACAACGAAACAATCATAGATTATTCTATGGTTGTTTTTTTATAGTCGTTGATGAGATAAATCGCTACAGGGATAATTGTGCCATAAACAACGCCAGCGATAAATCCCATTAAATCTTGATAGTTAGTTGAACTGTAAAAGGCAAATGAAACCATTGTTCCAATGATGACGCCTTTGAGAATATACAGTTTTAAGCTGTTTTTTCCTAATAAGCCGATTGCTAAACCAATGATGACTCGGTTATACCAAAAAGCAAATAAATAGTTGCTAGATAATGGTTCGCTACTTCTTAAAGAAGCACCGATGATACAAACAACCCCTAAAATCGCTCCTGCAATTAATCCTATTATTAATCTTTTGTTCATTTCTTTCACCTTCTTCTAGCTCTATTTAAACACAGAACGAAATAAAAAACGATACCTTCTGTAATAAAGTATCGTTTTTTGGTGTATATTTCATGAGTTATGACCTGTTGAAATTGATTGTATAAGTTCCCGTATAGAGTTCTTCCTGATAAGATATAACATAATCAAAGACTAAATAATTGATTTCAAGATGATTGTTTTTGATGGATGAAAGATAAGCCCAATCAATTTGAATGGTGTTCCCATTGATGCAATAATCATCGGGTGTCATATATAACGCATTAATTTCAACAATCTGTCCACCAAAACAATCAAATGATAACAAAGGGTATTGTCCAGAAACATAATTGGCAATTGGATGATTCATCATGTAAGGTAATTCTTCATAAATAAGTTGAATGTCGATTTTATAATTACCTTCAGGCGTATAAACGGTAAAAAAGGTAGTTACAGGTTGAGTATAGATATCAAACAATGCTTGATTTAGTGAGATTTGTTGCAATACGATTTGGTAATCAACGCCTCTTTCTAAGGGCGTAAACGTGATGCCTTGGAAGATATGTACGACTTCTATATTACTTGGGATTTGAATAATCATATCAACGTCTGAAGACATTGAATAGCGATAATTAACAACACCTAGAGCTGTATAATTCAAGGTTGAAGTCGTTGTGGTATTAATATATTTTGTTGATTAAGTCGTTGTAGTTTTTTGACAAGCTGTTAGTAATAAAAGAATCGAAAGCATTACAACTATATGTAATTTCTTCATCCATTACACCCTCTTTAACTTATAAACCTAAGGTTCATAAATTAAGTACTCTATCCCAAATGCTCCCTCATAATAAGTAATTGTAATTTCATCACCAATTTCAAGTTGATAATACATTGATTGGCTCGTTCCAATCACATATTCTTCGTTATTATAAGCGATGGTTAAATCATACGTAGTTAGACTTCTATAACCCGTGTCAATATCCATATCAATAATTTCTACCAAAATATCAGAAGGACTTGAGTCATCGATCACATAATTAAAAAACAAAGCAGATAATCCGAAAAAGATGACTGAAGCCATCATGGTCAATAGGGGAATAAAATAGATATTTTCATGTTCTTGGATGTCATCTTTATATTTAATCACGAGGATTATCGCTATTAACGTAAATAACACTCCGATAATAGCGCTGTATAACCAAACAAAGTTGGTATTTCCAAGATACTCAAAACGGTTGACCGTACTCACTGGTAATATAAATAATATGAGTCCAATAATCAAAGGATACGTTTCAAATTGGCGTTTGGGTTCGTTATTGATATGTTTGATGTAATAGACAATAATGGTTGTTAGTATAATTGCTAAGCCATGGAAATAGATGAGTAATAAACTAATTTTGGGATTGATTTCAAATAATCGATATAAAGGAAGTAAAACAAGCAATCCCAATATAATTTTTGAAGGTAAACTCGTTTTGAAAGCAGGTTTAAACATGACGTATAAAACAATGCCATCAACGAGTATATAATACGCAACTATATACCAATAAGAATCTCTAATAAACTGTAAATTGGGTGAATTTGTTAAATATAAATATCCAACCAATGCACCAATTAATAAAACAATCTTACCGATATGTTTCATAAGTCACCTAAAATAATTATCCTTCTAAGATAACATTACTCTTTACATTGCCTAAGGCATCAATATCAATAATACGAGCCCCTTTTACATAATCAGGTTTCACATAGTTATAATGACCGGTACATCTACCAAAAGCATATAAACATTTGTCTTTCACGAATTGGAAGTCACAGACATGATCATGTCCCACAAAGACCCCTCTTAAGGTATTCGTTCTTTCTAATTGGTAGTGAAAGTCATTGTCTAAATCAGAACATGAAATATCTTCGTAACAATGCCCGACACAATTGCTTAAGTTTTCTTCGATTTCCGTTTTGAAATCAATTAACGGAATATGGAAGAAAAATAAGCTTGAGAAGTCATTCTTCTTTTCTTTTAATAAGTTAATATTTTTTACTGCATCATTGATTTGTTCAAAGTCGATATAATCCCATGTCCATTTTTGATTGCCTTGATTATTAATGTAGGTTCTTGAATTATGAGAATCTAAGAAGCCAAGCATCGCAACTGTTTTTTCATCTTTTTGTAAGTCGATGTAGTAATTCCCACATCCTCTTAAGGATGGATCTCCCTTTTCAAACAAACAATACTTGCCTTGCATGTATAAATCAGCTTGTTCTTCTAACGTATAGTTTGACTCATGGTCATGATTGCCAAAAACAAACGTCCAATTGACTTTAAATGAGTCTAAAAAATCTCTTAAAAAGACGATAACATTTTTATTATCTAATGTCATCGTAATATCACCTGTAATCACAACCAAATCTGGTTTCATATGATTAATACAATTTTTAATTAAATTGTAGGTTTGGTAATCACTGTCTTGATACATTAAATGTAAATCGGTAAATTGAATGATTCGGAAAGACTCTTGTTGCATGTTCAAAGTTTGCATTGTGCACCTCGTAATTTAGATTTTTTGTTCTTTTTTTATCTCATCAATAGTATGATTTTGTAATTCATCATAAAATTGGAATGATTCATGGCTATTGTCGTTAAAAAACAGTTGTTTCATATGGCTCATCGCCATTTTAAAGTTATTCTTACGATTCATTTTCGTATTATCGCGATAAACGAATCCATTTAAGGATAAATCATAAAGGATGGGAATAAAGGTAATGGTGGGTCTTGAGTAATCGCTTTGCATCGCAATCGATAATTCAATTCGCATTTTTATTGATGATAAATCCTCTTTGGAGGCTTTATCCATCACTAAGATTAAAACCATGACTTTATTTGGATTCTTTAAAACGCCTTTTGCAAACTCATCCACATGGGTTAATAATTTAAGAAATTCAAGGATTGTTTCATCGGCATTTTTCGATTCTTTGACTTGAACAAAGTATTGCATATAGACTTTAGTAAACGTGAACACTTTATTATACAATATTTGATTCTTGATATAAACAAAATTTTTATCAGTTAATCGTTGTTTTATCGTTTCAAAGGTTTCTTCTTGTTTATGAAACGATAAAGTTTCTCGCATTTCTTTATGATAACTGATTTTTACGTAGAATTGAATCAGTTTTTTACGGTTGAATATCACGAGAATTAAGCCCACACCAAAATAGGTGAGCCCCATCACCGATAAGACTGACAAGATGATGCCCTCATATCCTAAAGATTCTAAGGCAAAAGTCGTCACTATCAATAATAACCCTAAAAATAAAACGACCAGAGAGATATAGTAGATCACTGGAAAACCAAGTTCTTTCAGATTAATCTTTGGTTTAATCATTGTGTCCTCGATTCATTCTTGATAAATCTATTATCGCATAATTCTCTTGTTTTTCAACAAGAAAAACGAGAACTCTTAATAGAATTCTCGTAATTGTTTATTTTATAAAGCTTCTGAAATGGATTTGCCTTGCATATGGAGTTGTAAGTAATCCGGTCCACCGGCTTTTGAGTCAGTGCCAGACATATTAAACCCACCAAATGGTTGATAACCAACAATCGCACCCGTACATTTACGGTTCAAATATAAGTTACCAACATGGAAGTCTTCTCTGGCTTTTTCTAAGTTAAAACGGTTATTAGAAATAACAGCACCTGTTAATCCAAATTCCGTATTATTACCAACTTCTAAAGCCTCATCAAATGAAGCTACTTTACAAATTGCTAATACGGGACCAAAAATTTCTTCTTGCATGAGTCTTGAGAAGGGTTTTAAGTCAGCGAATACGGTGGGTTGAATGAAGTATCCAAGACTACCATCGCTCGTACCACCAGCGATGAGTCTACCTTCAGTTTTACCTATCTCGATATATTCATTGATTTTCTTAAAGGCACTTTTATCAATTACAGGACCCATATAGATAGAACCATCTACAGGATTACCAATACTTAAAGCTTTTGTTTTTACTTCTACGAGTTTAACAATCTCATCATAAACATCTTGATGAATGATTGCTCTTGAACAAGCAGAACACTTTTGTCCTTGGAAACCAAAGGCACTTTTCACAATCGACTCAGCCGCAAGTTCAATATCACAATCATTATCCACTAAGATAGCATCTTTACCGCCCATTTCAGCGATCACCCGTTTTAACCAGATTTGTCCTGGTCTCACAATCGCTGCTTCTTGGTAGATGTTCATTCCAACTTCTTTAGATCCAGTGAAGGAGATAAATCTCGTCTTTGGATGTTTAACGATATAGTCTCCGACTTCACTACCTTTGCCCGGTACGAAGTTTAAGACGCCTTTAGGAAGTCCCGCTTCCATAAAGGCTTCCACAAGCATATAAGCGATCACTTGCGTATTAGAAGCCGGTTTTAATAAAACCGTATTACCCGTCACAATCGCAGCACTCGCCATACCACAGGTGATGGCTAAAGGAAAGTTCCAGGGTGGTATAACGGCTCCAACCCCTAACGGAATATATTTATATTCATTTCTTTCAATGTTTCTTCTGGATAAGATAACGTCATCAACTCTGTTAAGAATTAACATTTGTCTACCGTAATATTCTAAGAAGTCAATCGCCTCAGCGGTATCCGCATCGGCTTCAACCCAAGATTTACCCGCTTCATAGGTCATCATCGCGGAAAACTCATGTTTTCTTCTTCTCACAATCGCCGCTGTTTTAAATAAAACATCCGCTCTTGTCTCTGGTTTGACTTTCTTCCAAGATTCAAACGCTTTTAAAGCCGCTTGCATCGCTCTTTCACCCATCGGAATATCCGCTTGATGGATCATCCCAACAACTTGTTCTGTTAAAGCTGGGTTAATTGATGCCTGTGTTCTTCCTTCAAAAACTTCTTCGCCACCGACAATTAAAGGATACGTTTTACCTAAGGTAGATTCAATCTTCTTTAATGCTTTTAAATAAGCCTCTTTGTTTTCTTGCTTCGAAAAATCAGTTAATGGTTCAGTTAAATACTCATAAATTGCCATAATATCATTTTCCTTTCTATACGACAGATTTTTCCACTTCATGCGTGGTTTGATGTTTGAAACGGTTGATGTGTAGCATCACTGTTTCTAACGATAACGGGAGATTCAAAATCATTTCACTGATTAAGATACCCGTCATCGGAGCGAACATGAAACCATGTCCGGAAAAGCCAGCGGCGATATAAAAGTTCTTTAATTCATCTGATTCACAAATAATCGGTTGTTTATCAGGACTCATGTTATAAGATCCTGCCCATTGTCTAATGACCCTTAATTCACCAATCTTGGGTAAGATATCATCAATGGTCTTTGCCATTTCATCTAAGAATTCATGACTTGAAGAGATGTCATGATCTTTGGGTTGGTTGGGGGTGGTTCTTCCCATGAGGAAACTACCATGAGGGACTTGTTGACAATAAAGGTTTTTGGTAAAGCTCATGACCATCGGTCCTTGCATTTTAGAAATCGGTTCAGTGACTAAGATTTCATGTTTCTCAGCGTAAACAGGAATATCTAATCCAACCATCAATCCTATTTCTCTGGAATAACCGCCAGCCGCATCAATTAAAATCTCTGATTGATAAATACCCTTATTAGTTGTTACTGTATAGATATCATTATCATGTTTAATATCAAGTACCTTTTCAAAGAAATTAAAGGTAGCGCCTAATTTCTTCGCTGCTTGATAGTAAGCATCGGTCATTTTAAACGGATTTAAATGTCCATCAGTTTGACAGTACGTTGCACTGATAAAACTTTTGGGATTTAAATGGGGAACAATCTTTAAGGCTTCTTCTGGAGTAAGTTTCTTGGTTGGAATCCCTAAAGAGTTTTGTAAGGCAACGTTTTTAGCAAACTGTAAATCTTCTTCTTTTGTCGTGGCTAGAATTAAATAACCTTCTTGTTTAAATTCGATGTCACCTTTATAATCTAAAGTCTCTTTGGCATGTTCGAAGAATTCGATGGAATGTTTGGCCATGATACAGTTGGCTTTCGTTGCCCATTGTTGTCTCACCCCTGCGCCGCATCTTCCCGTTGCGCCAGCGGTGAGATAACTTTTGTCAATGACTAAAATATCATTCATGCCTTTTTTAGCAAGGTTATATGCAATCGAGCATCCGGTCACACCGGCACCAATGATGATAATTTTATAAGTCATCTTTAGCACCTCTAGCAATCGCTTTTAACGGAACGCCTAAGGTTAAGGGTCTAACCGTTGGTAGTGGAATCTCTTCAATCGGTTTCTTAAGGAAAATCGCTAGTTCTCTTTGAATGATGGGTAAGCAAGTTGCGCCTTGACAAGGTCCCATACCGACTCTTAATTGCCGTTTTAAATCTTCAATGGAAGTAAATCCTTGATTCATTAAATCATGGAGTTCTTGTAAGTTAATATCTTCACAACGACAGATAATGATATCTTTTTTACTCATGATCTTTACTCCTGATGGTAATGAAATCATATAATAGATTTAAATCGGTTTTTACGGTCACTAAATACGTTTTATCTTGTTTGGGTATACTTTGTACTGAATCAATTAAAGCGTCGCCTATAACTTCTCCAGCACGGTTAACTGCGCGCCATACTTCATTCTTCTTAGGAACAGGTAGTAATTCATATGGAATCTTAAAGACGGCTTTATCAACTTCTGTTTTAGCAAGCATAATGGCGAGACCTGGACAGCTAGTCACACAGATGCCACAACCCGTGCATTTTTCAACGATGAGTTTAGGCTGAACGTTAATGTCATCGCCAATTAGAATGGCTCCAAATGGACAACTGGTTTGGCAAGGGTTGCAAGGAATATCTTGGTAACATTCAATAATTGCTTTCGCTTTCGCTAAAAATTCTTTTTTGGGAAAGCGAGAAAGCACTTGTTCAGGGAGAGCAATCCCAGTTTTATCAAGCATGATTCTCACCTCGTAATTTCGCTAAACCAATTCTGGTTTTAGCGCCGAAAGGTCCACTTCTTAAATTTGTTAATTGATCATGATAGGCTTGTATTAAGGTTTCATAGTTTGGATGTGATTTGCCTAATCGTTTTGAGGCAATTAACCCTACTAAATAGCCTTCAATAATTGCACTTGAAGCTTCTTCAATTCCAATGACATCACCCGCAACGAAGAGGTTTTTATAACTGGTTTCATGTTCTTCAGTAACGATAGGAACCATTCCACCTAATTCATTTACATACTTCATTTCAACATTGGCCATTGAAAGTAATTGATGTAACGGTGATAAGCCAACCGAAATACAGATGGCATCTACGTCAATTATTTGTTCTGTACCTGGAACCATTTCCCATTTTTCATTTAAGGATATCGTTTCAACTTGTTCCACGGATTCTTTTCCAATCGCTCTTTTTATGGTTGTGGAAGTATAGATAGGAACGCCTAATCTTCTAAGTTTAGACGCATGAACTAAATAACCCCCAATTTTTGGGGCAGCTTCAACTAAAGCCTTGACTTTCACGCCAGCTTGAATGAGTTGATAAGAAACGATTAAGCCAATATTGCCAGAACCGACCATAACAATCGATTGTCCGGGTATTACGCCATAAAGGTTCATAAGCGTTTGAACTGCGCCTGCACCATAAATACCCGGTAAATCATTATTTTCAAACGCTAAGAACTTTTCACTAGCGCCCGTCGCTACGATAATTGACTTTGCTTTATATTTTTGGTAAATCCCTTTTTGATATACAGTGATTTCATGGTTAGGGTAAAGTCCTACAACCGTCGCATCACATAGAATTTCAATATTGTCACTTAAGTTTAATACATCATCAATCAATAGCTTCGCAATGTCAAAACCTCTAGTCTTCGCATAGGTTTTCTCACTGCCAAAGAATTTATGGGTTTGTTTGATGAGCTGACCGCCAAGTCTAGGACTTCTTTCAAGAATCAAGACTTTCACGCCACTCTCTGCGGCGGAATTCGCCGCACAGAGTCCCGCAGGACCACCACCAATAATAATTAATTCTTTTTCAGTCATCATAACACACCCTTGCCTTTCTGACTTAATACAACCATGCCTTCTTCAAGCATCGTAATACAAGTCCTAACATTGGGTTGGTTATTGACGGTCATATCACAAGAAGCACAGTTCCCAATCGCACAATAAAAACCTCTGGGTCTGTGATGTTCAATCGATTCAGATAATTTTTTTATTCCATTCGCATGTAACGCGCTTTGAATCGTATCACCTTCAAAACCAGTCATAGACTGATGGTTAAAAGTGAAATGTAATATCTTCTTTTCTTCAAATGTCAATATTGGATGTTTTTCTATGCGCATATGTCTACCTCTCACTATTGAATATGATAACATAAAGCGCTTTCATTTTAAAGCAAATTTTAATGTCAATTGATGAAAAGAAAATGACATCCTTTTAAGATGTCATAGGTTGATCAATTGACGTAATTTGCATTACTTGTTTCATTCGAAATTGTTAGTCTTTTCTTCTTTTCAGCTAAATAGATTGGTAAATACATACCAAACATTAATAAGGCTGCTAATGCGATTAAAACAATCAAATAGACGATTTGATGGATTTCAATGAGAAAATTCATGAAATCGACGGGAGGATTCTTTAAAAACAGTTCATCACTTCCACCGTATCTATACGTTGCATATCCTGAGATAAAAGCATAGACTGCAAGAATCATCATGGAATGATATAAATCTTTTCTGTTAGGCGTAAATCCTAAGACACGGTACCCATAGACCGCAAACCATCCAATCGCTGCGTGAGCCCCAAAATACGTCCATCCATCCCATCTGTCTAATCCCCATAAGGTATCAAAGAAGAAATAAGTGAGTAAGGTCCCAAAAGCGTAGAAATAGATGATTTTAAAGACTTTTTCTTTCTTAAATGCAACGGCGTATAAGAGTCCATATAAAGCAATGCCACAAAGAGGAATTCTAAATATCGAGCCATTGAGAATCCGGTTTTCAAAGACTCGCCATTCAAATAGAATGGCTAAAGCGACTAAGAAATAGCGGAAATATTTCTCATTTTTCTTATTTTTTAACTTAGGTCCAAAAATCCATAAAATAACTAAGGTCGTAAAAAAACCTAAAATAAGTAAAATATGGGTTAAACTAAACCATGGAATCGTATTACCAATTTCATTGCTAAAAAAATCTGCCATATATATTCATCCTCTTCTATTCTATCTAATTAACAAAATTAGAGACATTTGATTCTTCTTTAAACATTTGATACGCATCAACGATGGGGAGTACAATCGGTGTCATCATCGCATTGATGGTTAAGTTAGTTACCATCGAACGTAGATAAGGATATAACAGATTAACCCCTTGATATTTTAAGAACTGATTAATCTCCGTTTGATTGTTGGAATCATCGAATTCAAAGATCCCTTTAATCGATACATGGAGATTAATCGGGTATTTGATTTCAGGTTTATCTTTTATCTCTAATGTTAATTGTGTAAAATACGCTTTTTCATTAATTCTACCGATATCTCTTCTAATGACATGGTCGACTTTAAACTTTCCCATCGGTAAATGATTATTGCTTAATTCTACCTTATCAGTCACCAGCAACATCTTCATAACTTTAATCATAATTGACCTCATGAATAAGACATATATCCATTGTATCAAAGTTCATCACGTTTTAAAAGGTCAAAAAAAAGAAGAAAGCACGAATGCTTTCTTACTTTATATTTATTTCACCTTTTAAAACACGGTCTTTAAGCCCTAAAACAAGCCTTTCAATCGTTTTTGCGGTCTTGATGAATTCTGTATCATCTTTACCAGATGGATCGTCTATTCCCCAATCTTCGCGGAATTGACAAGGAACAAAGGGACATTCAACATTACATCCCATGGTAATGACGATATCAACTGGTGGAATTGCATCTAATAACTTCGATGTTTGTAAGTGTTCCATATCAATACCATATTCATGTTTTATTATTCGAACAGCGTCTTGATTAATCTTGGGTTTTGTTTCAGTGCCAGCACTATAAGCTTCTAAGACATGGGATGCAAATGCCCTGGTCAATGCTTCAGCCATTTGACTGCGACAAGAGTTATGAACACAAATATAAGCAACTTTGATTTTTCTCATCAGGGGTATCCTTTCAAATAATTTACAAGTTAATTATAACTGATGATTAAAAAATATCATTCCAATATGATTGTAAAATCTATGTAAAAGACTAGAGATAAGAAGCAATCACTGAGAATTTACCTTCTAATTTAACTTCTTTAGCTGCACTTGTGATAATGAGATGCATCCCTTTAGTAACTTTAGTTAAATTTATGAGTCCTTCGCCTTCAATCACACTGATTATGTAGAACCTTGTATTCGGGAACTGGATGTAATCTTGTATATCCCATTTCTCGACAGTGAAAAATTGATTACTCACAAATTTCGTATTCACATTCTTTCCAATCTGTGTGACTTTTGTCATTAAACAAAAATCAGAATGAGGAATCGTTGTAACATCAATCGATTCTTTTATATGAAGTTGTCTTTTATTTCCTAAAGCGTCAGTTCTATCGTAATCGTATAGTCTATAGGTTGTATCAGAAGATTGTTGGGTCTCTAGAACCATGGTTCCTTTACATAAAGCATGGATGGTACCAGCAGGGACATAAATGAAGTCACCTTTTTTAACTTCTCTTCTAATGAGTAATTCATCCCATTTGCCTTGTTCGATAAGAGAAATAAATTCTTCTTTGGTTTGAGCTTTATGACCAAAGATCATTGATGCGCCTTCAACAGCATCCAACACATACCAACATTCAGTTTTACCACGATCTTTGGTATATTTAAGCGCGTAATCATCATCAGGATGAACCTGAACACTTAAATCTTGAGCTGCGTCAATAATTTTTGTTAGTAAAGGAAATGTTTTACTTTCACAATGATTAAAGAGTTCAGGATGATCCTGATAAACCTTGGATAAAGTCATTCCTTTTAATTTTCCATTCGTAATAATTGATTCTCCCTCAGGATGTGCAGAAATCGCCCAGCATTCACCTGTTGTATTGGTGGGTATATTATAATTAAATTCTTTTTTTAATAACGTACCGCCCCATATCCTATCTTTAAAGACGGGTTGTAATAGTAATAATTCACTCATCATTTCACACTCCTAAAATTAATATTATTATAGCATAAATCTTATGATTTAGTATAATAGAGAATAGATATCTTTATGTTTGATTATCTTGGAGGTTATTATGAAATACTATTTAGGGATTGATGGTGGGGGAACTAAAACTAAAGTCTGTTTATTAAGTGAAGATGGTAGTGTAACGTCTTATGGAACAAGTGGACCTTCTAGTATTGATACTGTGGATATCAATACGAGTTTAAAGCATATTAAAGAAGCATTAAATGAAGCAAGTATTAACATAAAAAATGGTTATACCATCAAAGGAATCTTTGCCGGACTCGGAGGCATGGTAACTAGAGATGATTTTAAACTAGGTGAAGAGGCATTAAAAACGTTAGAACATTTATCAAATGATTGTTTCATTCAATGTCGTAATGATATGGAAAATGCGCTTTTGAGTGGTGAAACAAATAACTTGGGTATTGCATTAATCGTCGGTACTGGCATGGTTGCGTATGGGAGAAACTTAAAAGGTGATACGCACAAAGCTGGAGGATGGGGATATAAAGAAGGTGAAATGGGGAGTGCTTATGACCTTGGATTTCAAGCCATTTCAAAAGCCGTAAGATCCCTTGATCAAAGAATTAAACCTTCTGCTTTTACACAAGAAATGGTTGAAACATTAAATATTAAATCACCGCTAGAGATTGTTAAAGTGATTGATGACTTATGGGGTGAAAGAACAAAAATTGCATCTTTCGCAAAAATTGTCACAAAACACGCCAATCTTAATGATTTATATGCCATAGAAATTTGTGATAACGCGACCAAAGAACTCGCTTTGGCGGTTTACACAGTGGGACGTTTATTACATCTTGAAGATTCAAGTGTTGTAATTATTGGAAGTTTAGGGAATGCACCAGGTTATTTCAAAGAGAAACTTCATCAGAGTATTTCAAGTTATTTGCCAAATATCAAAATCCTAGAAAACTCAATAGATCCTGCGCTCGCTGCAGCGAAATATTCTCGTTATTTAACAATTAATAAAAATCATAATGAATAGTGTATTCCTGCATTAAAAAATCCAACAGAAACTACCAAAACAAATAATTGAATTGATGAATTGTTATTTTTTAAAAAGATTAATAACATTTGGAACACTACTATTTGTCTCATAATTTTCTAATTTTGATATATAGCCATGAGATATAGAAAAAAGATTATTTAAAAAAACAAGCACACAAAATTTTGTGTGCTTTTTGAAACTAATATTCGAATCATTATTTCAAGTTTATTTGTTTCATCACATCTTCTATCACTTGTAAGGGAAGTGGTTTATAGAACAAGTATCCTTGAATAAAATCACAACCTTGATCCACCAAGATGCTCAAAACTTCAGGCGTTTCTACGCCTTCTGCGACCACTTCAAATCCAAGTTCATGAGCCAAATGTATAACCGTTTGAACGAGAAGTCGGTTATTATACCCATCACATAGATGATCAATAATGTTTTTACTGATTTTTAGGGTCGAAATATGAAGTTGTGTCAAATAATTAAGCGAACTATATCCATCGCCAAAGTCATCTTGACTGAATCGAATACCATAGGAAGTTAACTCGTTGATAATACTCTTAACGGCAATTGGATCGCGAATAATTGTTGATTCGGTTATTTCAATTTCGAGTAAAGCGGGGTTGTATTTCAATCGTTCAATGCTAGATTTAATGAAGTCGACAAAACCATCCCATAAAATTGTTTCAACAGATACATTGCATGATAATATGAATTTTTTATTATAACGTCTTGATAATGCGCCAATTTCTTTAATTGATTCAAAAATAACAAATTGATCTAAACGATGAATCTTGTTAGTTTTTTCTAGAATCGGAATAAACTCTAGTGGTGAAATAACATTTAACTTTTTGTGTTTCCAACGAGCCAATGCTTCAAATCCACGGATTTCATTTGGCCTATCTTTGGATACAATCGGTTGATATACAATTCTAAAATCTCGATTCACAAGACTTTCTTCTAATGATAATTCAATATCAATTTGTCGTTCATATAAATCAGAAGATTCCGTCTTAAACACATGAATGTCTTTCATAGAGGTTTTCTCTTGAGATATCAATTGTTGAAGGTTTTTAATTGATTGATCAAAATCAGAATCTTGATTAATATGTTCTAAAATATAGTATTTCAAATTAATATTTACTAACATTTTTCCTACTGTAATTGATTGTGTAAAACAATCTTGTATTTTTTGGATGAATGCATATGACTCTGAAGTTGTAAAAATACAGAATTTGTCGTTTTCAAGTCTACCAATAATATCTTGGTCACTAATTACACTGTTTAGTGTTTTCGCGACATTGCGGAGTATTTCATTACCGATATCAAATCCATAAGATTCGTTATATAAAGAGAAACGTTTAATATTGATTAATAAGATATTGAAGTTTGATTTGTCAAATTGACGCTGAAATTTTAATTTCAATGATTCACGGTTATATAAACCCGTCAATTGGTCAAAATAAGCTAATTGATTGAGTTTTTGATTGTATTCGATTAACGCTTTACTAGTAAAATTCAAATTTTCACTTAAACTATTGAGGATTCTAACCGGACTGTGTTCAAGTGAATTATCATAATGACCCATCGCCATTTCGGATAAACCTTTATTAATGGCAGTAATTTTTTTGCCAAAAATATAAGTAGCAATCGAAAGTAATAAGATGACTATAAATAGAATGATAACTATAAAATCTATCAGTATGATTTGGATAAAAGAAGCATAATCTGAGAAAACAATACTATCTTGAAAGAAGATGACGGTCCAATCAGTTTGTTCAATAGTACTTTTAGTTGCTTTATAGACTTGATTATCATAGTTTAAATCAAAAATGACGTTATTTTCACCGGTTCGAATCGTTTGAAATTCTTCGAGAGGTAGTTGTATATCATCATTTTTTGAGGACGAATCATAGATGATGATGCCGTAACGATCAACAATCATCATTTCTTTTTGTGAATCGCTCTCAATCGCTATTTCGAAAATTTCATCCAAGTAAGATAAATCAATATTCGTTATCAAAAAATAATCAGTAGATTTTAAAGCTAACGTAATTTTTTCATTTCCGGTTTCAATCGATTTATAAGGTTTTGAAACATAAACATCATCAAGTTCAGAAGCGTTAAGAAAATAGCTTTTAAGTGATTCGTTATGGCCCATGATAAGATCGTTATTAGGATAGGTATAATAGATGACGCCATCCATATCGGTTAACACAAATTCACTTTCAATTAACGAATCAATGCTCTGATTTTGAAAGTAGGTGTCTAATAATTCCGTATTGAAATGATCAAAACTATTTAATGCACTTTCAGTACTGCTGACTTGAACAGACATGATTAAAAATTTTTCATTAATTTCCGATGTCAAATGTTTGGTCGTTTCAACGCTATTAACTTCTATTAACTTTGTTATATAGGATTGAATATGAGGCTGGAAAACAAAAAAATATAATGAAATGATAATTCCAACAACAAAAGTCAAAAATATTATTAAAATGACTGACATGCTTAAGGTTTTGCGTTTCATTGTGTCACCTCAGCGAAGGTACCGTTGATAAAATGATACCAATAGAGTCTTCGCTCACAATCGCCGAAATGATTTATCAAAACCTCATCAATCAACCAGCTTACACTGCCAATGGACACGAGTGCTGCTTTAATATCTACTGTTTGATAACTTTTAGCTGTTCTTAATGCTTCTGCTAAAGTCATGACGCTTTCGTAGGAAAACATCGAAGAAAACGAAGGCGTTATTCCGTATGTTTCTTCATAGCTAGTTAAGAATCGAATAAAAGCAGGGTTAATGGAAGTTAAATCAAAATAATTGATACCATGTGAATTGTTTATTAAAGTTCCCGAAGAACTAAATATATCGAGTGTTGTAGCCCAAACAGGAACAAAAATATTAACATCTGATCTAATTCCTTCTTGAAGAATGCTTGAAACATCATAAGAGGAACCGATGATAAAAGCATTTGTAACTGTGGAATTGTTAATTGTGTTTGCAGCTGTTTGATATGAAGTCAAATCGCGTGTGACAAATGAATGAATGTTGTTCGTGTCTACAAGATATTCTGTTTCATTATAGGCATCAATGAAACTATCGGAAATGGTCTGAGTATAAGAAATGTTTGTAGATTCAATTAAAATTGTAACTTCTCCAGGAGAATGTAGATACATAAAATCAGCTATACTTGCTCCTTGAGTCAAGTTTGATGGAATCATTCTAAAAAAATTATCATCGATATTATCAAATAATGAAGATGAAATAGTAGGGCTAAATAAAATGAAGTTATTGGTGTTTGCGTTTTCAATCGTTTTTGTAGCCAACAATGAAGTACCATGTCCGATAATCGCAACACACCCTTCTTCGATTAATTCATTATCTACTTTTACACCCTCATCAGGATTTCCTAAATCGTCTTTTATGACCAATTCAAGTTTTTTACCATCTATTCCACCGGCGTCATTAATCTCTTGAATTGCAATTAAAGATCCGTACATCGCATCTCTACCTAACTCGCTATTGGGTCCAGTAAGTTCAAAAGAAAAGCCGATTTTTATCACTTCAACTTTGGACGAACACGATATAATTGGGATTATTAACAAGAAAGTAATCATCATGATACAGAATCGTTTCCATAAAGTCAATTTCATCTCTAGCACCTTCAGTATTTTTTTGAAATTATAATAATGTATTGATTGAATTATAACATCTCAAAATCGGTAATACAATATGATGAGTCATTCTTTTTGGTCATATATTTTCAATTTATTACCACTCAAGTTAAGATATTGAAATATAGTATATAGTCATTCAGGGAATTATATAATTATTAAAAAATGAAATTTATTATATTGTTTATTAGATTTAACTTTTGTTTCGCAAGCATCATTGATATAATCTACTCATATGCTATCTCGTTGGAGGCCCAAATGCTAAGAAAATTATTTTTCGCCACCATCCTATTTTCAATGATATCGTTAACGACAATTATTTTAGGAATGACAGTCATTTATAACCGTGGAATTGTCGTTTTTGAGCAACAAGAATTTGAGCAAAAATCCAACGCTGTGAATTTGTTTGTGAAAAATATATTTACACAAATAAATATTCTTGCGGAAGCCCATGCAAGTTGGACGCTTGCTAATGAAGCTGTTAATACAAATGATGATGTATGGATCACTGAGAACCTATCAGATTATTTAATTCAAGGCGATTTTGACATTGATTTAATTTTCATTGCTAAAGAAGATGAATCCGTCGTTAGAAATATGGGTTTTGGTACCTTTGATGTGACCACAACCAGTATATATCAAAAGGTCTTAACTCAAGATACAGAAGAAAACTCACTCATATGGATTGAAGATACCCTTTATTTTTTATCTGCAATGCCGTTATCGAATGATGATTCCAGTGACAAAAACGGTATTTTTTTGATGGGAAGGCCCCTTGGTGAACAAACATTCAATTATTTAAGATCGGTGATAGTTCCCGTTATTGAAGAGCATTTTATCGTATCTCCTACCAATGATTCTTCTACAATTACTGATCCTTTAATTACTTTTGAAGTTCCTTCTCAAGACGATTCATTATATATCCTTGCACATATTGAAAACCCCTCTGCCCAATATCTCAAAGAAAAAATGATTGGCCATGCGACAGTCATAATTTCTACCATGTTCACCTTAAATGTTATAGGGTTTTATATTGCAATTCTTATTTCTGCCAAACAACGCGGTAAATTGATGAAAGCAATCGATTCGATTCAATTATCAAACAATGCATTTATGAAAATCCCTCATTACAAAATCCAAGAGTTAGATCTCATTGGGAATAAAGTGAATCAAATGCTTCAACGCATCGAACAAGATTATGATGCAATTCGATTTAAAAATATTGAAATTGTGGAACTACTCTCAAAAGCTAATGAAATCAATGATATTTATACCAAAGAACATAGTGATAGTGTCTCTAAAATATGTGAAAAAATTGGTTCGAAATTGAATATTGAATTATTAGATCAATTAATTTTAAGCGCAAAACTCCATGATGTAGGAAAAGTCTTTATTCCACTAACGGTTTTGAATAAAAAAGAAAAACTCACTTATGAAGAGTTTGAGTCGATTAAAAAACACCCTGAATATGGATATAATATTTTAAAAGAAGTTTCTAGTTTTAAACAGATCAATGAAGGTGTTCTCTACCATCATGAACGTTTTGATGGATTAGGATATCCTCAAGGCTTAAAAGGCTTTGATATCCCCTTGTTTGCTCGGATCATATCGGTTGCGGATGTTTACGATGCTTTAATCTCCAAACGTCCTTATCGAGATGCATTCTCAAAAGATAAAGCAATCGAAATCATGAAACAAGAATCAGGTAAACATTTTGACCCAGAAATTCTTGATGTATTTCTTTCAATCTATGCATTGGAATCTAGTGATTCAGACATATAACATATTATTGAAAACTTATATAAACTACTAGAAAGTATTATCATATCTGTCATAATGATATAAAAAGGCAATCGTCATTTTGGCGATTGCCTATTTTCATAGTCTAATAATTAAGAAATAGATTCTAATTATGGCGTTATTTGTTAGTTATATTTTTTAGGAAGTTTCAAATAACAGAACCCAACAACCCCTTGATCATATTTTGGTTTAACTTCACCTTGAATCAAAGGATAGACATAGTTTAAGAAAGAATCTTCTAATCCATTTCCTTCTTTGTTAATCATGTGTCGAGGAATTTTTACTTCAACGTTCGCAATTTCATTTAATGGATGCGTAAAGAAACTCGATTTATAAGGCAGGTTTGAATCGCGTCTGATACAAACCATCACTCCCGATTCACCTTTTAATGCACGTTTCATCGCTTCTGTTCCCACTCCAATAGCTTCTTCTAAGTCAACCTTGCTTTGCATATGGGCTGCGCAACGTTGTGTTAAGCCAAATTCAATTTCACGGGTTGAAAAGCCTAAACGTTTATGAATAAGTTCAGCGAGTTGGTCCGCAACGCCCCCTAATTGGTTATGACCGAAGGAATCTTGGGTCTGAGCTGCTAAGCCAATGAACTTACCATCTAAATCTTGAATACCTTCAGACACAGCCACAACGCAACGTTTCTTTTCAGTATAAACTCTTTTAACATCTTCTAAAAACTTTTCTTTATCAAATGGAATTTCCGGTAAGTAAATTAAATCCGGACCACTTCCATTATGGGTAGCGACATGCGAAGCTGCCGTTAACCAACCAGCGTGACGACCCATAATTTCAACAATCGCAACTTTTGATTTGGGATAAGAAATATTATCACACACGATTTCCATCATGGTATTGGCGATGTATTTAGCCGCACTACCAAATCCAGGCGAGTGATCGGTGATGGGTAGATCATTATCAATGGTCTTCGGAACACCAATCACTTTGCATTCATAACCCACATGTCTTAAGTATTCATCAATCTTATTACAAGTATCCATGGAATCATTTCCGCCATTATAGAAGAAATAACGAATGTTATACTTTTTAAAAACAGTCATGAGTTTGATATAATCTGTTTCATCAGTTTTATAATTCTTAAGTTTATATCGAATGGATCCAAAAGCAGCTCCAGGCGTCGCTGGAAGCTTTTCTAAGTCTTGCATGAGTTGATCACTCATGCGGTATAAATCATCGTTTAAAGCCCCTTGAATGCCATAATGCATGCCATAGACTTCATCAATGATGCCGCGATGTAATAAAGCTTCTTTAATGACTCCATATGCGGAAGCATTAATAACGGCGGTAGGACCGCCGGATTGTCCGTATAAAACATTTCCTTTTAGTAACGACATGATATCACCTCAAAATTAACCTTTTGTCGAATATATTATCATAGATATCCTAATTATAAAAGCGTTTTCAGTAAAATTTTAATAAAAAAAGCCATTGAATTATGGCTAATTGTCTAACTTTTTATCTTTCGGAGTTTTAGAACTACTGAATCTTTATTCGCTAACGTTTCAATTCTTTCATGAATGTCGTTAGACGTTCGTATTTGGTCTGTATTGATTATCCATTGATTGAGTTGATTAATGGAATCAATGGATAAAAGAGTCATGGATAAACAGTAATAACTTTTACTTCTTCCGTGATCGTAGTTTTGAAGTAATTCCTCTAGTAGTTTTACACGTTTTGATTGATTTTCTAGATAGGCATCATAACCATGTTTCTTTATAAATGAGAGATTATGTAAACAATTGAGATGGGAGACAAAAGAATCTCCTTGATCCCAAGAAGCAATAATTTCGCAAGGAAATTCATTGCATTCAGAACAACTTGTGACATGATGATCTCTCATGACACAGTTTAAAATCTTACAAGAAGGATGTTTTAAATGAAAATCAGTACCGCCACAGCCCGGACATCTGGAATCACCGACTGTATAATAACGAGGGCATAAACCGCAATCAATGCCACAAGCTGAAATAGTAGGATGAATTCTTTCCAAGGATATCAACTCCCTATTGATTAAGTAATAAAGACTATCTTATTTTAAATCTTGTAATTGAGACATTGCATAGAGTCTATCGTCCATTTTTTTAATTTGAGATAAACTATCTTCTGCTTTTGATAAATATTTATTCTTCAATTCATGATTTGTGATTTTATAAGCCCTAGCCATCGCTTCATAAGCAAAAGTCAAATCAAAATCATCAATTGAATTTTCTATGGTGATTTGAAGACATCGCTTAGCATGATATAGTGCTGATTCAGGCAAATTAAGAAGTGAATAGACATGAGAGATAAGCCATTCCCCTCGTTGAAAATGAAGAACAGTACCTATTTGTAACCAATGATATAAAGAAGCATGAGCTTTATGAATCATTAACGCATCTTGATCATTCGTTCTATTTTTCTGATCAATTAAAACCCATGTTTCGTTGAATAGTTGAATTGCGATTGATTTATGGTCCATATAATACCTCTCTTGAATAGATTAACTATATCAAATAATCATTTCTATTTCAATGCGTTAATCGATTTCGTATGATAATAAATTAAAAATCGATGTCTAATTTCACATCGATTTTATCATTATATTAACTATTTCTTTGTTTTATTTCTTCTTTAATCTGATTAAATCGTTTTCTATCTAAATTAGCTTTCTTACCAAACATAACAGAGATAAAGAATAAGATGCCCGGTAATAATCCAATGGTTATTCTAATGGCTATTAACGCTGATTCGGGTTGAGCAATGTAAACACCATCAATACTTTCTATATAGCCAAAAGCACCTAATATAAAGCCAATTAATGCAATTGAAATACCACTAGCAATTTTATAGACAAAGGATACAATACCATAGTAAGCTCCTTCTCTTCTAACGCCATGATAATATTCATCAACTTCAACGACATCAGGAATCGAGGCAAAGGGTAATATTTGTACTGCACTCATTCCGATACCTACGAGAATAACTGTAAATCCTAAAAAGAAATAAGAGATGATTGGATTAGCCGCATTATAAGAAGGAATAAAGATACATAAGAGTAATGCAAGACTAATCCAAATGACAGCGAAGGAATAGACTTTGACTTTATCAAGCTTTTCAGATTTTTTTACCCAGAACATTGCACTTCCAATGGCGAAGATTAAGGGGAGTGCGATAAAGATCATAGATATCTCACCACCACCTACCAAAGCAAAGCCTAAGGCATCATTCACAAAGAATAAGAATACGGCCATGATAATATCAAAACCGACCATTGAGAGTAAGTAATAGATCATTGTTGAACGGAATTCTTTCATGGAGAAGAATTCTTTAATGGTTGTGAGTAAAGGCTTATTATAGGTTGAATTAGAGACAATTCTTTCTCTAACCATTGAAGCTGATATAATCATGATAACCATCGCAATTACACCAAAGATAATAGAAGCAACCATATAACCCGTTTTTACTGAATTAAATAAGGTCGCAAAGATACTACCTTCACCTTCAGCGAGTAATGCAAATATCGCTGCACCTAATAAAAGGCCGATATTTGCAAAGATTATCCGAATCCCATTTAAAGATGTTCTTTCATCATAATCATTCGTCATATTGGCTGTTAAAGCGTTATAAGGGACATAAACAACTGTCCATGCAGTATTAAAGAACATATACGCACCAGTATAGTATAGAAACTTGACGAACTGAGAAGTTTCTATACTAAAGGGTGTAATCCAAAGTAGGATAAAGATTAATCCATAGGGGATAGCACCAAAAAGCATATAAACTCTTCTTTTGCCAAATTTTGAAGTAGTTTTATCACTGATAACTCCCATGAGATAATCAGTGAAAGCATCCCAAAATTTGGCAATGATGAATACAAGGCCAGCAAGTTTAGGATCTAATCCAGCAACAGATACCATGAAGTATAAGAGATAGAAACTTATAGCAGCTAAGATGATATTAGAAGACATATCACCAAAGCCATAACCAATCTTTTCTTTACGTGTGAGTTTCATGTAGTTAAATTCCTTTTAGTAGGATTTGATTATCTAGATATTACTATTTTCTCCAGAATGTTTTACAGTTTTCTTTATCAATGATATTAAATTCAATTATTTTGCTTAAGAGATCATAATCAAAAGGTTTATCAAATGGAAAACGAAGAAACATTTTAGAGTAATCATGTTTCTTTAATTTGAATTCTTCTTCAAAATGAATGATTCCAGCTCTTTCAGGAGCTACTGAAAGATGTTTAGTAGCAACACTAAAAGCAATGATAAAAGTACCGTTGAGAGTAAACATCGGTTGATTCCATTTGAATTCTGGCTTTAATTGAGGGTATTTGTGAGAAACCCACATTAATACTTCTTCTGTTTTTGCTCTATTGATTGGATTAGATATTTTAGATAAGAAATCGTTAAATTCAATCATTTTTATTTTCTTCTTTCTTTAGATTTTTCTCAAAATTCCAAGCATCTTCAACCATATCTTCTAAAGTTAATTTTGCTTCCCAACCTAGTTCTCTCTTTGCTTTAGATACATCAGCATAACTAACCGCAATGTCACCCGGTCTTCTTGACACTATTTCAAATGGTATTTTAATATTATTTACTTTTTCAAATGCATTTACCAATTCAAGAACACTAGTACCTTTACCTGTACCAAGATTATATATATTTATACCAGTTCTATTTGATTCGAGAGCTGAAACATGACCCTTTGCCAAATCTACTACATGTATGTAATCCCTAATTCCTGTTCCGTCAGGGGTGTTATAATCATTTCCGTAAATTTGTAATTTTTCTCTTTTACCTTTAGCGACTTGTGTAATATAAGGCACGAGATTATTTGGAATTCCATTTGGTATTTCACCTAATAGGCCGCTTTTATGAGCACCAATTGGGTTAAAATATCTTAGCAAAAATAATGATAAATTAGGGTATGCTTTCTGAGTATCAATTAGTATTCTTTCACACATTGCTTTTGTTTCTCCATAAGGATTAGTTCTTTCAAGTAAAGGAGATTTTTCTGTAAAAGGTGATTCTCCATTTCCATAAACTGTAGCGGAACTTGAAAATATTATGGTATTTATATCATATTTAATTGCTAGTTTTGCAATATTTATTGTTGAAAGGAGATTATTAAAGTAATACTTCAAAGGCTCATTGATTGATTCGCCTACTGCTTTATAGCCAGCAAAATGAATAACAGCGTCAAAATTATGTTTTTCACATAAATTGTCAAGTTTAGCATAATTTGTTGTATCTATTTTATAAAAATCACTATTTTTTCCTGTTATATCTTTGATTTTTTTGTGCGTCTCTTTTTGTGAGTTAGACAAGTTATCAATAATTGTAATTTCATGATTACTAATTAATAATTGCACAATTGCATGAGAACCAATATAACCTAATCCTCCAGTTACTAATATTTTCATTTAATATACTCCTTTATTTAATTGGAAAATCTATCAATGATTCGTTGAATGTTCCTAAACACTATTATACTCATTATATAGTCTCATATTTTTATAATTAATATATTTGAGTACAAAGTTGCCTTGATATGTACAATTCATATCAAACTTTATTTCACTATGGTAGTAAAAAAAATTATTTATCAAGTTTTTAATTGAATTGCGTTTTTTATAAATTTTAGACTATCAACTATTTCCTTTTTGTAAAAAATGTAATTGATAATTGTAAGTATAGAAATGCAAATCAAAGATACTTTAACTGCTAGGAAAAACCAATGCAAATATGAAAGTTCAGTCAATAAAATATTCCTTGTTGCAGCAATCGTTAATATTACCCCTAATATATTTACAAAGATCTGTTTTAAAAAAAATTTTATTGGCCTATTAACTATATTTTTTCTTAAATAAAATACTAGGTGAAGTGTACGGAAAATCATTGCAGACAGTGTGCCTATTGCTACTCCGACCAGTCCTAAAGTGTTGACCAAAACTATTGAAACCAAAACGTTAATTATAGCTTCAATAATCGCACTTATTTGTGTTTGCTTATAATGCCCTGCTGCACGCATTAACATATAATATGGTTGTCTAATAGAATAAAAATATTGAGCAGTAACCATTAACATTGCAAAGGTAGGAAGGATGTAATTAACATCAATAATATTTCGTGTATATACTTTAACAAATGGAATAATAAGAATTCCAGTTATAGTAAAAAGAGATGTGCAAATTGCGTGAAATATCCACTCAATCTGATTAAAAGCATTGTTAATATAATCACTATCCTCAACAGCAAAAATGTTCCCTAAAAGTGATTGGATACCTGTAGAAGCATAAATCAATAATTGCCTAATACCCAAAATTACAATATAATAAATATAATAAACTGAAACATTGTACAAAGTTGAAAATGCAGTTAATACAATAACATCAGTTTGTTCAACAATAACATAAGAAATATGGTGCGCAACTCCGCTCCATTTTTGAGTAAGAAATTTTGTTTTGGTATATATTGAAGAAACAAAACTATAATGTTTTTTAACATAAAGATGTAATAATAATGGGCGAAATAATAATGTGAAAGCAGTGATTAGTTTTACAATTTCAATTGATGTACCCAATTTAATTAATATAACCGACATAATTCCAGTTATAAAAAGAATACCTATTTGAATTCCATAATTAATGTATGTTTTTTGATCAGAAATCAACAAAATCTGATTAGTAATACCAAAAAAATATTGTGAAAACAGGTTAAGAGCAGTTGCGAGTATTAAAAAACTCGTTGTAAAAAAACTAAAAACGTTATTAATAATATGTGGATAGATAAATAAAAGCAAAATTACATATACTATCAGGACATATGCAATCCTTCGAAAATATGTCTTAGCTTCTTCCATTATTTGTTTTACTATTGTGTAATCAAATGTTGCTAAAGGTTTATATAAAGCAGATTGAACCACTGCGCCGACACCAAATTCTAAAAAAACTATGATACCTAGAAATTGGGAAATCGACGTGACTAACCCATTAATTTCAGACCCATAATATTTTAAGTAAAGAATCGGTAATATTAAGCCATAAGCGACACTTGTAAATTGGTAAAAGAGTGATGTAATAGTATTAATTTTGAGGAGATGAAGTCTCCCGCTATTTGATGTCATCAAAATCTTTCACTCTCAATCTAATTACCTTTCCGGGTATTCCAACTACAACAGAATATGGTGGAACACTTTTCGTGACAACAGAGCCCGCTCCAATTACACTCCCCCGATGAACTACTACTCCAGCTAATATTTTCACTCCAGCTCCTAACCAACAATCATCCTCAATAATAATTTGCTTTCTAGTTTCACCTTGATATGTAATCGGTATATCAACTCTATCGAAATTATGATTTGCAGAAATCAAAACGCAGTGAGATGCGATTCGAACATTATCACCAATCGAGATACCACCATTGCCACTAAGGTGACAAAAACTGTTGACAGAGCAATTGTTCCCGATTTTAATATATCCACCATATGGTTTATAACATGACCATCTGCTTATAACCGTATCGTTTCCAATCTCAATTGACCCATCAGTATTAAATTCATTTGGTCCATGAATAAATGTTCTTTTACCTAATTTAAGCTTGTATCTCGTTTTATAATATATAGTAATTAGTTTTAATAGTTTTGATTTTAATCCAAATTTCATTTTATTGCCCCCTGTATATAATAGATTGTTTAATTTGCTAGATTGAATATTTATAAAAAACGGAACTATATTTTGCTCTATAAATGTAATTAATGATGAATAGCAAAATAACTATTAGTTTAAATATTGAATAATTACAATTGTCTTTATTTACAAATGATATGATTATAATATTAGAAAAGGGGTTTTAGATTATTCAGCATATTATTAGTAATGGTTGAAATGATGAATCAGAAATTTAACCTTATTTAAAGAGTATTTTCAAGAATATCCGCAATTCTTTTACATGCCATTCCATCTCCATATGGATTACTGGCTTTTGACATTCGATCGTATTCTATTTTATCAGTTAGAAGTTTTCTACATGAGTCATAAATCATTTCTTCGCTTGTTCCAACTAGTTTCAGCGTCCCTGCAGCAATTCCTTCTGGCCTTTCGGTAGTATCTCTCATAACAAGAACTGGTTTACCTAGTGATGGAGCTTCTTCTTGAATACCTCCGCTATCTGTAAGAATTAAGTATGAAGCGTTTAAAAAATTATGAAAATCTATGACTTCAAGAGGATCAATAATCCTTATACGATCATTTCCTCCCAAAATATTGTATGCAATTTCTCTAACAACAGGATTCATATGTATTGGGTAAATTGCTTTTATATCTTTGTACTCTTCAATAATTCGTTTGATTGCATTGAACATATGTTTCATTGGTTCCCCAAGATTTTCTCTTCGATGAGCTGTTATTATAATTAACCTTGATCCGGCCGCCCATTCGAGCATTGGGTGAGTGTAGCCCACATTCACAGTAGTTTTCAATGCATCAATGGCCGTATTACCAGTTACATAAATATCATCTGGATTGTGATATTCATTTAACAAATTTTGCTTGGCTGCCTCGGTTGGCGCAAAATTATATTTTGAAATAATTGAAACAGCCTGTCTATTAAACTCCTCAGGAAACGGTGAATAAATATTTCTGGTTCTCAATCCGGCTTCAATATGACCTACTGGAATATGTAAATAAAAACACGCCAATGATGTCACGAATGTTGTGCTAGTATCACCGTGGACCAGAACAACATCAGGTTTTTCAGAATCCAATACTTCTTTGATTTTATTAAGTATATTAGTGGTAATATCAAATAATGATTGATTATCTTTCATTATTGATAAATCGTAATTTGGCATTACATTAAAAGTATTTAGTACTTGATTTAACATATGTCTGTGTTGTCCAGTAACACAGACAACAATTGTAAACTTTTCCCTTTTTTTTAATTCATTAACTAAAGGACACATTTTTATTGCTTCGGGACGAGTCCCAAAAATTATCATTATTTTCTTCATTATAAATCCTCTAATCTATTTTTATTCTTTTCATTAATAATATGCAGTCACTACTTTAAATACAAATTTATGATTTCAAAAAACTATTCTTTTGATTTTCGTATTGGAAATATCAATCTTCTAAAAAGTCTACTAATTATATAAGGCAAAACAAATAATATTTTTGTATGTGATATTAATAGAATTTTACTCAGATACGAATTATTTGACGAAATAATTAATTTTAATTTTTGTGCTGTTATTTGCTTTATTAATGATTTTTTTTCAAAATTCTGTAATTGACTAAGAATTAAAGTATACTCATATAATATAGTTAAATCAATTTGATTATTTGATTCAATATTAAATAGTTTCATTACATTGTCAGTGCTTAATCCATGATTAGTTAAATATTTCATTCTAATTTTGAATGAATATTCGTTCTGTTCAGATTGGTTGTTCGAACTAATTTGACTTGAATGAACTCTGTACTTCAAAAGCGTTTTTTTTAGATTCGCAAATTTTATTTTGTTAGATAATTTACACCAAAGATCGTAGTCTTGTGCTTTTTTGATAGATATATCATATAAAAATAAATTTTTTCTTGTATCAAAACGCATAATGACTGAAGGGTGTGCAATAGGATTGTAAAAACACATAGCTGCTACAATGTCTAAATGTTTTGAAGGATACTTAATCTTCGAGTTGCTCTTTCCAAAAACTTTAATTTGCGTACCAAGTACATCAATCTCTTCATGAGTTTCAAGAAAGTATACTTGTTTTTCTATTCTATTCTCGTATGCTATATCATCTGCATCCATTCTTGCAACATATTTACCTTTACACAGAAATAATGCATGGTTAAGATTATTTGTTAATCCCATATTTTTATTATTTAATACAAGTTTTATTCGAGAATCGTTGTAACTTTCTAAAATGGTTTTAGTGTTATCTGTAGAACAATCATCTATAACTATAAGCTCAATATTTTTGTATGTTTGGTTCAAAATACTTTTAACACTATAATTAATCCATTCCTCTGAATTATAAACAGACATAATTATATTAACCAGTGGATAGCTCACTTTTTGAAGGTCCCTTTCTAAGCTTTTTGTACAAAAAGTTTAAAATAAATATATAAATATATATATTAATATATGTCATAAATGTATATATATAACCTCTAGGGTAGATAAATAATGGAATCAATAGAAAGAAAATAAGCACTTTATTAATCGCTAATCTAGGCATGTTATTATTTTTAATAATTAATGATAACTTTTTGATAAAATACGTGATTATCGGTACAAATAATACACTAAAATTCCCAAAATTATAATATAACTCTGCAATCCAAGAACCACCTAATCCCCCCCCAAAATAAATGTTCATAGATTCACCAACTGAAATATATTGATTAAAGAAATCTCCAAATAATAGAGTAGAAAATGGTAGAAAAATTGCTATTGAACCAATATATGTTAAACCATTCGAATAACTTACTACACTTGGTACATTTTGAACCGTCATTATTAAAGTTAATAAAGTTCCACCAAATTCTGCAAGCAAATAGGATATGGGGTTATCAGTCAATATATAATTATAAAAGTTTTCATTGACAAAACTACTAGAACTTACATTTCTGATTTGTGCAATATAAGGCAATAGAAAAACTATTATAGAACCAAACAAAATATATCTAACTTTAAATTTTATTTTTCTGAAACCACTAACTGAAATATAAATAAATAATAATGATAAAATTAGGGCCATGGGTAGCGATCTATTACCAACCATAATCATTTTATAAATGTTCCATATTGTAAATATCAGTATTGATAATTTATTTATTCTAAAGTTTCTATTTGTTATTATGAATCCCATAAAAGAGAATATAAAAAAACTACTGAGAATTGAAAATAAATATGAACTTCCAAATTTATATGCATCAACATATCCAAACTCATTGGAAATAATTATTTGACTTATGTCTACGTAAAAATATGGAATTGCAGTCAATAACATAATAATAGTAAAAAATTCTTTATCAATTGTATTATCAAGACTGTAAATAGAATTACTTGACTTAGATTTCTTGATTTTTTTTAAATCAAGAAAAAAGCCAGTTATTTGCATTATCGTTAACAGAATTAACGAAAAGTACATACTTGCTATTGTATACATTGTATTATAGGTGAAAACATTAAACTTTGCTGGTAAAATAATCGGTATATTTAGACTGTATAAAAAAATCTGCCCAAAATGGAAAATATAAGTGAGTATGATGAAAAAGAAAAAGACGTCAATGACTTTATTATTAAAGACAATAGATAAAGCAACATAGGATATGAATGATATTACGCTTAAGATTACAACAAAATTGAAATTTTCAATCGTGATATACCCAAAGATAATAATAAACAAAAGTGCAAATTCAATTAGTAAGCCAAAAGGAATAAAAGCTTTACTTGGTTTCATGTTAGTCTTCCTCTAAAATATTAGATA
>PGXM01000011.1 GCA_002839155.1 Tenericutes bacterium HGW-Tenericutes-1
GTTTGAACATCCCTTCGACCTCATTATATCGCTTCCGTTATTTTTGTAAAGTCCTTAGCCAAAAGTTATAATCTAACTCTTAGCTTTAGTATACGAAAATAATGTCCAAATTTTTGGACATTTTCTTTTAGAATAAACTTAATTGTTCAAAGGTATGTTTTTCTTTAAATTCATGAATGTAAGCAAACACTTCATCAGGATGATGTAAGATATGATGCTCTTCACAAATATCATGGAATAACTTTGATAATTTCTCATTATTTGGGCTCATAATGGCATAATTATTACCATAAGATTTAATATATCTTTCTTTTAAACCTGGGAAATGAGCATCTAATTTTTCATAGAAATATTCTCTATTTCCTTCTCGTAACGTTAAGCCGATACCAAAGAAGATAATCCCTTTGACCTTGGCTTCAATGCAATATTGCAATATACCCCTTAGATTTTCCTCTGTGTCATTAATAAAGGGGAGTAATGGGTCAAACCAGACCACACAAGGGATTTGATTATCCCTAAAGATTTTTAAAGCTTCGAACCTTTCTTTGGTCGTGGAAACATAAGGTTCTAGTATCTTACATAAATCTTCATCATACGTCGTTAAAGTCATTTGAATCACGGTTCTAGATTTTTCGTTGATCCGTTTTAAGATATCTAAATCTCTTAAGATGGTCGCGCTCTTTGTTAAAACACTCGCACCAAATCCGTGCTTTTCGATAACTTCTAAGGAAGAACGTGTTATCTTTAAAGTCTTCTCAAGGGGAATATAGGGATCACACATCGAACCCGTTGATATCATCCCTTTATGACGTTTTTTAAGTAATTGGGCTGTTAATATTTCTGATGAGTTTTCTTTAATTTCGATATCTTCAAAATCATGATCCATTTGGTAGCATTTACTTCTTGAATCACAGTAAATACATCCATGGGTACATCCACGGTAAAGGTTCATACCATTTTGAGGGGATAAAATCGATTTATAAGATTTATAATGCATATGACCCCTCCTTTTTGATTAACTCCATTATATTATAATTAATATAATACTTCAATCAAACAAAGAAAAAACACCGATAATTTCATCGGTGTCTCTATGATTCTAAAATTAATAAGAACTTGACATAATCGCGATAATGAAATGACCATATCCTTGACGTGATGTAATTTTTAAGTAATAATCTCCTTCAGTTGTAATCGTATAAGTGCCCGTTACATTTCTCGTCAATAAATTCAAATTTTTATCATAAAAATCCATATTAAACGTTCCAGCATTGTCTTTTATCGTAATGATATAATTACCTGGGGTTAAATGAAACTTAAAATAACCGACAGCGTCTTGATATAAATCGCCTTTTATATCTTCATTGACTTGATAGGTTCTGTTTATATGTTCAATGGATTCAACAGGATAGGTATGATAAAGTTGATAATTGATAGGTGTTTTTGTACTTGGTGAGATAGTAATCACTTCATCAAGTTTTAATTCATACGTTGTATTCGCTATGACAATTTCAAATGATTCTAAATCAAAGATCATCGTCAAAGCATGAGTTGTTTCATCATAGCTGACGGTAATTTTTGCGATTTTACCGACCAATGATTCAATGGTTGCGCCAACTGACGTGAAAGATTCTTCGACATCTTGAAACATTTCGTCATCAAACAAAGTTTCAAGTTCAACTTCAACTTCAAAAACGCCTTCTTCGGTTTCAACAAAGTCAGATTCCCATTGTTCTTTTCCGGTATAGTCTTCTAAGTGAAAGATGGTTGAGTCAAAAGGAACAGTACCTTCTAGTTCTTCCATTTCTATTGGAAGTAACATCTCATCATCAATATAGTACGCTAATAAAGTATCGCCTCTTTGTGCTATATAAAGATTAACTTTTTGTTCTAACATCGTAGTTTCTAAAGCCACTTCTTCTTCATCAATGAAATATGTCATTGATACATTCGTAGTAGTATCGTCTAAGCCATAATAATTCGTTAAGAAATCCATCGACGTTTCAACTTCAATATCAATCGCATTTTGATTAATAATAACCGCTTCAAAAGCATTCATCATTTTATCATAAGGCGTTCCAAAGAAATCGCAACCGCCTAATATAAATACGAAAAGCGTAAATACCATTGCCAAAACTAATTTCTTCATCAAAATCCTCCATTTTTAAAAATAAAATTATATAGTAGTATATTTTACAATATAAAACCTCATTCTTCAACCACATTATTTCATAATCATTGAGAAATATTTATTTTTATTTCAAATAATGTAATATATAATTGACATTTTGTAAGGTATAATATATATTTATAATAGGTGATACTATGACAAATCTTAAGATGAAAAGTGCGAGAGTCGCAAAGGGTTACTCACAAGAAGCCTTAGCGAAACTCATCGGTGTTTCAAGACAAACCATTATATTGATTGAACAAGGGCAATACAATCCTTCTTTAAATCTATGTTTGCTTATTTGTCACCAACTGGATAAAACACTAAATGATTTATTTTGGGAGGATTTAACCAATGAATGATGAAAGAATTGAATCAAAGTTATCAATCATTAAGAAGAATTTGACAATCGTTTGGGTGATCATTGCATTTCTCTCTATCCTTGTTAAACTTATTGCTTTACAAAGTATCCCTGGTTTACGAGAAGCGGGGGCGGAATATATCGTTTTAGTATTATCTGTTATAGCCCTAATCTATCAATTAATCGTCAGTCTTTCTACTCAAACACCCGATGAACGAACTGAAAAGCTAACGTATCGATTTTTCCAAATCAATTTTAAATTAACGATTTACCTGTCTATCACACTGTATTTTTACCAAATACTTATGAATACTCAACCTATGATTGGCCGTCTTCCAATCAACTCGTTTATCAATTTATTTTTTAGTTTAACTTTTTTGTTTTATTATGTATTCGCTCGTAAACAACAAATTTATTTTAACTATAAGACGATTGAATTAGAATCTTCTGAATATAAACAATCGGTATTAAAAAAAATAGGCTACTTCCTTTTAATTGGGGTCGGATTATGCATGATAGCCTTTGGAGCATCTACTTTTGCTTACGTTCCTCAACAAGGCTGGACAACCTATATAGCTATCATGTTGTCTTGTTTTATCATCATCCTAGAATTTTTATTTTTAGCAGTCTATGAACGTCATCATTATACAGAAGCCATCAATCATGAAAAGGGTCAAACAATTCTAGTCTCGAAAAACGTTTTACTATTCATGATTGTTATGGGAGTATTCAATTTATTTACTTCCATATTTCAAGGTCATTACTTCATTGTGATGGTGAATTATGAAAATTACTCACATGCCACAAGGTTTATCTATGAGTTCATTGAACTCTTAATCTTTATGGGTCGAATTGATATATTTGTAATGTCACTGATAACCTCAGTCATTATCTTCCGTTCTTTAGTAAGAAGTCATCCTGAATCACGGTTTAAAATCAAACAGATTATTACATTGGCAATTATATTTTCGTCAATTGCCTTATTTCAGCCTTTTTTTACAATCATCATTCAACCATTTATTTTCATCAATGCCTCTGCAACAGTGATTCGAACAATAGCGTATGGCATTAACATCTTCAATTATGTTCTTGCGATTGTCTCATTGCTGGTTCCTCTATTATATTATTCATATTTTAATGGATACAAGTATTCGTTTTCATCCTTATTCTTATTTTTATTAGTTATTCCATTATTACAAATGATTATCACATTGATGTTTCCAGCCTATTATCACCAAAACCTCAATCTAATAATGACATACCTATTATCCATATCTTCCTTTATCTTAACGATAGTTTTATGGTACAAGGCGACTCATTACACTATCACAAAAGAACTGTTGCCCGTAGAAGAATCAGCATAATAACAAAAAAGCCTTGGAAATCCAAGGCTTTTTCATGCTTTTAATTCATATTACCAGTTTGTAAAACAACATTGACATAACGAGTTAATTCAGTCGTATTACCAGATTCATCATAGATGCTATAAGTGATGACATACTCTCCAACCATACTTGTATTAACACTACCACTAATAATAATGCTTGGTCTTATCCCTGAATTATCATTAACAGTAATGCCTGCGTCCACCCAAGTTCCATTTAAGGAAACTGTATCTATCCCTGCTTTTAATGTAGCGATGGGTTTTGTCGTATCAACGACTGTCACTATTCTTTTTATAGATTTTGTTATTTCATGGTAGGTAACTGAATAGTGGATTTCATAAACACCGATAATTGAAGTATTAACATTATTTGATACAACATCATGGGTGATGATAAAACCGTAAGCTTTGGCTTTTGCGCCAGGATCTTCATACTCGCTTCCAATTTCAATGGTATCGACGCCTTCTCGTAATTCAATCGAAACGTCATCTACTGTTGGGTCAGTACAAGCTGATAAACCAAAAACAGTAATAACTAATAATACGATCAATAATTTACGCCACATAGACTTCATCCTCCTTTTTTAAAGGTTGATAAGTTGTTATGACTTCATCGGGTTTTTCTAACACATAAACATACCGTTTCTTCGTCACTATAGTATCTAAATAATCCACTTGATAAGTAATCACATAAACTCCTGGAATATTGGTATTCACATTTCCCGTTATTTCAACAGTTCCAAGATTGGTGCTTGCGCCTTTCTCAACATACGTTTCGCCTTGATAAAGGGTTGAAATGCCTTTTTTTAATGTCAAATAAATCTCTTTTGGACTTTCTAAAACTGTTACATACCGAACAAGGTAATAAATTGCAGTTTCTTCATAGGTTACTTCATAATAGATTTTATTTAATCCAAGGATAAGTTTTTGTGTTGGATTGATTCGATCAATTTCAATTTCATCAGTTAACGTATAAGCTCCCTGATCTACATATGTTTGATTTTGATATAGTGTATCAATTCCGGGATTGAGTCCGATACTAAAAGGGTTAAAAATACGTTGATAACTTGGATATATGTCATTGACGAGATTTTCAAACGGTGTATCATATATCCATTCGATAAATTCATAATCAAAAGCAATCGTTGAAGGCTTATTTGGAGGAGTAATCACTTCAAAAGTATCATTAATGGTTAATTGAAAACTCTCAATCAATGTCACTAAATCATAATCATAAAAATTAAATGTATATTGGGTATACTCATACCAACCATAATAATACATTGAAGCAACAGCGGTTGAAATCGATGCTTCTAAATTATAGTCCGTATTTAAATACCACCCATGAAATACGCGATGTTCTAAACTTAATACTGGTGGAACAATCGTTTCATTCGGTTGATAATATTGTATGATTGCTTCTTCACCTTCAATAATCCAAGTAATAAGGTATTCGTTAAGTTCATATTTTCCATAAAGAATGATGTCTTCTGTAACCGCTGTAAAAGGATCCCAAGACACTAAATACTCGCTATCAGTAAACCATCCAACAAACCGGTAATGCTCAATAATCGGGGCATCTCCCATTTCAAGTAAATAGCCATCTTCGATAAAGACAGATTCTAATTCATATCCTTGTGGCAGTACATAACTCACCTGATGATATACCGAAGAAAACATCGAGAGTGCATTCACAAGACCATGTCCATAATAGACATCTAGTCCTGCATCACCTAAATCTCTCGCTCCTCCATATAATAAAGTTTTAACTTCATTGACTGTAGCCGTCGGATATGAACTTAAATATAAGGCAATAATCCCTGCAACATGTGGAGATGCAAAACTCGTGCCGCTAACTGATGAATAAGTCCCATCAAGCGAGGTTGTATAGATTTGTGTTCCCGGAGCCGCAATATCCACAAATTCATTAAAATTTGAATAACTTGAGACGAGTTGACCGGAATCAACCGCTGAAACTGATATCGCGTTCTCAAAAGAGGCAGGATACATCGGAATGTCATTTCCTTCATTTCCTGAAGCTGCGACCACTAAAACGCCATGTTCCGTTGCGTAATCGATGGCTTCATCGGTTAAAGGATTGGCGTAGGTACTGCCTAAAGATAAATTTATAACATCAGCGCCATTGTCAACGGCGTAATAAATTGCTTCGATGATATTCGATTCTTTAAAGGTATCGACATTGTCTTCATTCGCTTTGATGACCATTAACATCGTGTTATTGGTAATTCCAGCAATCCCTATATTATTTCCTCGAATCGCACCAATGACTCCCGCAACCATCGTACCATGACCATCGTCATCTTCAACAGCTGAAATTCCTGCCGTATTTGTTGTAACATTATAAGATAAAGTAGAAATTCTACCGCTGAATTCAACGTGATCAGTATCGATTCCGGTATCGATGATTGCGACAATTATGGAAGAACTACCTTCCTGTATTTTCCATACATCATCGATATCAGTAATAGTGATACCGTATTGATTATTTAAATAAGGATCTGATAATGGGACAGGTTTTCCAATGGAAGTAGCGATGTTGTTATAAATAAAACCCGCTTGAGTTAATACATCAAAATCCGTAAAATCAGTCGTCTCATAAGTCGCAAAATAGCCATTAAATTCGATTAATTCAAGATTAAACTGATTTTCAATTTGATTGGCTTCTTCTAAAGACTCCACTGAATAAAGCATTTCATATTGAACATATTGATCCGGTTTTGAATTAAAGTTGTCAAAACGATTGAACGCAAAAAAGGAGATTGCGAGAATAACAATCGCAACCATCATATGTTTAAAAACGTTCTTAAACATGAAATCCCCTTCTTTCTTCTCTATTATATACGAAATAATACTATTATTTATTGGAAGTAGTTGAAATTATCTCTTAACGCCATAAAAATTTAATTATTTTTGGGTTTTACCAATAATTGATGCGTTCAATAACGTATATTGGGTGTAAGTTTCAAAAAAATAGGAGGAAATGAAAATGAAAAAATTAATCATTGCACTAGGACTAGGAGTATTCTTGCTAGGACTGACTGCTTGTTCAGAAGCCCAACCATATGAAGCATATGTGACTGTCGATATCAATCCATCCATCGGATTTGTCGTCAATGAACAAAACGTCGTAAAAACTGCTTATGCCCTCAATGAAGATGGCGAAATGCTTATGCTACAACTCAACTTAGCGGAAAAATCGGTTGAAGCCGCTTTAGGTGAAGTCATTGACGAAGCGATTGATCTTGGATTTATCGATGTCGATGCCACTGAAACAACCATTGAAGTTGACGCTTTAGGTGAAACAGAACAAATCACAAAAAGAGTCAGAGAAATGGTTCAAGAGAAAGTATCTGATCATATGAGCGAAAGAGCTTTAAATGCAAACGTTCGTTCTCGTGTTTATGACACGACTGAACAAGCCGCTGCTCAAAACAAAGGTGTATCACCAATGCAAATTCGTTTATTGAATCAAGCAATGCTCATGGATCCAGAACTTTCAGAAGATGAAGCTTTAGAAGCAACGCCTGAAGGTTTAATTACGAGAATGCGTGCAAGCAATCAAATCGCTGCGGTTGCTCAAGAATTAAAAGATGAATTCCAAGCCGCAAAAGATTTAATCCATGAAGAATATGATTCACAAATTGAAGCTTTAGTAACGGCTATTGCTGAAGCAACAGAGGCCGGCACAGATACCACTGCTTTAGAAGCTGAATTAGACGCTTTAAAAGACGCAATGCATGATGAGATCGTTTTAGTTGTCGATACCTACATTTCACAATCCGAACCTCTCATGGCTGCTATTCAAACACAATATCAAGCAAGAATTCAAACCAATGCAGAAAAAGTCAATGAATACCGTCAAGGGCTAGATCAAAACCAAGATAAAACATCAACTTCTGCAAAAACAACCAGTTAATATTTTTTATAAAAAAACAATGCCCTCGAGTTTCATCTCGGGGGCATTTTCTTATTCATTTTCTTCTTCTGGTTCCTCAGGTTTTAATAATTCAGTAATAGATAGTGCTAATTCCTGTGATGAACAATGCATGATGACGCCTGAACCATCGTCTAAAGCGATGATGATATGACTTAATCTTGGGCTCATTTGTTTTGCTTCAATCGAAACAATTTCATCCATGGTTAAGGGGATTGATAGATATCTTCCCATTCGGTATTGCCACATCTTTGTTTTTTCATTAATAAAGATAAATTGTCGGTTTCTAACTCTTAAATCAATGAATCGGTTAGCTTCAATTGTATTATAATCATCTGAATTGGCTTCTTCATTTAAGAGTTGTCGTCTTCTGTAATTTAAAATCGACAATCCAAATTTAATTAAATCCATTTTTTTATTCATTGAGAAAAACAAAATAGCGAGGATTAATAAAATCAAATCAATCGCAAACAAGACGACATAAAATCCTAATCTCGTCGGATCATACTCGTTGATTGCGGCGATGGTAGTGATTAATACTCCCGCCACCATAATCGCCCCTAAACCTTTATAAGTACCTTGATATCGATACGCAGTTTGTAGAATCTGTTCTTTTGTAACTTCTGTTCCATCATAGAGGTAATAATGCTCATCTTTGTAATCATGACGCATAACAATCATCTCTTTTCAATAGGGTTTAAGAAACAATCCTCAATTTTATTGTATCATAAAATCAAATCAATGAACATAGATTCAAAAAAAGACTGCGAAATCAGTCTTTAAGGTGTTAATGCATCTTTTATGGCTAATAAAATGCATTTAGAGGATACGGTCGCTCCAGCGACGGAATCGATTGTGATGCTATCTTCTAAAATAACTGTTTCAATAATAGTTTCTGCGTCATTGCCTTGTCCGTTAAAATGTTTTGTTATTTCAATATCGGTAATATCATGATTACTGACAGTAACGATTACTTCAACGCTCACCGGTAACTGTTGGTAGGTTCCATTATATTCACCATCTTCAACCATCGATAAATCAATATCATCAATCTCAAGTTCAATCAGTTCTTCGATGCCTTTTGTCATTGATTGAATAAATACAACGCCTCCAATCACTAATAAAAGAAAAAAGAGAAAAACTCCTATAAGGATGAATTGTCTCTTTTTCATTTTATAGATCCAAATTCGTTAATTTATCAATTGTTTTAATGAGTTGTTCCGCTCTTCTTTTACTCGACCAATGAACGACACTATAACCATATAAATCTGGATTCGCATAGGCGCAGCCATTCAGAAGTTGTTTCATCGTATGGTTAGCACCTAACCAAGATACTTTAAAGTATTGAGTAATTAAAACGCCTAATTTTTGCTTTTTTGGCATTTTGGTGGTTTTTAAATAATCAACCATCGGTATTGGCAAAGAAAATCCTTGAACTGGTGTACCAAGAATTATTACATCATACCCTTCCATCGAAGGGATATCTTTTAATGATTTATTTGTTTTAACATCTACGACTGTAATTTCATTTAAAAAAACGTCATGTCCATTTTTCTTAAAACGTTCGTTTAAGTCTTGACATGCTTGTTTTGTATGTCCAGTTTCCGAATAAAAAATAATACCAATTTTCATAAATATCCCCCTGATAATCGGCCAATTAACGCAATTTACACCGATATTCATCAAAATCAAGTTTATTGTATCATAAAGCAGCAGTAAATGTACATGTATTATGAAAAAATACGAACAATTTTGTCGATAAAACTCAATAATAAAATTTTGTTTGACAAAATACTTATATGATGTTGAATCTACCTGATTTAAGTGCTATACTTAAAATTGAAGTAGTATGGTTTAAATCAGTGGTCCAAATTTTATCACAACACCTTAGATTAAAAGATGGGAGTTGTATCATGAAAAAAACAGATTTTGAATCTTATTTTCAAGACAGAAACATTCCTCATGACGATTTCATCCTAACTATTAAAATTTTGGATGAAATAGAAGCGTTTTTATCCGTGGAAATCGATGATTTAACAGCTGAATCATTAGACAAAGCCATTGAACTCTTCTATGACTCCAACCGGTCTAACGTTGATTTCTTCGTGGCGATGATGCGCTACATGCGCTTCATTAAACAACATGATCTCTTTATCCGGTTAACCCAGTATACTGGGGGTCTTGATGTTATTGAATCAATTGTCGCAAGGATGGAAAAACTTAAAGGCCATGAGAAAGCCTTAAAAGTTTTAAAAAGAGTGACCTTACCAAGACTGGGAATGAAACCTGAAGATATCATTTTCTTTACTGAAACTTTTATGACCACCCTCCACCATGAGTTTGGTCCCGAAGATATCAAACTGATTTTAACGGGCAATAACCACCAAATTCCGATTTCATCGTTTGAAGCAGATCGAATTGATTATGAAGCTTCTAATACATTCGAGGAATTTCTGAAATCGAAACATCAACGCATTCTTGAAACCTTAAATCAACATTTTCTTGAAAACAAAGTTTGGTTTGAACAACTTATCACCAAAGAAGTCATCGATTATATCGCAAGCGATCAAGAAATGCTTTCAGCGCGCTTAGTAGATGATACCTTATACCTGAAGAAAATCCCTTATAACATTGATGGTTTCTTGAAAGAAAACGATCCCTTACAAAAACGTTATTTATCTTGCCACTGCCCTTTTGCTAGAGAAGCTATACTTAATAAAAAAGCAGATATTTCACCCTTGTGGTGTTATTGTAGCGCTGGGTTTGAAAAACATCCTTTTGAAACCGTTTTAAATCAACCTTTAAAAATACGCGTTTTACAATCTGTTTTAAATGGCGATGACGTCTGCCGGTTTGCGATATCGCTAGATGGCGTTGAATACAAGAAATAATCTCTTTAAAATGAAAAATTCTCATTCAACCACTTGTGTTGTTTGAGAACTTTTTTTATAACCATGCGCTTTTCAATGCTTGAACGGCTTCTTTAATTGTTTCTAGCTTCATATTAGTATAGCCTAAAATAATGACAGAATCCATTTTCGGTAAGGTTCCGACAAAATATTCACTTAATCCATAAACACGAATTTGATGTTCCTTAGCTTTTAAGACAAGTTCTTCTTCACTCATATTGAGACTGGGTTGAATAATTAAATGTAATCCGGATTCATAATTAAAGATTTGTTGTTTCATCACAATGCCAGAGTTCACTAGTTCTAACATTAAAGTATCTCTGCGTTTACGGTAGTTTGAACGCATTCGGTTTAAATGACTTTCAAAATACCCTTCTCTTAAAAACTTCGTTAATATCATCTGTTCAAAATTTGGGACCGTGCAAGAACCATAGACTTGCCTATCGACATATTGTTTTAGTAAATGAGGAGGTAACACAAAATACCCAATACGAAGAGAAGGTGCGATACTTTTAGAAAAAGTATTGATATATATTACTTTTTCATGATGATCTAGACTTTGTAATGCAGGTATCGGTTGATTTCCAGAAGCAAATTCTGAATCGTAGTCATCTTCAATGATATACCTGTCTTCGGTTTCGTTTGCCCACTGTAAGAGCTCAAGTCTTCGTTTAATCGGCATGACAATTCCCGAAGGAAATTGATGTGAGGGCGTCACGTGAACAATAGATGCCTCTGTTTTTTCAAGCTTAGAAACGGATAATCCTGAGGGATCCAAAGTTACATTGATATAAGAACATCCATTTACTTTGAGCAATTGTTTGATTTTTAAGTATCCAGGATTTTCCGTTGCATAAACGCGTAAACGACCTAAAAACTGAATGACTTGTTGATAGATCATTTCTGAACCCGAACTGATGATAATTTGTTCGGGTTGTGCAGAAATTCCTCGATATCGGTATAAATAAACAGCAATCTCTTTTCTTAGGGCTTTAAATCCTTGAGGATGTAAAGCATTGAGTAATTCATGGGGGTTATTAGATAAGACTGAACGTGATAATTTTGACCATACAGAATAAGGAAACATATCGGTATCAACGCTATTAGTTCTAAAATCATATTGATAAGGGGTAATAACGATATTTTCAATGATATCTGTTTTAATACTATCTGTTTTTAATATTTTAGGAAACGGCACATTCTCGACATAATATCCGCTTTTTGGAATACTTTTTAAATACCCTTCTGAAACCAGTAATGAATACGCTGTTTCAACGGTGACTGGACTGATTTTTAAATGAGTAGCTAACATTCTTTTTGAGGGTAATTTATCTTTATTTTTTAAGGACCCTGATTCTATTTCGCTTTTAATGTGTCGATATAATTGTTCATATAAAGGCTGATTAGAATTCCTTTCAAAAAAAAGCGTGATCATAAATACCTCATATCTGGCATTATCAAATTATACATAACTGAGTATGTATTTAATACCAGATTACAGTTATAATAATAAGCGTAAACATTCGATTTGTCAATATAGGAGGCACTCTTATGAACAAAGAACGTTATGAACTCAATAAGGATTTAGCTAAAATGCTTAAAGGTGGCGTCATCATGGACGTTACAACACCAGAGCAAGCAAAAATCGCTGAAGCGGCTGGTGCTTGTGCTGTTATGGCGTTAGAAAGAATCCCCGCTGACATTCGTGCTGCTGGGGGCGTTTCAAGAATGAGTGACCCATCAATGATAAAAGCGATTCAAGCGGCTGTTTCAATTCCTGTGATGGCGAAAGTTAGAATTGGTCATTTCGTAGAAGCCCAGATTTTAGAGGCGATTGAAATCGATTATATCGATGAATCTGAAGTTTTATCTCCTGCTGATGATATTCATCATATCGATAAAACCGTCTTTAATGTTCCTTTTGTTTGTGGAGCGAAAGATTTAGGTGAAGCGTTAAGACGCATCAATGAAGGCGCAGCGATGATAAGAACCAAAGGCGAACCTGGAACGGGAGATATCATTCAAGCCGTTAGACATATGCGTATGATTCAATCCGAAATTCGTAAAATTACTTCTTTAAGAGAAGATGAACTTTATGAAGCAGCTAAAACATTACAAGTTCCTTTTGATTTAATCAAATATGTCCATCATAATGGAAAATTACCGGTTGTCAATTTCGCAGCCGGTGGTATCGCAACCCCTGCAGACGCCGCTTTAATGATGCAACTGGGTGCCGAAGGCGTTTTTGTCGGTTCTGGTATTTTCAAATCTGGTAATCCGGCTCAAAGAGCTGAAGCGATTGTGAAAGCTGTCGCAAATTACAATGACCCAAAAATATTAGCCAGTCTCTCAGAAGGATTAGGCGAAGCTATGGTGGGCATTAACGAGCAAGAGATTCAATTATTAATGGCTGAACGAGGAAAATAACATGCGAATTGGCGTCTTGGCTGTGCAAGGAGCGTTTATTGAACATCGTCAGATGTTAGATAAATTAAAAATTGATAACTTTGAAATCCGTCAATTATCTGATTTATCGGGTCAAATTGATGGCATCATCCTTCCTGGTGGTGAATCCACGGTGATGGGACGATTACTAAAAGATTTAAATCTATATGAACCTATCTATCAATTAATCAAAAATCACTTACCGGTTTATGGAACATGTGCTGGCGCTATTTTACTTGCTAAAACGATTATCAATGATTCACACACTTGGTTTCAAACCATGAATATCACCGTTAGACGGAACGCCTACGGAAGGCAATTGGGGAGTTTTAAGATCGTAGCTCCGTTTAAAGACCATGGCAATGTGCCCATGGTCTTTATCCGGGCCCCTCGTATTGAAAACTTAGGACGTTCTGTAATAATATTATCATCCCATGATGGCTACGCAACCGCAGCCAGAGAAGCAAACATGTTAGTGACTTCTTTTCATCCGGAAGTGACCGACGATTTAACGATTCATCAATACTTCGTTGACATGTGCAAAGAAAATATGAAAAAAGAGAAGCTCAACTAAGCTTCTCTTTTTATGTCTTTTTTGTTAAAGATTAAAATCAATATCACTAGAGGAATAATTACAAGTAGGGATGGAAAGAACAAAATACCGGCAATGATTTTTAAAATGGATCCCAATGTAATTGCGCCAGACTTATGAAAACATAACCCTAACCAAGATATCACTAATCCCAAACCATAAACGACTCCATGAATTGTTATAAGCGCTAAATAAATCGCTGCAAAAACAGGAAATCCATCCAAAACGGTCGTTTCACTTGTGTAATAGATTAGACCTATAATTAAATAAAGTGTAGAAATAACCAATAACCCCAATAGCCATTTTCGTGACATAAATATCACCTCTATTTTTGATTATACCATTTCTTAAAAAAAATAAAATGCAGTTAAGCACTTTATTCTTCAAATATCAAATTGATTTTTTCGATAATCGGATCGAGCTCTTTCACTTCAAGTAACTCAACTTTTCCACTATCCGCAGCAATCGCATACTCTCTTAAGATGGGAAGTTTGGCTATCGCTTCGATATGATAGGTATGAGAAAGTTCTTCTAGTTTCGATAATCCGAATGGATGATGCGGCTTTTGACAAGCAGGGCATATGTAATAAGACATGTTTTCAACGACACCTAAAATCGGTATTGATAATCTATTTGCCATTTTAACGGATTTTTCAACAATCATCGACACTAATTCTTGAGGTGACGTTACAATAATAATGCCATCAACTGGCAATGACTGAAAGACTGTTAAAGATACGTCCGCTGTTCCAGGTGGCATATCGATTAATAAGTAATCAATATCTTTCCATACAACTTCTGTAAAAAACTGGGAGACTGCACTTGATAACAGGGGACCACGCCAAACAACGGGATCCGTTTCGTTTGGAATTAATAAATTAATCGACATCACATCGATGCCTTTCATTGATTTTAGCGGCAAAATGCCAAAATCACAATCTTTTGCTTTTCCGTGGATACCAAACATTTTTGGCATCGACGGACCTGTAATGTCTGCATCAATGACCCCAACGTGGAATCCTTGATTTGATAAGTGACTGGCAAGTAAGGCAGTCACAAAACTCTTACCAACGCCACCTTTTCCACTCACAACCCCAATGACTTTCTTGATATGACTCACTTCATTGGGTTTTAATTTTTCTATCTTTGGTTGAACTCTTTCTTCACATTCTTCAGCACATTGATCACAGTCATGATTGCAATTGTTTTCCATAATACTCCTTTATAGTAGCAACACATTTCCAGTTGCGAAATAAGATAATTGATCTTTCATAATCGGCTTCATCATTTGATAGGCTTCATAACCTGTACAATGACATGTATAAAACATCGAACCGGTTTTTAATAAATTATTGGCTAATTGATCAATCTCTGATGGACTTACTTTTAAGCCAGTTGTGCTCGCTAAATGAAATCCACCAATGACGATTTGAGGGTAATGATTGAGGATTTTTTTCGCTGCTTCTAATATCGTTAAAATACCGCCATGGGCGCATCCTGAAAACAAAACGTCAAAATCATCCACATGAACTAGCAAATGCTGTTCATGGTCAAAATCGTCGTTTTTTAGCCCATTATTGGTCATCTTAAACAAATTTTTATTTGATTTCATGAGGTTTGGATGTTCTGTGGTTGTTGGAAACAACAGTAATTCATTATCTATCTCGGTTATCTCGTCAATTAATTTAAAACGATGGTAACTTGATAATTTATTATCGATACTGATATCTTTTTGAACACCAGATGCTTGTAAAGAATAATGATGATCAAACGCATGACTTCTTAGGTAAACTGGCGCAATTTCATTGACTTGTAAAAAATAGCCCAAGCCACCGCCATGATCATTATGACCATGTGATAAAATAACGGTGTCAATCTCCGCTAGATTAACGCCTGCTTCTAAAGCGTTATTAATAATGCTTTCTCCAGGACCTAAATCAAAAAGAAGTCTGTGATTGGCGGTTTCGACATAAAGAGAAAGGCCGTGAGCACACTGCCAATTAGAAGAAATTCCTCGATTTTCAACCAATGACTTCACGACCATATTTTATTCTCCGATCTTTTTAATCATTTGTCCGCGACCATATCGGTTACAACCACGACCACAAGGACGAGTATGATCTTCACATAGTTTAAAACTACCGCCTTCAATTCTCATGGTTTTCCCATTAACAATGGCATCAGCGATAATTTTGCGTGCTTCATCATAAATACCTTGGACAGTGGTTCTAGCAACATTCATTTGTTCTGCGCATTCCTCTTGTGTTAAATTTTCTAAATCAATTAATCGAATGGTCTCATATTGATCAACGGTTAAAACAACCGAATCATTGATCAGTTGATTAGAAGGGCCAAATTCAATTGTTTCAGGCAAGCAACACACAGTGCGCCATTTTCTCGGTCTCGGCATATTAAAGCTCCTTGTCAAACTTATTTGTTATCTTTTTCTTTTAAAGCGCTGTTAATGTATTCTAATTCTTTTTCTAAAACAGCTTTACGTGAGGCAAGCCAATTGTCACCTGTGCCAGGTTGTAATAGTCCCATGAAGGACTCTTGTCCTCTTCCTCTGCCGCATAAACGACGATTTCCATACGGTTGTCTTGTTACATCAGATGAATAACAAGGACCCATTCTTCTTCCAGTCCCTGAACCTTGTCCCATTGGACCTGTTTGATCATATCTAGGCATGTTCATCCCTCCTTTTTATTTCTGACATATGTCACAATTAAATTATACATCATAAATGACATATGTCAATAACTATTGAGGGGAATATATGTAAAACAACGATATAGTATTATTTTATCACTTTTTTTGATAAGCATGTATCAATTATGATAAAGTTGCTTTAATTGAAAACATCAATGGCATTTTCCCGTGCCATTTCTTGAATTCATAAGAACCAACACCAATGTCATTCATATTGCCGGCATTATAACAAAGATGATCAAATTCATGAATGAACTCAATCTTTAATCCAGCTTTAATCAATGCATTCACGACATCAGAGATGGAATACATCCAATAATAACTTTCACCGATTCTTTCTTCGGCAGCGTATCCACCTATGGTTTCGCTTTTATCAACTTGTCGACCAAAATAAGGATATCTTATATCCAGTTCTTCTTTTGGAAACAAGTCTTCGTCAAACATAAGAAAGAATGGATGGATTTCATATAAATAAAAGAAACCATCTTTATTCAAAAGTTGAACAATCGTTTTTGCCCATTGATCAAAATCAGGCAACCACCCGATGGCTCCTTCAGAAGTGAATACAACATCATATTTTTCTTGGTGATGATTGCCAAACTCCATCAAATCCGCTTCGTAAAAATGACCTTCAGTTTTGAAATCTTCAAAGAGTTTATTGGCATAGACAATATTGTCAGGTGCGAGATCAACACCTGATACTTTTGCACCTAATCGCGCTAAAGATAACGTATCACTTCCGGTATTGCACTGTAAATGGATTAATGTCTTGTCTGATATATCCCCTAATTCTTTGATAATATCAGGGCTTAATAAATTATCTCTCGTTTGATAACGACGTTTGAATTCAAAGTAATGATCTTTTGCAAGTAAATTCCATGCTTCTTTGTTTGCTTTAATGTAAGGATTCATTTGTTTTCTCCTTGACCCAGTATAAACTGCCGTCATTTAATCTATCTAAAAACTCATATACAATTAAATATCTCCGAATAATGCAGTAATCGAATTCATAAACCGACTTCAATAATTCATTAATTTCTTTTTCTCGATATTTTTTTGTTGAATCAAATATTTCTATAATTTTAATCAAACATAAATACTTCTTTTTCTCTTTTGGTGGAAAGCTTTTTAAAACTAAAGGATTCGTCGATTTAAAATACGTATTAACGACATCGTCTAATTCGACTTGTGTATATTCAAATTTCATGATAAATCCTCCTTAATTGTGTAGTTTGTGTGAATATACCAATAGACCCAACAAATCCAACGTATATTATGCAAAACAATAAAATATGGAGGATTTAAAAATGAAAAAATCTACAGTCATCAAAAGTTTGGTCATCGCATTTTCAGCAATTGCACTCGTAACAACAATCAGTTTATCAAGTATCAAAGCCGATTCTTTATACGATGAATTCGGTGAAACAATTGAAGTAACAGAAGGTCAAGTCTACACATTAGAAGAAATGTTAAACTATGCCATTCAAAGTGAGTATTTAGCTCTAGCTGAATATGAAGCAATCATTGATAATCTTGGAGCGGTCAGACCCTTCACCAATATTATTAAAGCAGAATCAGTTCACATTCAGGCATTAGTTACCTTGTTTGAAACTTATGGTTATGAAATTCCAGAAAACAATGCAAGTGAACAAGTTGTCATCCCTGAGACGATTTCACAAGCAATCGCTACTGCCATCGAATCTGAAGAAACTACCATTAGTACCTATCAACTCTTTTTAAGTCAAGAAGACTTACCTGAGGATGTTAGAGATACTTTCGAATATTTGTTAACAGCAAGTGAAAATCATTTGACTGCTTTTCAAAAAGATCGCACCTATGGATACGGACAAGATATCGCCAACAAAGTGAAAAATATGTTCAGATATCGTAACGGACAAAATGGTGGAAATGGCCAAGGTCAAAGAAATAAGTCGATGACGAATGCAAGTAACTGCCAATAGAAATCTACATCTTATTTTACACCATTTCTTAAAATAATGAAATAGAATATAAATTGAAAATCCCACAGCTAGGAGTCCGTGGGATTTTCTTTTGGTTAAACTATGAAACTGTTAGTTTAATTTGACACAAGCCATTTCAGCTGCGTTGACCAATTGATAAGCAATTGGAGAAGCCGTTAAGGCAGGATGCGTCGCTGCTTGGAAAGTAACCAAATTCTCTGCGGTTATTTTTTGTGAAATACAAACTGATAATGCATTAATCAATTCGCCGCCAGATATTGCTCCAAAAATTTCTGCTCCGATTAAAGCAGTGTCTTTTTTATTGAATATTAATTTGACTTTCATATTACCAGCACCAGGCATCAATCCTGGGTGACGGTTCACAGATTCACCAACACCACAAACCACTTCAAATCCTTTAGCTGTTGCTTGTGATTCTGTTAATCCTGCTGCACAAAACGCTAATCCGCCTAAAGCAGTTGAGAAACAGCCGATTACGCCTTCCATTTTTCGTTTATTCTCAAATAGATTTCTTCCGGCGATTCTCGCTTCAGCAGTTGCGATAGATGCTAATTTCAAGTTGGATGGTTTTTGATCAAAAAATGACACTTTTTCACAGACATCACCGCAAGCAAAAATATCAGTGTCACTGGTTCTCATATATGAATCAACTAAAATACCTCTTGTAGGGCCGATTCTTAAGCCGGCTTCTTGGGCTAAAGATATATTAGCGCTACATCCGATACATAAAAGAACCATATCAGCTTCTACGATTTTACCACTTTCTAATATAACTTGTTCAACTGCTTTATGACCGACAAGTTTTTTCACTTTTTCTTGAGTCAATAAATTTATTTTTTGGTCTATCAATGCCTTTTCAGCTAGAATTGTAAATTCTTCATCGTAAACTAACTGGAGACAATGTTGTTGCATTTCGATGATGGTGATTTCAATCTCAAGACGACGTTTACGACATTCTTCTGCCATTTCTGCACCGATAAATCCACCGCCTATAATCACTATTTTTTTGGATTCATCGATTTGTTTCATCATGGTTGTTAAATAACTAGGATCTTTACGAATCATAAAGACATTCTCTAAAGAAGTTCCTTCTATCGTTGGAATGATAGGATTTGACCCATTCGCAATCACGAGTTTTTGATAACCATAACTTTCATTAGATTCTAATAATACCAATTTGAATTCCCGATTAATCTTGATGACTTTATCATTCACTAAATCGATGTTATTTGCTTTACACATGTTTTCTACAGGTATCAAATTCTTCATGGCATCGCCTATGGTACCAAACACATAAGGAATCCCGCAAGGAATTGGAACTTTTGAAACATCTGTAATACAAATAATGGATTTTTGTGGATAATATTTTCTCGCTGTTAAACCCGCTGTGATTCCGGCTGCACTTGCGCCAATAATCACGATGTCATAATTTTTTAACATATGAAACCTCCGTCTATATAAAATTTTTTGTTAAAGCCCTGATAATAATTAATGAATGTGCATATGGTCTTCGCAAACAGAATTGGTAGATTGTAATTGACCATTAATATATTTTTGAATGGTTGCTTCTACGGTTCCAGTTGCACCAGTAATAACATCAATGTTATAACTGTTAAATATTTCTACGGCTCCCGCACCCATTCCACCGCTAACGATGATATTGACACCATGTTCATGTAAAAATACTGGTAAATATCCAGGCTTATGTCCTGGATTGGGGACAACTTGACTTTGAATGAGTTTACGCCCTTCAATTTCAAATAAATAAAATGCTTCACAATGACCAAAATGTTGCGATACTTCTAAATTATTTCCTGCAATAGCAATAATCATAATTCATTCTCCTTTGATTTTGTTGTTATATTTGTTCATTAGTTTTAAATAGATTTCTTTAATGGCATTACTTGCTGGACTTTCATATTCAATCACTGATTTTCCAAGGTTGATTGCTTTACTACACGTATTATCATAAGGAATAACCCCTGCCAAAAAGATATGATTGTCTTGACACATTTGTGTAATTTTCTTTGTGAGTACTTCGGAAATATCTGCTTTGTTTATGATAACCGTAAATTCTAATCGATATTTTTGAGCCATTTCGATTAATCGCATTAAGTCACTATAACCGGATTCACTGGGTTCCGTCACGAAAATGCCTAATTTAGAACCAACCATGCTCGCTTGTACTGGACATCCAATTCCTGGAGAACCATCGATGATGGAAAATATCGAATCATAGGAAGCGTAAAGCTGTTTCTTAACCTCACTCACTAACAACCCTGAATGTTGACTACCCATCGTTAATGTCGCGGTAACAAACCGATTTTGATTCTTATACTGACTAATGACGCCACCTTGTTGTTTCACCATATCAATGGCGTCCGCTGAGCACACGAGGGTACAAACAGCACAACCCTCACACGCGTGAGTATCAATAACGTATTGATGATTGACTAAATTAATCGCATGAAACCGGCAATGAGCCCTACAAAGACCACATCGGTAGCATTTTTCTTGATTTATCAAAGCTTTTTCCATTCCATAAAAAGGAATTCGAACTGGATTCTCATGATTCCCAGTCGTTAAATGGAGGTTGGGTGCGTCAATGTCACAATCGGCGTAAGCATCGACTTGAGACAAATGGATAAATGCGGACGCTACCGTTGTTTTTCCAGTGCCACCTTTACCAGATAAGATTAACCATTCATTCATAGTTTGCCTCCTTTAAAATTTGATAGAGGAATTTTTTGAACATTGAATGATATCGAGACTTACTGATAGACACAATTTCACCCATCGATGATCGCTTAGCAAGTTCTAATTCATAATTAACTTCACCCAAAATCGGGATATTTCTTTCCATAATATAACGTTTGACAGGATTATCTTGCGTATTCGATTGATTTAAAATAATGCCGTAATGACTATTAAATTCAGTTAATAATTCGAGAATTAATTTCAAGTTTTCTTGACCATAGAGGGTTGCTTCCGCAACAACAACTACATAGTCTGCATTTTTAATACACGCCATCACAGAACAAGATGCCCCTGGGGGACAATCCGCAAATACTAATTTAGTTTTATCGACATGATCAAACATTTCTTCAATGATGGGTGTTGCAGCTTCTTCTATCACATTCATCCAACCCGTCATCGTATTGATTTTATTGCTTTTCCCGATATCAATATGACCAATTTCATGAGCAGTTTCACGAACTGCTTGATGTTCGCAGATGATTTTACACCCGCCACATCCATGACATAAAGAACCTTCAATATGAACTTGATTGTGAATAAAGGCTAATGCATTGTAGCGACAAAAATCGACACATTGACGACACCCAACACATAAATCAGGATCAAAAACTGGGATTATTTTATTTACTGGAACTTGGTTTAGAATTTCAGGATGTAAAAATAAATGGCCATTAGGTTCTTCAACGTCACAATCCATATAAACTGAATCTTTTACTAAGGAGGCAAGGTTGACTGAAAACAATGTTTTTCCAGTACCACCCTTTCCACTTAAAAAGGCAATAACCATTTATACTTCCTGATGATGATTCGAAAGAGTTACTAAAATGGATTGTAAGGCTTTTTGAAGAAACAAATCATAGTTATTTTGAAGATCATAGCCAATCGTTTGATAAACATCGATTTGTGCTTGATTAAAAATATTTTGAGCATTTTCACCACATCGAGGGGCTAATACAACTTTAACATTTAGATCGCACAGCATTTGAGCGACTTTGACTCCCGCTCCTCCCGGTTGAAAATAATAATCGTTAACAATCGTTTTAACTGTATTATTTGAATTATCGATTAAAGCGAAATAAGGCGCTCTCGCTAAACTATCGTTGATAACATAAGGTTTATTATCCGATACAATTGGAATGGCTATTTTCATAGGTATTTCTCCTTTATAGACTGTAATTAATGACATATGTCATCTTTATTATACGCTGTTTATGGCATATGTCAATAATTATTAAGGATGCATCTATTCGATTTTTACGAGTATTAAATGAATTTTAAGCGAGAATCTTCCAATTTAATGAGAGTTGTGTTAAAGTAATTTTGTATAGATAATATTATAGGAGGAACCCTATGACATTAAACGAATTAAGAATTATCGATAAAACCAAATATTTTGTCCAAAAATGGATGACTAATGAGTTTTCTGGCCATGATTTTTATCATGTCATGAGAGTTTATGAAACAGCGATTTATTTAGCAGACGGACTGAACGTTGATGAATTTATCGTCCATATGGCGGCTTTATTACACGATGTCGATGATCCCAAATTAAGAAAACCCCATGCTAAAATTAAACATGCGGTTGATTTCATGAATTCAATCAAATTGCCCCAAGATCAAATTGATTTGATTATGGACATTATTGACAATATGTCGTATTCGGCACATTTACGAGGACAGAAAGTGAGAACATTAGAAGGTAAAATCGTTCAAGACGCTGACAGACTCGACGCTATTGGTGCCATTGGAATCGCTCGAGCATTTGCATATGGCGGTCATAAAAACCGAATCATGTTTAAAAATGATATTGATGATGATTCCTCAATCGCTCATTTTTATCAAAAATTATTAAAACTCCCTAAACTCATGAATACGCCCAAAGCCAAAGTCCTTGCTAAAGCGAAAATGAAAACCATGAAGGCTTATTTAAAAGCATTCCATCAAGAATTTGATCAACCGCATCAATTAATCGAAGTAATTCAAGAAGTCAGTGAATGACTTCTTTTTTTATCTAAATATAAAAAAAACATGATAAAATCATGTCTTCTTCTATATTATCCCCGGTAAATGATATACGTAATACCATCATTTCCTTTTCTAAAATCTTCATCAGTCTCGATTAATTGTTTATAGTGTGAAATAATTTCATCAAATCCCATCATTTGATGGGTTGCTTCTCCAGGTATGTAAGCTTTTATTTCTTTTCTTTGCATCTTCTGCTTAAGTATTTCACGGACTTTTACTTTAATCGAACCACCCACGCCATGCGAACCATACCCATGGATGATTTTAATGACTTTATTTGAATTTTTGGTTAACTTGATGATATTTTCTAAATCATGAATCGCTTCTGCTACTGTAGGCATCGTCGTTTTTATATCGAACTCTTTCAAGGTTATCACCCAATTATATTCTATCATAAATTTTCAAACATAAAAATAAAATCCCTGAAAATTCAGGGATTTTTTACTACTCTTTATTTCCGCCTAATGTAACCATGTCACCAACGGGGACGGTGAACATGAAACCAGCGGCTGGTTTATTAACGCGTTTTAGCATGAATTTTAACTCATCCATCGTTGCTTTTAATAACTCATCATTACTAATGACTGTGAAGATGGTTTTATTATAAGGACTGGTTCCTTCCAAGATACTTTTTAAAGATCCAAACAAAGGAATGCTTTGTATTCCACCATGCACGATAGCAGAAGCCATGCCTTGGCTATCGAGGATGGTAGCTCCTCCAACACCTAAGTGGACGAACTTCGCTAAGATATCTTCTAAATAATCCGTTTGATTTAATACAATAAACAATGCGACCATATTATTTACCTCCTTTACCACTATACATTATTCAGCTGATTGTTGCAACGTCTTGCGACTTTTTTTTGCAACTTTTGCTGTTTTTGCTTCGATATTTGATTCAGGGAAATAGGTATCAACCCCATTAATTTCACCAGCCCCTTTAATGGCTAGTTTAGCAAATATCGGACCACTTGTTTCATAGATTAACACACTAAACATGATAATCGTTGTAATCGCAACCGCATATAACGGAAGTTCTTGTCTAACGATGACTGATAACCCAATTGAAATGCCACCCTGAGGCAACATCGCAAACCCCATATACTTTTGAACTTTTTTATCCGAGTTTGTGACTCTCGCGCCAAACCAAGTGCCTAAAATCTTTCCACCGGCTCTTGCAAAAACGTAAGCAACACCGACAATTCCCACAGTCGCTAAAATCGATAAGTCTAAACTTGCTCCTGCAATCGTAAAGAATAAGACAAAGAAAGGTGAAGCAAAATCATTAACCGACGTAAATATTCTTAATGGTGTTCTAATTAAATTGACTAAAACTGTTCCCATCATAATATTGGCTAATAAGGGTGATAACCCCAACCATTTAGCAACACCCGTTGCTATTCCAATGAAAGCTAAAGTTAATATTTGATTTTCATCTCTGCTTTTAGCCAGTCTTGATGCAAATGCTAATATGAACCCTAAGAGTGCTCCTAATAACAACGATCCTCCAATTTCAATCAACGGTGTTAAAAAAATTTCTCCAACGGTCACCGCTTCTGGACTAATCGATAATTTCGCTAGGGACAATGCAAGTCCAAACGCCATTATTCCAAACACATCATCAAGTGCTACGACCGGTAATACCGTTCTTGTCAACGGCCCATTTGCACGGTATTGGCGAATGACCATTAACGTTGCTGCTGGAGCGGTGGCAGCGGACATCGAAGCAATAACAATCGAGAAAGCAAACGGTTGATTAAAGATGAAATACATGACAGCGAAGACAACGAAAACGGCACCAATGACTTCAAATAGCGTAATCCAGAAAATCCTCTTACCATATTTCATCATGTCTTTAATAACAAATTCACTACCAATGGAAAACGCAATGATTGATAATGCAATTTCACTTAATATTTCAAATGATTCAACGTCTTGTGAATTGACCATATTGAATAATGAAGGTCCGAGCAATAACCCAACCACTAAATACCCTGATACAGAGGGTAATTTCACTAAGCCAGCTAATTTACCACCCGCAAAACCTACGACTAAAATAATCCCTAATTTAATTAATACTTCCATACTTTCTCCCCATTCAAATGATCTATTTATGCTAAAAAATACTGTTTTTTTATAAACAAAAAGCGCATAATCGCTTAAAAAGCATTATACGCTTGGTAACTCCTATGAGGTAAGCTGTCGGATTCGGGCTTCCAAGTCGCCCTACTTGATAAATCAAGATTCACCCCAATAAAATGGTTCCCCCACTATATGATATTCGGAGATATCGGAAATCATTATACTCCCGTAATCCCTCCTTTGTCAAACAAAAAAGAAATATTTTTTTTAGGTCTTTTTATAGACGGTTTTTCCCTTGATTTTTGTCTCTAAAATATCAATTTTAAGAAGCTCAGAAACATGATTGACATGAATATCAGAACTTATTAAAATTTCGTCGTCATGCGCATTATCATAAACATATTTTAAGTTATTGTTAATGTAACATTGGATGGCTTCATCAATCGTAAAAGCTTCTTTTAAAACAAAAGCATTTAACTCCGGTCTTGATTGAGATTTTCTTGAAACAGCCGCATAAATATTTTCTAACGGATTGACACTTTCAATTGGCGTATCCGTACTAAATCCAACGTTAAGTCCGACTTGATGCATCGTATGGAACATATAGCTTTCATATTTACGTTGTCCAATTCTTGATGCAACGATTTCAATATCACTATTTAAAAAAACGGGTTGAATGATTGCGCCGATATTCCATTCTTTCATTAATTTGATTTGTTCGTGAGTTGCGAGTTGCGCATGAATAATCGCGTGGTTGTGATTCGTTCTTTGAGTGATTTTTAAAGAGTCAATGATGGCTTGAATTGCAACATCAATTGCTTCATCGCCAATCGCATGAATAACACTATCCATACCATGTTGATCGGCTAAATGAACCATCTTAAATAATTCATCAAAGGAATAAGTTAAAATGCCTCGATTCGTTGAATCATCGTTATAAGGATGTTTCAATCTCGCCGTTCTACCGCCCAAACTTCCATCTGACAATAATTTTAAAGGACCCATTTTATAAGAACCATAATTCTTATTCACATAACCTTTATCAATAAACGTCTTTAACATGTCGTACGTTCTTAAATTGGCTTGTTCTGTAATTTGTACTTGAATTAAATCTTCTTCATAACATTCATTGATAACGTTAATAATTTCCTCGAAAGGTATAGGGAATATTTGAAAGTCGTCACTGGCGACTTTAGTAATCCCATTTTTTAAGCATATTTCATTGGCTTTGATTAAATACTTCTTTAAATCCGCTTTCGACGGACTGGGATAACTTTCATAAATGAGATTAATCGCATCTTCAGAAATAATGCCCGTTTGATAATCGATTGAACCGGTTCCTTGATAACTAAAATGTTCATCAATTTTAGCGAGTTCTAACATTTTGTCATTGACGGCTAAAACATGACCGCAAGTTCTAATCATTACAACTGGTAACTCACTAGAAATCTGATTTAAGTCTTGTTTATTGAGCATTCTTTTTTCTTTGAAATGTTCTTGGTTCCATCCTCTGCCGATAATCATACTTTGATGATTCATCGATTTAACAGCTTGAATGATTTCATCAATCGAATGGTAATGCTTCAGTTCAATTAAATAGGCGACATATCCCATCCCTAAAAAATGGAGATGAGAGTCGATAAAAGATTTCATTTTATACATCAGTTATTCTCCTTTTTGACAAGTTGGTAGACAAACGCTCTACCTTCTTTACGAATAAAATATAGTAGTCCTAACGTTTTATAAATTTGAATGAGAGATTGTGTTTCGCTTTTATTGAGTTTTAATGCTTTTTGCAATGTCTTAGCGGTTACTTCTAATTCTAAATCATCTGGCAATAAATCGAGATAATCGAATTTATCTTTCAAGGTATATAAAGAGGGAATTCCTTTGGGATATTGGGCTAATCGTTCATGGGTTTTTCTTGAAGTTCTATCTTCGATTTTAATTCGGTATTCATCGGCGTCCACATAAAAAATGAGGAAATCAAGATTGGGATGCAATAAATGTTTCTTGATTTTAACGAGTTCTGTCATGATGTGTAATATATTGCCAATCTTCGGCGATTTTTTTGGTTTCTTTGTTCCATATAGTGTATCCATCTCATAAATCGATTTACGTCTAACAACAGGATAAACAATCGTGATTTTATATTGTGGTAAGAGCGATGATAATTTATGATCCATGGATTGAAAGGATCCAGTTTGAATTTCTATGATATGACCATCCTGATAAATATCAGCGATGAATTTACCGATTTTAAATTCGTGACAAGCACTATCAGGACATAAATAGTACTTAACACTCTGATGCATCGGTTTTTCCATTTGGGTGCCAATACTTTCATATTTTAAATCCAATTCATCAAAAGGATGGGTGATTGGTTTGTCAGTATGAATTATCATTTCATCACCTCTTAACTCTATTATACACTAAATAAGACTCAAAACCGTTGAAAAAGAAAACACAGCCGCCAAGCGACTGTGCTAATTTCATGGCAGGGCTAGAAAGATTTGAACTTTCGGTCTCGGATTCAGAGTCCGATGCCTTAACCACTTGGCCATAGCCCAATGTCTTGCATTATTTTACCACTACTACCCTTAATTTTCAAGTCCTAATCTATGAATGTATACAAAGTATACGCCCCCTCAAGCATATCAATTGTGACAATAGTGTTTTCACGTTATAATAAAGTTGGTCTTGACTAACTTTTAAAAAGACTAAATCGATTTTATCTATAACAAGGAGGCCCTATGTTATTCGATCAATATAATCCACTCAAGAAAAAAGTTTTACAAATTCTTGATAATGAAGGACAAGTCATCAATAAAACCCTTGAACCTTCCATCCCTGATGATGTTTTACTCAAGATGTATCAAACCATGACGTTAGGCAGAATCGCTGATATCAAAGCGATTCAATTTCAACGACAAGGTCGCATGCTCACCTACGCCCCCAATATGGGACAAGAAGCCGCACAAATCGGACCCATGGCTGCGACCTCTGATAACGACTGGTTAGCTGTCTCTTTTAGAGAACTTAATGCCATGTTATATAAAGGCGTTACGCTAGAACAACTATTCCTTTACTGGTATGGTAATGAAGCAGGAAGTAAGTATAACGATTCTGTTAAAGTACTACCCGTTAATGTTCCAATTGGTTCGCAAATCTCACACGCTGCTGGACTAGCTTACGCTGCGAAAATTCAAAAGAAAGATGAAGTTGTGATTGCCTACATCGGTGATGGTGGAACCTCTCATGGTGAATTTCATGAAGGAATTAATTTTGGTGCTGTTTTCAATGTACCGATGGTCATCATCATTCAAAATAACCATTGGGCGATTTCAACTCCGAGAGCGAAAGCCTCAAAAGCTGAAACACTCGCCCAAAAAGCCATTGCTTACGGCATCCCTGGAATTCAAGTTGACGGGAATGATACTTTAGCGATGTATGTCGCAACCCTTGAAGCGATTAAACGCGCAAAATTGGGCCAAGGACCGTCTTTAATCGAAGCTATCACTTACCGGATGGGTCCCCATACAACCTCAGACAACCCGAAAATTTATCGCTCTGACGAAGAGGTTGAAGCATGGAAAGAAAAAGATCCATTAAAACGTTTTAAAAATTATCTTTTGAATAAAAAAATCATTACTCAAGCATCCGACGATGCTTTAAACCAAGAATACAACCAATTGGTCTTATCCACATTTAAACAAGTGGAAGATAGTGGACTCGTTTCTCTAGAAGAAGTCTTCAACCATACTTATCAAGAAATGACACCTTTACTCAAAGAACAATATAATGATTTAAAGAAATATGAAGAAACGGAGGGACGATAAAATGGCACTATTAAACATATTAGAAGCTGTCAATAAAGCATTAGAAACGGAAATGCAAAAAGATCCTTCCATTGTCGTATACGGCGAAGACGCAGGTTTTGAAGGCGGAGTATTCCGAGCAACGGCAGGTCTTCAAAAACAATTTGGCGTTGATCGAGTGTTTGACGTTCCGATTGCGGAAGCCGCGATTGTGGGTTCTGCGATAGGAATGGCAATAAATGGGCTAAAACCTGTCGTTGAAATGCAATTCTCGGGATTCATGTTCCCAGGATACAATCAAATTGTCACCCATGTTGCGCGATTTCGAAACCGTTCCCGCAGTAAATATACCCTTCCTTTAGTCATCCGGATGCCTTATGGCGGAGGGGTTAAAGCGTTAGAACATCATTCCGAAAGCTTAGAAACCTTATTTGCCCATATTCCAGGTTTAAAATTGGTGATTCCTTCTACGCCTTATGATACGTTAGGTCTTCTTCGTTCCGCGATGAGAGATCCTGATCCAGTCATTTTTATGGAACCAAAACGGATTTATCGGGCTTTTAAACAAGAAGTTCCTGATGAGGACTACACCGTTCCCATTGGAAAAGCAAAAGTCGTGATACCTGGTAAAGACATCACTGTCGTTGCCTGGGGAGCGATGGTTCGGGAAGTCGAATCCGCATTAAAATTAATTGAAAATGATAACATTTCCGTTGAAGTAATAGATTTAAGAACCATTGCCCCATTTGATCGAGAAACCATCGTTGAATCCGTGAAAAAGACCGGACGATTACTTGTCGTCCATGAAGCTGTGAAATCATTTGGCCCGGGTGCAGAAATTGTCGCAACCGTACAAGAAAAAGCGTTCTATTATTTAGCCGCTGCTCCTAAAAGGTTGACGGCTCCAGATATTACCGTTCCGCTTCCCAAAGGGGAACATCATTTTATGATTGATCCAAAACAAATCGCTTTAGAAATTCGAAACATCGTTTCGATGAAAGCGTAAGGAGGTTATGATGTACGATTTTAAATTCGCCGATATCGGTGAAGGTATTCATGAAGGCAAATTATTAAAATGGTTTTATAAAGTTGGCGATACGGTTAATGAAGGTGAAACACTTTGTATCATTGAAACCGATAAAGTCAACGCAGAAATTCCCAGCCCTGTAACCGGAAAAATAACTAAGTTAGGATCAAAACTAGGTGAAGTTATCCATGTAGGCGACACCTTGGTATTAATTCAAACCGATTCATCCGATGAGCCAGTTAAAAAAACTGAAGTCGTCGCTGAAGAAGGCGAAAATGCGGGTGTTGTCGGTCAAATTGAGGTTTCATCAGAAGTGATTGCTTCTTCTTATGAAGAGAAACCAATTCAGAAGAATGATACTGTGGTTCTTGCATCTCCACTTGCAAGAAAACTTGCCAGTGATCATAACATTGACATTCAATCTTTAAAAGGGAGCGGTGACTTTGGCAGAGTCTTAAAAACCGATGTTGAAAATGCAGTTGATAAACCAATGACCAAACCATCAAAACCCATCACTCCTGCCTATAAATTTGAACCAAGTCAAAATACTAGACGTGTTCCAATTACGTCGGTTAGAAAAGCCATCGTTAATGCGATGACGTTATCAAAACAAATCATTCCGCATACGGTTTTAATGGATGAAATCGACGTGACTGAACTCGTACAATTCCGTCAAGCACAAAAACCGCTCGCTGAAGCTGCTTTGGTTCATTTAACTTACATGCCTTTTATCATAAAAGCATTAACGAAGACGATTCAAGAATTTCCAATTTTCAATGCTTCGTTTGATCACGAAGCGCTTGAAATCATTTATAAAGATTTCATCAATATCGGCTTTGCGACCGATACGACTGAAGGATTGATGGTTCCTAATATTAAAAACGCTGATCAATTATCAATCTTTGAATTAGCAAGACAACTCAAGTCATTACAAACTCAAGCCATTGAACGTACCATTCAATTAAAAGATATTCAAAACGGAACCTTTACGGTGACGAATTACGGTGCATTTGACGCAACGTTTGGTGCACCTATCATTAAGTATCCTGAAGTAGCGATCATGGGCGTCGGTAAAATTGCTCCTAAGCCTGTCGTAAAAAACAATGAAATCGTCATTGCACAAATATTACCTATTTCTTTTGCAGTTGATCACCGCATTATCGATGGCGCTGACGCCGGACGCTTCGTTATGCGGTTCAAACACTACTTAATGAATCCGATGCTTTTACTGCTTGCCTAATGGATAATTATGATATTTTAATCTTAGGTGGTGGCCCCGGCGGTTATGTGGCTGCCATCAAAGGTGCACAATTAGGCTTAAAAATCGCTTTAATTGAAAAGGATGCTATTGGTGGTGTCTGTCTCAATGAAGGGTGTATCCCCACAAAAACGCTATTAAAGAGCGCAAAAGTATACCGTTTGATGAAGCATTCTAAGGATTACGGGATTTCCGTTGATTCAGCTTCAATTAAACCAAACTGGGATGTTATTCTTCAAAGAAAATCTTCGGTCGTAAAACGTTTAACCTCAGGTGTTCAAGGCCTCCTAAAAAAGAATGGCGTTACCGTATTTCAAGGATATGGTGAAGTCATCAATAACACGACAGTGAAAGTCAATTCAGAAACGATAACAGCTAAAAATATTGTCTTAGCTACCGGTGCTAGTCCCATAATTCCTCCCATCCCTGGATTAAAAGAAGGCATTGAAAATCAGTTCGTTTATAGTTCTAAAACACTTCTCAATTATCCTAAAATTCCTAATTCTTTAACAATTATTGGCGGTGGCGTCATTGGTATTGAATTTGCGACGCTGTTTTCAAGTTTTGGGACAAAAGTGACGATTCTTGAAAGACTTGAACAAATCTTGATGCCGATTGATGACGATATTAGAAATGCATACTTGAAATTATTAGCTAAAGAATCGATTGAAATCATCACGAAGGCGAATGTCACAAAAATCAATGAAGCTTCAGTCACTTATGAACTAAATGGTCAATCTAAAAATATTGATAGTGAAATTGTTTTATTATCGGTAGGAATGAAACCTAATATCGATTCATTTAAACAGCTGAATTTATCAATGAATAAACAAGGTATTCAGGTCAATGAACAAATGCAAACCTCCATTCCTAATGTCTACGCCATTGGTGATATTACGGGAAAAATGATGCTCGCACACGCTGCTTCTGCAGAAGGTATCGTCGCAGTTGAAACAATAGCGGGTAAAAAATCAAAATTCTCTTTTGATAGTGTTCCTTCGGCGGTTTATGGATTCCCTGAAATCGCATGGATAGGATTGACTGAAAAAGAAGTGAAGGAAAAAAAGACTGATTATAAAGTCAGTCAATTTCCACTCCTTGCCAATGGAAGATCATTGGCTGAAGGCGATACTGATGGGTTTGTCAAAATCATCGTTAATCCAAAAAATGGTGAAATCCTTGGCGCACACATCTTAGCAGCGAATGCGACCGATTTGTTAGCCGAAACTGTATTAGCAAGAGATTCAGAAGCAACCATCGCTGATATTGCAAATTCAATTCATCTTCATCCTTCAGTATCTGAAGCGGTGATGGAAGCTGCTATCGGCGCATTATTAAAGCCGATTCATATGTAATTAAAAAAGGACATTCAAGCGAATGTCCTTTGTTTTAATCAAATAATAAGGATGAAAAAGATTGTAGGGGTTTTTTAAAGTTTTCTCCTGAATGACTCACTTTATCAATGTAACTCTCTTTATCAAAATGAATCCCGATGAAATTTTTCATTTGATGATGAATTTCACCATCAAAATAGATAAAGTCTTCAATTAAACCGCTATCAACTTTGATATGTATCATGTATTGCTTCATCGCTTTCTTAATTTCGAAAGCGGGCGATTCACCATAATTCCAATCCCAAGTTTGATATTTGGTTTCCATAAGGAGATTAATAGCTTCTAAATCTATGTCATTCAAAAATAATGCTTTGGCCAAAGGTTGATCGGTCTTTAACCAAAATTTTAGCAAATATTCTTTAAAATCGTCAATTGACATCGGTGTTTCTAGCGCATTTAGAATATTGGTTACATTTGAACGGTTTGACTTAACACCAAAGGATTCAATGTCGTGCGTTGTTTTTTTGATAATATGATTTAATTGATCTAGATTTGATGAGAATAAGAGCGTTCCATGATGTAACATCCGATTTTGGTGATAGCTTTGTGCATTCCCACTGATTTTTAATTCGTTGATACAGATGTCACTTTTACCAGAAAAAGTCGCATTTATCCCAAGTTCTTTGAGGCAATCAACCACAGGTTGTGTAAAATACTTATAATTACTTATCGCATCCTTATACTGATTCGTCATGACAGAAAAATTTAAATTCCCTAAATCATGAAATACCGTTCCGCCACCAGAAATTCTTCTGATGATAGGAATATGATGCAATGACGTATAATTTTGACATACTTCTTCAAAAATGTTTTGGTTTCGACCGATAATCACCGAAGGCTCATTTATCCATAATAAAAGAATATCTTCTTCACTTTGAACATGTTTGAAGATATATTCTTCCCAAGCTAAGTTAAAATAAGGGTTCGTCGATTGACTAAATATGGTTTTCACTTATTCTCCTATATCGATAAAATTAATTGATAGACTAATTTGCCAAAATCGATTGAAATCTTTTTTGCCGCAACTAAAACTTCTTCATGTGTTAATTTTTGAGGTAAGATTCCTGTCGCCATGTTCGTTAAACACGCAATCCCTAAAATCTCAATACCCGCATGAGATGCAACTAACGCCTCAGGCACTGTTGACATGCCAACTGCGTCCGCGCCTATTGTTCTTATCATTCTTATTTCAGCAGGGGTCTCATAGGTAGGTCCACTCCACCATGCATAAACGCCTTGATTTAATCGAATTTTCAATTTTTTTGCGAAGATATTCGATTTCTCAATCAGACGTTTTGAATATATTTCAGAAGCATCTGGGAATCTTGGACCTATGGATTGATCATTGGGTCCGATTAACGGATTTGTCCCCGTTAAATTCAAATGATCAGTGATAATCATCATTTCCCCGGCGTTAAATTTTTGATTAACCGCACCACAAGCATTTGAAATAATGAGTGTTTTAATCCCTAAAGCAGCCATGACTGAAATGGGGAAAGTAACGTCTTTTAAGGGATACCCTTCATAGTAATGATATCTTCCTTTCATCACTAAAAGACTTTTGCCTTCTAATTTTCCAAAGTAAAAAGCCCCTTGATGCCCTTCCGTCGTCGGTTTAATAAAATGCGGAATATCGGTGAATGATATCATCGCTAAATGTGTCATCTTATCTGTAATTCCATCTAATCCTGACCCTAATATAATCGCAATTGTGGGTTTTAAAGCGGTAATTGACTCTATTTTTGTAACTGCATCTTTTAATTTTTGATTCATGATGGATAGACACCTCAATTCATGATATTATTATATCATTAAATCGACAATTTTGTGATGATCTTCTACAGGATTTTAAAAGGAAGTGATTGAATGCTACACCACTCATTTAACGCAATTTCAAATTCACAGTCAACCATTTTGATTCTTGGAAGTTTTCCTTCGGTGAAATCAAGAGAAAATAGTTTTTATTATATGCATCCACAAAATCGATTTTGGATTGTTTTGTCTGAAATTTATCAAGATGATTTTGTGAATGCCTCAATTGAAGAAAAACAGACCTTACTCAATTTTTACCATATCGCTCTTTATGATGTCATCGAATCTTGTGACATTACAAACTCTGAGGACTTATCCATCAAAAATGTGATACCGACAGATATCGACCAATTACTTCAAAACACTCAGATTAAACATATCTTCTTAAATGGAAAAAAAGCAGTTCATTATTTTGAAAAGTATCATTCAAATTGTCGTATTCCTTACCATTACCTACCTTCAACTTCAGCGGCGAACGCAGCCTATACACTCCCCTTATTAATTAAGGCCTGGAAAGTCATTAAAACGCATTAAAAAAGCAGTTCAAGATGAACTGCTTTAATGTTATCTTTTTAAATCCTTATCCATGTACATTCTGTCTTCTGCTTGCCTATAAACTTCGTCAAAACTGACCTTTTGGGTTTTAATGGAGTGACCTAATGCAAATGAAATGCCTTTATCTTTAGCCTTCTCTTGAAGTTGTTTCATTTTTTCTCTAATATCCATTTCAGTACTGTTGCGAATTAAAATTAAAAATTCATCTCCCCCAATTCGAACCGTTAAATCGTTTGAATTACAGACTGTGACGATTAAATCCGCGGTATTTTTTATAAGCAAGTCTCCCGCTAAATGGCCCTTAGAATCATTGGTCATTTTTAAGTTATTCATGTCGATGAAGATAACCCCCAACGGATAATCTTCTGGTTTTAAATTCGCGATATAATCTTCTAAATAATGCCGATTATGGAGTCCTGTCATTTGGTCATGGACACTCAAATACTCAATATGCGATTGGTTCTTTTTTAATGTCTCTAAAACTCGATGATTTTCTGAAACATCAATAAAGGTAAAGAGTGATCCAATCGAATACCCAAACGAGTCTTTTATTAAACTTAGATGCGTCTGGAAATACTTTCCTTGAAATTCAAAACTATCTAGATGTTCAACGCCTTTTATTTTACCGATTTCAGGCACAAAATTGATGATTTCATCCAATGGATAATTCAAATATTGTTTTAAAAACGGAAAACTTTTAAGGGCATAAGGATTGACATCAATTAAATAATTATTATAATCAAAGACTAAAATCCCTTGATTGGCGACATCAAAAAATATATCATTCGCAATTGGTTTAATGGATATCAAATATCGATTAAACAAAACTGTTCCAAAAATAACAATCGAAATCGGCATAAACACTGCGGCAAATAAAATCCCCATCGTCATTTCAGGAAACAACCCTAATAATATACCAACCCATGGCCAGATAGAGGCAAAAACTAATCGGTTCGCAACCTTTTTCGCGCCAAGAGAACATTTTAATGAATATAAGAAATAAACAATCGTCGCATATAAAATCATACCCATCGCATAGATCATTTGCACATAGAACCAAAATCCTTTTTGAAGTTCGAGAGCATGATTAAACAAACCTTCAACCATCGTAGCTGATGTATAATACCAAGAGTGTAAACTTGAAGTATGAACTAAAATAAATGTAATGATGGGTATAATCCAAACTAAGACATTAAATCCTTTAAATGGAATTTTATATCGCGTAAATCGAAAAGAAACATAAAGCCAAATCGTTGGAATAAATGGCAAAGCGAGATATTGAGCATGATTCCAAAAGAGTAATTCTTCTAAAGTATCACTGTTTAATTCAAATAGGTAACTAAACAAAGAAAGTGTCAATAAAAAGCCAAGAATAAAAATTGTTTTCGCGATGATTGACTTACGGTTAATAAAGGCATACATTGTAAAAAATGCTCCCAAAATGCCAGCAATAAAAAAATAGATTGTTAATATTATAAGAACAACATTCACTCATATCACCTCCGCAGCCAAAAGAAGTTTCGTCGAAATTCTATTTCATAAGATCAAAATAACCTTCATTTCAAAAAAGATTATACCATATAATATTTGAATGAAGTAATGGTTTTTTCAAATTATCAAAGGATGCTTCATAATAAAATTGCATAATCATAAAATAGTTCAATTATTGATATAAATAGAGTTAATCAATTGAAAATTTGATTGTTTTATGGTATAAACGATATCGATATTTATTAAAAATATGTTAGGAGTCTACCATGGATAACCGAACCTTATTAACTGCACTAGGTATTATCTCAATAAGCTATTCTTTTTTATTTGCATTATTAAGCCTAAAACGAAAAGAAAAGTCATTCTTAGTTTTTTCTATCGGCTACTTCTTCGCTGTTTTTTTAGCGATATTAACGTATTATCAAGGTATTTGGCATCCAATCTTTAGTGTTGTCTTACTCAACATGTCTTACTTCGTCTTTTTATTTCTGTTATCAGCTGGATTTAAACTCATTTATAATCTTCCATTCTTAAGAAAACGAACTATTGTATATTTTGTTATGTTCCTCATCATCTTTATCATTTTCACTTTTGTCTTTCCGCATTATAGTATCAGAATGATTATTAGTTCGCTTATGGCACTGTTGGTGATTTATGATAATTATTTTGATTTATCAATTGTTCTCAAAAAAGAAAATGCCAAATACCTCATAGTAGCTAAATCAGTTGTAGGAATTTATCTTATCATAACGATAGCAAGAATTATATTCGCAATCACAACCTTTAAATCTGAAGGATTGTTAATTGAAGATAGTTTATTTACCACGGTAACGAATATGTTTATCTTCATTAGTATTAATATTTGGTCGATGATGATCTTATCTGCCGATTATGCAAAACTACAAAGCATGTTAGAACACCAAAATGATGAATTAAAACGGCTTGCTTTAAAAGACTCGCTCACAGGACTTTATAACCGTCATTTTTTAGAACAAGAAATCGATAAATATACGCAAATTGCTAAAGTTTATAATCAACCGCTTTCCTTTATTATTTTTGACCTCGATAATTTTAAAATTGTGAATGATGTCTATGGACATGACTACGGCGATGAAGTCTTAATTAAGCTCGCAGAAGTAACTCGAAATTCAATCAGAACTTCTGATATAGCTTATAGATGGGGTGGCGAAGAGTTTTTAATTGTTTTACCAAACACGGAAGTAAACACCGCAAATGAAGTCGCTGAAAAATTAAGAATTGATGTCAAAGAAGCTTTTAACGAAAAAGCAGGTCAAGTCACCATCAGTTTAGGAGTATCGGAATATAAAGCAACGGATTCATCTCAAAGCTGGTTTAGAAGAGCCGATTACGGCCTTAGCCAAGCTAAAAAATCGGGTAAAGACAAAGTTGTCGTTTGGCCAACACACCAACCGCTTCCTCTTGCTTTTGCGACCGTTGATTGGCAAGAATCATGGAATTCAGGTCATCTGGAAATTGACAAACAACATAAAGAATTACTTAATCTATCCAATGAACTTGCTCATATCGCTTTAGAAAGAGAAAATATTGAAAAAGTTCTCAATCAACTTCAAACTATCATGGCCCACGTCATTACCCACTTTCATTATGAAGAATCCGTCTTATTTGAAGTGGGTTATGATCAATATGAAATTCATAAAGCTGAACATAATGCTTTAATTGAACGTTTCCAAAAATTACTAGAAGATGCTAAAGCAAATAAAGTTAGCATTAAACAATGTTTCGATCAAATCGCAGGCACCTTGATTATTGGACATTTACTTCATTACGATAAATTATTTTTCTCACTATTCAATGAATAATTTAAAAAGAGCTGACAAAATTTGTCAGCTCTTTTCTTAAGTCTTTACGATAACTTTTTCTTCATTTTTAGCTAAATTTTTAATCCAATAACCTTTACGATATCGTGACAAACCAAATAATCCTTTAGGAATATCCGTTACTTGTACTAATAAAAACATGATTGTCACGGGCCAATTTGTAAATCTTGACATGACAAATGCAATAGGAACTGCCACGACCCACATATACACTGAATCCATGAGTAAAGTCGATTTTGTATCTCCGCCTGATCGTAACGTAAAATAGAGTGCCACATTAAAAGAATATACTGGGATAAATAAAGCATTCACCCTTATATTAAACTGTGCAATTCGTTTCGTCTCTTCTGCGACTTTATAGATATCTAAGACAAAGAAACTTAAGATAAACAATAAAACTCCCATGCAAGCGGCGAAGAATACCGCAAATGCAATCAATTTTCTGGCGTTTTCTTTTGCTTCTTCTAACTCATTTCTCCCTAAAGTGTTTCCAACTAATACTGCAATCCCCGTCGCAACTCCGCCAAATGTCACAAAGACTAATTGAGAAATCGCTCCTGTTATGTTTTGTGCCGCAAAAGCATACTCGCCGCGCATGGAATAAGCTTGCATAAACATCGTTTGACCCGAAGACCATAAGGCTTCGTTTAACATCAACGGTAAAGCCATCGCAAAAATGGAGGTTAATACTTTTTTATCAATCTTTAAAACATCTTTTAATTTAGTATCAAAGGCAATGCCTTTTCTTTTTAACAACACAAGTGATAGAACAAACTCTAATGTTCTCGCAATGACTGTTGCATAAGCCGCACCAATAATACCTAGTTTTGGAAAACCAAATAAGCCAAAGATTAATAACGCATTCAATACCGTATTGGTGATGATGGCAGCTATCGAGATAAACATCAAGGGTTTTGTGATCCCCATATCTCTGAATGTATTAACAATCGCAATCGTTAGTACCCAAGGTAATATCCCAAACCGAATGATTTTTAAATAATCCATTGCATTTTCAATGGTCACTGGATTCGTTGTAAAAAAACCAATTAATGTTCTTCCAAAAACGGTGAAGATGATAAATGATACAAAAAAGACCGTTAACGCCGTCATAATTTTAAAACGAAACGTCTGTTTTAATTTATCAAAGTCTTTTGAACCAAAATACTGAGCGCTATAGATACCCGCTCCACCAATCGCCCCAAAAGTAATGAGCATCATCACGAAATAGAGTTGATTGACCGTTGATACGGATACAATCGCAGATTCTTCTAAAGAACCAACCATGACATTGTCAACGAGTTGTACAGAAGAGGTAATCAACTGTTGAGCAACAATCGGAAGTGCGACTGTAAAAAGTGATTTATAAAATTTTTTATCGCCGACTAAACTTCTTAAATTCATGGTATTACCTCTATTTCTAAATCAATTACGTTACTATTTTACACGGTTTTTATGACTTACGCAAACATTATCGAACAAATATTAAATTCATTTATTAGGTTTTGATATAGCGGTTTTATGAACTCTTTGATATAATGATTTTTGTCAATATAAAGGAGTCTTCTATGAATAAAACAAATCCTAATTATCCCTATGCATCTAAAAGATCCGTCCTATACGCTAAAAACGGCATGGTCGCGACTTCACAACCTCTGGCAGCGATGGCGGGGCTTGAGATCTTAAAAAAAGGTGGGAACGCCATCGATAGTGCCATCGCAACCGCTGCTTGTCTCACAGTCGTTGAACCAACATCGAATGGAATCGGCGGTGACGCTTTTGCGCTTGTATGGTTTCAAGACAAACTTCATGGATTGAATTCAAGTGGCTACGCTCCTCAACTGATGTCGATTGATGCCTTACAATCAAGAGGATTCAATTCAATCCCTAAATATGGTTTATTACCGGTTACTGTTCCAGGGATTCCTGCCGCATGGGCAGCGCTCAATCAAAAATTTGGAAAATTATCGTTAATCGAATGTTTAAGACCCGCAATTGCTTATGCGAAAGAGGGTTATCCTGTGAGTGAGCATGTGGCTAAACATTGGCAAAACGCTTATGACATCTATAAAAAACATTTATCTGGAGAAGAGTTTAACGAATGGTTTGAAACTTTTACTTTCAATTCAAAAGCACCAAATACGGGCGATATTGTCAAGTTGCCTCATCATGCTAAAACCTTAGAATTGATTGGTGTATCAAACTCAAAAGCATTTTATGAAGGTGAACTCGCAGAATTAATAGATGCCTATTCTATCAAATATAACGGCTTCATTCGTAAAAGTGATTTGATTAGTTATCAACCATTATGGGTTGATCCGATTTCAGTCAATTATAAAGGATACGATATATGTGAAATCCCTCCTAACGGGCAAGGAATGGTCGCTTTACAAGCCTTAAACATCATGAATGGTTTTAATTTTTCAGTGAAAGAAAATGAAGAAACGTATCATACGCAAATTGAAGCGATGAAACTTGCTTTTTCCGATGGCTTATCTCAAATCGCTGATATATTTCACATGAATAAAAGCATTGTACAATTTTTATCAAGTGATTACGCTACATTAAGAAGAAAGGAAATATCGAATATTTGCAAAGAGCCACTTCCTTATGATTTTCAAGATGCCGGTACCGTCTATTTGTGTACCGCCGATAAAGAGGGTAATATGGTTTCCTTTATTCAAAGCAATTATATGGGATTTGGTTCAGGGATTGTTATTCCAAATACTGGCATTGCTTTACATAACCGAGGTCTTAATTTTTCTTTAGAACTCAATCACCCTAATCTTTTAAAACCCCTAAAACGTCCTTATCACACCATCATTCCCGGGTTTATCATGAAAGACAAACAAGCCATCGGTCCTTTTGGCGTGATGGGGGGATTTATGCAACCACAAGGGCATCTTCAAGTCATTATGAATTTGATTGATTTTAACATGAATCCGCAAGCGGCGATTGATGCACCGAGATGGCAATGGATGGAAGGAAAAAAGGTCATGGTTGAGCCAACTGTAGATAAATCAATCATTGAAGCGTTGATCAAACGCGGTCATGACATTCATATCGAGCATGAATTATCTCATTTCGGAAGAGGACAAATAATACTGAAAGATTTAAAGAGTGGTGTATATGCCGGTGCCTCTGAACCAAGGTGTGATGGTCATATCGCATTATATTAAAAAAAACAGCTCTCAATTGAGAACTGTTCATAATTTAAATATTATTTGATGTTAGGTTTTTTTGGTGTAAATCTTTCTGCATCTTGATTCTTTTTTAGTTGTTTTAGTTGTTGTTCTGAAGGAGCGGTAAATTGATTGGTAGGTTTTTTAACCGCTTTTGGAAAGGGTTTAGAAGATTTATAGTAATTTTTCTGCGGATTTTGAACGGAAGATTTCGGTTTTTGCGTTGAAGGTTGAACGGGTGTCTTTTGTGCGACTCTTTGTTCTTTCTTCTCATAAGAAGCTGAGAAACGGTGATTTTCAATCAGAGGAATTCTTTTTCCGATATGTCTTTCGATATCTTTTAATAAATCCGTTTCTTCTTCCGAACAAAATGAAATCGATTCACCGGATAATCCAGCTCTTCCAGTTCTACCAATACGGTGAATATACGTTTCAGGAACTTCAGGTAAATCAAAATTGACGACGAGTCCTAATTTCTCGATATCGAGTCCTCTGGCAGCGATATCAGTTGCGACTAAAATTCTTAATTCATGACTTTTAAATTTCGCTAGCGCTGATGTTCTTGCGCCTTGAGATTTATTGCCATGAATTGCTTCTGCGTAGATTTTGTTAAGTCCTAATTCTTTAACGAGTTTGTTAGCCCCATGTTTGGTTCTAGTAAATACTAACGCAGATTCTGTTTTTGTCTCTTCTAGAATGTGCATTAACAAATTTGTCTTATTACGCTTTAAAACGTAATAGATTTTTTGTTGAATGGCTTCTACCGTTGTTTCCACTGGATCAATGGCGATACGGATGGGATCAATCAATATTGTATTCGCAAGTTCTGAAATTAATTTTGGCATGGTCGCCGAAAAAAGCATCGTCTGTCTTTTCTTAGGGATTTCATGAATGATTTTTTTAACATCATTGATAAAACCCATATCAAGCATTCTGTCAGCTTCATCTAAAACAAAATATTGAATGTTTTTTAAATCAACGAACCCTTGATTCAATAAATCAAGCAATCTTCCTGGCGTCGCAATCAAAACGTCTAATCCAGCTTTTAAAGCTTCCGTTTGTGATTTTTGTTTTACGCCACCATAGATAACAACCGATTTAACACCTAAGTTTTGTCCGTATACACGAAAACTCTCTTGAATTTGCATTGCGAGTTCTCTTGTTGGTGTTAACACTAAAGCTTTAATCGTCCGATATTTTCTTGGAAGGTGTGTCGGTGAATAGAGTTTTTGTAAAATTGGAATGGCAAAAGCCGCAGTTTTTCCAGTGCCTGTTTGAGCACTGCCAAGCAAGTCTTTTCCTGAAAGTAACACAGGAATGGCTTTTTCTTGAATCGGTGTTGGATTTAAATACCCTTCACTTTTTAAGGCTTCAGTGATGGGGTTAATAATATTTAATTGTTCAAATGTCATTTTGGTGCTCCGTTTTCTTAGATCTATATTTTATTGCCAATGATTTGAATCGACTTGTATCTTTAATCCTTGATCAACTAAGAACTTTACAAATACCCGTTCTAGTTCCGTTGATTTAAAACAACGATTAAAGATAATATTGGTCGTGTTATTGTATGTGTTGACAGCGACACCTGGCTTTTTACCAGACGCTAAGTTGAACTCAAAACGTTGGACTTCTTCTTTCATTAATTCCGGTAATTTAATCTCGCCAAAGTTGGTTAATGAAATCGTTGAAGGACGATTTCCAATGATATTATATCCGATTTTAAATATCAATTTCTTTAATATAAGGGGCATTATTTTTACCATGAAATTTTTTTCGAATTGAACATTTTCATTCAAGCGATCTTGTAAACGCTCGACGGTTAATTCGTGTTTAAACTGGTCTTGAATCATCGAGAGAATAGTTTCAAATGATAATTCAATCCCTCTAGTGTCAAGGATGGTATTGAAAAATAATGAGAAGTTCCGTAAACTATTTGAATATAAAAATCGTCTCATGTTTACGGGAACGCTGATTCTTAATGGGTGTTTCGACAATTGCTTTTGATCGCCCGTTTGAATAATGGAATAACAAAGCAACCCAACTAAAAATTCTGAAATTGTCGCTTGATAACGTTTTGCCAAGAGTTTCAACGCGTCCGTTTGAAGATGAACTCCGATTAACCCAATTCCTCCAGACGCTTTAAACTTTTTCCCTTTGATGCGATAAGCCGTCGGATTTGGAAATCTTAAACGTTTCTTCTTGGTATATAACGCATTATAACTATCTTCTAATTCTTCTTTCGTTGGACGATCATCTAAAGTTAGTATACTTCCATCATTAATGATTCGTTTTCCTTTTAATTCTAAATAACGAAATACGACCGCCTTTAAAAAAGCAAAAGCTCCCGTTCCATCCGATAAACTATGGAAAACTTCTAAACTGATTCGATTTTCGTAACACAAGAACTTAAATAAATATCCATTATTTTTGTGAGCGTTCATCTCATCGCAAATATAAGGGGATTCATTTTTGATCATCACAGGTTTTAAATTGGGCTCATAATAGAACCAAAAAAATCCTTGATGAAGTTTTACAAAAAAAGAAGGAAATCTGTCTCTTGAATCTTCAACCGCTTGAAATAAGATTTTTTGATCGATTAACTCATTTAAAATTGCAGCAACCCGAAAAACACCACTGTTCTTTTCGGTGGCGACGACGGGATATATTTTAGCTGCATTATCTAAACGCAACCAACGTGAATCATAAGCGAGTGTTGATTTCATTATTACCTCTTTTGTTCAATGACTAAAACATTGTATCACAAAACCATTAAATAAGATACAAAGATATCTTCACACTTCCTATTTTTTTACGGGTCATTGTGAAATTTATAATTCTTGTTATAATGAAATTAGTCTTACTCATGAAAGGGTGATTTCATGAAGCGATTACTGATACTTGGATTTATTTCTCTATTTATACTATCGTTTGTTGCTTGTAACTCCAATTCCAATTTATCAGGGATGTCTGATGGTGAAGGATTAGACTTCTTTTTATCACGGATTCGTCTTGATATCAACGATAAAGGCGGTTATATTTCCAATAACATCTATGTAAAGACCGTTTATTCCAAAAGCAATCAATTCAAATCAATCGAATCTTCTAGCATGTACGCTCATGTGACAACCGGTGAAATTGATTTAATCGATACGATTGGATACTATAATTCATTAGATTTATGGGAAACATACTTTACTAAAGACGACCAATTTATGGTTATGATGCTTGAAGGAAATACGAGGTATCTCAATTTATCTAAAAAACCTGATTATGAAATAATCGCTGGAAACGAAAAAAATGTGTTAAGATTTCCCACGGAGCTGAATGCCAAAAAAGTCAAATTTAATGGACTAAGTCGGTTTGTCGCAACCCTCAATAAAGATGAATTACAGGATAGCGACTGGCTTTATGATGTTCAAATCCCGTTTATCTACCTGTATTCCCATATTGATACCTTTGAGAAATTTAAATTCAAAGCTGAATTCACTTTCCAACCGCATGGCATATATAACCCAAATTACGTATTACAAGTCTATTGTGAATGGCGATTCCCTCTCAACTCGGATTATGATTATGATTTGTATATTTATTCAATGACGACTAATTTTTATATTTCAGAACCTGGTTCGATAGATCCTACCCTCTCAAATCCGGATCAACAAGACGTTGTAAGTTTTAATATGCCTACAATCAATCATTTTAGAGGAACAGGTGAATACGTTAAGTATAATGCAAGTTATGTCGAAAACAGTTACTTCGGTTTCTTTTTTGAACCGGGTATTTATGAACTTAGAAATATGAATCAATCGAATATCTTCAATTACACGTTATATGACTATCAAGGTGAAATCCAGATAACTGAAAATAATACATTTAATGTTTATAACCGGGGTTATTATTTCATGCAAATCAATGATTTTATTGATCCGCTGGTCTACTATGGATGGTTTCAGAAAATTGAACCTTAAAATAAATGCTTGCCCTCATGGACAAGCATTTATTATTTTAAATGATTATTGATAAATTCACAACGTTTTGAAATCGATTCCTTTGTGATTTGACTTCTTTGAACGACATCATACCCGTGAACTGTTCCTTTAGTGGCATGTAATGTTGATGAAATATTGAGTTTCACCAACCGGTCATGAAACATCAATCCTTCATCAACCAGACAGTCATACTCAGCAGTTTCAATATAAACAGAGCCTAAGGAATGAATATTGGGATGTTCCATCGGAAACGCATAGTGTTCAAGATCTAGAGTTCCGTTTTTATAATATACTTTTTCAATCAAAGGGAACATGGAAGCATTAAACATGGGGGTATCTGTGTAATTTTTTCTTGAGGGAGTCGATTGGCCCTTTACAAGCCCTGGGTATACTAACATTAAAGTTTTGATAGGAATGTGTAAGTAATCTTGATTGTATAAGGCCAGTCCACAAGCCAAATTCCCACCGGCTGAATCCCCGCCTATCCCTAACAAATCAGAGTTTAATCCGAGTGATAATGCATTTGTATGAATATAATTCAATACATCAATGGCATCGTATAAAGCTGTAGGAAACGGATATTTAGGCGCAAGACGATAATGAATCATCATTCCAACCGATTGAGTCCTTCTCACGAGATGACAAAGATTTATTTTATGAATATGGGTCGCCCGCATGATAAAACCGCCACCCGGAAGATAAAGCAAACCTTTTGAATTTGTTTCTTTATTTTTGGGATAAAACAAATCGACTTGAACGTAGTGATTATCCCGAGTTTTAACTTGTATTTGTCTCTTAATGATACCTTTACCTTTACTTGTTAAAGAGTAAGCAATTTTAAGCATCCAGTTTTCAATTTTCAATAAGGAGAGATTTTTAGACATATGCATATAGTTCATCCACCAAAAATCTTTATGAATGGGATACTTCATTTCATCACTCCCTCAATAATAAATGTGCGTTAATCATTATCCTCATTTTATCATAATTATCCGTTTTTATCAAAGACTAATACGTTTGATCTACTAATGATTCATAGAAATTTAATTATTACTTCATTTGTTTTGATGGTAAGTCATTCGATAAAATGGTCTAAAAAATAAGGAGAGCTTAAGTTTGCTCTCCTGTTGATTTAATTAATACTTTTTCGATGATATCTGGATGTGAAGGAAGATAATAATAGTAACCTTGAACTAAATGACAATCAGTTTGTTTCAAATAATTGATGTGTTCAAGGGTTTCAATGCCTTCAGCGAGAACTTTAAAGTTTAGTAATTTGGTCAATCCAACAATCGCATTGAAAATCGGTAAGCCTTGATCAGTTAAATATTTTATGCAAAATTGACGGTCTAACTTGACCATTTCGACGTGATACTTGGTTAAATAAGATAATCCAGCGTGGCCGGACCCAAAATCATCAATCGCAGTATGAATGCCTAACTTATCGAGATCTTTCAAGAACTGATAAGCGACTAGTTCCCTTTTAATGACTGCACTTTCCGTCATTTCAATCCCTAAATAACTCGGATGAATGTCGTATTCATAAAGCAAATCTTGAATATATTGAATAAGTCCGTCATCTTCTAATTGATGAGACGATAAATTCACAAATACGGTCACGAGTTTTGCGCCTTTAGATTTCCAAATCGCCATTTGTTCAATGACGTTTTTAAGGACAATGCGGCCAATCATATTGATAATGCCACCTTGTTCAGCGAGAGGAATAAAGACACTAGGAGAGATATTTTCGTCTTTTACTCTCAGCAAAGCTTCAATCGAAACGATTTCATTCGTATCGATATTGACTTGCGGTTGATAAACGATATTAAATCCATCGTTTTTAATAGCTTGTTTTAATTTTTTTATAACTTCAGTGTCATTACGGATAACAACGTCCATTTTATCATTATAAAACTCAACGAAATTTTTTCCACGTTTCTTTGAATAATACATTGCGATATCAGCTTTTCTAATCAGTTGTTCAATAGAAGTATCATGTTCAGGATATAAACTGACCCCAATACCTGCGTCGAGAGGGTATTCAACACCTTCTACTTCAAATGGCTGATCAAATAATGAAGCCACATTTTCAATCCAACTTCTTAAGTCCACCATCGAATGGTATCGATGATACATGAAAAATTCATCGCCACCATAGCGTGCAAAGTACGTATCATTATCTTTAACAGAGTTAAACCGATTGGTAAATGATTTTAATAAAGCATCGCCGAAATTATGACCTAAGGTGTCATTATAGGACTTAAATCCATCTAAATCAAAAAATACGACTGCGAGTTTTTCAACTGATTTGATAATTTCTGTTATTTTTTCAATAAAGGCAAGGCGATTCGGAACACCGGTTAAATAATCGGTATAAGCCATCGAAGAGATGCGTTTATTTAAACGAATATTCTTAGAGTTTTCGTCAGTAATTCGTTTTGATAAATTATCAACAGTCTGATAAATTCCTGAAAAAACACTTTTTTCATCTAAAATTCGTTTCGATTGCGTTGACTCGACATCAATGGATGAAATTGCGTCATCTAATCCTCTTAACGGCTTAAAGATTTGAATATAAAGCGTCATGAAATAAATACCCACAAAACTTATACCCATGATGATAAATATGATGATTAAATAAATCCGTGTTTGATTAAAGAATGATAAAGCATATCCAACAGCTAAAATGCCAATGATTTCACCATCTTCATAAATCGGATATGCGATTTCTAATACAGTCGTGCTGTCTTTAGCATAATAATGATCGGTTGCAACCGGAACGCCATTGATTGCTAATTCATAATCTCCATCGCTTGAATAATCAATTCCGATGGATTCTTCATTTGAATCTGCAATCGCAATTTTGTTACCATCTAAGATAAGAGCATATATTACTTCATCATTTTGAATAACGATATCTTCAATAACATTTTGATATTCATAAGGTGCGGTCAGTTCTAATACATATTCTGCTCTTACGCCAACTTGAATAAAGTAACCGTCGTTCGCTTTTAGATAAGCAAATTTGTAATAATTATCTTCATCGGTTGATTTACGTATATCTTCGATACGGATGGTTTCGCCGCTGGTCATAAAATCATAAATTGGATCACCAACTTGTGCTTGCCACCCAATATACATGTCACTAGGATCATAAATGACCTCACCTGTTGGACTATAATAATAGATATATTCTGTATTGGTTATCTCAGTTAACTGTAATAAATACTCATTATCAATTAAATCTTGATTTGAAATTGCAATTCTAGCCGTAGTTAATAAGGAATCATCAATACTGTCTAATAACAATTTTTGGTATTTGATATTTTCTGTAATATTTTCTGAAATTAATTTGGCTTTAATAATAGCATCATTTTGATGATATTCTCGGTACGCTGAAATCGTCATCGAATAAATTACGACCGACAAAACAAAGATAAAAATCGTTGTCAGGATGAGTGGCAACGCAAATATCCGTTTATAGTTAATCGGTTTAACAGTTTTCATGACAATCTCCTATAGTGATAAATAATATCCTCAATGAAACATCTTTTTAATTATATCAATTTGTTGTGTATTCCGATACAGATTTTTGATTGTTTTGCAATAATCAATCGAGTCTTTATCTAATAATTAAAAAAATGTATTTAAAAATATTTTTAGAGCAATTTAGAAACTAATTAGTCAATATATCAGTCGTTAGTCAATGTAGGATAAAGTTTTGTGATTTTAGAAAAATACCGGTTAAACCGTAGAGCACATGTTGGGACGAAATCTTTACGTTTTGTAAATTCTAACATCTCATTGATTGGTATATAACGATAATCAATCGTCTCGTCAATTTGTAATCTAATCGGATGTTTCAACGAATCAATGCGGTTAATATATCCATAGATAAAACAGGATTCGTGCTTTTCAATAAACAATTCTTTGAGTTGTTCTTTTGATACATCCAGTCCCGTTTCTTCAAATAATTCACGTTTCGCTGCTTCAATGGGAGTTTCACCTTTTAAAACCGCACCGGCTGTTATTTCCCAATAATGAGGGTAATACTTTTTTTCATCTCTTAAGGTAACTAAACATTCACAATTTTGATTGAGGGTATAGATTTCTACAACAAAGTTATATAGCCCTTTTGGGACTTTATTTCCCCTGATCAAATCAATTCCAAGTTTATTTCCAAATTCATCATATGCATCAAATATTTCAGGCATTACCATGATAATAACCCTCTTTTCTATTTAAAGATAAGTGTATCATTTCTCTTTATGAAATGCTATAAGATTATAAAAAAAGATGGCTAATTTAGCCATCTCTTAAATAATTTCCAAATCTTTCAATTTGATGTATTTTGGTCCTTCATATCCATCGATTGAAACCATTTCTTTAGATAATGACAATGTCGATAAACTCTTATCGATATGACCGCTAAACGAGAAACCAGAAACCGGTAAGTGGAATCTGCCATCAAAATAAATGGCTAACCGAACTTCACCACCGATGTAATTAGAGTACATGTCAATTTGGATGCCTGACAACGCAATAATTTCCAAGTAAGGTTTTTTCGTCATTTGTTCATAACTTGATTTACCTTTTGGCACTGTAATTGTTCTTAATAACCCTGAAGGTTTCATTCCTAAATATTGAGCGAATTGATTTGACCCATAGTAATTACTAATGATTCCTTTTTCAATCACTTTAACCTGTGATAATAACACGCCGTCTTTATCAAATGCATCCGCCTTTGAAGCTGGTTTCAAGCCGATGTTCAAGTATTCTCCTGTGACATCATTTTGAATGGAATCGCCAATGACTTTATCCGTATTTTGACGGTAAATGGAGTCATAAGAATAATCTTCAATCAGATTTTCAAATAGATTCTTTAAATCTTCGTCTTTTAAAATGACATCGACTTTAGAAACATCTTTAATCGCTTTAGCTTGAAATCTCGTCGTAACATCTTCTAAGGCACTAGAAGCATCATTTTTGATAACATCGAAGTCAATATTATTATAGGTATAGTATTTGTATAATTCAACTTTGTTACCAAATCCATCATAGGAAGGAATGGCTTCAACATTGACTTTATGAAGCGTTTTCTTGTAATCAACGTTTCGAGATGAAACGATATGATTTATGGTTGTCGTATGAAACAATTCTAAAGAATTGAAACGGATGTTTTCTTGTGATTGTGTGAAAAAGATTTGTGCGATTTTGTCTAATAAAGCAAACGGTTCTAATTCAAAAGCGGTTTGCGTCCAAGATCTTTTTCTTTCAGCAGTAACGAGATCATAACTCTTATTTTTAATAAAAGACGCTGCATAAGCTGCTTCTTCAATTTTTTCTTCCAATTCTTTTTTTGATAACTTGTGACTGAGTTGAAATCTTGAAGAACCGGTATACATGACTTTGCCTTCAACAAAACGTTTATAAACCGTCACTTGATATTCTGTCGTATCGACAATGCGAGTAGTTTCTAATTTTTGCATGACATAAAACGCTTGAGAAGCAAGGGTTTGAACTTCATTAATCATCCAATCAGTGATGATTGTTGATTCTTTTAAAGTTTTGATTAGTTGTTTAATCATCCGATTTTCACCTTTGCTTTCAAATAAGCGCCGCCATCACTGACTCTCACCCATTCTTTATAGCCTTTACCGCAAGACCCAGATCCTATGATTTCGAAATCCTTAGATACTGCAGTAATGGAGTTAAGCAAATCAATGACATAACCACTCATCACTACTGGAGAAATGATTTTCCCGGTGAATTCACCGTTTTTGATTTCCCTGCCATAATGGGCCGTACATTGAATTCCCCAGTTTTTAGGATCTTCCATCCCATTGTTAGTTTGTGATAACAAATAGCCATATTCTATGCTTTTGATCATATCTTCGAGTTTGGATTTTCCTTTAGAAAAATACGTATTCGTCATTCTTGTATAAGCTTTTCGTTTATATGATTCTCTTCTTCCATTTCCAGTAGGCATTTTGCCTAATTGTAAGGCAGATAATGCATCGGAAATTCCTGCAACTAAAATCCCATTATCGATAATCTTGGTATCTTGTGCTAAAACACCATCATCGTCAAAAAAATAGGAAGCGACGCTAAAGGTTGAATCTGCGCCGTCATGCATGGAAATTAAAGGTGAAGCAACTTGTTTATTCATGTACTCTTGTGATTTAGCTCGGTCACGAACAAACATATCCATTTCAACGCCATGCCCAAAGGCTTCATGAGCAATCAGCCCCGTGATTGACGGATCAGTAATGACATCGTAATAACCCGGGGTTGGCGTCACGGAATCTAAAAGTTCAATGGCTGTATTTAAGGTTGAATCCATTTTTTGCGATAAATCGCTTAAGGCTTCTTCTAAAGAATTTGTTCCAAAGCCATCATAAGCATATTTGGTATTTTGATCTCTTCGAACTAAAACATAAGAACGAGGATTACACCAAGTGTAATATTGTTCTAAATCTTTTAGTTTTGACATAAACATTTTTGAGATTTCAGTCGTTTCGATGGAAGCACTGGCATTAATCACTAACGGAGAGTCTGCTAAAGTACGATTAACGTAATCACGTAATATCTTAATGATTTGTTCCGTTGTGTAGAGTTCTCCTCTGTTTTTTCGATTAAATCGTTTTGATAAAGCAATTTCCTTTAAAACATCCACTTCAACCGAAGGAATGGTTCCTTTTAAATGTGTCAACCGATTGATTTCATCGATAATCGCTTGATAGTTGCTTGTACTTATATCATTGGTCGATAATTCGCTATAGACTTTTCCATTGAAAACTTTTATGACAAATCCTGACTCTGTTAGCCCACTCGGAACGACATTGGTCGATGATTTATCAAGTGAAATCGATGTCCCTGTCACGTCAGTTCCTAAAACCGATACATAGGCATATTTCGTACCAAGTTCATCAATTAATTGTTGAATTATTTTCTTTTTACTTCTTAAATAACTTGAGAATTTTCCGGTCATATCCATACCTCCACGCTTAATATTGTATCATATACAACGATTAACTAAAACAAAAATACGACCTATTCGTGAAAATGAGTCGTATTTTATTACATTGATTGATTAAGATTCAACGATATCTAATTCTAAAACATTCCAAGGCGTGATGAGCCCTAAGATCTTTTCAGAGGGTTTTCCGTTTTCAGTAACAAAGAGCATTTTTAGTTTTTTACCGTCTTTTGTCGTTTGGCCGAATAAATCAATGATTTCATCTAAAGGCATTGTTCTTTGGATAAACCAGTACCGTTCACCGACATGTTGATTGATAGGAAGGTAAGGTTTAAAGTAATCGATTGTGGTTTGTTGATCAATCATGGACTTAGGATTTTCAGTTAAAGATAAAAATAACGTTGAACCACTATAAACTCCATATAAAATTCCTACTTCATCTAAGACGGGTACATGCGATATATTACGTTCTAACATCGATTTCATCAAAGGTAATACTGGTGAAGTCAATCGTGCAAATAAGATTTGATGTTTTTGAATACAAATGTTCATCGCTCGAATCGGTTTTTTAAGTTGTTCGATGGCTTTTTCAAGAAAAGCAATGGCTTCATCTGTCACTCTAAAAGCATCAAAGGTATCAATTCTTTTGTCATGGACAATGTAATTCCTTAACTCTCGCAACATTCTAAAATGTTTTGAAAGTTCACCTGACACCTTCGATTCATAGAAGTAAACTGCACTCGCAGTATCTGGTAATTTATATTTTTCTCTGATGACATCTTCTAACTCGTTGTATAACCGTTCAAATACATCATTATTGTTCATAAAAATCACCCCTTTGATCTTTACCTTAATTATACCATATGTAATATCTCTTATTCACTTCCGTTAGGGCCTAAAGGTATTTTGGGTGAAATCCAAGTATTACCCCAAGAATCAACCACAATGATATCAAAGCCAGTAATCTCCATATCACTAATTGACGAATCATAATCGAGATTATATTGACCTGATTCATCAAAGAAATTTAAACTGGAAGTTATATTAAGAGTCGAATCAATCATATTTGTATTTTTATAATATCTAAGTTGCACTGATTCAATGCTTAAATTATCAATTCCTAATGTATCAAAACTAAAGTTAAACGTATAGTTCATTTGATTCAAACCATAAACACCCGCTGAAAATTGTGTTTTATTATCTAGCATTCTTGGAAGATCTATTTCGTATAAGATTCCACCTGTTGAGTGAATCGTTGATTCGATAATAAATGTAATTTGATATTTCACATCAATATCTAAAGATACTGTCTTTGTATATGTCAAGGTTTCACTTTCCACAAGCTCTTTGATAAAATCAGTCGCATCGTCAATATTCGTCGCAACGATGTAAATATCTGAAGAAGAATCAATTTCTTTTAATGTAAACGAAATCGTTGTTTCTACTGTATTACTGATATTTGAATAATCCCCAAAATCATATCTTGAGTTTTGCACCAGTTGATTACTTTCAATGTAATTGTTGAGTAAGTTTTCCAAACTATTAACATTATTTCGCAAGAAATCAATGTCATTATTTAAGCTGTTGATTCGGTTTGTTTGTTCTAAGATATCAGAAGATAGAACTTCTAATTTTGATAATGCAACGATGCTTAATGTCAATGTCACAATCATGATAATCACTTGAAAAAAAGATAAAGGATCAATCAATGACGTGGAACGAACTCCTTCTAATGCTTGATTCGCTCTGCGTTTATATAGCGCTTTATATCCAAAAATAGCCAATAAAATAATGAAGACAATTGCGATAATGATAATGATTATAAATAAGGTAGCTCCTTGCATAATATCCTCCTAAAAACCAATGAATTCTTTAAAACGCACGAGATAATTTCTTGTGACATCAACCATGCTTTTATTTTTCATGAGTAAACTGAGTTTCGAATTAAAGGAAGGTCTAATTTCCTTAATCATCGTTTTGTTGATGATTTGTGATTTATTGATTCGAATAAATCCTTTATCTTCAAATAAACCTTCAATTTCAAATAACTTTTCTTTAATACTGTACTCTTTATCAAGGGTATGAAGAATAATCTCATGCCCAAAACTCTCAATCATGACAATTTTGGAGTAATGGATGATTTCATAGACTTCATCAATTTTTCCAATCAATGTATCTTGAATGAAATTATCTTCACGGAAAGTTAATTCCGCATCAAGTGAGATGGTGAAACCGGCTTGTGTTAAAAGCTTTGCATAAGTATCATAATTTTCTTTTTTGCATATGATCTTGATATCCACCATTTCACCACCTATTGATAGTTTATCTTAATTCATGATGATTGCCAATAATAGTTGCATAAGTTACATTATAGATGCCATAAGTTTACATATCAAAAAAATCATAACATAAATATCTCGTATTTTCAACCTAGCAAAAATTAAATAAATCATTTCATTTGAGAGATCAATAGATAAGATTTGAGAAATAATCGTGTCAGTTTATATTGAAATTAGAATATGTTATAATGTAATAGGTGATTATATGGAATATTCAGTTCAACTTGAAATCAAAAAACCACAAATACTTGTTTCAAATCTATTCGTGGACCGAAAAACCATGCCTTTATGGGAAACAGGATTAACAAGAATTGAAGACGAAAATCATTCTTTGTTTAACACATCCAGTCAGGGTTACTTAGTCTTTGATTTTAATGGAAAAGAATCCAAAATGAAAGTTTCCGTTTTGGAAAATAAGTTACCAAATACAATCACGATTGTTTATGAACTCCCTGGCGCATACAACCAGTGCATCAATACGTAAACCAATGGGTAATCAAACTCTTTG
>PGXM01000024.1 GCA_002839155.1 Tenericutes bacterium HGW-Tenericutes-1
ACTCACAATCTCACCCCTTCATTATATTATACAAAAAATACCCTATATTGTTCCACACACAGTTTTTTTTGTGTGTCCACAATACAGGGTACATTTTAAGACCTAAGCGGGTCTTATTTTTTATTTATCACGATTTTCAGCCATTCTATTGAAAAGAAAGCGATAATCGCTTACAATTTTTGTATTACGATTAGAGGAGGAACAATCTTGAACTTGAATACTTATATGTTAGCGACAGTTGGTGAACTCAAAGAATCATGGTGGATGTATTTACTCGGTGCTTTTGTGACACTTTTTATCATCGGTGGTGCGTTGTACTTTGGATGGACCGCTTATAAGCAAAGCAAAAAACTCGGCATGGACAAAGCGATGATCAAAAAGGCCATCATTAGTTCCGTATCGTTCTCAATTTTACCTTCGATTGGGATATTTATTGGGGTCATTACCATGGCAGGACTCCTGGGTATTCCGTTACCATGGATTAGATTATCTGTTATTGGAGCGCTCCATTATGAACTCATGGCGTTAAGTGTTGCGGCAGAGGGTGTCACCTTAACGACTTTAACGACTGAAAATTTTGTAACAATTGCATTTGTAATGACAATTTCAATTATGTGGGGCGCAATTTTCGCCTTAATCTTCTTTAAAAAATACCAACAAAAAGTCATCAATAAAGCAACGAAAGACGGCGGTAAAGGGTTTGGCAAGATTTTATTCGATGCTTTCTTTATCGGTATGATTTCTGCTTATATTGGTGATGCCGTGGCGAAAATGATTCGTTATGAAGTTAGAATTATTCAAGACGGAGCGTATGTCTTAGATGGCAATAACAACTATGTTACCGAAGACAGAAGTACAGTCGTTCCCATCATCGTCATGGCTTCGGCGATGCTAGCGATGGCGTTCTTTGAATGGTTGATTACAAAAAGGAAAATTAAATGGCTAGAAAACTTTGCTTTATCGTTTTCAATGATCTTTGGCATGACGGTAGCTGTCTTATTAGGACTAGGAGGAATTTACTAATGAAACCTTTATTATCTTATCAAGATTCAATGCATCGTCAAGGTCGAATCTTCACGGTATTAGGATTATCCGTGATGATTAGTATTCCGATTCTCATTATGTTATTTACCGGGGTTACACCCAATATTCATCAAATGGTGATTGGTATCGGAGTTTTATCACTCATCTATCTTCCGGGTGGGATTGTAGAAGTTGCGACTTATTCGCCGATTTTAGGGACAACTGCAACCTATTTAGCCTTTATTACCGGTAATTTAGCGAATCTTAAAATCCCTTGCGTCATGAATGCAAGACAAATCGTAGGAACTCAAGTTGGAACCGAAGAAAACGAAGTTGTTTCAACTGTGAGCGTCGTGGCTTCAACCTTAACGACGGTAACGATTATGACTATCGGTATTATCATGTTAATTCCCTTAAGACCCATCTTATCAAGCGAGGTTTTACAACCCGCCTTTAACTGGGTGGTTTCAGCCCTTTTCGGAGCTTTAGGCTATAAGTATTTTAAAGGCAATTTGAAAATTGTGGCGATTCCTTTATTATTAATGGTTGTTTTAGCTTTCTTACTGCCTGGTTTTGTCATTGGCAACATTACCATCGTCATTATGGTGGGTGCAGTAACAAGCGTATTAGTCGCGAAATTATTATACGATAAAAAATTAATATAGGAGGTCCTATGGATTATCTACTCTATGGTTTATTAGGTCTTATTGGCGTATTCGTTATGTTACTACTCATAGCGGTGATAAGAACCTTATTATTAAAAGCACCAAAGCCTTTAGAAAATACTTTCAAAATCGATGAAGCAGTGAAACAGCTTTACGCTAACGGATTAGCACAATTAGTTCGATTTAAAACCATTGCCTCAAAGACCAATCAAGATCAATCGTTATTTACAGAGATGCAAACGAAGATGAAAGAACTATTTCCTCATGTATTTGCGACCATGGAAATTAAAGTCTTTGAAGGGGGATCCCTTTTAGCCTGTTGGAAGGGACAAGATAGCTTGTTAAAGCCTCTCGTTTTGATGGCGCATCAAGACGTGGTTCCTGCTCCTTTAGAAGGTTGGATTCATGATCCGTTTCAAGGCGTCATTGAGGGTAATGAAGTCTTTGGTAGAGGTGCTTTTGATACCAAATGCACCTTATATGCTTTCTTTCAAGCTGCAGAAGAATTGATTTTAGAAGGTTTTGTCCCAAAGACAGATGTTTATCTCGCCAGTTCAAGCGATGAAGAAATATCAGGACTTGGGGCATTACGTACCGTTGAATATTTAAAATCAAAAGGGGTAGAACCTAAACTAGTCTTGGATGAGGGGGGAGCCATTGTCAAAGGAGCGTTACCGACCTCTAGTCAACCAATCGCTTTAATTGGCGTCATTGAAAAAGGTTATGTCAATATTTCTGTCAAGGCCAAATCAAAAGGCGGACATTCATCAACGCCGCCAAAAAATACACCAATTGCGCGGTTATCATTCTTTATTTCTGATATTGAGAAACATTTCCCACTCAAAACGAAAATGATTCCTGAAGTTGAAAGTTTATTCAAAACTGCAGCACCAACGATGAGTTTTCCCTTTCGATTACTTTTCGGAAACTTATGGTTATTCAAAGGTCTTTTAACCTCATTACTCCCTAAAATCAATCCTTATGGTCGGGCTTTACTTTCCACGACGATTGCTTATACGATGATGAAGGGCTCTGATGCCGAAAACGTTATTCCGAATGAAGCATCAATATTGTTGAATTGCCGTACACATCCGATTCAAGGCATCGATTCCACCTTTGAAACCTTGAATAAAATCGCCAAAAAATACGATTGCGAATGTGAAATCTTGGAAGGTAGAGAAGCTTCTCCCATCGTCAATGTCACTGGGGATGCTTACAAGGCGGTTTTATCTTCAATAAAAACGATTTTCCCCGAAGTATTGATTTCCCCTTACGTTATCTTAGGTGGCACAGACGCAAGACACTATACTGCAATTACTGACGCTGCACTCCGTTTTTCACCGATACGAGTATCAAACCAAGATTTAAAGAAGATGCATGGCATCAATGAATCCGTATCAATTGATGCCCTCGCAGAAGCTGTTGTTTTTTATAAACATTTAATCAAAGAATTTCACTAGACTTCACACAATTATCTTAAAGCTTATGTTACAATAAGGTGTAAGAATCAACATTATAGGAGGTCACTATGAATTTTCCCCGCAAAGATTTTGAAAAAGCATCGTGTAAAGATGCAAATATCGAAAAGGGTCTCTTGGTGGATATGTTTGACAAGATTGAAGATGACAAACTTAATATTCACTCCCTGATTTTAATTAAAGACGGCAATAAAGTGTTTGATGCCTATGCTTCTGGGTATGGACCCGAATCAAGAGAAAATGTCTACTCCATTTCTAAATCCTTTACTTCAGTTGCGATTGGCATTTTAATCGATCGCGGATTATTAAAACTTGAAGATAAAATTATCAATTTTTTTAAAAATTCAGTTAAAACTTATCAACCGGTTTATGAAACCATTACAATTAAGCATTTACTAACGATGTCTGTGGGTCATCCTTACGATTACATGTACAATTTACAACCTGATCAAGACCCAATTCAAGTATTCTTCAGTGGCGAAATCGTCGATGAGCCAGGGACAAAATTTATGTATAACAACCTCTGTACTTTTATGTTATCAGCGATTGTAACAAAACTTACAAAAATGAGTTTACTCGATTTTTGTGATAAAGAAATTTTTCAACCTTTGGAGATTGAAAAACCCGTTTGGAAAAGTTTTGGAAAAATTTCTTTAGGCGCTACTGGCCTTGAATTAGGCGCAATCGATTTGGCTAAATTTGGTCATTTACTTCTTAATAATGGCCTTTGGCATGAAAAACAAATCGTTTCAAAAGCGTATCTCGACGAAGCCACTAGTTACCAAATATCAACGACGCATGTCGATAATCCAAAAGATCGTTATGGTTATGGCTATCAATTCTGGATGAATGACTTTGGAGATTACCGCTGCGCCGGTTTATTCAAACAATATATCGTCATTAACAAAGAATATAACGTTGTTTTCGTCACACAAGCGTATGAAGAAAGAGAACTTCTCAACTTATTTACAAGTTATATCTACCCAGGATTAAGCTCCGGTTGGGTTTTCGATAATTTTACGTTGAGAAACTATATTCACCGGTTTACCGAAAATTCTCACGCTCTAATTAAAGCCGAAAAAGAAACAAGAAAAATCTAAACATTCATCCTCACCGATTTCAAATAGTCGGTGAGGGTTTTTTATGGATAATAAAGAAAGACGCTCGGGGGGGAGAGCGTCTTTCAAATCTATAGGGGGAAACAAAAAGGAGACAGGGGAGGCCTGATGATGACTCATCAGGAATGAAGAAGAAGTTATAATGTTTCTTTTCGACTCAATTATAACAATTAATTATGAACAATTTGTGAAGAAACGAAAGAGAAATTGTGAAGTATTGTGAATTAAAGATAAATAATTGACTCAGAGCAAATTCAGTCGAAGATTCATAGACAGAATAGTGTTTTTTTGATATAATGATGAATGTCATTTTAGTGTCAATTTTTAGGACGTGTTACCTTGGATTTTAAAACGTTAATCAAAACCCTTCATTTGAATCATGGGGCGAACCATTTAAAATATGCGATGATTGGAAATCAGGACTTATCAAAGATTCCTCACTCAAACGCTACTTTATTGGTTCCTTATTTGACGTTTAATTCAAGTGAACCTCCAAGCACCAACACCGTTAAAGCCCAAGATAATAAAAAAGAGGATTTATTACAGAGTCATAAACCGCCTTCAAATACTGAAGGTAGTGAACTATCTCGTTTCAAAGTATCATTGTTATATTCAACCATCTTTGGCTTTATGTTTACACTACCATCGGTAATAGCGGTTGTTTATTTACCCATAATTTACGCCCTATTATTAATTCTTGTTCCTTTGGGAAGTATGCTAGGATACCGATTTGGAAAAAGTCCTGTTAATAAAAATAGTCGACTATTTCAAAGTATCACCAGTTATTTAACGGGGTTTATCATCATTATATGGTGTTGGAATTACTACGCAAAGGTTCATGCTTATACATTCTTTTACTATCTTTTCGAAGTTGATAATTTGATTCCTTTTATCTTTGATTTGGTTGTTGGAAGTTTTATGATTACTTTAGGATTATTACTATCAAGAAAAATACTGCCCATCAGTTAGTTATAGGAGGAAAATATGAATTTAGGAACCTTTAATACGTTAGACGTCGTCAGAATATCTGATATCGCATATATCTTATCTGACGGTGAAAATGAAATCTTTTTACATAAAAAAGAAGCTTTAAGAGATTATGTCGCAGGTGACAAAATCAATGTTTTTATTTATGTCGATAATGTCGGAAGACCGACAGCGTCAACAAAACAACCCTTCATTACAATTGATTCAGCCGCATTTTTAGAAGTCGTATCCATCAATTATGAATATGGGGTTTTCTTGAATAATGGACTCGTCAAAGATTTATTACTTTCAAAAGATGATTTGCCTTTATCGATTCAATCGTGGCCAATTATCGGTGATGAACTCTATGTCACCATGAAAGTGAAAAAAGATCAATTATATGCTAAAATAGTTAGCCGTAAACTCATCACGCCTGAATTAAGACCAACAGAAGTCTTAGAAGTTGGTAATAATTACGAAGCTATCGTCTTATTTTTATTGGTTGAAGGCTTGGTTTGCTTTACAAAAGCAGGACATGAAATCTTTGTCCATTATAACAATACTCGTACTAAATATCGTTTAGGAGAACCGGTCAGCGTTCGGATTCTAAAACTTAACGATAATGACGAGTACGTCGGCACTTTGATTCAACAAAAAGAACTTATGCTTGATAATGATGCTAAAACCCTTGTTGATTACATGGAAAAACATAGTTATCAAATGCGTTTCACCGATCAATCAAGTCCCGAAGAAATTCAGGCAGCGTTTCATATGAGCAAAAGCGCTTTTAAACGCGCCCTCGGAACGCTTTATAAAAACGGAACCGTCGAACTTAAAAACGACCGGACCGTCATGATTCAAAAAAACTAATAAAAAGAGAGGTCTATTCCAATGGGAAGAGCACATGAAGTAAGAGCAGCATCGATGGCAAAAACCGCGATGATTAAAAGTAAACTATATTCAAAATTTGGTAAAGAAATTTATATGGCCGCAAAAAGTGGTTCAACGGATCCCAATAGTAACTTAACCTTGAAAAAAATTATCGAAAAAGCAAAATCATCTCAAGTCCCTGCCGATGTCATTAAACGTAACATTGAAAAAGCAAAAGGCGGCGCTGGAGAAGATTACTCCCCAGTGCGTTATGAAGGCTTTGGTCCTGGTGGATGTACTATTATCGTCGAATGTATGACTGATAACGTCAACCGTACTTTCGGAGAAGTTCGTGCTTGTTTCACAAAAACGGGCGGCAAATTAGGTGTTACAGGTAGCGTTGTTCATAACTATTCTTATATTTCTTATTTCGTTTTCGAAGGTATGACTGAAGATGAAGCCTTAGAAGCCCTCATTATGGCAGAAGTTGATATCACTGAAATTGAAACCGACGAAGACGGTGTTGTCACCATTCAAGGTGCAGCAAGTGATTTAGACAAAATCAAAGATGCTTTAGTCGCTGCAAAACCTGAAATCTCGTTCTTGGAAGAAAAAGTTACTTATCTTCCTAGTGAATGGATTGAAATTAGTGAAGATGATCAAAGAAAACTCAACCGTTTCATCAATATCACCAATGAACTTGAAGATGTCCAAGACATTTTCCACAACGTTGGTAATTTAATTGAAGAAGAAGAGTAATCATAAAAACTTATGGCAGTTCAAATGAACTGCTTTTGTTTTTTAAAATAAACATTTTTTTTAGTTTTTTTAGGAAATCAATGTTTTTTTTAATGTAGAATTACCGATTTCATGATATAATTTTTAAGTGAGGTGAACAATATGAATTTACCGAATAAACTCACAATGTTAAGAATGATTTTGATTCCAGTGATGATTGTGTTTTACTTGCTGCTTGATCAAATTGGAACCATTACTTTTATCATTATGGGTGTCATTTTTGTTATTGCGTCATTTACCGATTATTTAGATGGTTATATTGCTAGAAAAAGAAACATTGTCACAACTTTTGGCAAATTTATGGATCCATTAGCCGATAAATTGCTCGTTATGACCGCTTTACTGATTTTAGCTGATATCCATGCAAAAGGACTGGTCATAGGCTTATGGATGCCATTTTGGGCTCCTATCATCATCTTAGCTAGAGAATTCATTGTGACTTCAGTGAGATTAGTCGCAGTGGGAGAAGGCAACATTATCGCTGCGTCCAAACTTGGAAAAGCAAAAACGGCGTTAACGATGGTCTCCATCATTTGGTATTTATTCTTAGTCCCACTTGATTTATCAATCATCATTAGTAGCATTGGGGTTGTCTTAATGGCAGGTTCAGTTGCTTTGACCCTTTATTCTGGATTTGATTACGTCTGGAAAAACCGAAAAATTATATTTGCTTCAAGATAAATTAAAGTATTTTAAATAGTTCATCGTAATATTATTAAGAAACCATTTTATTGGAGGATAACCATGGCTGACGAAAAACGCAAAAAAAGTTTAGAAATCGCTTTAAAAGAAATCGAAAAAGAATACGGCAAAGGCGCTGTCATGATTTTAGGGGATGAATCCGCGAGGATGCAAGTTGAAGCAATTTCATCTGGATCGATTGCCTTAGATATCGCCTTAGGTGTCGGTGGATACCCGATTGGTAGAATCGTTGAAATCTATGGACCGGAGTCTACTGGTAAAACGACGTTTGCTTTACATGCGATCGCTGAAGTTCAAAAACGTGGAGGCTACGCCGCTTTCATCGACGCAGAACATGCTTTAGATCCTGTCTATGCAAAAAATCTCGGTGTCGACATCGATTCTTTAATTCTTTCTCAACCCGATACCGGTGAACAAGGATTAGAAATTGCGGAAGCTTTAGTAAGAAGTGGTGCAGTTGATATTTTAGTCGTTGACTCGGTCGCCGCTTTAGTTCCAGAGGCAGAAATTCGTGGAGAAATGGGCGATTCCCATGTTGGTTTGCAAGCCCGATTAATGAGCCAAGCCATGAGAAAACTCTCTGGTGTCTTATCCAAATCTCATTGTATCGCCATCTTCATTAACCAAATCCGTGAAAAGGTTGGCGTGATGTTTGGAAACCCTGAAACAACTTCTGGCGGTAGAGCCTTAAAGTTTTATGCATCCGTTCGATTAGATATTCGCCGTGGCGAACAAATCAAAGAAGGCAACGACATTGTGGGTAATACAGCGAAAGTTAAAGTTGTTAAAAACAAAGTCGCATCTCCTTTTAAGACATGCGAAGTTGATTTAATCTTTGGTAAAGGTATTTCTCGTACCGGTGAAATCGTTGATTTGGGCGTTAACTTGGATTTTATTAAAAAAAGCGGTTCATGGTTCTCATACAATGATCAAAAAATTGGACAAGGACGAGAAAACGTTAAGAAATATCTCGATGAAAACCCACCATTACTTGAAGATATTACCAATAAAATTAAAGAATATTACAAGATTAAATAACTAATTGATGATCATGGAAACCTCGAAATGGGTTTCCATTTTTTTTATATTTTAGTTTTATATTCTTTAGGATGAAAAATAATTTTCAAACGGTAAATAATTTTTGACTATAAGTAATAAATAATATATAATAGAAACAGTAAAACTTGTTTTTACTTGTTTATAAATTGGGTTCTGTAATTTTGGTATTGGGACCAAGATCAAACCCTTTGATATAAAATATTTTAATATCTTAACTGGAGGAAAATATTATGTGGTATTGGTATTTAGCCGCCAGTTTGCTCAGCTTATTAGTCGGTGGATTAGTTGGTTTCATTTATCGTGTGATTGTTGTGGAAAAAGGTTTCCAAACAGCACGCAATAAATTCCAACAAATCGTAGATGATGGAATTTCTCAAGCAGAAAAAGCGAAAAAAGAAAAACTGATTGAAGCAAGACAAGAGATTTATAATTTAAATTTAGAAAACGATAAAATTATCAAAGAGAAAAAGCAAATTGTTTCCGAACTAGAAAACAAATTAAATCAACGCGAAGATTTGTTAGAACGTCGTTCGGCAAACCTTGATAAACGCGAACTAAATTTGGATCGTAAAGAAGAGACTCTTGATGAAAAGAAAAATGCTCTTGAGGAAAAAAACAGCAAACTGGACAGCATCATTACGTTACAAAATGCAAAATTATTAGAAATCGCGAACTTAACTGAAGAAAAAGCAAGACAAGTTATTATGGAACGTGTTGAACAAGACATGTCCGAAGAAATTGGTCGCTATATTCGCGAACAAGAAGAAACTGCCAAAGCAGAAGCGAACAAAACCGCTAAAGGAATTATCGTCAATGCGATACAACGTTTAGCACAAGACGTGACCGCTGAAACAACTGTTTCAGTTGTCAATTTGCCAAGTGATGAAATGAAAGGTCGAATTATCGGACGTGAAGGCCGAAACATTCGTACCATTGAAGCTTTAACGGGTGTTGACCTCATCATTGATGACACACCTGAAGCTGTCGTCTTATCAGGATTTGATCCTATTCGCCGTGAAATCGCTAAAAGAACGATTGAAACGTTGATTACAGACGGACGAATCCATCCCGCTAGAATTGAAGAAATCGTTGAAAAAACCCGTGTTGAAGTTGATCAATTCATTCGTGATCAAGGCGATAAAGCCATTTTTGAAACCGGCGTTGGTAAAATGCATCCTGATTTAGTCAAACTCGTTGGCCGTTTACATTACCGTACTTCATACGGACAAAACGCATTAAAACATGCCATTGAAACAGCTTTCTTAGCCGGTAAAATTGCAGTTGAACTCGGTGAAAATGAAGTTATTGCGAAACGTGCAGGATTACTCCATGATATCGGAAAAGCCGTTGACCATGAAATGGAAGGAACTCACGTTGAAATTGGCGTGAACCTCGCCACAAAATACCGCGAACATATCGCTGTTATCGATGGTATTCAAAGTCATCATGGCGATTCTGAAGCAAAAACGGTTATTGGTGTCATTGTCGCTGCCGCAGACGCATTATCTGCCGCAAGACCAGGCGCAAGAAGCGAATCTTTAGAAAATTATATTCAAAGATTGTCACAATTAGAAGAAATTTCGAATAGTGTTAAAGGTGTTGAATCTGCATTCGCAATTCAAGCCGGACGTGAAGTTCGCGTTATCGTCAAACCCAATGAAGTCGACGATGCAAGAACGTACACAATAGCACGCGAAATCAAACAACAAATTGAAGAAAAACTGAGTTATCCAGGCACGATTAAAGTCACTGTCATTAGGGAAACCAGAGCTCAGGATATTGCAAAATAAACTATAGCCTTCCCTTGTTGGAAGGCTATCCTTTTTAAGGAGACTTACTATAGATTGTCAATAAATAATTAAAAACCATGGATAAAAAACCTAATTAAAGGGTAAATAATGTTAATAATACAAAAAAGGCAGCTAC
>PGXM01000002.1 GCA_002839155.1 Tenericutes bacterium HGW-Tenericutes-1
CAAATCAATTTCTTGTTGTCCAAACTGCCAGCCTTCAACTGATGAATCAAAATCAATAAATTTAGTATCTAAAGCATTATCTAAAGAATCATACATCACGACCTTAATTCTAAACGCACGGTTATAAATATCATTAGTTTGACTAGTAGTTGGAGTGCCTTCAGATTTCGCCCATCCACCTATCGTTATGACACCTTCGGACTCATCATAACTAAGAAAAGAAGTATTTTTATTACTAATGCTTCTTAGGCTTGTACCAGAACCGTCAATTCGAATTGAGTAATCATCCAAAATATCTTGATATAATAAAACATTGTCAAATGTGGATACAACCCTCGAAACTCCGGTGGTTAACCCGTACCATTCAGGAATAGATACTGAACTATATGCATATTCAAATGATGAATTTTCCATCAAATTTATGCTTCCAACACCAAAACCTTTTGTAATTTGAATTGCATCAAAACAACCATATCCTAAACCAGATACAGCAAGTTTTATGCTGATTGTAGTTGGAGATTCGATAACAAAGTACTGATTAACATAAGACCATTCATTAAATAGATTGGCATATGTTAATGAAGTTCCATAATTTGTTCCGAGAACATCGATATATACACTGTCCAAGCTACTTGTACTATTATAAATATACCCCGATACAGTATATGTTCCCGCTTCAAGTGTTAAATTTTGAGTAATATACGCCCCATCACCACTGCTTGTTGTAATTTTTGCGCAATAAGTTTCTATTTCTGCGTATGGAGACGATGAATTTCGTGATAGAATTGCATTTTCACCTAATTCATTGATAATATTGCTCCAATTGTCATATGAGTTATTAAGATCATATTCAAAACCTGAGTTAAATATTTGAATTTGATTACTTGATTGAGGGTCAGATTGACTGATTAATTTATTGTTGTTATTGTAATTTGGTGAACCATCGATTAAAGTCGTAACACCAGTTGTATCCTCATCGAAATCAGTAAAAATATTCATATATGAAAAGCTTTGAATAATACCATCACTATCAATTATGTTTATGGTATGACCATAATCATCAAATTTATTCTCTATATATTTTGTGTCTTGATCAGTAATTGTCGTTTTTTTGTTTTCATACTCGTAATTTAGCGTCTCGAAAATGTAATCATTATCGTAGTAACTTACCGTATCAATCTTTTTTGTAGTTAATCCATAAGTATAAACTACTTTGTTTTGATTTGGTAGCTCAGCTGTAAGCAGTTTTCCAGCATTATCATAGGTATATGCTATTGTACTACTTGTTGTCCATGAAGAGTCACCATCAAGATCACTTTTCTTGATAACGCTAGTCAAGGCATAATCTCCAACTCCAGATATGTCTGTATATTCGTATTCAGTTTTTTCAATGGCCTTATATGTAGGCGAGTCATCGATATATAAATACAATATTGCTGAAGCTAGTCGACCTTGATCATATGTAAGTTGAATAGAGTTACCACAATAATTTACTGCATCTGTATTAGTTGTTATACTTTGGACAAGTTCGGGGATATAAAAATTTCTACCAATTGTAATCGATGAATGATTTACTTGTGCAGAATTCATTTTGATTTTATTCAAGTAATATATATCATTTGATTCGAATTCAAAATAATATAGTGTAAAGTCAGTAGATAAAATATATATACCTTGTATGGCATCACTATCATCAAACAAAGCCATTAGAATCTTTCCGCTACCGTCTTCTGCAATATAAATATCTGCATAATCTCCTAGCGAAAATAGCTGTATCATATAATCTGGGTATACTTCATTACTAAGTGTGATATTATCATCTATTTTATGATAATACACTATTGAACCTGTTGAATCTTGGGCGAAATACGTGGATAGAGAGGCATCATATTCAATCGACATATTATAGTTTGATTGCCAACCGAGCCCATATCCATAATCGGTTCCAACATTGTTAATATTATATACCATGGAAAGACTCAATGTATCTCGCTCTGTGGAGTATTCAAAATCGTTTCTTAGAAATGTGAGTAGTCCTGTATAATCTGATATATATCCAGTACCTGCTTCTGAGACATTCTGGGATTGGTATGTCCAGTAATCTTTTATTCCTGTATTATCAATATATCCTATTTCTACAATTGGAGTACATGAGGAGTCTGTATATCTTGTTGTCCATAAACTGTTATAGGCATTAAATATACCTTTATCCATGATTGTAAACCCATAGTTTGGTGTTCCATTTAACCACCCCTTTACCGAGTCTGTAATGTTAAAAACATACTGTGAGTCTTCAGGAACATCTGAATTATCAATTATATGATAATCAACAATACTCGTACTATAACTTGGTGATCTATTCCACGTAGCTCTAAACAGGCTCCATGTAGATGTGTTTTGATAGAGTACAAGACTTCTGCCATCAGTGACTGTTCTCTCAGTAAGTTTAAGATTAGAGTATGTTACTGACATATCATATAAAAAAGTTGGTATAGTGAATTTTATCAAGCCTTTATACCATAATACATCATCAATATTCGAAACAATCATATAATCCAACGTAGAATAATTTGTCGTTGGTGCGCCTTGATATACATAAGTGTCCTCAATATTACCTGATAAAACACCACTAATTGTGGGGTCAATTATCACTGGGTAACTTGCTGATTTCAACCAGTTATCGTCAGGAATAATGCTGATCTCATAGGTTTTATTTTCAGTTTCAACAACATGATACTTAACATCAAATGAAGTATTCATCTCACTATCAAACATATATAATTCGCTTAACGAAAAAACAGCTTCATTTTTATCATTAATAAAATAAAAGTTACCTTCCTCATCTTCAACTAAAGACAAATCCTTTAACTTATATTCAAAATTCATAGAAAAATTATTAACGTATTCATTAATAATAATCTTTTCTTTGATTTTACTGCCTGTAACAGTATATTCAACATCAACATTATCAACAATATTATAATAAGTCACTGTCTGATTAATGTTTGTTAACTCTTTAATATTAGAAGGTGATTTAACTTCTCCATCGTAATAAATGGTTGATGACTCAATATCTAGTATTTTCCAATAAATACTATATTTTTCCTGAGTTAACCTAATTTGTTTATTATCATCTAAATTTTTTGGGAATTTTAATTTAAATGAATTTTTACTAGTTTCTAATTCATCGCCTAAGTCATTAAGACTATTATCAATTTGCTTCCATTCGTTATCTTGATAATAATGGACAACATCATTATAAATAGCCACTTCATATGTTCCATCTTCCTTAACAAATGTCTTTGAGGATGAGGTCCTTTGTTCCTTCAACTCACCAATTACATTAATCTTACTTAAATTAGCATAATTAGTTGATAGATAATCAACTCTATCAATTGTGCTATTATCTATTGAATTTTCTTCTATTGCATAAACATGTACACTATTCCGAGGTAACACACTTCCCACTATCATAAACACACATAATAGAACAGTAATGACTTTTCTTAACATTTTTTCCTCCTATATTATTAATAAATAGAAATTGAGTTCTAAATCATTTGTATAATCGAGAAAATTCTTATTAAAGTGATCAAAATTCAATTTGTGGAAAATGATAAAGAATTACTATTAAAAATATATAACGAAGATAAATAAATTGTTATTTATACACAACTTTGTTTGATTACACAAATAACAATAAAATAGCCACTCTGTGTATTATAAAGGTAAATAATGATATGTTGTGAAAACCACAATCGATTAAGTATATTACTTGATTACTATATTTACAATAAACCTTTAAATAAAAAAAATCAATAGGACAATATATTTTTTTAAAAGTCGTGAATCTTTTAAAAATGAAAAGCGTATATTTACCTATGTTTTGATTATAAACAAGAGAAAAAGTGAACCCTGATCTAGAGCATCAATTATGTCACATATTTTAGATATAAACTTGTAACTCTATGGTTTATTCGCATAAAAAAGATGCCATTCTAAGCAAGAATGACACCTTAATCATAGGTTTTACCTATGAAATCATCGAAATGGTCGGAAAGACAGGATTTGAACCTGCGACCTCTTGGACCCCATCCAAGTGTCAATGTTAATTAAAATCGCTAAATCTCGCATTCTATTCACATACACACCCCCATTTGACACAGATTTTGACACAGATTTTAGTTGTATTCATGAAAATAATAAAAAAATAGTCCAAAAAATGGACTATCCTAATATGTATTGAGCAAATAATTTGCTAAGTATTTTACAACATCTACATTAACGCTGTTTCCAAACTGCTTATATGCAGCAAGTAAATTATCTGAAGGAATAAATGAATCAGGAAAACTCTGAAGTCTAGCACACTCTCGAACTGTTAATCTTCTTTTATATTTTCCAATTACTGGGATTTGAACAATTGCTACTAAAGCGGGAAATACATCAGGCTTTTTCACTCTTATCCCAGATGGCCTAAATTGAATAACTCCATCCCATAATGATTTAATCTTAGTTCCTGCTTGCCATTCGAATTTTCGATGTGTTGGAGCAAAATCTTCAAGATTATCATTTTCAATAAGCCATCTATCGATGAAATCCATATTATTCAGATATAAATCAATATTTTTTTGAACAAACACTTTTTTCCATGCTGGAAAGTTCTCTGGTGGAGTTGAATACCTAAAAAATTCTGACCAAATTGGAAAACCGATTATTTTTTCTTTAATCCCTTTGTAAAAGTCATCCCATGCACCAAGTACATATCGTTCATAATCAGAAATATAATACTTTTGGTCAACTCTATGATGGTCAAGTACAGTATCAATGGAGTTCATATCCTTTTTTTGCATTTCATTAATTGCGATATTTATAGGACTACTTCTATATTCAGGATTGAATACTCCAAGAATATAAACGCGATCTCTTATTTGCGGTATTCCAAATTGATGAGGACTAAGAATTAAAGGCTCTACAGTAAGCCTATAGCCTATATCATGAAGTATATTTTTTATTACTTTCCACGTGTTTCCATGATCATGACTAACTAAATTTCGAACATTCTCTAAAATAATATATTTAGTGTGATGGTAACGAAGTATTCTTTCTATTTCAAAAAACAATGTTCCTCTAGTGTCATTAACTCCTGCTTGTTTTCCCGCTTTTGAAAATGTTTGACATGGAAACCCAGCGCAAAGAACATCATGAAAAGGGATTTTTGTTTCATCAACTTTTGTTATGTCATAATCAGATGAAATATTGTAATTTTTGTTATATACATTTATACATTCTTTGTCGATTTCAGATGAAAAAACACATTGGCCACCTAATGAAGACAAGGCTTGATGAAATCCACCTATCCCACTAAATAAATCAATAAACTTGAAATTTTTCTCATTCATAGTAAGTCTCCCTATAAGTAATTACATCTTTATACATCATCCATTAACATTGTTTGAATCATATCGATATATTACGTAGTTATCTATGTCTCTTTTGTTTATTCTAAACTTTGGATTTCTCAATGCACCACTGGGTTGTCTTCCTTGATTAAATTCACTCAATACGTCTCCATAATTAATTCTATTTAACTCGATTATCATCATTTTTGTGAACAAGACAGAATGTTTCATTCGTTTATGATAACTCATGGAATCATTTTGCATGCCATTTGAATTATCATTAATGTACTGGTTTCTAAACTTAGTAGCTTCATAATTCATAAACGAATCTTTATGAGTTTTATGCTCATAGATTACATACCAAAAGCGATCAAATTCATTGATTGCTTGCAAAAATGTGGTTTTATCATTTCCTGGTGATTGTAGAGTATTTTCATCACTTGCTTTTAAATCTCCATAGAAATGATTCAAGTCAAACCATAAATCCAAATCATAATATCCACTTGTACTAGGTGATGATCCAATATACTTTACAATATTTTCTAGGTTATTATGCTGTATGTATTGGTCAAATCTATATTCCAAATACCATCCTGGCCATTCCGCTTGTTTCCAATTTATCCAATTATTTTGATGCATTTCGGGAATAACATCTTTTGCGTATAGCCATTTATCAAAATTAAATGTACCATTGAAGGTTTCAAAAGGTTTTGTAGGTATACGATTATAAAAATTAGTTTTATTATCCAAATATGATTTGAATTGATTAATATGAATAGTACTAATTATATTTCCATTTCTATCTAGTTTACTAAAAAACGAATTTTTAACACCTTGATATAGGTCATTAATATAAACATGAGCTGCAGAGTTATTCATATCATTCTTCAGGTAATTAGTCTTGTTAAAATCAGCAAAAATAATGTGATTATCATAATGATAAATACCTATAAAACTAACATCATAATTGTGTTTTGTAGAATAATAAATACAAATATCTTTCCATTTCATAGGAAGTTGAATTCTTTTCTTAAATATTGGATGAGGATTTCCTAAATATGTAATAGCTTTATATAATAAAACATGATTTCCATTATTGGTTTTATATATCAAGACTTTTGAACCATTAACAGTTTCAATAGAACAATTTGAATTCCCTAAAATTTCAAGTAATTTATTAGTCATTTCATTTTTTTGCAGGGGTTGATCATAATCAATACAAAGGCTCAATTCGGATTTAAGTTGTTGACTTTTTATATTCATTTTCTCCTCCTTTAATAAAATATATGGTCAAACATAGCAAACTATTCAAGAATGTAATAATACTTTTTCATATTATACCACAAAAACATATAAATATTTTTCCAAATATCAATAATAATTTTATCTAAAAAAACTAGACATTTTAATCAATAAATCTTGCAATTGTGTTGCAATTGATGGGTATTTTATCGAATAGATATCAATAAAATTTTCAAATAGATTTTTACAAGTTTGATTACAAAATAAAGAATGATATTTAATTGTTACAATATATTTTTTCATATCAGGAATTTTCACAATAATATTTGGGTGTCTAATCACACTTGAATGTATAATTTCATTCCTAATGTCTTTTACTTCTATTAACAAAGAATAAATTTCTGTATCAATAACGCTTCTATCTTTTAATTTTTCTATCATGCGAGTCAATCTTGAATATTCTTTATCAATACTAAAATTATCATTTTCGATATCAATAAGGATTTTTTCCAAGTTATCATCGAGTATATTTTTTGTTGTCTCCTCACCATTTATTTCGATAAACTCGTCAATAACTAACATGCCATTTAAAACCATTTCTAAAACTTGAAAATTAACCGTACATTCACCCAACGTACTGAACAATAGGCTAGAAAGTGTATTTAACGGAAAAATATCTCCAAGGTCTTTTTTATATGATAAATATGCATTTAGGTAGTCCTTATTTAGTAATGAAATTTTAATTAAGTTATAAATATCGCATGTTTCATTAGGCATATATGCTTCTCCTATACATTATATTTTACTAATCCTCTTTAATAATGAGCCAATCATTTGATAATATTGATGATGAGAAAATCATATCATTAATCTGATATCTAATTTCAATTCTTATTTTTGCGTAATTAACTCCATTATTTGGTATTATTTCTTGTGCATTTGTCACATAAGTTTTTCTTGATTTTGAATTAATTACTGTGTTGCTAATAATATTAGTATCCTTTTCAAAAATCACTATTTTGAACGCATTTTCTTCTGTCAATTCTAGTCTAGTAGTTATATCACTGCTTTCATAGAAATCAATATACGCAGTTATACTACTAATATTATTATGCAAGTTCATGATTTTATCAGCATTAATTGAGATTTTTTCTATTGTGTATCCAAAAGATACTCTATCATCCCAATCTTGATTATTGTCATTGAACAAGTCAACACGATTATCAATATTATAATTCTTATCATACCTAGTCTCTTGTAATAATGGAGTGAACTCGATATCTTCTATTTTGATTAATTGAAGTAATTTGTAACTGTCGCCTTCTTGAATTATTACGTCGCCATCTCTTGGTTGTAGTGTTACAATTTCCTGATTATTATTATTTTCATTGATAGTCGTATTTACGGATTTTACCAAGAAAAAAGATAACACACCTAGACTTATCGTCACCAGTATCGACATCCCATTTAAAATTAAACTTGTTAGTGCAAACCATCTAGTTTTCGTAAAGTCTTTTTGATTTTCCATTATTGAATTCTCCTTTGAAATTTTAATTTTATTTCTTATTGTTTATTATATCTCTGATTTCCAACTATGTAAACATAACAAAAAAAAACTCCTGATTTCTCAAGAGTTTATAGGTAATTATATTCTTCTTTTTCTTTGATTGATTACTCTTCTCTCATAAGTATTCTGGATTCTTTCATTCTGCTTACCAAATAAAATCCGGTAGAGTGCAATCCAGAGATCATGAAAGAAGAATTTCAAAATAATGATGATGATTCTATATAGATCGATTAGCATAGTCGATCACATTCCTTTCTTTTAATTGCCTTTTTTCATAGGGTACAAACAAGAAATACACGAACTTGATAAAACCTTTTGGAATCAATACAATGAAGAAATAGAGTATGTAATAAATGACTTTGAATATCATCTTGAATATCCATCCAATACCCTTGAAAACAAATCCAAGAACCTCTACTACTATCTTGATTGTTGATAAAATCTTTCCAATGATAAATGTAGCGATAATTCCAACCAGGATCATAATTGCTGTATCAGGATTAGCTTTAATCCAATCCCATATGGTTGTCCATATTGATGTTGCTGGATCCACAGTTCCTGGTATTACGTCTATGATATCTTCCATATCATATGGTTTATCAACTACTTCCGCATCGTCATAGAATACATCATTGTAGTAATAATCGATTGTTAGAATGGTTGTCTGATCTATATTGACTGTTGATGCTGGCCATGAGTATTCATAAGCACCTAAATCCACCATCCAATCATAGATCTCATTTCCTACAATGTTGTCATCTCTAAAATGAGTTGACTCTTTAATGTTAGTTACTACATGCGATGGATAGATGAATGGCCATACACTTAAACTGCGATTTTCAGTTGCCTGGATTGTCTTAACAACATGATCTCTAATATCAATTAATCCTATATAAGATTTGACAATATCATACTCCACTTTAATGCTATGGATTCGATCAATAGGAACTTTATCTCCCAAAGCATCCACTACACTGAAATGCATGTAGAATTGCTTCGAAGGAGTTAATAGTGTACCTACAGAACCAACAGACTGCTCCCGGGTAATCAGATCATCGTAAATATATAAAGTCTTTAATCTGAGTTCGATGCCATCCATGGAGTAAGTACCATTCACATAAATATTGGATCCTGATACGGATTTGATGTAATCCCCTTGGGTGATTACTCTCCAGACTTTAAAAGCTAAAGCTTCAGAAGGTAATGAGAACGAATACTTATTGACTGTCTGAGTTGTGTTTTGAGCAGTCAAAGTTAGTTTCATTGTTTTAAGCTTCGACATGTACACACCATTAGACAAAAACGTATACTCGATAATCGCTTGTTTTAAACCTGGTTCTGATGTGTAAAAATACGCTGTTGTGCCGCTTTTCCCTGGTTCTGATATCGTAGGGATAATATCCGCAATAATGCCATGGGCAGGGTTAAAATACAGCCCTGCCGATAGGATTAATGATAACACTAGAATGATGAGTGCTTTCTTCATAAGGATGCACTCCTTTCTTTTGGACTAAATGCTCTGAGCCGGATTTGAAGTCGTTGTGACTGGAGGTAATGTTGTTGTCGTTGAGGTAGTAGGTGGTACATTCGTCGTTGTTGTATTCGTTGAGACAGGTGGAATCGTTGTGACTGTATCTTTTACAAAGATGAATTGATAAACTGGATAAATGATATGATCATAAGTCCATACAGCTGCGTTTTTAACCCAGTTCCATCCGGATTGAATAGCAGTCCAGACTTTCACTCCAAAGTTTTTAACAGATGCTAAGAACTTTTGGAATCCAGTTTGTGGTGTTTCTGGAGTTACGACAATGACGTCTCCATCATCTGCAGCTGGTACCGCTAATTGAACAGAGATATCAGATTGAGATCCATTTGCATAAGTGATTCTCATCGTCACATTATAAGCACCTTCGATGAGTTCGTTTCCGGTATACTCATCGGTTAAGAACGTGACAGTATAACTGAGATCATTTGCGAGCATTCCAGAAGCTTGTAATAAAGCGATCAGTTCAGTTCTTGTCATTGATTCATTGACTCCAAGGTTAATGAAGTAATCATCAAATACCCATACTGGAGCGACATTATCGACAACCCAGACACGAACATCATGATACTTGATATTGCCAGCCGCATCAGTTGCTTTGTATTGAATCAAGTATGATCCAATTGTCTGCATGTTTCCTGAATAGCCATCAGATACAATAACGACACTTAAAGCACCGGATACGTTATCGACCGCAGAGAGTTGAGCGGTGATATCAGCTGTAACCATGGTTGCGGTTTTACCTTTGACGACTTTGATTGGACCATTGATAACTGGTAATACGTCATCAGCTACTGTAATTGTCAAAACTAAGCTTCCAACATTGCCGGATGCATCTGTACAAGTGATCGTAATATTTGTTACTGCAGGTACAGTCAAGCTAGGTAATGCAGGTACGACTTTAGAGCTTGTTAAAGTACCATAATAAGCATCGGTAATCACGATTGAATCGATTAATGCCTGGAGAGTTGATGTATCAGACATATTGACAGTGATTGAATAAGTCGTGACTGTAATATTGTTTATTTTGAATACCGGAATCGTTGTATCTCTGACCGTAACAGGTACAGTTTTAAGCGTGTATTTACCATTAGAATCGGTCGCTCTGAGTACAAGATTAAAGGATCCAATGGTAGGTGATGCATAGTTCCAGGTTGTGGAAGCATCAACCGTAATAACGACAGTTCCATCTTCGGTATCTGTAGCTGAATATTGAGCTAAAATCGAAGCAAAATTGAAACTTGTGATTTCAACAGTTTGCGATGCAGGACCCGTAATCACAGGAGCGTGGTTTTCAAGAACTGTAAGATTCACAATAATAGTAGCTGTGTTATTTGACAAATCTGTTAATTCTACATGAACTTCATAAGTACCAACCGTATCATAATATTCACTTTCACCTACATAATCTGGAATAGAAACATCTACAAGAATTCCATTGTAGTCATACGGATCATATACATAATATCCGTCAAGATAAGTGAACATATCCCTGATTTCATCAAGAGTTAACTTCTCAGTTTCACTATCATCGTTATACCATGGGTCTAGAGTAATTGATTGACCATCGTAATAACTTGATCCATCATATTGAAGATAAGGTTTTATGTTATCAATTATTTCAATATCAACTCTTAGGTATGCATAATTTCCTGCTGTATCTGATACTCTGAACATGATGTAATAATCTCCACCAACTTCTTTTGTGGCTGAAGTATATGTATCGTTATAAATTTCGATTCTTGATGTGACATCTCCATCGACATCATCAGTCGCACCAAGTTGAGCTTTAATAGAAGCTGCTGTTGGAAGTGCATTGTACACTGCATTGACTTGTAAACTTGAATAAGTGAATACAGGTTCAACACCATCAACTTCGTTCATAACAAGCGAGAAGTTAGTTGTTGTGATTGCATTGTTCCAAATTAAGGCTTGAGCAACTTGAGGATCTATTTGTCCAATTTGGATAAATCCACCTTCAATGAAATCAGTGATGATAAGCGTATAGTTTCCACCGCTACCTACAATATCAGCAAGACCATCTTCAATCCAATTCTGAATACTCATTTGTCCTTGGTATGAAGTTCCAATGAAATAATTGTTTAATTCAGGATCACCTAATTGAAATGGCTGATTCTTAATTTCAAATGTATACGTTCCATCTGGCAATGTAGGATCTGAGTAAACAAAATCAGTAATATAATCACCACTTACAGTAGTAGTGACTTTGGTTGGATCAAAGAGATTTGTTGTATCTGCTTTGACGGTTGCGACATTATATATTCCAAGTACGACTGCGAAAAGCAATGAGATTGTTAAAACGAGTTTTTTCATTTTGTTTTTCCTTTCTTTGAGACCGGTTTTACCGGATTTGATTTTTTTGATACTTTTGATGATTTTGATTTTTGCTCTGGTGTAAAGACAATAATCGTTACTCCAGTTTTTGGTTTACTGCTTTTTGATCTTGCTTTTTTAGCTTGAGTATTTTTATTAACATTTTGTGCCATGTTTGACACCTCCTAAAATAGATTTTGTGATTCAATAAAACTAAGTACAATAGTGGATGGAATAGCGTAGTAATTGCCACCTATTCCCCATGAGTTTAGTCCGATAAGATTGCCATACATATCAACTAAAGCTCCTCCAGAGGATCCATTTCCTAATGTAGCTGTATGCAGAAGTGCATCATGTTCAATATCTATATCACTTCTGATTGTCACATGTTCCTGGATAATTCCAATTGTGACAGAACCTACAGATCCAATCGGATTTCCTACTGCCATGACGAACTCATTGGAAGGTATCTCTTCACCGGATATTGATAATGGTACGATATTAGATCTTCCAGATTTTTCAAATTGAATGATTGCGAGATCTAATTCTTCAGAAGCAGCGATGACCCTAAAATCAGTACTTATCAGATCATAAGTAGCGACTGTTTTTGTTAATGATTCAGATCCTTCAATCACATGTTGATTCGTAATCGCATAATAGTATAAATCATCAGAATCAATGATGACTGCGGATCCAATTGTTGTGATAGATCCATCAGTGATTCTGATATAAGCATTCGCTTGTAGTAATTTGCCTTTTGTCTCGAGAATGACTGCTTCCAGGTTAATGACTTGTACTGGTTCAGTCGTTGTCTGAGTCGTTACCACTGTTCGACTTATTTTGATATAATGTGATGCTAAATTACCAGCAACGACCAAGGTAAAGAATCCAATCGCAATCGCAAATAAAACCAAAATATAATGAAAGAGATTAAATCCTTTATGATGCTTCTTTTTTAGTACCCTCAATATTGTTCACTCCTTTTTTCCCTTTTGTTTTATTAATGCCGGCCATCTCATTTAAGACCGGATAATTCATGAATTCAATTTGATGCTTCTTAAGAATTAAATCAGGATCCCAATTAGGAACATCCTGGAATTGCATCGTTGTTTTATTAGCTAGGATTTCAGCGATAGCTTCTAAGTAATGAGTGTTATATCCACCGTAGACATCAGTCATTTTGAAACATAACTTGATACAGTAATTTTCATAGATTGGCTTGTCATAAGATAACACTTGCTTTAGTGTCATCTCTTCTGCCATTCCTGATTCTTCTGACCTGGCAATTTTCATATCAACGTAGATGTATCCATCATTCTTAAGTCGTTTAATTCGTTGATAGGCTTTTGATTTTCGTCTGATCTGTTTTTCTTTTGATTTCTTCCGGATAGAATGTCGCATCCAAAATTCAATCCAGGATAACCACCTTTGTACAAAGAAGATCCTTTTCTCTCCCCCAGGTATTTTCGATTGTTCGATAATCGTGATAAATGCCTGGTCTAGTTCTCTTAAACTCTTTTCAGTTCTAGCTGCACGTTGTCCGATTTGAAACCAGACAGAATCTTCTCCCATGAGATGTCTAAAGAATGCTTTAAAATTACGAGTACCGGATTTCATCGCAGATCCTTTAGTTCCTACATTTGGATAGAATGCATCCGCTTCAGTTTCTAAGATGATCACTCCACCTACTATTGGCCATGCCCATTTGACTTGATCACTTTGAATATTCGTGAAGTCTGTCGAGAACATTTTCGCAGTGAGCCCTTTATCTTCCATATAAGGTTGATTAGCTACGATGTAATTTGGCAGATAATTCGTTCTGATATAAAGTAGTGAGTACTTGATAAGAAGTGATAAAAAATGTTGTTTTGAGATTCCATCATCATATTTGAACATGATTTTATCGATGATCTCTTCATCCGGATTTTTACGCATCGCATATAATTCTTTTAAGTGATCATCAGCGACAAAATCTTCTGAATAAGCTTCTTTGATAAAACAATTAGATTCAGTCATCATCTTAATGAAAAGAGAGAAGAATCGATTTTTTGAATTGGTCATAAGTGACACATGTTTCTCATCTAGATACGCTTCAAGTTTATCGAATTCATAGGGATAACAAATAATCCTGATGAACTCCATGTCTTCGATGTTTCGTTGCATGATATCAACTCTGAGTACTTTTGAAATTCCGGATACAGTCGAGTCTTTACCCACACCACGAAATCCATCCCATTTGACTGATCTAGGTAACTTCTCAACGACATAGAGTTGAGTCAATTCTCGCTTATATTCATGGACGTACCATTTTCCAAAGAGATAATGGAATAGTTTTGCGATGAGTACAATTGCGAGTACTTGGAGAGCGAGATATATTTCTTGTTGGATGAAATAATCAAATTTATAGTTCGTAGCTGCATCAATCAAGTGATAGATTGATACCAGGATAATGAGAAATATCATCACCTTTTTGACTGATTTGATGTTCTCTACGATTGAGACATATAGATTCCGGATTTTGATAATGAGATATCTCATGCATTCTCCTTGATTAGCGGTCTATTTTGGCGCAGTTTATCGATTACAGCTTGAGTCTGTGTCGAAGTAGTGACTTGATCTAAAATCGCTTCAATAGAAGCTGTACGCATTTTGGCAATAACCATGGGATCAAACTTCTTAGGATTAAGCGTAATCTTCCGTGAGACAGTCTCCCAGGATAATGTTATAGGATTCATGGCTCGCTCTGAGTCTCTGACAATCAATCCAAGGTCTTCAAATCGTTTTAGGTACTTCTCCAAGGTTGATTCAGGAATATTGACTCTTCTAGCTATATCTCGATTAGATCTTGTTAATACTTGATCAGCGATGATTTGTTGGTAAATCCAGATAAACACTCCAAGTTGTTTTGAATTAAGTTCTTTGAGTTCTGGTTGAAGTTCAAACATGAAGATCAACTCCTTTCAGGTTGATAAAAAACAAAAAAAGACATCGATTTCGACGTCTTTAGACATTTGTAGCTATTATGATATTTTCCCGGGCACCTTTATCGTATAACGATACCAGATTTTTGTCAATAAAACCAACAAATAAAAAATTCAATGATATATTATTTATTTATTAATTGATACGATTAACTTTTAATTTGGTAACTTCGATTGACTTCAGCAATAAAGAAGTGATAGTATATCAAATATATGTTTCTTATTAAATAGGTATAAAGGAGATTCCTTTGGATAAATATTATCAGATTACAAAAAATGATTATTTAGATGAAATGATTTCTAGTGTTACTTTAGAGAACAGTTCAGTAAGATTTTTATTTGATCGAAAGTATTCACAACTTTGTGGATCGGCAGAAGTTTATGACTATATAAGCAAATTTAATAAATATAATTATGATAATCAGAAAATCTTTGTCTCAGATGAAGATGTTCGATTTTTAGTTTCTCTAAAAAATTATTCTAACAATCATTTGTTGAACTCATATTTATGTACACTAATTTCACTTAATGATAACGAAAAAAATAAATTCATTTTTTACGATGAGATTTCTAGTATTTGTCTAGAGATAATTGATAGTTATACAATCTCAAAAAACTTTAATTCATATAATTTTTTTAAACATTTCGTTAGATCCTCACTTTATATGTTTCATAAGGGTCAGGTGAAATTGTTATATAATACAATACTCGCGAAGTTAAGTGTTTTATCAATTTACAACATATATTATGTCTCAAGTATAAATTTTATGTTAAAGATTGCTTCAGAAAACACAGTCATATCCACCAATAAATTGCTTGAATATTCATCTATATATATTAGCAAAATAAATGAAATTACATATGACAATCAGCATTTTATGGAAAAAATTATTTATATTGTCGAGTTTCATATTTCTAATAATCAAAACACATTAAAAAAGGAACTGAAATTAAAACTTGCACATTTTATATTCAATAATATATCTCTATATTCTTTTACTGAAAAGCAGCTTATTTTAAAGAAATGTATTGAACTATTAAGTGAAGTAGATGATCCAAATAATGAAATTAATAAATATCATGTCGAATTACAAAAAGCAAATGAAGAGTCCTTAAAGAATTTGGAAAAGATACAGACTCCATATTCTAAGAAATTGACGGATGTGTTGAATAAACAAAGAATCGATATTTTTGCATCATTTGAAAAAAAGAACAATGTGCGGCGATTATTGGTCTTGGCTGTTGATGATGATTTAATAAAAAGAGATGATTTATATAACTTATCCGATACTTTTGGAAAGGAATTAGTATTTAATTGTGGGAAAAAATACATTCTAAATAGGGATGGAAGTATTATTAACAATTATCTGAACTCTGAGAAAAAAAATGAGTTTTATTTTAACTTAAGTTACCTTTTTAACAACATTCTAGATTTAGAGTTTCGTAATCTTTTGGATGCATTCTTATTCTACTTTTCATACGATGAGTCAATTGATGTTTTTATAAATGATATTCTCATGAACAATCCAATATGTGAGAAAGAGAGAATTAGCTATTTAAACAAATATATTAAAGGGATATTGAATCGGGATATTGATAATAATATTAGATCATTAATTTCGGAACTTGAAAATGGTTTAAAATATTTTTTTAAAAACCAAAATTTACCAATAACTAATCTAAAAAATAGGAATATTTATTCAATAAATTTGAACAATATTTTGAAAGATGATGAGAAGAATGTTTGGAGAAAATGTTTATCAGAATTCATTGATGGTGATTATCTGTTTTTATTAGAGTATCTGCTCGTTTCACCCGGTGGTGGAAATATTAGAAATGATGTTATGCATGGTAACGTTCCACCTGATGAAATGAACTCATATATGTATTGGTATTTATTTTTTTTGATAATTAGGTTATATATTGGCTTTAAAGGATGCGTTACATAAAAGGTTTAAAAAAAATTATGGGGTGTAAACTGAATAAAATAACTACAAAAATGCCGATAATTGTTATTAATATTGTATTAAATACAACATGGTCCCTCAAATTCTATGATATTTTTAATCTTTCTTGTTGACAATTTTGTATATTATATTATAATATGTCTAGGTTGAAAAACCTATAAACTCATTAGTTTTTTAATAGATTTATTATAAAAAAAATCACTTGTCACTCTTTTGATAAAAGACACAAGTGATTTTTTTATTATCTAAATTTTAAGAAATCATAAACCACAATTATCTTTTTATAGTCTGTTTTATTTCCTTCTTTTAAATTAGGATAATATTCAAAATAGGTTTTTGTTAGATAAACTAAAATATCCTCGACACTAAATTTGTCTATACTCATTAGTATTGCTGATATCTCATTCCTAATTGGGAATTTTAGGGCTTGTATTTCTGATATTTGATTGTATTTCTTTGCCGAATTAAATTTTTTGAGTTGAGCTGATGAAAACAAACTGTTGATATCAGATAATATTCGGTCTTTTGTGAATTCGGTAGCTTCTCCTTCAAATTTTGAGAAGAATTTATGCAATGGTAAATATGATCTAGAATATCTAGACTTATTTATTTCTGCAAAGTTGTTTATGATCAATTTTGGATCATAGTCGTAAATATTAAAAATGACTTCTTGCTGAATTTGATCGAGAGTTATACTTCTGTATCCAGTTTCAAATATTGAATCACTACCCGCAATATGAATTGCAAGCTGATTATCATTTGATAATTCATCCAAGTTTGATGTTTTTAGTTTTGAATGTTGATTGTTTGAATCATTTTCGATTAAAGTAGCTATCATTTGTTTCGCTCTTTTAATTAATTTTACAGGCATGCCTGCTTTTATATTTTGAGACAAAGAAGCGTATAATATGTTATACAAGTTAAGACTAATACTATGAATTGAAATATTGCTGATTGTTTTAATTCCAAACTCTTGTTTGATTGTCGAATCAACATACTCCACAAAAAGCATCCGATTATACAAATTTTGTCTTTGTTCAGAATTTAGGCATATGTCTAGATCGAAAAAAATACTTTTAATATTGGAATCGTTAGCTGAATAACCCAAGAATATAATCGGGTATTCCAAAAATAATGTCAGTAACTTACTAGAAAGATATTTTTCTTTGTCTTTCTTTAGTTTATAGTCATACTCATTAATAACAATAGAACTAGGGTCCGTTACAGAGCCATGTATTTTATATATTTCTGAATCATGATATAAAATTGCATTTAGCAGTTCAACTTGCGAAATAAATACATCAAAATCAGAAAAAATAGACTCAACAAACGTATCGTAATTAGTTGTGATTACACCTGAAACAAAAGGCTTAATTTTTTTAAACATTTCGATTTCTTTTTTATATGCGTATGTATACTTAAAAGTTGAATTTAAGTCGGAGATAAGAATTTTGAAAGGAGAAACCCCCATTTTGACGAAAGTCAAATATTTATCTTTCAATTCTTTTTCAAAAAGTTTATCTGAATAGAATTTTTTATTAAAATCTACTTCAATTTGAGTAGCTACTTTTGGATACAAATCGCAATCTTCGATTTCAGGATAGAATGACTTAATACCATTGATAATACCTAGATAATAAAACTCATTATCAGAAGTTCTTTTTGATGCGGCAATTAACATAGATTCCCAATTAGGCAAATCAATGTATCTTCTCGATATACCAGAACCAATAAATAAAAATGGCTTTCTTTCAAAATTCTTGAATAAGCCTTCCAAAAAACGAAATATTTCTTTTCCATTAGGGTTCATATAATTACCTTTCTAATATATTGATTTTAAAATTCATTTAAATATATAATAATACACCAAAAGTATTTGTCAATGTGTATGTAAAAATAAATCTTCATCAATTAAGAATAACAATACAAAGTATTGTTAAGAGTATATCAGTTAGTAAAACAAATAATGACATACGACTTTCATGGACCATACACGTGTTTTGAGTACGATTTAGATAACCATACACGAGTTTTATTAAACAAATCAAAAAAAAGACTCTCCTGTATGAAAGTCTTTGTTATTTTATTGATTTCTATATATTTGAAAGAACTCTATTGCTAGAGTTGGGTTTCAATATTAGAACATCGGCACGATTGTGAGTTGGATTTGGTATTGTTCATTCATTTGCTTTTTGTAGATTGGGTTGGATAAAAACTTATAAGCTAATTCGTTTTTGATTGTTAGCTTCAGGCTTGGATGCTGATAATACGGTATGATGGTATCTATCTGATCCATCCAATCCGGATGCGCTCCTACGATTTTTTCTAATAGGTGCCGCCAATAGAATCGATCGTCTTTGAATTTGTCCAAATCCATGGTAACTAAGTTATTTAAATATTTCTTTTTTTGTAATTTCATCAAAGAAGCTAATCCTTGACTAAATGACTTAACAGTATAGTAGATTAATGACAAAATACGATATCTGATGCCTTTACGCATTCTGATAGATATCGCTTTATTTGGATCATAAGATTGATAAAGAGGAATGATATTAATCCAGTTTGCTGTGATCACATGATAGGATCCATTTTTTCCATGGATATGACGTTGCTCCACTGATATTGTCTTTCTATCATTTTTGAGAATGAATAAATTATCCGCAACTTTGCGGACTGCTTTTGATATTGTATCCGGATTTATTTCTTTATCAGATAACCATCCAAGCTTAATAGCAATTGATTTATTCGATATACTTGTTTCATCTTTCTGAATCGAATAAAAATGGCTTATCAGGTAATGTTCGAGCTTTAACCAGGGATAATGTCCCTCTGATGCAAAATAGCGTTGAAACGGATTTTTACCGATATTATGGAACTGTATCTTGTATAGCTTGCGTAGCTTCGAATTGATATTCTTTTCAATATCAGATTCAGTTCCATTATAATTAGATCCAAAGTATTGAGCCAAAGGCACATGGAGATCATAAGCTGTTCTTAATACATCCCATGTATGATCAGAAAAGCTGGTATTTGATTTTTCTGATACATTTATAACATATTCATCAAATGTGAGTTTCTTCATATGATTGGCTCCTTTCAAAGTTTGTCATTATGTGCTAAATTACAGTATAGGTATTTAATCTTTCTATGCATGTGCTAAGTATCGATTTAACTGTAGTTTTAGATCCAACTCCATCGAGAGATAGTAGTTCAATACATTTTGATAAATCATCTTGATTATTCTTTAAAACTTCAATTAAGCTAATTGCACAAGCTAATTGTTCAACATCATCAATCCATATTTGATTATCTGATTTTGTATCTGATTCACTTATCATGGATTGAGAATTATCTTTTAGTGATTCTAACTGTTCGATGACTTTACCTAATCTGAGTTCTAATGTTGCGTCCATATTTACTCCTTGTATATAATAAATTATTGACATAAACACTCTGAATAATATATAATCTTTTTGGCTAAACATTCAAGTTGTTTTTCAAGCCATCTCCTTGATAATCCAGTACCCCAATACTGGATTATCTTTTTTATATATTGAATGCAACTTGCCCAATGTTATCTGACTTAATCATCGCTTGAAAAAATTCAGAATCATGCTGTCCGATTTTTAGCTTGCACTGATCATCTTTATGATATTTATATTTAACTGCAGAATATCTCTCAAATAGGCTTTTTGCTGTTGATAATGATTTTTCAAGAAAAGACTCGATTTCATCATTATTCTCAGCCACTTTATAACCTCTAACTCCTGAGATAATGATTTTTTGAAACATTCGATCAAATGATATCTCTCTGATTATGGATCTCATTTCTTTATCCAAGGTACTATTGTAGTTACCAAAGAATTTCTTACATAAATCTTCTACAGAATGCCACTTAATAGGTAACTCAAGCAAGTAATCATGAACTTCATAACTAATACCACTGTGTTTCTTCGTTTCAATCTTGTTTTTCATTGATAAATCCTCCTATAAAATTTGACTGATTAACTCTCTTATGATAGAATTTAATCAGAATCCACTAAAAGGTGACTGCTGATGCGACCTGGATTCCCTGAGTAGCGACACGGTTAAAAGTTCCGTGTCATTTTTTATTGACAATCAATATTAACAAGCGTAAAATCGTAGTTGTGTCTAATCAAATATCGATTAATCACTGCTTTAGGAGAGACTAAGAGGGCCTTTTTGCCTTCTTTTTCTTTTTGTCAATCCATGAAACACCATGAAATTCCTTGCTTGAAAGCGCGATAGCGCATCAAATAAAAGCCTTTCCCTCGCCAAGGCTATGCGGCGGCGTTCACCTTAAAACCAATAAAAAATAAAATACCTTATAAAAAATTCATAATGGAATGAAAATTCCATTTTGTACTCATTACATACATAAGAACCGCCATCGGCGGTTCGAACCGCCTAATGAAATAATGTGCTGAGTAATTCCGCAAACACCCCTACAACAATACCGTTTCCAAATATCTTATAAGCTTGCGCATTTGAAACTGTAAGTAAAATGTTATCAATATCGCAATCATCGATATCCATAAGTCGTCCGCATTCTCTAGGCGTCAATTTCCTTATTCGAAGGTTGTCATTGTAGCCAAATGTATCTGATCGAGTATGCAAAGTAGGCATTATTCCATCTCGATTCTCGATATAATCATTAAGCGACAATCGTCCATTTGGAATCTTTTTGACATTGCTGTACGAGTGATTTATAATTTTTCCATCAATAAGCAGTCCAGTTTCAACTAAATCAGAACACAACTTTATTTTTGATGAAACTACCACACCAATATCGTTTGAATTTGTCTTAATAGTTTGAATCATCCCATTTTGAACCACACCACGTTTTTGATGTGGCCGATTAAGATATACTCCATCGCCATCAAAAGCTTCAGCATACCCTTTTTTTGTTGCTTCTGGGATGTGTATAGATGGCTCAATAACACTTAATCGAGAGTCCGTTAAAATTGCAGGTGCTAATACAACATTAGGTTTTCTTCGAAATTTATCGCTCGATTTTAAGTCTACGATAATATGATTTGATATTTTATGCTCGTCATAGACAATCATGCTTGCACTAATTCCACCTGCATCAGTTTCTGCAACCCTTGTCGTAATAGTTGGAGATACGCTTTCATCCTTTAATACATTGTTTAATGGATTTTGAAACGATTTCCAATTTGATATTTGATTTAATTGCTTATTTGTCAAATAGAATTTTTCATCTACTTCATCTTCTAAATAATCTTTAAGACGTTTTGTCAACGTGAATGGTTGAGGAAATTTATAATAGAAATCTCCCAAAATTGAAACCATAAAGACTCTACTTCTATTTTGCGCAACTCCATAATTCTTAGCATTCATTACTTGAACATAATTTGTATAGCCTAAAAACTCTAACTCTAATTTAATCTCATTAAAGTCGCGAATAAATTTTTTTTGATTCAAGTCTTCTACATTTTCCATAATTAATACTTTTGGTAGTTTCTCATGATTAACTGGATGATAATAGTCAGTACTTTCTCCAAGAGAATGTATTTTCCCACCGGATTTTTCATATCGATGTGGAATATATTCAGCTGTTTCTTTTAATAATCTTAAAACATCATATACTAATCCAGATCGTGTTCCGCCATGCAACCCTTTTTGTTTTCCTGATTTTGATAAATCAGTACATGGAAATGAGTAAGTAAATATATCACAAGCAGGAAGTGAAGTTATAAATCTAATATCACCGTAATTTACACAGTCTCCATGAACTGCCTGGTAGGAAGCAATTGCATGCTTATCAATTTCGCTTATTCCAACGCTTACAACTTTTGCACCAATTCTTTTAAAAGCTAGTCTCGTCATTCCAACGCCTGCGAACGATTCAAATAATCTTACTGGTGTATTTTTATCGAATAAATAAGGTTCATACATTAATTCAAATATATTTGTTTGTACGTCCATGTCACACCATCCTGGATGAATTAATCAAGTGCTCAATCGAGCTCTAGACCGCTAAAATATTTCTGCCGGGAAAATATAGTAGCTGTCTAAAGGCGGAGGAGGATTCAATGTCTAAAGCTCGATTGAGAACTCGATCATAATGATCTTGTTCTTGGTTTTGTACATAGACCAGCACTATAATCGGCTTGTCTTTGCCTATTAAATGCTGCCATGAGCGAATTATTTCTTGTATCTGTCTGACAATCCCTAAAGAAGATACAACCTCTACAATTCGCTTCTTGAACTTTGAGAGCGGTACATACTCCATTAGTGTTGAAATAGCATTTTTTATTTGTTATATTTTTATTCATAGTCTTTACCTCGCGAATAATCCAGTATTGATCTGTAACTCAGGAATGATACTGAATTTCTTTTTGTTTCTGGAAATTCTTCTTAATGCAACTAGATTCATTTCCGGTATAATCTTGTTATCAAAGTCTCCATCAATAATCATTGATTGATATCCATGGAAGACAATGAACTTCCTTAGTTTCTCAATACCAGGTAATGTCAGATCATGTTTAGCAAGTTCTTCTCTTAATGCCTGGATTGGAGTAACCGGACTCGTTTCAATAAAGAATGTCTTAGGTAATCTGATATCTGCATTAGCAATCCATGTCTTGTACTGACTCAAAGCCTCAGTATGATTTTGGAATGGATAATTGACTTTGATACGATTTTCGATATTTGTGATCGATACGAATTTAGCATCGTCATCTAGTTGAATAATGTAATCTTTTCCATCCGTACAAGCATAATATTGTTTCATGAGGTTGACCTCTGATTTCTTAAAACTGCATCAATCATTCTCCGGTTATATTTGGCTTTTTCGATTTCATCTTCCATAAGTTCAGGATCATAATGGGTACATCCCATCATATGAGCCAGATGGATGATTTGTTCTGGATCGTTGTGTTGGCCAAGGGATAATCTGTCATCATGATATTGTGAGAAAACAAAACGATTACTTATGATGACTTTGCCGGATTGTAAGTTCTTTTCAAGAATAAGAGTGCTGTTTGTAACATCCGGATTAGCTAGTGTCATTTTCCCTAGATCTTGATTCTTCATGAAATCACGAATAATGTTCTCGGTAATCATCCTTAACATGATTGCTGCACCTGTCCTTTATGTTTCAAGTATTCCTGCATCGAGGTGTAGTACCTAGGTTCTTTTCCTTGTTGAGTGCACCAAACTAGAAATTCGCTCCATGATGTCATTGCTTCTGATGCTGTTGCTTTCATAATCTCCTCCATATTTTTATAAAATAAAAGCATAACCCAATGAGCGACGTGATTAAGTCGCTTATGAATCATGCTTTTGTATCAATAATCTTAACAAAATATAAAAAATTCATATATTCACCTTTTTTTGTAGAGATTTTCTCAACACCCAAAACTATCTTACTACTTGAAAGATATTATGTCAACAAGTTTGTAGAGATTTTCTCAACATTTCGATACTTGTTAAGATTTTGTTGCTATAATAAGAACAGAAAGGAGCGATTATTCATGAATAATTTAAAAATGCTTCGTGAGCGGATGGGTATATCAATACGTGATTTAGCTGATAAAACGAATACACAACCTGCGTCAATATCTAAAATTGAAAACGGTACACAAGGTATGGCAGAACATTATTCTAGGATTTTTGCCGATTTTTTTGATGTTACTATTGATTTCCTATTATGCAGATCTGACTATGAACAATTCAAACCTGATAAGGTTATCTATAAAGAAAAAGAAATAACCTACTCAAGCGTTATTAGCAATCTATATAAATTTAGCAAAGATGAGTTACTTAAAATATCCGGTGCAGTAGACTACATGCTTGAACGAAAAGATGGTTCTAAAGTCGAAATTAAAACACTAGACGAAAATGCATCAAATAACCTTCAAAAGGATAAGAATTATCTAGAGAAAATATCTACTAAAAAGAGTTAATGTGAACGGGGAGAGAAAGGATACATTTCTCTAGATGAAATACATTTTTAAACGTGCGTTACAAGCTAGAGACCTACTCGAAGAAATCATTAAATACTTCGAAGGTCAAGACCTTATGGAGAACGATAAAGTTTCTTCTGAGAATTCTGATGTCTCTGATAATATCTATCCGGATTTTGAAACCGATATGGAAGGCAATATTTTGCAGCCAGAGGGAATAGATCCGGATTTTATTATAGATATAATCGAGCAAAGAAAAAAAAGTGCACACGGGGGTGTGCTATATGAAAGTGCGAGGGCGGAGAAGGAAGGAGAGAAACAAATGCCCACGCTAAAAGAAGGAAGTATCACAAAAAGAAAAGACGGCCGATGGATGGGCCGCTACCAGGATCAAGGTTTTCAAAAATCAGTCTATGCAAATAACAGGATAGATATAATTAATAAAGTGAATGAATGTATTATCGAACGTGATCGTAGAATTGATAATGAACGAAACGGAACTGTAAAAAAAATGGCTCTTTCTGATTTTATTGATATATGGTTTGATGAATGGATTCTAGCTAAATCACGTTCGAAACCTTTAAGTAATAACACCATTCAGAATGTGAAGTTTTCCTTGATAAAATACATCCGTGATTCAAAAATTGCAAAGAAGTCAATATCAAAAATATCGGATTTTGATATTGACTTGATGATTGATGATATCCCAACTAAATCAATGCAAGCGAGAACATATGGTTATTTAAAAGCTGTTTTTGATAAAGCCATTATGAAAAAAATAATTAAAGAATCACCGTTTAAATTCGTCGAAAAAAGAGCAAGGCCAGCTCGTAAGAGAAAGTATATACCTGACACTCAAACAATGCATGAATTTCTTGAATGGCTTAAAATTGAAGCAACTGATTGTTATTATATTGGTAAGTTCATAATTGGTTCGGGAATGAGAATGGGTGAAGTGTTAGCTTTGACCTGGGATGATATCGATTTTGATAATAAACGAGCTTCAGTAAATAAAGCGTTTAGTCAAGCTGATAATGCTGTTGTAGATCATCCAAAGACAGAAGCAGGTTTTAGAAATACACCACTATTTGACGAAGCTTTAGAAGTATTGAACGAAATACCAGTTAATAAGAAGACAAAAGAGATCTTTTGGATGCTGTCTAAAAGACACATATCCCATAAATTTCCCGAAAAAGCATTAAAATATGGATTGCCTCGATTGCCAATACATAATTTAAGACACTATTACGCTAGTTTGTGCGCTGCAATGGGTGTCGATAAAAAGACTTATTCTCTTTGGATGGGTCATTCTGATATCATTCAAACGGACGATTATACCCATAATTTATCTGAATTTGAACAAGATCAGATTAATAAAATGGCTAAAAAGCGCATTAAAAAACAATAATTTTTGACACAGATTTTGACACAGATTTTAGATATAAACTTGTAACTCTATGGTTTATGCGCATAAAAAAGGTGCCATTCTAAGCAAGAATGACACCTAAATCATAGGTTTTACCTATGAAATCATCGAAATGGTCGGAAAGACAGGATTTGAACCTGCGACCTCTTGGACCCCATCCAAGCGCTCTACCAAGCTAAGCTACTTCCCGGGCATTATTGATTATATCAAAACAAGCATCAAAATGCCACTAGTTTTTATTCATTAATTCTATTTTTTGGAAATGCCATAAATTATCGATGATGCGGTAAAATATTGCACTTACTAAAATATCCGCAGCTCCCCCAAAGGATAATCCTTGTGCAATACACCACGTCGTCATTTTCTCGAGTTGGTCTTTATCATAAACATCAAGTGTTTTAAACATTGCTTTAACCATTTCCATGGTTTGTGGATTTTTAGCACGTTTCGCTAAGACAGTATCTTCAGATAACACAATGGCTTCGACTAAAGCTTTTGTGAGGGATGCATCGGAATAATCATCTAAATACTCACTGATTTTTTGAACGGTTGGCATGCCTCGCATAGCTTCCATTCGAGCACCACCAATACCATGTTCTTGGTAAAGTCTTAATCCAGAGGTATCAATTTTAGCACTAAAATCATGAATTAAAGGAGACGTCATATTTTTGATAATGTCAAAAATATCATCAAGAGGACGTTTCTTTTGAAATGCAAATCCTGTAGCGGCACAAACAATGCCTAAATTGAAAATGAGTCCTTTATAACAATTGACGCCGTTTGTGGCTTGATGCATCGCCTCTTCTGCTTGTAAACCAATTTCTCGAATATTCTTAAATAATACAGAAAGTGATTTCGTTACCCAACCACTTATAAACATCTTTTCAAAATAAGGCATAATTGCTTTCTTGGCTTCTAACATCATTTGATAATCCATATCTTTGTGAGATCCCATGGAATAGGGTGTAACGAGACCAAATTTTGGATCAAGATTGAGTTCATAAGACATGGCTTTATCAATTGAATCCATGATGATTTTACATGAATCACTTAAAGCTATCTCATTCACTTTCGCTAAAACTTCACTCATAGGATGGGTCATATTTCGGCTACAATCAAACGCATTTTTACCGCATACTAAACATTTTCTTGGAAATTCTCGGTTCAGTGATTTAAGAGAATCAGCGTGAACATCTAAATCAACTAATCGACCATAAGGTGAATTTTCTTCGATTTCAATCATTTGATTTTTTAACGTTAATGGATCAGTGTCTTTAATAATATACACAATCGAAGGTCCATCGGCACCTTCCATTCGAAACTTTTCTGCATAATCAATATTAGCTAATAATTTCTCATAATAACCAACCACTAGATATGCAACAAAAATCCGTTTATCAGGGCCAGGGATATTGGCTTTTAAAGATAAAGCTATATGCCCCTGATCAACAAACGGACGAATGAAATCGTGTCGCTGTTCGCGGTTTCTCAATATTTCATCGGCGATAAATGTCATTTTTTCTCCATCATAATCCCCTTGAGCAAGGGTCTAATCGCTTTTGGTACATACGTTAACGCTTCATCAATCTTATTTTCTTTCATCAATTTTCTGACGAGTGAAGCAGAAATAATGACGCCTTCTTCTTTGAAACGCTCTATAGCTTGTAAACTGGCTTTTAACGTATCTTTCAAGATTTGATTATACGCAACCATCACGGCATCGGTTTCGCCGCCTACGTGACGTAAACGGATGTTAAAAGCAGGCATGAAGTAATCTCTAAAGATTAATGCATCTAATTTGGCATGTTCTCTTTCCCGGTCATCTAACACTTTTAAGAAATAGGACGGGAACGTTGACTTAGATACAATATAAGACGTTGAAGGCAAGACCAAGATGTTACTAAATTCTTTTAACGCTAAGTAAACTAAGCTATAACGTTCTTTAAAGGTAAAAACGGATTCATCGGTTTCAACGACAAACACCAATAAGTAGTCATGTTCTTTCGACGCTTTTTCAATCAGTTGATAATGGCCTAATGTCATGGGGTTACAATTCACGACGACACAACCAATATCTTGTTTCATCAAATCAATCGAAAAATGGGTTTCCACTTTTTTCTTGATGGTTAAAATCACTTGGTCAATCGAATCGATGCCACCTTCCATAAAGGCAACGACCGATGAATCTGCGAGTAGCCGAAATCCCATCGATTCAAAAATAGCTTTATAAATCGATTTAGTAAATACGTGATAAGAGTAGATGTTTCTTGAAGATAGTAAAGATATCGCATGACTTACAAGTTCGCCTGCTAGATTTAATCCGCGGAATTCTTCCTTGATAGCGAGTCCTTTGATGATATGATGATCAATTGAAAGGGTTGCGATAATGTCATCATTTTCTTCCATGTAGAAGCTATCATCCGTATAGGAAAATCCTAAATCAAAAGAGGATAGAAATTGTTCTATCCGTTGTTTGTCTTTCTCAAGAAGAGCTTGTTTTATCATAGAAACCTCCTCTAATTATTTGATTTTGTAAAGTGTATCAATAATCGAACCATCGCGGTATCTAACATAACCGATGGGTTCTTTACTCATTTCATAGTTTGAAGGAATACCCGCGATGTCATGAGCTATATTCATGAGTTCTTTCATCGTTAGAATAGGTAATTTAGTTTTAGATAATGTTTCAATTAAATCAGTTCTTAACGGATTGATGGCAATGCCTCTTTCGGTAACAACGATATCGATATCTTCACCTGGCGTCGTGACACATGTGACCTTTTCTTTAATGATAGGTAAACGAGCTTTTAATAAGTTGGTGACAATAATCGTCACTTTAGCACCATGGGCTGTATCCGCATGTCCCCCTGAACCACCCATGATTTGACCTAATGAATCGGTGGTCACGTTAACATTAAAATCAAGATCAACTTCCGTCGCTCCTAAGATGACAAAATCTAAATCATTCACAACCGGATTATCTTCAAATGGGTTGCCATATTTTGAAGCGGAAATCGCGATATGACGGCGATTTTCGCGGTATGACCTTGCGGCTTTTAAATCAAAACATTGAACATCATACAGGGTATCAACTAGGTTATTTTCTAACATATCAACGTATTGACCGGTAATTCCTCCTGATGCAAATCTCGCTTTAATGTTTTTTGAAATCATGATATTTTTAACGTATTCAACGACCGCAAGCGAGATACCTCCCGCTCCTGTTTGCATGGAAAAGCCATCTTTGATTAAATTCAATGCTTCAAGAACCTTGACGGTATCTCTGGCAATTTTTCGACCTACTGGATCCCTTGTAATTTTCGTTGTCCCTGAAACAATGCCTTCAGAGTCTCCAATTTTGTCAACCATTAAAATCGCGTCTACATAGTGTTTGGACAATTCTGGTTCAATGATATTATCAGTCATATAATCACTAATTAATACAACCTTTTTGGCATACATTAAATCTTGAATCGCATAGCCTAATGTTCCACACGCTGAAGGGCCAAACTTTCCACTACCATTTCCCTCTTTATCGACGGCAGGGGTTGCGATAAAAGCCACATCAATTTTCAAATCACCCGATTCAATCGCTCTCGCTCTTCCACCGTGTGTATCCATGATCAATGGTTTTTTGAGGTCCCCCATACCAACTGCATTCGCAATGGGGCCATTGATATAATTGGTCACAATTCCCGTGATGGTTTGATCTTTTATTAACTCAACCAACGGGCCATTATTGGGAAATAAGGATGAAGCAGCAATCGTAATATCTTTGAATCCTTCTTTCTTTATAGCATCACAAACGAAATTAATCACTTTATCACCATTTCTTAAATGATGATGAAATGAAATTGTCATGCCATTTTTCAAACCGACATACTTAAATGTTTCTTCAATATTCTTTAAAAAAACCACAGATCCCTCAGTGGTTTTAGTATTAATCAGTCTTCTTTTTTCTTGTTCAAAAGCATCGCTAGAAGCGAAAGCTTTCATTTGATCAAAAATTTCACGGCCTAGGTTATTTTTCATATTCTTCCCCCAGCATTCCGAAATGTTTAGCTTTAATCAGTAATTTTTTTGCGCGATCCACAACCGGTTTATCAACCATCTTACCATTGAGACTGAAAACACCACGATGATGCTTTTGAGCATCTTCATCGGCTTTAACAATTCTTAACGCTTCGTCAATCGCCGTTTGTGATGGTGTAAAAGTACGGTTAATGCTTTCTAATTGATTAGGGTGAATAGCACATTTGGCATTCATTCCTAAGCTTTTAGCGTGAAGTGCATCTTTTTCTAGTCCTTCATCATCGGTGACATCGGTAAAAGGTGTATCAATAGCTTCAATTTCAAACGCCTTACAAGCAAAAGCAATTTTCGCTCTCGGGTATTCAATTTCAATGCCTTGTTTCGTTCTTTCAATTTCCATATCACCGGTTAAATCTTCTGCGCCTAATAATAAAGCACTTACACGCGGTAATTGCGCAATTTGACCGATTTCAAAAACAGCTTTGGCAGTTTCGATGATTGGAATAATCACCGTTTTTTTCTTAATTCTTCTCGCATTTTCAAATGTATCTAACAATTTAGATAACATTTTGATATCATTAACGGTTGCTTTAGGTAAAACAATTCCCTCAACAATTTCGTTCATTACCATGTTTAAGTCAATCGCTCCTAAGGATGAAGTTAACGCATTGATTCGAACATAGATGGAAAAGTTCGGTTTTTTGATGGTTTCAAAATAAGCCTTCATCAATTGTCTCGCTGAATCCTTTTCAGTGATACTGACCGCATCCTCTAAATCAAAAATAACCGCGTCCGCACCAAAAATATCGGCGTTTTGTAACATCGCAGGATGATTTCCTGGGATAAATAGATAACTTCTATGCATGGCTTGCCTCCATCCGATGAAGTGCCGTTAATAAACGCGCTTTAATCGTATAATTCAACGCGCCTTTATCAATAACAGTTACATCCACATGCGCCATATTGACGTCTTCTAATACCGTTTGAATTAATTCGACGATTTGGTCGTGGTAAAAAGCATCGACAATCGATTGAACTTTGATGGATAAAACGTCACTATCTTTGATGGTTACCAAGCAGTCGTTGGATTCAAGACTTCCGGCAATTCCGATTTTCATAAAATCATCCCTTACTTGCGTGAATTCGCTAATGCAATAACACGGTTCATCGCATTTTTTACAATCATAAATCCATCGTCCACAGACATCCCCGGTTTCGCTAAACATTGATCGGCTTTACAAGCAATTGCGATATTGGTCGTTGTTTCACTGGATAAATTGGTTTCATTACAAGTTCCACCACAATAAGAACCAATCTTCTTTTCGTTACAATAAAGAATGGCTTCAGCAACATTATTAACACCGCCTAAATCTGGCGTTTTGATTTGTAACATATGTCCTGCTTTCGCATCGGCGAAATCTTTAATGTCTTGTAAGGTATTGCACCATTCATCGGCAACAATTTCAAGATGACTATGATTGTCATCCATCGCTTTTGTTAAAATTCTTAATGCATCTAGTGTTCCTTGACGGTCACCAGTATCGACGGGTCCTTCAATTCTAATTCTAAAAGGTTTAGCTATCTTTTCAAGTTCTAAAAGGTAAGCTGTGATTTTATCGAAATCGTTATTAAAAGCGATACCAATGGTGCCGTAAACATCAATATGAAACACCGGTAAATAAGAATCTTCTACGCGTTTGCTTAAAATTCGATCACGCATCCAAGCGACGTATTCTTTTAATAATTCACCATTTTTACCTAGTTTTGTTTCGACATGATTAATTAAAGCATGGGGTAAAACATCGGCGCCTTTCATAATCATCTTATCGACGTTCGTATATCTTTCATCCCCAGATTGTGTAAAAATAGGAACCGGTTGATATGTTTTATCGGTAATATGATATTCTTCTCTAATGATTTCAGCCATCGTTCTTTTCTTTAAATTGGCCATCGTCGATAAAAAAGCTTGAGTAAGTCCATAACGAATCGCCGTGTGAAGTAATTTACCATCAATTTTCATGGAATCATATTTTTCAGCGAGTCTTCTAAAGGAATCGGCTTCTTCACCAATGAGTAATGGAACGACTTTTTGATCTAAAAAGGGAATGAAATCTTTGGCTAAAAATAAAGGATCACGTCCACCTGTTCCAGAGTATTGAACTGCTGCACAATCCCCCATGCCCACAGTTCCATCTTCTAGCACGATTTGGACTGAAATCGCTTCGCCACTTTGTCTAACGCTTGAAAAACCAGGGGTAACAGGATTTCCAACATAAAAGAAACCATCATGGTCAGCCCCCGCTTTAATTGCTTTTTGATCATCAAAATAAAAACCAGTATAAGAAGGTGTTAAAATCACATTTTTTATTTTCATAGAGTCCTCTAGTATATTACTTTCTGCCACGGCCGATTAAATGGCCATTAGCGACTGCGTTGACATCGTCAATCGTCAGTTGGAACGATATATCGCGTTTTTCAAATTCTGCACGCTCTCTAATTTTTGCACGGTGATGAGCTTTGATAACTTCAGGCAATCCTAAATTACCGAATTCTAAGATTCGGATAAAGCCTTCATTATCTCTGGCGGGCAATACTTTACCGGCATTGAATTTTGAAGGTGCGAAAGGAACATCTAAAATGCCTTGTTCAAAGGCTTTAATAACACCTTGAACTAAGTCGCCATCACCCACGGTGAAGACAGCGTCCATTAAAGCATCGACTTCACTTTCGATTTGAGCGATTTCCATTTGAAGTTCCATCGATTCAGGGAAGTGTTGATCTTTTAATAAATTAACCACAAATTTCGACGCCTTAATCCCAATGCCATTCGCTTCAGCTGTGGGTACACCCACTGATTCATGCGGTGACTTGGTAATCATTTTGGTTGCTTTAGATAAGGCAGCAACCACTGAAGACATGGAAATTAAGCCCGTCGCTGCTGCTTCATCGGCTGGGAATCCACCCATCCATTGATGGAATACCGTGGTAACAATCATATTTTTATAACCGTATCTGTGTAAGTAACTTTCTGTTTGTCTTAATAACGCTTTAATTGCGGCGATATCTTGAACAACATTTCCGCCCATGCCATAGCCAACAGTGATATTTTTAACGCCTTGTTCTGCGGCGAGTAAGGCTTCTATAATTTGAACAGTATTGGAAATACACGGTGGAACCAATGTTCCGGTTAACGGACCAAAAGGTTCACGATTAATCGTAACGCCATGATCTTCATAATAACCAACTAAGCGGTCGACGTACTGCCAGTTTTTAATTGTTGTTTCCAAAGATACACTTTTAGCGTAAGGAATGTTATAAGAAATGCCTCCGCCTTCATTTGACGTCCAGCCGGATGCATGAATAATTTCTGATAACAATCTTGCATCAGGGGTTCCGTGTCTTGCCTGAATTGGTACACTGACATTTTCAAAAACTTTCTTACAACCATCGACGCCATGGTTTACAGCGGGAAACCCGTTGAGCATGGAGCGGTGAGCGATTTGACTTTCCTGAATACCTCGTTCAGCTTCAACATACCGGTTTTGTCTTGTATAGGAATCGATGGTGGAGGGAACAAAGTCCGCCCCTGCATCGATTAAGGACTTTAATAATTGGATGTGATCATCTAAAACCGCAACGCCAGCACGGGGTTGCACTAGTGTCACCCCACCTTGTTTGGCTTTGGATAATTTAATCGCAAAATTCTTTGATTCTGGAATTGATTTCAAGTACGGAATTGAACGTGAAAAATCAAGGTCTGGATGACTGCCTGTTTTCCATGCTTGTAGTACCTTTTCGCGTTCTGCTAAAAAATCCGCTTCTGACATTTTTTTGTTTAGTAACATGGCGAAACCTCTCTCGTTTGTCTTAGACTTGTGTCAAATGTTTTTTCATGATTTTTAAAGCTAAAACGGGATCAAATTCGCTTAATAATCCCATTGCATATAGAGAATAAGTTGAATCGATATAAAATTTAGGATGACGCGGACGAAGTTCAAAATCATTTCTAAAAACATTCGTCGTCTTCGCGAGTATTTGTTTTGGATCGGTTGATTTAATAATAACGCCACCGGTTCCAATGACCACTTCAATATCCGTTAAATCTTTTCCGGTTTGATGATGGACCATGCCCATCGGTGTATAAATTTCTTCCATTTTTCCAGCATGACGATTCATCGCTTTATAAACACACATTTCAGCTAATAAACGGTCGATTAATTCTTCACTTCTATTTTTGGGTAACATACTGACATTGGTATTACGATCATTGATTTCTTTTTCAATATCGATGCCTTTTTCAAGATTAATCATCATGATTTCTTCTTTAGTTAGGGCTTTTAAGATTCCGGTCGCTGAATAGCGCATCCCTAAATCACCTTCAACGGTTCTTTTTGCGTAAGGTTCTTCTAATCCGGTTAAAATGACATCCCCGCGTTTAGAAGGTTCGCTAATGGAATAAAGGTCTGTTGTGGCTCCACCGACATCAACGACAACAACTTCACCCAAGCCAGGCTCATGCATGTAGCCTTTTGCAAGTAGTTCACAGGCTCTTAAGACAGCTTCGGGAGTAGGTAATACAACTTTATCGATTTCAGATTCAATTTTCTTAATACCTTTGGCTTCAATAATGTTTTTAAGAAATAATTCCCGAATTTTTTCTCTCGCTTGTTTGATATTGAGTTGATTGATTTTTGGCATGACGTTGTCAACGATATGTCCATTGACATGATGATTATCAAATATCGCTTTAATTTCATCTTGAACCGATTTATTTCCGCCATAGACGATAGGAATGCCTAGGTTTGCTTCTGATAACATTTTAGCGTTAAATAGAACGCATTCCGAGTTTCCACCGTCAGATCCGCCTGCGAGTAAGACAATATCGATTTTTTTGGTTTTAATGAGTTCAACTTCTGACGAGTTTAAATGATGTGAAAACACCAAATCAACTTTAGCGCCAGCCCCTAAACAAACGCGTTTTGCGGCTTCAACCGTCAATTCTTCAACCAATCCAATCGCAGCCATCTTCAGTCCACCTGCAGCACTTGAACAAGCAATGACACGGTCAAAAACCACCGGGTGTCCGATGGTTTTAGAGAGTTGATCTAGTGCATTTTTATAACCAATAGTTATATCGGTATCAACAGTCGTAAAATGATTCGCACTGGCGAAAATGTCGCCTAGTTCTGAATCAACCGCTGTAAGTTTGGTGAAGGTCGAACCGAAATCGATTAGCAAATACTTTGCCATTCTACTCACCCAAATCGTTTTTGATATCGTTTAATGCCATATCGATAGAAATTCCCGGTGGGTAAACACGGTTGAATCCCATTTGTAAGAAACGTTGTTTGACTTCACTAAAATCTTGTTTACCAACAACGATATTTCCACCAACATAAAGGAATATATCGCCAATACCTGATTCAATACATTTTTGACGCATGCCACGGCAATCGATTTCTCCATGACCGTATAAACTTGAAACTAAGATTAATTCAGCGTCAGCTTCAATCGCTGCGTTGATAAAATCTTCTTGCGAGGACAATACTCCAATGTTAATCACATTATATCCTGCATTTGTTAATGTGTAATCTATAATCTTGTTGCCAACTGCATGGACATCTGCTCCGATGACCCCTATTACAATTGATTTCAAAATGATGTCTCCTTCAGCTTGAAAGCGTTTTTATCCGTATAGATTATATCATACACATGCGTTAGTTTCAATTGTGGATTTTCGAAATTTTGGATATTCTTTCATATCCTTGATAAATCATGAAAATGTTATTGAATTACTAAAAAATTATAACATTAATTCAGTGTTGAAGCAATCATATCTATATAATAGATAGTAAAAGAAAGTGATGCTTTTACACCAGGATTTTTTCATATATAAAAAGATGTTAATCAGGCCTTTTATGAGGGTCTTGATTAACATCTTTATAAGTTGTTTTTTAGATATTAAAACAAATTTATTCTGCTTTTGGTTTTTCTTGATGAACAACAACTTGAGGAAATGGAATTTCAATTCCATTTTTATCAAACAATAATTTCATTTCGCGGTTTAGATCTCTTACAACTTGATATTTCTTTTTTTCATGGCTTTTCGAGTAAATACGAATGACGACAGACGAACTTCCTAGTTCCTGAACACCGCGGTAATGCGGTCCCTCAATAATATCGGGAATTCTTGACTTAATGTCACTAAGATTATCTTTTATGATTTTCTCAACTTTGACTAAATCCGCTGAGTAACTGATTGAAATATCGCAAATAGCGGCCGATAAATCCGCTGACGTGTTAATCGCCCCACGGATGTCCGAATTATTGACAATCTTGATATCCCCATTGATATCTTCAAATTTCGTGACACGAATTCCAATTTCTAAAACCGTACCTCTGAAATCACCAATTTGAATGACATCGCCAATTTGAAATTGTTTTTCAAAAATCAAAAACAAGCCACTGATAACATCTTCAATTAAGCTTTGCGCCCCAAACGATAAAGCTAATCCTAATATTCCAGCACCAGCGAGTAAGGTTCTTGTTTCCACACCCCAAGCCGATAAAATTAAGAATAGCGCTACGAGGATTGCAAGATAACGAATCATACTTCGTAATATCGTTCCAACCGTTTCGCTTCGAGAATTTTTTTTCATCAGCAAACTGATGATAAAAGTCATGAGCAACGTAATTAACCATATGAAAAAGATGACTGAGAGAGATTCTAAAATCTTAACATAATTATTTGTAAAGAAATCGACTATATTAAAAAATTTCCCGACGCTATTATTCACAATGGCTTCAAACGTTGAACCTGGAAATAAAACCCCTGCGAAAATCGAGATTAAAACAAGTAAAAACACACAAGCAGCAATCACAATCATTGTGACTTTTTCTTTCTTTGTTTTAGCTTTAAAATTCATGATATTCCCCCTTAAGTTAAATCATTCGTAATGACGTAAAGCGGTGTACTATAATAAGTCGTTTCTAAATTCAATACTTTGTTGCAGACAATCCGTATTTCATAATCATACCCCACTGGTTTTAATAGGCTAAAAGTCGACACCTTTAAATCATCAAGTGTTAATGTCATTGAAATTGGCATTTCTAGAATATATACCGGATAATCACCGCTAACATCATAAATAATGTAGTAAAACTGATGCAAGATATTTGACGGATCATCGATTGATATATCGAAATAATAATAATCTATATCTTCAGTCATATTGACTGTAACAAAGTAATTAGGAGTTGTACTAAATTCGATACTGGTAATCTCAATGTCAGTTAAGACCTCAGTCAATGGATCAACATAATTTGCTTTGAGTACTAAGAAGTAAGTTGTTTCAGTTTTTAACTCATCAATTATAAGCGTATTTGAATCCATTTGAATACTTGATACGGGTTCTGTTAATTCAAATTGATTGATTAATTTGATATTTTCATAGAGTTCTAAATAATATTTTATTCCGTCAACCACCGTAAAATCAACATAAGCGGATATTTCAACCGATTCATAAGTGACATCCCTAAGGTACAGTGAGCCATCAATATTAAGCGGGGTTTTAAAACTCATTGTGTCCAGAATTATTTCGTCCCCTAAGGCATTGGTCGCTTCTAACACTAAATAAACTGTCAAATTGTAGTTGGATACTATAATGAGGTTATCTTCATCTTCAGAAGATAATGCAATTGATACATAATCAATGCATTCGTCTTGCGGTTGTTCATGTGGTTCATGATAATCAATACAGTAATTTAGCCTTACCGATTGGTAAATTTGATCTAAATCAAGATATTTAGTCCGAATTAAATATTCTAGTTCATACTGGGAAGGATCGGTTGTACTGAGTTCTACTGAAAGAATTGCTCCTCCACTCCTAACAACAGTGGTTAATGATTCTTTTGCCAATGTTTCGGAACCAAACCCTCTAGAAGCAACAACTAAAACATCATATTTGGTGTTTTCTCTTAAGTTTTCAACGACACCTGAGTTTAATCCTAGGGATAAAGGAATTTCATAATGATCATATTGACTTTCAACGATGATCATCAGACTATCATCAACGATGGAGTTTGAAACGTCAGTTACATTCACATCATAGTAAATCGAATCATCAAAGGTCCCAATTCTTTCAAAGAAAGCGTTAGGGGGACTACTGGGTGCAATGACAGCAGCGACCACGACGACGGTCGTAATTGCTAGACTTGAAAGCCACTGGCGAATAAAATGTCGCTTTCGGTTTTCATTCATTACCTTTTTACGGTCTTTAAGAAAAGCCATGATAACCCCTCCAATGTATACATTTTAGCATTCTAAAATCGTCTTTTCAAGGTGTTTAACAATATCTTTATCACAAAAAAATCAAAAAAAGAGATGCCCTTTCAAAGACATCTACTTTTAATAATAACTATTTCATTTTTTCTTCGACGATTTTTAAAATATTTCCTTTAATCGTCTTGGCTTTAACAAGCATATCACTGACATTGTTAGCGTAAAATTGTTTTGTGATTTCTAGATCAAGCATCGGTAAATTCGTTTTGACGTTTAAGATTGCACCTTCTAATCCTGAACATAACATTAAACTAGCGACTCCTAAATCTGATGCTGCGGATTGATTACCATATTTGACAATGAACTCAAGTAATTCTAATGCTTCAATCGATAACATCGCCACATGGAAAGGAATTTTAATCGCAACCTTTGAACCTTCTAGTATTTTTTCATTACGAAGTTTAAGTTCTTCATCGGTATTTTTCGGTAACTTATAAGCATCCATGATGAGTTGATAAGCTTCCGTATCTTTATCCACTAATGTCATCAACTCTTGCTTAATTTTATTGATGGTTTCAGCTTTTTTATGAAATTCCATTTGAATGGTTTCATCGAGTGCTAAAAATTTCTTTTTTGTGATTGTCAATTTCGCAACCATTCCTCCTAAGGAAGCCCCTAAACTGGAGGACAATGCAGCCACAGATCCTCCACCAGGAACCGCTTCTTTTGAGTCGACTAAATTACAAAAATCAGTCACTGTTTGTTCAATGAGTTTCATGATTTTCTCCTTTCAAGAATTGTTCTATCTTTCACGACTAATTGTCCGTTTTTAAAGACATCTTGCGTGTGATTAATACCAAAATGATATAATACATACTCTAAATTAGGTGCCTTTAATAAGGTGATATCAGCCTTTTTGCCAACTTCTAAACTGCCAATTTCATGATTTAAATTAAGAATGACGGCAGGATTAATCGTCACGGCATTTAAGATTTCAAAGGGATTCATCTTCATTTTATTCGCCGCAAGTTGCATCGCAAATTGAAGATTTTCTGAAGGAGCAGATCCTGGATTGTAATCGCTAGATATCGCAATTGCGATTCCTTTTGAAAGCATCATTCTTGCATTCGCATAGTCCTTGTTTAAATAAAAAGAGGTTTGCGGTAATAAATTTGCGATGGTATTTGAAACAGCCATGGCATCCATATCTTGTTCATCCATCGCCATTAAATGATCAGCCGATACCGCTTTTAATTCAACAGCGAGTCCTGCACCGCCAATAGAATGTATTTCATCCGCATGCATACGAATTTTAAAACCAAGTTCTAACGCATTTTCTAAAATATCTTTAGTTTCTTCTAAAGAAAAAACATCTGTTTCACAGAAAACATCGACTTGAGTTGCTAATTTTAATTTCGCAATCACGGATAAAGATTCAATGATAGATTCAATGTAGTCTTCGCGGTTATCCTTAAAATCTTTAGGAATTGCGTGAGCACCCATATAGGTTGAAACAATATCAATCGGATGATTTTCGTGGAGTCGTTTCGCAACTTTGAGTTGTTTGATTTCATTATCTAAATTGAGTCCATATCCACTTTTTGCTTCAATCGTTGTTACTCCAAAAAGTAACATCTCCTCTAGTGATTGATAAGCTTTTGTATACAGTTCATCAAAAGTTGCATTTCTAGTCATTTCAACCGTTGATAAGATTCCGCCACCACTTTTTAAAATATCTAAATAAGGGATGCCTTCAATCTTTTTTGCAAATTCGGATTCTCTTGACCCGCCATGGACTAAATGGGTATGTGAGTCGATGAATCCCGGAACCGCAATGGCATTTTTCGCATCATGAATGATGACGTCTTTTTCCATGTATTTCTCAAATGAACCGGTTCCTAATGCATAGATTAATCCGTCTTGAATCACGATATAAGCATCATTTAAAACGAGGACTTGATTCATGGATGTCCCTTTTAGTAACATAGAGCCCGTCGATGTATAAAGCGTTTGAATGTTTTTAATAATCGTTTTAGGCATAGACACCTCCTATATCCAATATTCCACAATCTTCGTCTTATTAAAATCTCTAAACTGCAAATATTTGATGGCATAAGCAGTTAATGTCTCTAAATCCATTGATTTATCATAAGGTATTTGTTGAACTTGTAAGTAATATTTTACTGAATCTAACAACGCCTGTTTAGGGACAAGACCAATAATTTCAGAAGATTTGACAGCTACGTGATATCTTAAAGCTTCAAATTTTATGACTTCAAGAATGCGGTAAATCGGATTTTTTGCATAATCTAAGATATTCATCGTGACTTGCATATGTCCCTGTTTTTCTAAAAATGCAGGACCGGCTTGAATATGTTGAAAACCACCACTCGATTGACGGATGGTTTTCGCAAGCGTAGACGCTGTTTTTTCATTATCGGTCGCTAAATCAATATTAAAAGCGACTAAGAAATCTCTTGCACCAACTGCGACTGATCCAAATGTGGGATGAGTCGCTGGCTTTCCAAAATCAGGGTGCCAAGCAACTTCTTTTATTTTTTCTTTCATGCCTTCATATTCGCCTTTTCGAATATTAGGTAACGATATTCTATCTTCCGTTCTCGCCGCTTTTGCATAAAGAAATACTGGAATGTCAAATAAAGCTGCGATTTTTTCTCCCATTGTATTTGCAAAATTCACACAGTCTTCAATTGTCACATTTTGAATCGGGATAAACGGAATCACATCGACAGCTCCAATTCTTGGGTGTTCACCCGATTGATGATTCATATCAATTTCTTCGATACAATTCTTCACAAAGGGAATTAATGCTTCCATAATCGCTTCTACTTCACCAATTAACGTCACAACGGTCCGGTTATAATCGGCGTCTGGTTCATAGGATATCATTTTAAAGTTTTCTTGATTTTTGAAAGGAGCGACGATACGCTCAATTTTAGATAAGTCCCGTCCTTCAGAAAAATTTGGAACACATTCGATGATTCTTTGCATGTTATTTTCCCCCTTTGATGTAATGTTGTTTGACCAATAAAGCTATTGATGCTTCATCGGTGAGTTCTGGTAACGTAATCATCGTGTCTTGATGAAGATTAAGATACTCTTTTGTCGCAGTTATTGCATTAGCATTTCTCGCCCATGCCCGTCTTGAAACACCGGCCATCACGTCAAATGTCATCGCAGATTTTAAGATTTCATCGGTTTCATAAGTCCCATCTAATACCATGCCATAGCCGCCATTGATGGCTTTTCCAATGCCTACGCCACCGCCATTATGGAGTGCGACTAAACTCATACCTCGGGAGGCATTTCCTAAAGCTACGTGCGTTGCCATATCAGCGGTTAAATTAGAACCGTCCAATATATTAGAAGTCTCTCTAAATGGTGAATCTGTTCCACCACAATCATGATGGTCTCTACCTAACATAATCGGACCTACTTCGTGATTTCTGACCATTTCATTAAACTTGAGCGCTATTTTTAGTCTTCCCATGGCGTCTTGATATAAGATTCGTGCTTTTGTCCCAACAACGAGTTTGTTGGTTTTAGCATTTTTAATCCAGTTATAATTATCGAAGTCTTGGAACCGGCGATTTTTATCGATGCAATTCATCGCTGCACTATCCGTTTTATCCAAATCAGACTCCAAGCCTGACAAACAAACCCAGCGGAAAGGACCGTACCCATAATCAAATAACACGGGTCCCATGATATCTTCAACGTAAGAAGGCCAAATAAATCCATCATGGATGTCTTTGCCATTTTTTGATATTTCTAAAACCCCTGAATCAAAAACAGCTTTCATAAAACTATTGCCATAGTCAAAGAAATAAGTTCCATTCTCTACTAATTGCTTGATTGCTTGATAATGGAGTTTTAATCCAAGATTTACTTTTTCGATGAATAAAGGTTTGTTATGTTTTAGTAACTCAGTTCTTTCTTCAAACGATAACCCTTTGGGACAATAACCTCCATCGTAAACCGCGTGACAACTGGTTTGATCACTTAATAAATCAATAAAAATGTGTGATTCATTGGCGTAATCTAATAAATCAACGATATTTCCATGATAGGCAATTGCTAAAGGAATCCGGTCTTTTTTTGCTTTCAAAGCGACTTCAAAAGTAGCTTTTGGGGTCGAATAAATCGCATCTACCCACCCTTGTGAATGTCTGGTTTGAATGCGGGATAAATCGACTTCAGCGATAATACCAACGCCTCCAGCAATTTTAACGGCTTTCCCTTGAGCACCACTCATTCCACCTAGTCCAGAAGAAACAAATAACACGCCTTTTAAATCTTCACTTTCAGGAATATGTAATTGACTTCTACCAGCATTTAACAACGTTGAATACGTCCCATGGACGATGCCTTGTGGACCAATATACATCCATCCGCCCGCAGTCATCTGCCCGTAAGAAGAGACACCTAAAGCAACTAATCTATTCCATTGCTCTAAATTATCGTATTCACCGATTAATAATCCATTGGTAATAATGACCCTTGGAGAAGTTTTATGGGAAGGAAAAAGTCCTAATGGATGACCGCTTGAAACGACTAACGTTTGTGAATCGGTCATCACTTGTAAATAATATTTAATGATATGGTATTGCATCCAATTTTGCATGACAGCCCCAGTTTCACCATACGTGATTAACTCGTAAGGATAAAGTGCAACGTCAAAGTCAAGATTGTTATCAATCATCACTTGGAAGGCACGACCTTGTAAGGTGAAGCCTGGATATTCTTCAATGGGTTGACCATAAATTCTTCCTTTAGGGCGGAATCGGTAGCCATAAATCCTTCCCATCGTTAGTAATTCTTCTAAAAATTCTTGCGCTAACACCTCATGCCATTTTTTTGGAATATACCTCAAGGCATTTTTTAACGCTAACGTCGTTTCTGCTTCTGTTAATGAGAAAAAACGTTTTGGAGCTCTCCGAATTGATTCTTGAAAAACACATGCATCTGGTAATGTTGGAAATAGCGTTTCAATAATGGTCTTATTTTCCACTATTGATCACCTCCATAAATGGTTTTATAGAATAATCCTGTAGAAATTAAGGATTTCATTTCATGGAGAAAAGGATACATCACTTGATCATCGTTAATGTATGGCACGTGTTTACGAATGAGTTGATATGCTTTTGACGTCATGATTCCTAAACGGTCTGAAGCATTTCTTAAATCAATCGCTTGGGCACTCGTAAAATATTCCATCGCTATGACGGATTGAACATTCGATAAGATCGTGCTGGCCTTATTCACTGAAATTGATCCCATCGAAACATGGTCTTCTTGATTCGCTGAAGAAGGGATTGAATCAACGCTTGCTGGATGAGCTAAGACTTTGTTTTCACTGACTAAAGCAGCGGCGCTATATTGTACAATCATAAATCCAGAATTGAGTCCTGATTGATGCGATAAAAAGGCTGGTAACCCATTCGATAATTGCGGATTAACAAGACGTTCTAATCGTCTTTCGGAAATATTGGCTAATTCTGATAATGCAATTCCTAAATAATCAAAGGCAAAGGCTAAAGGTTCTCCGTGGAAATTACCTGCACTAATGGCTTCTTCTTCATTAGGAAATACGATGGGATTATCTGTCACAGCGTTCATTTCACGCAGAACGATATCATGCACAAAATTTAATGTATCAAGAATTGCACCATGGACTTGAGGCGAACACCTTAGACTATAGGCGTCTTGAACTCTGAGTTCGCCTTGATGTGTCACATTCTTTGAGTTCTTTAAATTGAATAAAACATCTTTCGCGACTTGAATTTGACCTTTTTGATTTCTTACTTGATGGACTCTTGAATCAAAAGCATCAATAATCCCTTGTAAGGCTTCAAGCGATAGTGATAAGGATAGAGTCGCTAATTTTTCTAATTGGAAGGCATCATATAATATTAAAGCCCCTCTTGCATTCATGGCTTGTGTTCCATTGATTAATGAAAGACCTTCTTTAGCCATTAGAGAGGGCAATGGATCAATTTTTGCAAGATTAAAACAGGTCATGGTATCCATTCTTTTACCTTGATAAAAGACTTCTCCTAATCCGAGAAGCGGTAAACTCATATGAGAGAGTGGTGCTAAATCTCCGGAAGCTCCTAAACTACCTTTTTCAAAGACGACAGGAATAATATCTCGATTCAGTAATTCTAATAGTTTTTCAATGGTTAGTAATCGGATCCCACTATAGCCTTTAATCAAAGCATTTATTCTTAAAACCATCATGCCTCTGACGATTTCATTCGCTAAAGGTTCTCCCATGCCACAAGCATGACTCATCAATAGATTCTTTTGTAATAAACCCACGTCACAAGCATTGATGGAAACATCAGATAATTTTCCAAAGCCGGTATTTATTCCATATACCGGTTTTTTGCCTTTTGAAATCATGTCCACATAAGCCCTTGCTTTTTCAACGGCTTCTTTAGCACTACTCGCTATAACGACTAATTCTTTCCCGCGTGCCACTCTTACATAATGTTCAAGTGTTAAACTTTTACCATCCAGTATGATCATCTTTTTCTCCCATTTCTCGATTGACCGTAAAAAGACGGTCTAAATCAAATGATTACGCTTACATCTAAAGATATCATACCATCAAATGCCAAATTTAACAACCTTTAATGGTTGTCAAAAGAAAGAAAAAACGCCCTGTAGGCGTTTGAGTTATTATTATTCTACCACAATTTCAAAAATCGAAATTGCTTCAACAAATCCAGTAGATAAAGCCACGTGATAAGTTGCTTCATTTTGAATTTCTCCCCGAGCAATCGGAATTCGGTTTAATCTAAAAGCACGATTAACTAATAAGCCAATCATTAATTTACCTAACCCAATCGACCTAAATTTCGGATGGGTGATAAGATGAATATCGGCTAGTTCTTCTCCTAAGAACCATAAAGAACCCGCTGCGAGTAAATCATTTCCATGATAAATACCTAAGGTATCATCATCTTCTAATCCCACTAAAGAACGTTCTAATTCATGACTTGAACAGGCTGATTTTAACCTTCCAAGATCTAATTTCTTATGAATCGACAACGGTTCAATTCTTAAACCTTCAGATAGAGGCAGTGTCATTGGTTCTTTCGCAAACATCACAAACGATTGTTGCTCAAAAAAAGAGACGTTAGAGCCAAGAATTAAGGCGATGATTTCTTGGTTTGACATTTCACAAGATATTTGGGATTCGTCAATTGTCTGAAAACCAGGCATATACTCAATGATGAGTTTTCCTTCTGTTCTAATAATCCGTAACGGATGATTTTGTTCTAATCGTCCGTTTTCAAGCAAAGTAATTTCACTTTGATAATCCCATAATGAATAATCAAAGTATTTCTTTAAGAAATGATGCTTTGAAATGATATTATCCACAAAATCACCTACTTACTTGTTTTTTTAAGCGGTAGTAACATCCTTGTATTTTTTTTATAGTTATCAAAATTGGCTTTGTAATTGGCTAAACGTTTTTCAGCCATCGGAATCGAGATAAAGAAAAACATCGCAGTATTGAGTAAAGCACCAATTCCATAAATCCACAAATTAGGATTGACGGAGAACATCATGATAAACACACCCCACCACATGAGGATTTCACCTAAGTAATTGGGATGTCTAGAATATTTCCATAATCCGACATTGATAATTTCAGATTTATCATGCGGTGATTTACGGTACCTTTGCATTTGAATGTCAGCGAATAGTTGTAATGATGCCGCGAGTAGACACAGTGCAAATCCAACAAACGTAAAGAAATTCGATCCTCCTTTTTCAAAGAAGACAATGGCTGGTAAAACAGCTAAAAAGACAATAACGGTTGGAAATAAATTAATTCCTAGTAAACTTACAACGGGATAAAGTTTACCAGACTTTTCTTTTAACATATCATAACGCCAATCTTGAGATTCTAATGAATCAAAAGTATATGCCCAGTTTGCTGTTAAGCGAATGCCCCAGTAGAATAAAGCAATAAGCATCATTAAAATGCCTAAATTCCATACTTGAAATCTCGTTAATATAAATAAGACGATAACTAATGGTTGTACGCTCCAGTAAGGATCATACACCGAAGTGTTTTTAACGAAAACGCCCGTTAAATAAACAAATAATGTCGCAATAACATCAGCGATAAAGATTGCTAGATAAAATGTGACATACGTTTCCATCCATCTAAAAACAAATAAACCTAGTAATACAGCTAATACGTAAATAATCGCAATAATCGCAAAGCCAAATGTTCTGTTCTTTTTCATAAATACCTCACCTTGTAATAAAATATTTGATAAGTAAAATAATGCCTAAATGGAGTGGATAAATGGCATAGAATATCCATTTATTGTAAGACCCTTTTTCCCCATTATAAAGCATAATTGGGATAAACGAAAGCAGCGAAGCCCACTGGAGATAAGGATATCTTGCAAGTGATGCAAGATTAAGAAGCACTAGTAATGGCCAATCAATAAAGAATAAACTCATGAGAATGAAACTAGTGAATTGATCCTTTCGTTTTGGAATAATACCGAAGATTAATATGATTAATACACCATATAATCCATAGGATATTTGTAATACTTCTGCGATGATTAATAACGGTATTATCAATAACTTTAAATACCATTTTGGTTGATTGAAAAGCGTCAAACCCAATAATCCAAATAACAATGGAATAAATACATTAATATGGATTAAATAGTTTTCTGAAGTGATTAGGTAAATGATAAAAATAATCAATTCCATGATAAGTGCAGCAAGTAATAACCTGAGGAAGTACTTTTTTAAATGATGGGTCTTATGGAACCCTTCCGCGATCATAAAGGCAAATAAGGGATACGCAATTCTGCCAATCGCACGAAATACAAGGTTTAAAGTCCCTTCAGGAATCAAATAAAACCCGATATGGTCGATGATCATTAAGATGACTGCGATTATTTTTAACCACTTGGCATTCATCGGTAATACTCCTGATATTTGTTAAATAAAGACGAAAGTGTATAATTCTTCAATAAATCATCTTTAAAAACAAGGGTAAAATCATTGAGCGGTTGAGGATTGATAATAGTCACTTTATACGCGATAATGTCCCAGTCTTTATGCGTGAATGCATGTGATGTATTCGGTAACTCCATCATTTTTAACATTTTTAATCCAAGCGATTGAACATAATTGATTATTTCAGTTTGTGATAAATGCCCTTTCAATAGTGGAAATTCCCATAGATTTGCAAGCAATCCCTTTGCGGGTCGTTTTTGAAGATAATAGGAGGCATCATCCGTTATCATTAATAAAGTATATAATTCTTTGGTTCTAATAAGTTTTTTAGGTTTTAGTGGTAACGAATCAATTAAATTCATATCAAGTGCAACACAGTTATCTTTTAAAGGGCAACTTTGACAGTTTGGATTCAAACTAGGAAGACAAATAAGTGCCCCTATTTCCATGATGGCTTGATTAAAATCACCAATTCTTTTAGAAGGTAGAATTTCATACATTAAAGGTACTAATGCTTCTTTGGTCAGAGATAACCCAAAGTATCTTGATAATACTCGGTGCACATTGCCATCGACGGCTGAAATTCTTTCTTCAAAAGCAATTGAAGCAATCGCACCTGCGGTATATAAACCAATGCCTGGTAATTTTAACAAATCTTTAGACGTATGAGGCATCATTCCATTTAATTCTTTGACAACCATTTTAGCAGCTTTATGCATATTTAAAACGCGTGAATAATAACCCAATCCTTCCCAGAGTTTTAATAGTTCGTCTTCATGAGCACTTGCAAGCGCTAAAACTGTAGGAAGTTTTGATATAAAACGTTCATAATAAGGAATCACGGTTTTAACTTGTGTTTGTTGCAACATTATTTCTGAAACCCATATCTTATAAGGGTCTTTTGTTTTTCTCCAAGGCAAATCTCTAGCAAAGCTAGAATAATAATCTAAAAGCGATGATTGTAAGTAATCGATGGTGAGTTTATTCATAAGCATCTCTCTTTTCAAAAGTTTCAATTCATTTTATCATTGAATTTATATTTTTTATAGGGAAGTCATAAAAAAAATCAAAAAAAAGTATTTTAGTAAAATATTGAGACACTATTTTCAAAAAAAAGAAATGTGCTATAATAAATTTACGAAATATCAAGGAGTGATTCAATGGATAAGTTTATGAAAATGGCGATCAATGAAGCCAAAAAAGGGATTGAATTAGGACATGGCGGCCCATTTGGTTCTGTGATAGTCAAAGAAGGTAAGGTTGTTTCAAAAGGTCATAATCACGTGGTTGTGAACCATGATCCAACGCATCATGGTGAAATTGACGCAATTAGAAAAGCAGGAAAGAAGCTTAAGACATTCGACTTATCAGGTTGTACTTTATATACGACAGCCGAACCCTGTCCAATGTGCTTAGGAGCCATTTTATGGGCGAACATCGACAAAGTTTATTATGGATGCAATATCAACGATACCGAACTCATCGGATTCCGCGACAAACGTTTTTATGAAGATGATTGGAAAAAGTACACGAAACTGACGGAAGTTGACCGTGAAGCATGTTTAGCCTTATTTAACGATTATTTAAATCAAGAAACTAAAACTAATTATTAAAAAACTGCACGTCCCAAACGGGAGGTGCAGTCTTTTTTATTTGAGTAATGATTTGCCGGTATGAATATACCCGCCTGATATCGTTGATACATCATTTAAGACAATCATCGCCGTTGGATCAATGGTCATGATTTCATCAATTATGGCTTGGCTTCCTCTGCGGTTTGTATAAACCATCAGAATATGTTTGCTTTCAACTTTTCCTTTTGCATTAACCATGGTAACGCCGCATCCAAGTTCTCTGACCCGATCTGCAATTTCACCACTTTTTGATGCTGATGCAATGGTTTGAATTAAGAGTTTGCCAAACGCTAACTTCTGTTCTAAAACAGAACCAAAATAAACCCCTGCCGCAAAGCCAAATCCATATGCAATTCCTTTCATCGGCGAAGCCGCAAGTCCAGTGATAACCGTCGATGCAACAAACACCCAAATCATAATTTCAACGAGCGCGAGTACAACAGCGGGTGTACGGTAGCCTTTGACAATTAAGATGCTTCGTAAAGTACCTAGCGATACTTCTACAATCTTAGCAAAAAAGATAATTAATAATTCCCAAATGGTCGTTACTGTCAAAATTTCCCATAAGTTATCCCAAAACATTGTGTCCTCGTTTCTGATGAATGAATCATCGGTAAGATACCTATTACTATACCATAAAAAAAGGCTTTTTGTAACAGGATAATTTGATAAAACGTTTTCTTAAATCATATGATTTTTATGAAGCTTTTATGTCACGTTTTTTGTCTTTATTTCCGAGTAAAACAAGATAATATAACAGAATAAATGCAATCACTTGCATAGCGACTGTGAAAATGACAATTCCTTGGATATTGACCGTATATAAGACACCTATAAGCAATGAACCTAAGAACCATGCGAATCCAAACACACTACTAAAGATACCATAGCCAGTCGCTCGTTTTTCTTTAGGAACTAACTTCGCTACTACTGCTTTTAAAATAGATTCTTGAGCTCCCATTCCAATCCCCCATAATACCACACCTATAAGAAGTGCCCAGGTAAAGTTTGTTATAAAGATAAATGGAGTAATCAAAATAGATATTGCAACCGAAATCATGAGCGAGGATATACCGATTTTATCAAACAATGCCCCAAAGATTAAAGCAGCTATCGCATCAATCCCCATCGCAAAAGAATAGATCAACGGAATATAAAGTACGTCAATTGTGTTAATTTGACCCATATGATATGCAATGACAGGATAATCAACGAACCCTAATGCAATAAAACTAATAGCGAGCATATAGATTACAAATTTCTTGTCGCCCACAAATTTCTGAGGTCCTTTAGATTTTTCTTCAAACCCTTGTGGGGTTGGATATTTTGATTTTGCGAAAAATAATAAAAAAATTGTCACTATTGCAAAAATACCTAAGATTCCAAAACTAATTTGATATCTTAACAACAAATCACTCGACTGATTTGAAATGATGAAAAACACAACAAGAGGTCCTAAAAAAGCACCGGCTTGATCCAATGCTTCATTAATCGCAAATGCTTTTCCTGCGCCTAAATGAGGGGCAGTAAAACTCGTTAAAGCAGATTTTGCTGGTGCACGAATTGCTTTACCAACTCTTTCAAGTAAAATTAATATAATGGCGATTTGCCATATTGATTGATTAACTAACCCTAATAACGGAATTGCGAGCAGATTAACTGAATATCCTAAAATCATCATGAACCAATAACGACCCGTTTTATCTGCTATCCATCCCGTTAAAATCCGTAAAGCTTGGCCGATAAATTCACCGAGTCCCGCAGTTGTTGATACTAAAAACGCACTGACGCCAATTAAACTGAGATATTGTCCATAAATGCTTCTTGCACCTTCATGGGTAAAATCGGAAAAGAAACTGATAATTCCTAATAAAACGATGAATAAAAACGCTCTTTTTTTAATCGTATCATTGGGATTGTTAAATAGTTTTTTCATCGTTATTCTCCTTGATTTCTAATAATAATTGTTTGACTTGATGAATTGAGATAGTTAAAAGTTCTTTTCCTGCATTTGTAATTGAATAATATTTTCTTTGTTTTCCATCAATCACTTTGTTTTCAACTGATAAAATCTTCGCAAAAGTCATTTCTTTAAGTAATGGATAAATCGTGCTTGGTCCAAAATCATAGCCATGGGAGGATAATTCTTCTAACATCCAAACCCCATAAAACGGTGCTTTTGAAGCGTGATATAAGACATGGACTCTAATAAAACTTAACTGTAATTTTCGGCTCAGTTTTTCTTTCATTTATGAACCCCACTTATTGATATCAATTTTTGATATTATTATTTATATGATACTACAATGTCGCTTAAAAAACAAATAAAAAGACCGATTTAATCGGTCAATATTTTATTTGGTTGGTTTATCTAATTCGATAATCTCCCCAATGGTTCCATACTTATTTCCTGCTAACCGACTAATCGGTTGTAATAAATCGATATTGATTTTTCCATTTTGATAAACATCCTCATCAAAATGCGCATACACAACTCGGCCAATGACTAAAACAGACCCCGGTAAATCAATGGCTTGCTCTAAAATGCACTCAAAGCGAATCTTCGCTTCTTTGACGCCATCCACATCTATTTTTTGACTTTTGACTTTCGTAAGCTTTGTTGCTTCAATTTCACTGACTTCTTTGGGATAACTAAAAGAAGATTGATTCACCTGATTTAAATAATTTTTTGAAACAATATGAATGACGAATTGTTTTTTTGACAAAATATTTCTTAAGGTATCTTTGGGTTCAACCCCTTCTTTTCTAATAGAAACTGATAATAAAGGCGGTTCAGAAGAGACAACACCAAAATAGCTGAATGGAGCACCATTCAAAACATGATTTTCAGAAACACTGGTCACAAAGGCGATGGGTCTTGGAACAACACTGCCAATAAGAAGTTTATATTGGCTTTTATTTTCTAAGGCTTCAAAGTCGATTGAAATCATTGAGTCCTCCGTCATTATTTTTTTTCGTTTTTAATAGCTTGATACAGTGCTTCTAATTGTTGCTTTTTACCGAGAGTCGAAACGAGTTTGTATCTTCTTTTTTCGGTTTGGACGAAGAGATTATGACTTAACCCTAAAAGACCTTTTCTAAGTTCAATACTTAAGATACTTTCAAATGGTAATCTAAAAACCTCTCTTGCTGGTTTCCCACCAAACAACGTTAACTCGTAACATACTAACGTGTTTTCATTGATGCCCACGATGCCATCAACCCCCGCAGTCGCTGTCATCCCGCTCGCAATCCTCAACATTTTTCCCAGTTCTGAGTACGAAATTTGAATACGGCAGTATAATTCTCGATCATCCATAATTCTAGCTTCTTTAAAAAGATCTATATTCATATACTTAACCCTCCTAATTTCATTATACATCGTTAATGAGCTTTTTAAAGGGGGTTTTAAAAAAGAAAATCTAAATATATAGCATTAATTTACAATAACACAAAAATGATTATTGTTCAGGAAAATATGAATTCATCATTTCAACATAATGAATCGCGTTCTTTTTATTGGAATCTAATTCTTCTTTCGTTAATTGTCTCGTAATCATCATCGGATTACCGTATGCTAACATCTTAGGGGGAATGACTTTTTTTGGAGGAACGATCGTTCCAGCACCAATCATTGCACCATCCCCAATCACTGCTTCATCTAGTATGATACTACCCATACCGATTAAGCAATCATTTCCTATCGTGCAAGCATGAATGATTGCACCATGACCAATCGTGACATTCTTTCCAATTAATGTCGGTCGGTTTGTATTTGTGTGAATCATCGCTAAGTCTTGAACGTTCGATGATTCGCCAATAATGACAAAAGACATGTCACCTCTGATAACGGCATTATACCAAACATTGACATTGTCTTTTAATGTGACATCACCGGTCACAAAAGCGCCGGGAAATATTTTTGCTGATTTGGAGAGTTTTGGTTCTTTATCTTTAAATGGTACGGTTGACATATGATTCCTTCTTCCCTATTTTTTACTTGTTTTCTTTGCGAGATAATACTGTAATTCATTCTTATACATTTTTTTCCACGATATTCCATCTTCAGTAACCTTCGAACAAGGTAAGAAAGATAAATATCCTGGTTGTGATTCATCGAAATAATGCGGATCTTTTTCCCCAAAATAATGGGGTTTATTCAAGGCGTCTTCATTGAAGAGTCCAATCAATGGAAATTCCCAACATAATTCGGGTTTAACACTCCATGGGTGCATATGATGTTTTATCGCAGAACGCTGTAATGAACAACTACCATCTTCTAAAGCGAATATACAAATAGTTTTTTCAAAGTGTGCTGGATAATCATCTCTCAAATACTCGTGAAAAACGCGTTTGGTTCGCTTCCCACCAAATAAGAATTCCCAATCACCATTTTCTAAAAAGTCACTAGGAACACGTTTAAAATCTTCTGGAAATTTTTGAATGTGACGTTTGATTTTTTCCTCTTCAGCGTATGTGACATAAACTCCGTCATAACAACAGCGGTTATCACAATTTAAACAACTTGTAACCGAGACCTTTGGTTCATCAGATACATTAGAAAAGAGCTTCGATTGATCTTGTTCATTGGCTTTTATAAGCGGTAATAGATAAGTTTTATTCCATGAAGTTAATAATGCGTCATTAATAGTAAGAACCTCTGGGTATTGAGTGAAAAATGTATGGATGATTCTAAAATCACCTTTAATGCCTTGAGTCTTAGAAATAACTTTCGATAATTCAAATAACTTTATAGAAAGTTCATCACTCTCATATCTATTTAATAAAATCAATCCGATTTGATACAGTGCATAAGGGCCAAAATAGGAAGGCTCAACTAAAGAATTTAATAGTTGATAGGTTGTTTCGGTTACTGGCTTATTAAGTCGGTATGCGCCAATAAGATAATGCGCACAAAGCATGGAAGTCATCCATGATTTTTGATAATTTAATTCTGTAATCATCTGTAGTGTGTTCTCAAGCCCTGAGGGTTCATAAAAGTTTATTAAAGCTATTTCACGCCATAATCTTGTATTATTCCATTGGACATTTTCATTTAGATTATTCGATAATGTCATCGAATTTTCAAAATTCTCAAGCGCTTCAATAATATGATTTTGATAGAAATTTAACACCCCTAAAGCATGATGATAACGAGCAGTAATCAACGGGTTTGTAACAAGAGATAACTTGCGTTCTAAGACTTCAATTAAGTTTTTCGCAGTAGAAATTTTTCCCAACGAAAGGAGTAATTCTATCGATTTAAGTCGCAAATCATACGCTTCTTCAAATTGATTATTCACTTCACATTGAAGATATAACTTCCTTAGATGACGAAAGGCTAATGTGTTGCGGTCATGTTCGTATGCGGTTTTTATCAAATGTAATGTTTCATCCATAACCTTTATTCCTTTCGTAAAAGTAGATAAATTATATCACTTTTAGTATCAATCTTCAAGCAAACACCATTAAAAAAAACAGCCCTTCAATAAAGGACTGTTTAATAGAATTTAAGTTTAGTTTTTCGATAAAATTCCGAAGATTGGAATCATTAAAAATGCCATCCAAGAGATTTCCCATAATTGGAAGAAGTACCCAAGTGAAAAGAATACAATCGTCGCAATAAAAGGACTCAACGCTACTATAAAATGCTTTTTTGGACCATGTGAGAGAATCGCACTCATCGGAATTGCTAAGAATACCATCCACATGTAACCCCATGTTCCCCACAAGATTCCTGTTGTAAAATAGATGATAACTGCGAGTAATACCGTGATTTTAACTGCTAAATGACTCTTACCAAACGAAAACTTAATATCATTGGTTAAAATTCCGACACCAATTGGAAGTAAGAATCCTAATGCGCCATACCAGAAGTTATTCAATCGATAACCAACAAACAAATAAAAAGCAACTGCAATTAAAATACTTGAAATCATAACGATTTTCTTCAAACTATTTTTTTCTGATAAGATACCTAAAATCGGAATGATTAAGAAGACAAGCCAACCAGGATTCCATAAATTTAGATACGTTCCCAGTAATACATACGTGACGATCGCTACAAACACCGATAAAGCGGTTAATTGGCCAAATACATCTTTATGATCACCTAATTCATCATAAGAACGATATGAATTAATAATTCCAAACACCGGTATGATTAAAAAGATGAGCCATGTTGGATGCCAGATATGGAAAATAAAACCGATTCCCAAATAGAGCACTGTAGCTATAAAAGGACTTAACGCTGTTAAAAATTGTTTATACGGTTTATTAAAAGCTTCAACGATAATCGCTGTCATCGGAATCGATAAAAATACAATCCATCCTGGATGCCATTTATCAAAATAGAAGCCAAGAATAAAGAATGCAATCACCGATAGAAATGGCATTAAAGCTATGATTCTACCGCCTTTGTGACGGTGAGTAATATGCTTATACTCATCTTTTAAAGCATCCGCTGCTTTTTCTGGTGTCCCAAGCATTTCAATGATTTCTTCTTCTTTCATGCCTTTTTCTAAAGCATCATCATACATCGACGAATAATCATTAATGATATCTTCTCTTTCTGCTTTTGACATTTCGAAATTATTTAGTATTTTTCTTAAATCTTGCAAGTACTCTTTTTTCATTCAAATTGACCCCCCATAATTTTGTATACCCCTGAGAGAAACTTTGTCCACTCATCTCGGTATTCATCCATTTTTTCAATGCCTGTTTTTGTGATTCTAAAGTATTTTCGTGGAGCTCCTTGTGTTGTTGGCTCGAGATACGTTTCGAAATACCCTTGATCTGTCAATCGTCTTAAAATCGGATAGACAGTATTTTCATTGACATCAATGGCTTTTGCAAGCGTATCGATGACTTCAAATCCATACATGTCTTTTTTTGCGACAACCGCAATCACACACATCTCGATAATTCCTTTTTTAAATTGAGAATTCATCGTTTTCATCTCCTGTACTGTGTTATGCACACTAATAGTATAACACCGTAGTGTGTAAAACACAATACCTAATTTTTATTTTTTTTATTATATTATAAATATAAACTTCATTTACTTATCAATTTATTGCGTTATAATGAAGATACTATAAGTGAGGTGTTATGATGTCTTTCCACGCTTTTAATATGGGATGTAATATTATTGCATTCGCCAAAGATAATACAAAATACGGCATGTGTGTTTCTTGGGCTCAAATGCTTGATTACGACGTTATTTCACTTTTAATAGGTGAATCATCGGTTACAGGCAAAAACATTCAAATAGGCGATATTGTGGGCGTTAGTGCTTTATCTAAGCCCCAACGTGACATTGCATTAAGATTTGGTGAACACCATAGCGATACTTTTGATAAATTTGATCAAAATGACTTTTTTGTTGAAAACACAGCTATCTTGATTAAGGATGCTAAAGTCACTATGAAGTGCAAAGTCATCGATGTAAAACATTTAGATTTTTCTTATCAAGATTATTTTGTTATATTAAGGGTCTTATCTTCTTCCACCATTCCGAGAGAAGAATTTTTATCCCTTGAAGAATTATAAGGAGAGAAGACTATGAATGATGTGAAAAAAGTTCTAATCGCTGGTGGAACTGGATTTATTGGATATCACGCCGCTTTACTCTTTCTTTCAAGAGATATTGAGGTTACGACGATAGCTCTTCCCAATGAAATTGAGTTAGAGGGTTGGTATCCTAAAGAGATCAAGTTAATCACTGGCAATTTATTTCAAATGTCAAAAGACGAAATCATCAACTTAATCAAAGACTTACAAATCGATACGTTTGTATATGCTTTAGGTCCAGATGACCGTTTTATCCCAGAGGGTAACGCATACGATTTCTTCCACGACAAATTAGTTGTTCAGTCTACAAAAATTTGTCAAGCAGTCAAAGAAGCTGGCATCAAACGATGCATTGTTTTAAGTTCCTATTTCGCGCACTTCGACAGACTTCTATCTTATAAATTATCAAAACATCATCCCTATATCCGTGCTCGCATGGAACAACAACTTTCATTGTTTGAACTCGCTATACCTCATGTCTTTGACGTCATGATGTTAGAACTACCTTTTATTTTTGGAACCATGCCAAATCGAAAGCCGTTATGGCGAGACCATTTTTTAAGTTTGTTTGATTCTATGAAGCAACTCTACTTTCCTAAAGGGGGCGGTACGGCCGTTGTTTCCGTTGAAGGCGTCGCAGAAGCGATTGTCGCTTGTGCACACTTTGGAGTGAGTAACACTTGCTACCCCGTTGGCATTCAAAACATGTCTTACCGTCACTTGATTGAAACAATGATGTCAATTATCGGCGATCAACGAAAGTTTGTCGGTGTTCCAGCATGGGTGACTGCTATTTTCGCAGCGAAACTCGATAAAAAACTATTAAAAAATGGAAAACAAAGCGGGCTAAACCACAAACTTTTGATGACAGATATCTTAAACCGACTCTTTTATATCGATCCTGATTTTATGAAGGAAAGACTTCATTTTGAAGAACTTGGCTTTAATGGGGGTATCGATGTGAATAAAAGTATCGCCGATACCATGAAAGCTTGTTACCCAGAAAAATTTATGTAAAAAAAGGGTGAGATTTTTTCTCACCTTTTCTATTATTTTTTTCTTAAGACAACGCCTGATTTAGGTTTTAAATAACGCCCATGGTCAATCGCGATTTCGCCATTGACGATGGTATAAGATATCCCACCCGGTGTTGAATCCGGAACTTTAGGATTCACTACAACTGATTTTTCATCAAAGATAGTAATATCCGCTGCCATTCCTTCTTTTAAAAACCCTCGATTCGTTATTTTAAATCGTTCAGCCGTCGCCCCAGTCATTTTATGAATGACACGTTCAATCGGTATCTGTCTTTCTCTCGCTTTTTGAATGAAAAATGGCATTGCTTGATAAGAGCCTGCATTTTGAGCACCAGATTCTTCATACCAAGCATCCGTCATGAAAATCGATAAATCATCATCCATCAGTTTTTGAATGATTTCTTCACTGTAGTATTTTTCTAACATGATACGACCTTTTCCTTCGGATAAGTCGACGAGTTTCAGATACATATCAAAATCATTCATGGCTTCAGTTTTAGCGATTTCAGAAACAGTTTTCCCTTCATATTGAGGATAATCTTTTCCAATATAAGCGATGATCATATCTGAAAATTCGATGCCTAATAATTTTTTCGTGATCGTAATCAAAGCTTTTAATTTAAAGCGGGTACTCTTCTTCTTTTTTTCATCTCCAGTCATCTTCATATACCAAGCAGGTAACACAACTGTGATAACCGAAGCTCCGAAGGTAAAAGGATACATATCATACGCTAGTTCATAACCTTTTTCACGTTCTTCACGGAATTTTTTTAACATCGGATCAACCGATTTCCAAGATGCTTTACCAACGAAAATAAGGTGGGAGTACTCGGTTCTCACTTTGGTTTTTTCCATAATTTCAATGACTTCGTCTAACCCTTGTTCAATATGCGATTTACTCAATAGTGGGTATCCCATCGCTACTTTTGAACACGCTCTTGGATGGATGGTTAGAATCCCATCATATTTTTGAATCATTTCAGCGTATTTTTCTAATTCTTCTCTAGGTGCGTACATTGAAGGCTCATACATTAATCCAAACGAACCTCCAAACGCACCCATTTTTAAGTTTTCTTCTAATATTTCTAGCATTTTAGCAAGTTCATAACGAGTTAACTCTCTTGATTCATAGCCTGATAAAGCAATTCTTGTCGTGCCATGCCCTACTAAAGGAACGATATTTACATCCAAATTCCCTTCGGTTAATTTCACAAACTCATCGAGACTACCTGGCTTTTGAGCTTTAAACAGTTTTCCACCGACTAAATCTTTATATTTCGATTCTTTATGAACGCCAAACGTCGAAAATCCACAGTTCCCTACGATTTGTGTCGTAATCCCTTGTTTTAAAAACGGAACGATGGCTTTTGATGAATCGACTTTATCAACAAAAAAATCATTATGTGAATGCGCATCGATAAATCCAGGTGTCACACTTAAATTCGTTGCATCAATGATCGTAGCTTTGTTTTGAACAATATTTTTTCCTATTTTTTTGATGATTCCTTTTTCAATCAAAATATCCGCAACAACCGGCGGATTTAAAGAACCATCATACACGAATCCATTCTTAATTAATAGTGGCAATGTTGTCCCCTCCTGTATTCTTCATTATCATATCATATTTTGTCGTTTATTTCCATTCAAATCATGATAGAGTATTTTAAAAATCTCAATTATAGTGTAAGATAAATAAAGGTGATACTATGCGAAATTTTATTTTGAAAAATGGAAAAATTTTAGCGATTTCATTGGTTAATACCGATGATGCTGAAGCTATTTTAAACTACACAAAAATCATTGGTGGTGAATCTGATTTTATCACCTTTGGTCCTGAAGGTGTGCCTTATACCGTCGAAGAAGAAAAAAAGATGCTGAGTAGATATCACGAACAATCACTCTATCCGATGTTTGTAGGCCGAATTGAGGGTGAAGTCGTGACCCTTGCAGATCTAGGCGGTATTGATAGAGCAAGATTACGTCATAACGCCGAAATTGGTATCAGCGTCTTAAGAAAATATTGGAATCAAGGTGTGGGTAAAGCGATGATGCAAGTCTTGATTGAGCATGCAAAAGATACACAAATCATCCAAAACATCTATTTAAAAGTTCGTAGTGATAATCAAAGTGCAATCCATCTTTATGAATCATTTGGATTTAAAGTCGTGGGTACTTATCCAAGACAAATGAAAATAAAAAATGAGTACTTCGATACTTTACTTATGGCATTACTACTCTAGAAAGCGAGGATTTTATGATTAAAGCTCCGTCTCCAAACATTGATTTTAACAACTTATCGTTTTTACCGGTTCAAACCCCCTATTCTTTTGTTTCATACTACAAAGAAGGCAAATGGGATGAAGGTAAAATCACCGAAGGAACACAAGTATCTTTACACATGCTTTCAACGGGCATTCAATATGGGCAACAAGCTTTTGAAGGTATGAAGTGTTACCGTAGACGTGATGGTGGTATTCAGTTCTTTCGTCCTTATGAAAATGCGAAACGATTCCAAAAATCTTGTAAAAGAATTATGATGCCAGAAATTCCTATTGAAAAATTCATTGACGCCATTTGTCAAACAGTCAAAGCCAATAGCGAGTATGTTCCTCCTTATGAATCAAAGGCAACACTTTATGTTCGTCCTTTCATGATAGGCATAGGATCGAATTTGATTTTAGCGCCTTCAAAAGAGTATCTCTTTGGCGTTGTCACTCAACCGGTCGGACTCTTCTTTAAATCTGGACTCACGCCTTCCAACTTTATGGTATCAGACTATGACCGAGCCGCAGCGAAAGGTACGGGTGATATTAAAGTCGGTGGTAACTACGCTGCGAGTTTCTATCCGAACTATTTAGCAAAAAAAGACGGATTCACCGATTGTTTGTATTTAGATCCCTTAACGCATACAAAAATTGATGAAGGCGGAGCCGCAAACTTCTTTGCGATTACGAAAGATGGTACTTTCGTTACACCAGCATCTGATTCAATTCTACCTTCAGTTACGAAAAGAGCACTGATTGATATTGCAAAAGAGTTCTTAAAAATCAAAGTTATAGAAGGAGATATCTTTGTTAATAACTTAGATATCTATAGTGAAGCTGGCACTTGCGGAACGGCAGCGATTATTACGCCGATTGGTGGCTTAATGGTTGAAAATGTCTTACATACTTTCGGTAATCCAAAAGAAGCGGGACCCATTACAAAAGAATTGTACCGCCTTCTTGTTGGGATCCAGTTTGGGGATATTTTAGCCCCTGATGGTTGGGTCTTAGACGTTAAATAAAAGATTAAGCACTTCAAAAATGAAGTGCTTTTTATTTAGTCTTCTGATTTGAAATAATTGATGCGATAAATTAGATTTAAGTGTTGCTGCTTCTTCATGGTATAAGCTACTGCCTCTTGAAAATTTTGATAATCACCACTTGATGCCTGAGGGGATTCATAAAGAATTGTCTTCCCATCGGTTGTATAATATAAATCATTGAATATACCGCTTAATCGAGATATAATAACCGATTCATGATTTGAAAACAAATCATTTCCAACATACCATAAAGGATTAAATTCAATCCCTAAAAGGTTAAGAATTGTTGGTGTGAAATCATTAACTGTTGAAAACTTATCGATTGAATCTAGTCCATTTATACTCATAGCATTCTTTAATTTTGTATCATATATAACTGCTGGCAAACGATACTGATCAATATAATATTCTTCGCTCGGATAAATTCCTCGCATCATTTCTGAAAAGCCATAATAATATGCGGTATGATCGGCATATAGAATAATGGTAGTACAATCCAGTAAATTTAAAAGTTCAAGTCGGTCGAATAAGATGCCAATTGCACGGTCTAGATCCATCGCCGCAGCCATATATGTTCTAATATACTGATCTAGACTTGTATCTTCTGTATGATACCCTATTAAATCAAAATAATCATACGTATCATTAAAGACTTCTCTTTTCTCGTAACCACCATGCATAGTAAAAGTCGTTATAAACGTCAAGAATTGTTCATTCTCAGGAATCATGTTTTCAACTTGATCTTTTAGCATATCTTCATCTGAATTAATCCAAAAACCTGTATCTGATAAGACCATATCAGATGAATCGATATGTTCGTCAAACCCAAAATGCGGATGCGCATTATTTCGGTTATAAAAGGATCCTTCATTATTATGGTAGGATTTTAATAGCGAAATTGTTGTATTCTCTTTTAGCAAATTAGGTAACGACGTCGGATAATCGTTTTGTCTAAAGTTTCGATATAAACTGCCTGTCGAAGGATAACTACCAAAGAGACTCGATGCCTCAGCGACATCGGTTTTTACTTTTGAATGGAAATTATTAAGTAAGATGCCCTCTTCATAAAAAAGTTGATATAAGTTCGGTGTTAATGTTTCATCGATTGCAAAGTATTCAAATGATTCTAGTAAAATCATGATTACATTATTACCTTCGCTTATATTAGTGTACTCATTGGTTTCAAAGACACCTTCAGATAAATACTCATCAATAATGTCAAGAGAAGCCTCAGAGGATGTGTCAATTCCAATGTAATATGATAATCCTTTCATATAAAAAGGGTAAGTGCCAAATGTTTTAATGGTTGTTTCAGGTTGAAACATAGTTTCGTAAAGGTATGCTTCACTTAGCATGATTTCTTCTTCAGATGCGTCTTGGACTTGGATAGTTAAATCCTTATAAATGGCATTATTAAAGACAAATCCAGTGATAAAAAGAATTAAGGTCAAAACAAGTGAATAAACCCATTGATGTAGATTAAATTTCTTCAAAGTTTTGATGCGATACTTCCATATCACAAAATGAATCACTTGATAAATTAAAAACAAACCACCAAAAAGCCATAAAGCCGATAAATCAAGAATGGAAGTCCCTTCTAATGCTTGAGCCCCATCTTGTGCTAAAGCGAGCATATCCCAAAAAAAGATTTCACCCGTAATTGATTTTAAATTTACGTTGACTACTGACAAAATAATTTGTAATAAAATGAGTAGTGTTTGCGTCCAAAACTGGACTTCAGGAAAAGGAATTAAGATGAGTATGGCACAAAGATAAAGGATAAATGCCATATCCATCATAAAAAACTTTGGTAATAAACCAAAATTTAGCAACTTAAAATTAATTAATTCAATGCCAAATGCAAAAACAATAAATAGGAGTAAATATAGAAATTTTCGTTTTGAAATAGATATCATTTAATCACACCAATCAATGTTGTATGTCATTATTATATCATTCATAGTAAAAACCTCAAATAGAAGAAAAAAGTCTATTCAAGATGAATAAACTTTTCTAAGATTATTTTCTGATCGGTTTTAATTCGATGTAACCTCTAGTGCCAATCGGTTCCAATTGAATTCTAGGATTCGAATCATCAAATTGATAACCTAAGGGACTTGGATTATATTGTTCCATTGCTTCCCATAATGATTGAATCGCTTCTTCATAATCCTCTTCTTCAAACGGTTCTCCTTGAAACATTAAATAGGATGATGCAGGTAATTCAATGATGTCAAAACCTTCTGGAATCACGCCCTGAAACTCTAGGTCAACTTCGACGCCTTGAACATATTCTGAGGTACCCGGTTTTATATAATGTTTGGGTAGCCATAAGCAAACCGGTTCACCTGATAATGACTTCATGCTCTTTAAAAGGCCCCAAACATCACAACCAACTTCTTCTGAATAACTAAAGTACTCCGTTGCCTTTATGCCTCTTTTAATAATGACTTTTCTAGCGGGTTTGGTGATAACTGATAAAAATACTGAATGAACTTTTGACATGGTATTGCGCTCCTTTGGTTCATATAATTTGAAGGGTGTAAATAAGTAAATCGGAACTGGATTTTTAGCATATTCATAAGGGTTTGTACCAAACTCTTTTTGAAACGCTCTTTGATATCCATCGACGCTCTCATAACCATAGAGATAAGCAATATCAGTAATTTTGATGGTATTGTCTCGCAATGCCATCGCTGACTTTGATAGTCTCATTTTTCGAATGTATTCGCTTGGCGTTAATCCAACCAATTCAGTAAATAATCGGTAAGAATACCAAGGAGAATAATAACATACTTTTGCAAGGACAGCTAAGGTGATTTTTTCATCTAAATGATTTTCAATATAGGTTTGCATTGCTCTTACAGCGTCTATTCGACTCATTTTCACACCTCCTAGTTCATATTATATAGAATAGCCCAAAGGAAAACTCGACTTATTTTGCTATTGTGTACACTATTATTACATATCCTTTATAAGTATAAAAAACCTGCAGATTCACTATAAATTGATTACTTCCCAATTTCAAATGAAAAAAACCATCAATTTCGATAGTTTTTCTCCCTAAGAGGACTTATACTCGGATATACTTTTTTTTGTCCTCAATCATGTCCTTTATTAATGTATCGATTTTAATACTTTTCCCAAAAATAGATTAGCTATTTTAGGATCAAACTGACTACCTGAGCATCGATTTATCTCTATTTCTGCATCTTCATGACTCATTCCTTTATGATATGGACGATCGGTTGTCATCGCTTCAAATGAGTCTGCAACATTAATAATTCTTGAAAATAATGGAATTTCATCGCCTTTTAGACCTTTAGGATATCCTCGCCCATCCCATCTTTCATGATGAGATAAAGCATATTCAGCTAGACCAGAATACTCATCGGCAGCTCTTAGAATTTGATACCCGATTTGTGTGTGTGTTTTAATCGTATTAAACTCTTCTTCTGTCAATTTTCCTGGTTTATCTAAAATCGCGTCTGGGATTGAAATCTTTCCAATATCATGATACATTCCCGCAAGTTCCAATACATCGACATCTTCTTTGTTTAATCCAAGTTCAATTCCAATTTTTTTACAGTAAAAACTTACTTTCGAGGAATGAGCTTTTTCTTCTTGATATTTATCGGTTAATGTATTAAATATTGCTTTAATTGCATGATTTCTAATACTTTCACCAACAGTGACTTTATGTCTATATAACTGTTTCTCTGCTCTGCTTAATAAATCATCAACGTTCTTATCAGTATCATTAAGGAGTTCATATCCGATGGCTAGAGAAACTTGAACATTATCAATTAGAATCTCTTTAGTATTTTCAACCAAGTTATCTTTAAAAATTTGAATATCATCAGCAGTTTTATTTGTTAATAGAATCGCGAATTCATCTCCTCCGATTCTAGCTACAACCCCTTCTTGATTAAACACTTTCATCAATAGATTCGATACCTTTTTAATCGCTTCATCGCCTTTTACATGGCCGTAAGCATCATTAATAATTTTTAACCCGTTAATATCAATCATTATCAAACCTATGGAAGTTCTATCTTCTGAAATCAATGAATTGAATTTTTCGACAAAATAACGACGATTATTAAGATTGGTTAAGTAATCATGGTTACTAGCATAAGTAATTGCTTCTTCACTGACTTTCCGATCTGTTATATCCATAAAGAATCCTTCAATAAACCATTCATTATCCTGGAAATAGGGTGTACCTTTTTCCCAAATCCAAATTCGAGAGCCATCTTTCCTAGTCAGTTCATATTCAATATTACATGATTTTTTCGTACGTCTTGCTTCATTAAATTGTTTTGCAATAAACTCTCTATATTTAGGCACAATAAGTTCATTATAAGAAATAACTTTATTATCAATTAATTCGGATGACTGATAACCCGTTAATGTCTCACAAACGTCAGACAAAAACAGCATTGTCCATGATTCATCAAATTTGCATTTATAGGATACACCCGGTAAATTTGAAATAATCCTACTCTTTTCTCTTTCATTTCTTCTAAGAAGTTCCTCTTGGATTTTGCGCTCGGTAATATCTTGAGCCGCGCCTGAAAGCGATACAATTTCACCTTGATCATTATACTCTGCTTCTCCTCGAACCCACATCCATCCCTTAGTCATATCTTTTCTGGCCATTTCTAATTCTAATTCGTATGGAATGCCTTTCGTACTCGTTAATGCGAGTGCTTTGGATAGCTGATCCCAACTTGATTTAGTAAATAATTTCATGTGTTCGGTATAGGGGGGAATAGGTTGAGTAGAATCAAATCCATACATCTTATATAGTTCTTCTGACCAAGTGACTTCATTGGTTTTTACATTTAAACGCCAAGTTCCCAATTTGGCTACTTTTTGTGAAGTTAACAAATCTTTATGTTTATTACTAAGTTCATTTTCAGCCAAGATACGATCAGTGATATCCTCTACAAGTACTGCAAATTGACCCTTCTTAGGAGAGTAGGAGGATACAGAATAATATTTCCCAATTTCTCTAGCATAACTCTCGAATTGAATAGACTTTCCTGTTAATGCCACTTCTCCATATTTATCTATCCATTCGTGTTCTAAATTGGGTAACACCTCTAAAACCGTCTTGCCGAGAACATCTTCTTTTTTTAATCCAGTTAGTTGTTCATAAGCCTCATTGACACTTAAAAATCGATAGTCCGTTGGTTTGCCTTGATCACCGACAATAATTTCATGAAGTGCAAGCCCTAATTGCATCTCTGAAGTTAAAAGACGATATTGCTCTTCGCTTTTTAGTAATTTTTCAGTGGCTATTTTGGATAACGATATATCTGAAACTGAGCAGTGTGTTTGTAAAAAGGAACCATTTTCATTATAAGACACAATCCCATCAAAACCAACAAAAATGGTATCTCCATTCTTCGTTTTCATCGAGAACTCAGAGTATATTACTCCTTTTTCCTTAAATAACTTAAACCGTTCGGCAAATTTTTCTTTCATATCTGGATTTAAGAAATCCCCAAACCATTTTCCAATGACTTCTTCTCTTTGATACCCCATGATTTCAAGCCACTTTTGATTAACTTCTAAAAAGTGACCTTCTTCATCAAGTGATTGATATCCAAAAGGTGCTAATTCAAACAATCTTCTAAATCGAGATTCGCTTTCTTTTAGTGTATGTGCTAGCATTTCAATTTCATGGTTAACTTTTTGAAGCAATGTATTTTCTTTGATAGATAATTCTAATTGTTCTAATTGATCTCTTTTTTCGCTGTATTGTTGCTGAAGCAATAGATTGTAATCTGTTAACTTGATTGTATTTAAAAATAGAATTCGATTTGATTTTTCAATGTTGTAAGAACCAATCATTCCAATGATGTTAGCAGTAACCAAAAAAAACGAACTAAAAATAAGCGTTGTAGTAATTTCTTGATACTTAATAATGAAACCAATAATGTAAAACAAAATAATTAAATTGCCTGATAATGAAGCATATATAAACCTAAGCTTAATTAGTAAGTATCCTGAAAAGAGTACAATAAATAAACCGCCGATATACATGATAATTTCAGGTTTTAGAATTAGCATATAAGCTATTCCTATACCGCCAATAAGAAAACTAAATGCAAGTGCATATTGACTGTATTTTAAGAATGATTTGGTAAAGCTCAAAAGTATCGTTATTAACAAGATAGGAATAACAATTACAAAACGAATGATAAATAGTAGACTTATTTGATCTGGAAAATATTGAAAATCAGCATAAAAAAATGCACCGTAAAATAAGATAAATACTAAAAAAATACGCCTTATATATTTTGGGTTCGTGAACTCGGCAGAGTTTTTAAAAAGCTGATTGTTTTCTTGAGTATAACTCATTTTTAGGTTCATATAATAACTCCTTCATTTGATTGCATTATCATATATGAATTTTATTTACGGTCAAAATACTTACTTTAGTTTATTCATTTAAGTTATCTTAAGTAAAAATGGTTTTCAAACTATAAAAATCTATTCTAATATTCTATCATAATATTACAAATATTATACTAATCTTTGGTAATAAAACCGATTTATACATGTTTATTGACAATTTATTCAGGGTCAATCCGCTTTATATAATATTTTTATCTTTAGGTGTTTACATGTCACTTTATCATTATTAATCATCAAAGGTTATATGTTTTCGGTTGCTCGTATTCCAATTAAAGGCGTGGTGTTACAATCTACCGAAAACATCTATGTAAAGCTAGAAAATTTGCATTAAATAAATTAAATTCATTTGAATATTAAAAGGTCCGATACCATTGTATCAGACCTATGTTTATGATATACATTAGGCTACCAATTTTTAAATCGAATTTAATCCTCATCATTTTCTTCTGTTCAAAAACCATTTAAGGATATTATAACTATTATAGTTACATTGTGTTGATTATCAGTAAAATTTAATATACTTAATCATCTGTATTTCTATCGTTGTATCTTATAGTTTATGGGCGATTATCGAAGTCCTGTAATTCATTCAATTGTAAATAGAACCATTCTTTTGTAATGGGTTCTGAACTTTCTCTTTCGAGTAGATCCAAAAACTCATCTAGGGTGGCGATTTCTTGGGCATATTCATTGTAATATATGCTCAATATTTCCTTCATCTTCTCTATGTCTCCATCCAAAAATTCATCAACATAATACCGAAACATCGCTGGTCCATGATAATAGATTAGAAAACCGTAATACTCACCGTATTCATCTACTTGTCTCAATAGATTAACTCCGATGTTCGCGTTATACTTTTCAGAGAGTTCTGGTTTCAGGCTGGTTCGGTAATTCAAGTAGCCGTTGTATCCATTTAATCCATATAGATCATAATAATAAAACGCGGTCGCATACGTGGTAAGAGCCTCATCCAAAAACGATTCGTTCGCTTGATCGTTTCCAATCATTGAATAAAACCATTGATGAATCAGTTCATGGACGACGGTACTCTCCTGAATGTCAGACGAACAGTAGATGACACCACTGCTTTCCATTCCATAATAATGCCCATATTCTAAAGTGAAATGATCATAGTAATAGTCTCCGATTTCATTTTCCATCATTTGCATAGTCGTATCGAGATACGAGAAAGAATTTTCGATTTCAGTACCAGTCAATTCTCGAATGGAATAAATCTCATAGTCGATTCCATTTAATTTGCGATGATAAAAATGATATTCTGAAGATGCGCTGAACGAAAAATCACGAGCATCGATGAGTTCGTATTTTAATATTTTTCGTCCTGTTTCCATATAATCATCAATCAATTTTCCACTCGATGCAACCAAATAATCACTCGGAACATTGATTGAAACGTAATAGTCGCTTAAATTGTTGTAGTAAGTTTCTCCTCTGAATGAATAAGGGTCAATGTGCCAACCAGAGTCATCCTTCATGGCGACCCATGGGAAAAAGAATAAAGTCAGATAGTAATTATTTTCGACAAGAATCCGATCAATGTCCCAATAGTGAAACTGATATTTGAAAGTTATCGAGATTCGCTCGCCTTGGATCAGAGTCTCATCCAGTTGAACATGAAGCGCAGTTCTATCCGAACCTGTCAATTCATACGATGCCTCAATTTCATTAATCCTGAAATACTCGAAATCTACATTATCTCCAGATTCTGAAAGATTGTAAGCATTCGGATAAACAATGACATACAATTCGTCTAAATCAACATCATCATTTTTGTAATATAGTTCACCTTCAACTATCAACGAGTCATTGTCCGCATCAAGTGTGAGTTCCATTTGATACACGTTGTTCGGACTGTCGTAAATGGTTTTGTGTTGTCCACATCCGGACAGAAGGAATAAAGTCATCAATACGATAAATACCTTTTTCATTTGTACCCTCCTAGCTATTTCAATATATTCAGTGAAATATTATGATATTTATTCATAAATAAGCAATTGAGTATGATTTCTATTGTCATCCACTCATTCTAATTAAAGAATCAAAGGACATTTTGATTATACATCAATTTAAATTTAGAATCACTATGGCTACCGAAATTCATGTCAGAATTCAAGGAAGAGAGACAAAAATTTCAACAAGGTAATGAAATGACAAATCCAAATTTATAAGAAGGACTATAAAAAAATCGTTAATTAATTAGATAATCATTTAAAAGTTGGTTAGCAATATAAAAGTAGACCAAAAAAATGTATTTATTTAGAATTTTTAGCACTCTACTGATTTTTTCCCACACCCATAACGAAAATCATAGAACCCACACGCAAAAAGGTTGGAAACCCTATGTTTTTTTTATGCATTTGGCATATCAAATTAACTGTTCAAAAACCATACCAATTCAGGTGAGTTGGCAGATTTATTATCCACTAAGATTTTCTCTTTTCTATTCTACTTCTTAATTGTTCTCTTTTTGAAACTCCATAAGATATTATACAATCGCAAATAAAAAGGACCTATAACTAGGTCCCATAATTAATCAAAAATCAATATCATATCATTCATATTATAAATCAGATTATTTAGCTTCTTTATCTGGATTTTCTACAAATACCCAAGCATGTTTTTTCCGACTAGTTGGGGGCAACTTTGATGTGCAATAACAAATTCTATTTGCACTTTCAAACTTATCAGTGATTTCAAGGTAATATCCAGGCATAGTAGAAATATAGACCCCAGGATTGTATCTCATTGCGTTTTCATAAGAGATTACTTTTTCTTCTTTTTCCTCAATTTTAACCCAATAATAATTTTCTTTGGATGTTTTTGGCAAAACATCAGTAGCATAAATATATCGATACATATTTTTATCTTGTGAATTAACTTCTAGAAAGTATCCTGGATTATCTTTGACTGATTGATCAGAAGTATATTTAACTTTACTTTTAAAACTAATAATTTTATTGTAAAAATCATATGTCTCAAAACTAATGACCATATCTTCATTATAAGGGGGGATAGTCTTTGTGTGCTCAATTGGTTCAACAACCACATTCTTCATATCTAAAGATTCAATGTTTTCTTCAATGAATTCTTTAGAATTCTTTCGTAAATCAAAAACATATACTAGATATAAACCATACAGCGAAGACAGTATAAAAAGCACATATGAAGTCACTTTCAAAACAGTATAACTCATAAATACACTAAAAATTAATCCATTACTAGTTATACCTTGACCGTAAGTTATTGTGAAACTGACAATCGTCAAAATGATCGTTGATACAACTAACAGAATCAAGATTAAATAATCTCTCGTTGTTAATGCTCTTTTTTTTAATATGCTTAACATGATGACCTCCTATAAAACCTTCTGGTAAGAATAACACCCATGAGTAATATCAACATAATCCCACCAATAATCATATACGGTATCAAATTTGCTTCTACGGTTACTTGAACTGCTAACTCAGTAATATTACCTGCATTATCAGTCACGCTCAATTCTACTTGATAGACACCCGCTTTAGAAAACTTGTAATCTTCTTTAATGGTGACTTTATCACTTATGTCGCCATCAAAGTTATCGATTGCTTGAATGTAGTCGCTCAGATCAAATGATTTCCCATGAGTTACTATAATGGGTGAAATAAGGGCGATATTCGGTCTTGTAGTATCATTGACGCTGACAGTGAATGACTTAATAGTTTTATTACCCGATTCATCTTCGACACTGACTGAGACAGTGTAATTTCCAATAACAGAATAATTTACCGTATTCGATTCGATTTTAGTTATTAAATTCACTGTTGCCACATCATAAATATTATCGATTAAATCAGTCCAAACCATTGGTGTAGTGCCCACTTCAATTGTTTGCGGTGCAATATCATCAAATGTCGGAGAAATGGTATCTTCTATCGTGAAATTTATAATAGTGGTGTTATTATTATCATCAATGATGACTAATGAATATTCACCAACTTCTGTCACAGAAGAACCACTATTAAATTCCTCATCATTCAATTTGGCAGTCCCTTCATTGAATGTTATTACTACGGAATTTCCAAACTCTATCGTTTCGTCATTTAATATTCCTGCTGCTTGAGGGGCAATATCATCAATATAGGTCGCTGTGATTGTTATATTACTGGCTCCCATCGCGGCTGGAATTGTGCCATTCCATCCTGTAAATGAATAACCATCTCTTGTAGGATTACTAGGCATCACAATGCCACTTAAATCCGCTCCATAAGTATAATTCATAGATTGTAATACGGTTCCATCAAAGTCTACATATTCAACGATATATTGATTAATTGTATATTTGGCAAATAGTGTGATACTTGAATCAACCATTGTATTGAAGTCAAATAATGTTGTTAATTCAATGTCACTATACCAACCTTCAAAGGTATAGCCTTCTTTGATTGGATCTGTCGGTTTTACTGCTTGATAATCCACTTTATTTTTATACCATGAAAGTGTTGTCGTATTCATGCTTGAAGAAACGAAATCAATATCGCCATTATTGTCTAAATCAGCAGCAATGATTTTCCCATTTGAACCAATGGGTGATAATTCTGATTGCACAGGAAAGTTCCCGGTCCCATCGTTTACGTACCACGCTACTTTTGAACCATTATCATTGGTTGCTAATATATCAATGTCATTATCATTGTCAAGATCGATAGCTATAATGGCATATGGGTTATCCATTGTCGATGAAATGATTTGCTCTAAACCAAAAGTACCATCGCCATTGTTTTTATACCAAGAAACAGTATCATTTTCGATATTAGCTGCGATAATATCCATAAAACCATCAGAATCTAAATCTTGCGAGTAAACTGCCGAAACCCCATCTGCTGTGGTAGAAATTTTTGTTTGCTCGGTAAATGCAGAATCACCATTGTTTTTATACCATGCAATCGTATCATCATCAATACTAGCTGCGATGATATCTAAATGACCATCATTGTCTAAATCTGCGGCAAATACATCATATGCCCCTAAAGCGGTTGTTGAAAGTCGAGGTTGTTCAGTGAATGTACCATCGCCGTTGTTATTAAACCAAGTTACTGTACTAGCTTCGTAACTCGTCGATAAAATATCCGGATTGCCATCTTTATCGATATCTGCTACATGCAGGGAGTAAGCACCATTAAACGTCGTTGTGATTGGTGTTTTTTCCGTAAATGTACCATCGCCATTATTTTTATACCATGAGATAGTATCTGTATACATACTGCTTACAATTATATCGATATTATTATCATTATCTATATCTGCAGTACATATTTCATTTGCTGAAGAAGATGTTGAAGTAATCGGTGTTTGTTGTGTAAATGTACCATCTTTGTTATTCTTATACCACGTAATTACCGGTTCATAAAATCTTGAACTTATAACATCGATATAACCATCATTATCTAAATCTGCTAAATTTGATACATATCCAATCGTACCTACTACTTCTTCAGTAATTTCATCGTATTCTACAAAAGATAGTGTTCCATTGAGTGGTTGGTTATTGATATTTGAACCACCATTCGTATCAAATTTAACGATAAAATCAACGGTTTTGTTTTCAAACCAAGAAATACTGGTATCTTCATAATCCGCTGATACGACATCCATATCCCCATCGTTATCTAAGTCAACTATAACGATGGAAGAAGAAAATTTTTCATTGATTGATATGGGTGTCTTTTCTGTAAAGACACCGGTTCCGTCATTTTCGAAATATTCTATGGCTGCATCAACAATTGCCACAGAAACAACATCCATATCGCCATCATTATCCATATCGACACCAAAAGCTGAGAATACTCCCAATGAAGTCGTTGAAATAGCAGTTTGTTCAGTAAATGAATCATCGCCATTATTTTTATACCAAACTGTCAGATTGCTAAAAAGACTCGTTGTTAATATATCAAAATAGCCATCATTATTGAAATCGGCGGCATGAACTGTATTTACATCACCAGCAGTCGTTGAGATGGCTGCTTGTTCGGTAAAAGTAGCATTTCCATTATTCTTATACCATATAACCGATTCATCTCTATTACTAGTTGATATGACATCTAAATCGCCGTCAGAATCTAAATCAGCGGTGTATACGGAAGTAGCACCATCTGCGTTGACACTAATCAGTTGTTGTACACCAAAGGTTCCATCACCATTATTCTTATACCAAGCTATTTTATCATCTTCATAACTAGCTGATAAAAAATCGATGTATCCATCGTTATCTAAATCAGCTGCATGAAGGGATCGAACATCCGTTACTTCGGTTGTAATGAGTTGTTGAACCCCAAAAGTTCCATTCCCATTGTTGAAGTTTAATGAAATTGAATTATTGCTATCTGATAGAATATCGATGTATCCATCATTGTTAAAGTCTGCAGTGATAATCCCCATAACATCACTATTAGCGATAACACCCTGTTCAGTAAAAGCATTATTCCCATTGTTTTTGTACCAATGGATCGTTTTATCCGACTCTGATACTGCCAGAATATCCATATATCCGTCATTATTTAAATCCGCAGAACAGACAGAGACAGGATTATTAATTACGGTTTGGTTAATGACATTCCCAGAATCAAATTCAACTGATTTTGCAAATAGAGTTGGAGATAATCCCCAGAAAATCATGATTAATGTAGCCAAAAGTAATTTACTAGCAAGTCTTTTCATAATTTCACCATAACGCTTTCTTTTTAGTTTTATTTATAAATATAATGAAAATTTTGTTCTATATAAAATAAAAAAAAGACTAAAAACGTCTTTAATCAATGCCTTACCTACCATCATTCTTCAATCAAAAAATTGTTTTCGAAGAGAAAAGTACATAAATCATATCAGTAATGTTTGTATTTATTTTATCTAACTTCTTTTACAATGTCAATGATTGTTCAAAATCATGATATGCTATCTATTAAAATATTTAGAAAAATCACAGATAATAGACCTTTAAACGTTAGAATAATAAAAAAATACCGAATTTTATCTCATGAAAATAATGGTGGAGCCGACGAGGATCGAACTCGCGACCTCTAGCGTGCCACGCTAGCGCTCTCCCAGCTGAGCTACGGCCCCGTGACTATTATTTTAACAAATAGTCGATGAATTTTCCACAAAAATATTACTTTCGATCTAAATTAATAAATATCTTTTCGATGGCCTCATTTAAATTTGTTTCATCCTTCAAAAAAGCAACGCTGAGTTTAACAATCTTTTCTTCAAAAAGAATCAAACTTAAATAGAGTAAAAACAAAATGACTGTCACAAAGAACCAAAGTTCAAACAATCCCGATTTCCCAAATATGATTAAAGGTAATAATGATCCAATCCAAATAATAATCATCCAAAGTTTTAATACTTTTTCAAGCCTTGGATTTTCTCTTGAAATCCAGTTTACAAAAGGTACCATTGATAATAAAAGGAATAAAGCATGAATACCTGCAAAGATAGTATGCAATAAATGCCAAAATGGATAAATGTCTTTTAAAGCTGGTATTACTGCGGTTAAAACAAGAAAGATAGATGATAATGCGACAAATGTGTATTTTGCTCTTGCCTGATAATGCTCTAAACGAAATAATGCCAAAAGACAAAGTTGAATTGATAATCCTGATACTATCGACCACACAATAAACAAAACACGGTAATCAAAAAAATTACCGATATTGCTAAAGGTATAAATAAAAGGATTTTCCAAAGTTCCATAGACTGTAGTTAATAATAATGCAGCGACTAAAACGCTCATAACGATGATTCTTAATCTTCGTTGTTTAATTAAATCACGGTGTACATCATAGAGATTTTTCTTGATGAGTTCTTCTTTTATTTGTACCTTATCAATCATCGTTATCAGTCCTTCTAGTTCATTAATCATCATTATACTAAAATATGATTATTTTGACTATCCTAAAAATAAAAGATGTTCGAATTATTCGAACATCTTACTCTTATTTATTTATCGCCCATCGTCATAGCCATGACTGCTTTCGCCGTATGGAGACGATTTTCGGCCTCTTGGTAAACAATTGAATGAGGACCATCAATAACACTGTCTTCTACTTCATTACCTCTATCTGCGGGTAATGCGTGCATATAAGAGACATCAGGCTTCGCTAAAGCTATCATTTCTTCAGTACATTTCCATAATTTATTCTTTTCTAATAAATCATCGATAACCGCTGACGATTGATTTGTCACCCAGCTACCCCAGTTCTTTGGAATAACGACATCAGCGTCTTTAAACGCTTCTTTCATGTTATGAGTAATTCTAAAAGAACCGCCATTGTCTTTTGCGTTTTTCTTTGCTTTCTCAATCGCCCAATCAGGGAGATCATACCCTTCTGGATATGCGAGTGTTACGTCCATGCCATAACGTGGGAATAATAAGATTTGAGTTAAAGGTACACTTATCGGTTTTTTATGAGATGTTGCATAAGCCCAAATAATAGATACTTTTAAATTCTTTGTTTCTTTTTTTACTTCTTGAATCGTCATTAAATCTGCGAGACCTTGCATTGGATGATAGAGATCATCTTGTAAGTTCATAATTGGAACCGTTGACCACTGTGCAAGTTCTCTTAAGTACTTATTTCCCACCTGCCAAAAACAGTTGCGACAAGCAATGCCATGACCGTAAGAAGAAAGAATAATTGCAGTATCTTTCGCTGATTCACCATGTGATATTTGCATCATGGAGGTATCTAAGAAAGTCGCGTGTCCACCTAATTGTGCAAGTCCTGATTCCATTGAGTTTCTCGTGCGAGTGGATTGTTCAAAGAACATTAGAAATGCCGTTTTATTGGTTAAATAAGGTGTAGGTACATTGTTTTTAAATTCGTATTTCAATGTGTTTGAAACTTCTAGTAATTTGTCGATTTCTTCTTTAGTCCATTCTTCTAGCGTAATAAAATGTCTTCCTTTAAATAGTGGTATCATAATATCCCTCATTTCTTTAGTTTATTGACATAAGTCATTGGAATGCTTGCGTACATCGCAGCAGCTTTAACAAGTTCATCTTTAAATGTTTTTTCATTCGGTGCATGGGCTTGATCTTCGTGTCCCGGACCAAAGCCGATACAAGGAATGTTATAGCGCCCCATAATTGAGACTGCATTCGTCGAAAACGTCCATTTGTCGACTTTTGGTTCTTCTGAAAAAAGTTGTTTGTAACTATCGATTAAAGTTTGACAAGCAATATGTGATTCTTCTAATACCCACGTTGGGAAATAAGATTTGGTTGGATATACAAGACCGGTATAGGATGGGCGGTCGTAATCGTACATTTCAACTGTCGCATTGACTTTTTTAACTGATTCTAAGTTCTTGATTTCTTCAATCGCAGAAAGATAGGTTTCACCCGCGGTTAAGCGTCGGTCAATCGAAATCGTACAGGAATCCGCAACGGCGCATCTAGACGGTGAAGTAAAGAAGATTTCACTCACTGTAAGTGAACCTTTTCCTAAGAAATCATCGTGTTTGAGTCGCTTATGTAGTTCTTGTAATTCAAGAAGAATCGGAGCCATCTTAAAGATTGCATTATCGCCTCTTTCAGGCGCAGACCCATGACAAGAAATGCCTTCAACAATCACTTTGATTTCCATTCGACCGCGGTGACCGCGGTAGATATTTAAACTGGTCGGTTCGGTAATCACCACGAACTCTGGTTTGATTTTATCTTCTTCTATGATATATTGCCAACAAAGTCCATCGCAATCTTCTTCTTGAACGGTACCCGTAACTAATAACGTATAATCATCTAATAAATCCAAATCCTTGATGATCTTCGCTGCATACACCATTGAAGCCATTCCGCCTTCTTGGTCACTGCCGCCACGTCCAACAATGATATTATCATCCTCATAGCCTTGGTAAGGGTCAAAATGCCATAATTTGCGGTCGCCGATGCCCACGGTATCGATATGAGCGTCCATTGCAATCAAATGTTTGCCTTTTCCGAGATAACCTAAAATATTGCCCATTGTATCAATTTCGATTCGGTCAAATCCGACTTTTTCCATTTCTGCTTTAATGCGTTTAATGACTAATTCTTCATCACAAGATTCTGAAGGAATTGCAATCATATCTCTCAAAAATTTCGAGATATCATTGCGATAAAATTCAGCTCTTTCATTAATTTTTTGGTAGATTTTGTTCATTTACTCCACCCTCATTTTCCTGATTAGTTCATCATAATGATGGATTTTTTCGTATTCATCATCCCAAAAATCCATCTTTCTCATTGAATCTAAATAGGCTTGCGTATATCCAAATTTCAACCAGTCCATCTCTTTTTGTTTAAAGAGTTTCTCTTTCATAAAATCAGGACGATAATCTAGTATATGGCAGGTGTCAGTTTCAACAAAAATCTCTTTAAACCAACGACGTTGAACAAAATCAACGGTCTCCAAATAACGACGCTGTAAATCTTCTAAAACAGAAGGATATCGGTCAAATCCATCGGTTGCGATGGTCAAAACATTGTCAAGTGGTCCTAGTTTTAAATATTTAGCCATTTTGATGGCTCCTAAAATATTACAAATACCGGAAACACCAAATAGTTCACGCATCGCCACATATTGTTCATGGGTAACGCCTGCTTCTTTTAATACATGTTCACCATCATGTAAGATCTTTAATCCTCTTACTGCGTCATCATCTTTGACTAAACAGACAAAATCCGTATTCAAAACATTATGAATTAGCGTACACATCTTATCGCCAATACCTTCGATTCGGTGTTGACCGCGTCCACCATTCATTAAAGTCGAACATTCATAAGGTTCAATGGCGACCACTTTGGCTTCAGGAAATGCTTTTTTAATTTGATCTCCCGCCGCTAAAGTACCAGCTGAACCAGGTGCTGATGTATAACAAGCAATTCGTCCGTTGCCAATTCCTTTCACGGCTTCAACGGCTGACAGACCGGTGACATGACGGTGAAAACGGTAATTGGGCAATAATTCAAATTGCGCTAAAGAACGATAGTTAGGGTTTTTCTTTAATTCAAAAGTTCTTTCTAATGTTAAGATGACATCAGACTCAGTGCCTGGAGTTAAATCGAGCTTCGCGCCGTATCTTCGAATACGATCATAACGTTCTTTACTCATGTTATCAGGCATAATGACGATAGCGTCATATTTCATTAAATTACAAATATAAGCTACACCGATGCCAAAATTACCTGTTGACGGGCCTAAGATGGTATGTTTTCCAGGGATAATCGTTTGATCAACACACCCTTCAATCAATGTAGAATACGCTGGACCAACTTTATGTGAACCGGACGGAAAGTATTTTCCTAACATCACAACGATATTGGCATCAACGTTGGTCAGCGCTTTTGGCAAAACGATTTTATGAACTTCTCCATTTTCGTTTTTCCAATTGATATTAAATAAATTCATTGGATCTAATTCATTGATTTTTGCTTTAATTGCTTTTTCATGAATTGCTTTTTCGAGCTTCTCCGGATGAAGCATTTCATCATACGTTGGCCCAAATGGTATTTTACTCATTGTTATCCTCTTCTTCCTTATTAAACATCGCTTCGATAAACGATTTTAAATCCGGTTTAACTAAAATCGGTTCATTCATCGCTTTGAGCGCACTGTCCGTGTCTTTCAGTCCGTTGCCAGTCACAATCAATGTCACCGACTCATCCCCATGAATCAGTCCTGATTCTAAGGCTTTCATTAAACCAGCCAATCCAGTTACTCCCGCAGGTTCACCAAATATGCCTTCGGTTTTCCCTAAAATAGCCATGGCTTCTAATATTTCTTGATCTGATGCAGTGATCCAAGCTCCGTTAGTTTGATTGACAGCATTTAAAGCTTTAACAGGATTCCTTGGAATACCAACCGCAATTGAATCAGCGATGGTTGATTCTTCGCTTTCTTTGATGGGGCTATGGGTCATCCAAGCCTGATAAAATGGTGCACACCCTTCAGCTTGAACACCGAGTAATTTTGGAATCTTCGTAATTAAATTCAATTGGAATAAATCATAAAAACCTTTATAGACTGAAGCAATCGTACATCCATCTCCAACTGATACAACAACCCAGTCTGTCACCTCAAAATTTAATTGTTCTGCGATTTCAAACGCAACGGTTTTTTTACCCTCAACGAGGTGAGGATTAATAGCAGCGTTTCGGTTATACCATCCAAAGTGATTAATCGCAATTTTTGATAATTGGAAAGCAGCTTTATAATCACCATCAACCTTCACCACATTAGATCCAAACGTCATAATTTGTGCTAACTTTCCTTTAGGGGCGCGTTTTGGAACAAATATATATGTTTTAAGTCCTAGTCTCGCAGCGTTACCTGCTAAAGACGAAGCAGCGTTACCTGTAGAACTGCAAGCGATAACAGATGCGTTGGCTTCGATCGCTTTTTGAATTGCGACGGCTGATGCACGGTCTTTCAATGATTGTGTTGGATTCATACCTTCATCTTTGATAAAAAGTTTTTGCAGCCCAATTAAGCGATTTAACCGGTTCGATGGATACAGGGGTGTCCATCCTACTTTTAAAGGATTTTTTGGTATCCCTTCGATGCTCATCAGTGGTGCATAACGCCACATCGAATAATCTTTATTGCTTTTAAAATATGAACGTGTGACGGTTCCTTTCATCAATTCATAATCATAGGTAATGTCTAGTATTCCTTTTTCGCCACAGTGCGGACAGGTCATAAGATCCTTGGAGTATTCAAAGGTTTTATGACACAACGTACATTCAAATTCTTTGGCAAAACTCATGTTAATCACCTGCTTCTAATGGAACAATCCGATACTCTGCAGTATCGAATAAGCCCATGTCAGTTAATTTAAGTTCGGGAATAACCGGTAAAGATAAAAATGCAAGTTGTAAGAATGGATCAACAATTTCGCCACCAACACCCATACTTCTTACAATCTTTTCCATATTCCTCAGTTTACTTCGGACATATTCAGAAGGTTGTTCGGTCATTATTCCGGCAACTTCTAAAGTGAGTGAATCCATGATTTTTCCACCTTGGACTAATACAATTCCACCTTGAATTTCATGAATCTTCCTGATAGCCAACATCATATCGTAATCAGAATCACCAATACAAATTAAGTTATGGGAATCATGGGCAATCGTCATAGCAACCGCACCATTTTGTAGACCGTAACCTTTGACAAGACCTAGCCCCGTTTTGTTTGTATGATGATGTCTTTCGATAACTGCGAGTTTTAATATCTTTGAATTAGGCGTGTTTTGATAAATGCCATTATCAAGTTTTACTTGGATAATCTCTTTAGTCGTCGTAACATTGTTATTAACAAGTCCAATAACTTTAACTAAAGGACTTTTTAACTTTAAATTCAGGTTAATTGCTTCTACGTCAAATTTAACTGTATTACAAACATCAGCTTGATTTAGAATCGGCGTTGTAAATAAGATATTTCCTTTATCAACAATCAGTTGACCATCTTTATAAACTTGTTTTGGCTGAATACAATCAAGCGAATCGAACACAACTAAATCTGCTTTATATCCTGGTGCAATCGCACCAACTTGAGGCAATTTATACGCAATAGCGGTGTTAATCGTTGCCATTTGAATCGCCCATATTGGCGATATTCCATAGTTGATTGCGAGATTAATATTATAGTTAATATGTCCTTCGTTTGCGATGTCTTCAGGGTGCTTGTCATCTGTACAGAACAAAATTCTTGAACGGTTTTTATCACTAATTCCTGGTAATAAATCTGTTACATTTCGCGTTTGAGATCCTTCACGCAGATGAACATAAAGTCCTCTTCGTGTTTTTTCGATGAGTTCATCAAGGGTCGATGATTCATGATCTGTTTGAATTCCAGCACTAATATACGCATTGAGCAATTTTGAAGTTAAACCAGGAGCGTGTCCATCGATGGGTCGATCTTTCATCGCCTTAATTTTATTCAACATGTCGTGGTCGCCCATGATGACTTCCGGATAACTCATCACTTCACCTAGTCCTAAAACGTTGTCACGTTTTAACATCTTTGTGATGTCTTTAACATTAATGACACTTCCTGATGTTTCGAACTTCGTTGCAGGAACACAAGAGGGAATCATCATATAAACATCGAGTGGGACTTTTGATGCACTATTCATCATGTAATCAATCCCTTTGACACCTAAAACATTGGCGATTTCATGAGGATCAGCAATGACAGAGGTCGTTCCACAAGGCAACACTAATTTGGCAAACTCATGTGGAACCATCATTGAAGACTCAATATGGACGTGACCGTCGATAAAACCGGGCGCAACGTACGCGCCTTTCATATCAATGATATTCATACCTTTGTATTTACCAATACCAACGATTTGACCATTTTCAATAGCGATGTCACCTTGTTCAATTTCGGTCGTAAAAACGTTGATTATTTGACAATTTTTGAGTACGAGTTCAGCTTTTTTTCTTCCTCCAGCAGCTTTTAGAACATTAGTTTTTATCATAAGACACCTCAGAAATACTTTATAGCGTTTCAATAAAGGCTTTAATCATATTTAAAGCGACTTTATGACGGTACTCTTTCGTGGAGCGTTGATCATCAATCGGTGTAATTAGCGAAGCGTATTTTTTGGTATAATCATCGATGTTGTTTTTAATCTCATCAATCGTTTTTCCAACGAATAGTTCATCGGTTTTAATGTTGCTTGCGACTTTGGGACCGACAGCACCGAATGCAATTCTAAATTTCGTAATGATATTATCTTTGACATTACAAAGAACACAAAGCGAGACTTTTGAAATTGCGTCAGCTTTTCGTCCGCCGACTTTATAAAAATTAGCATAATCATGTTCGACATTTGGAATTTTTATCGATCGAATAATTTCGTTTGGTTTTAAGGTTGTTTTCTTAACGCCTATAATAAAATCACAGATTTTTTCTGTTCTAATTGAATTCGAACTCATAATTTCAACGATTGCATCTAACGCTATTAACGTACAGACTGCATCCGCTGCTGGAGAAGCATTTGCAATATTTCCTCCAAGCGTTCCAACATGTCTAATGCCTGGAGCAGCAATTTCAATGATTGTATCTTTCAATACTTTTGGTACTAAAGATGAATTTAACAACGTTTCGTAGCTAGTAACTGAACCGATTTCGATATAGTCAGGAGTTTCTTCAATAAAGTTCAATTCTGAAAGTTGACTAATAAAAACTAGGGGTTTCACTAGTTTAGGAACCGTATTTGCCCAAGAACGTGATTGAACCATTAAATCAGTTCCTCCGCACATAACTTGGTAAAGATTTGTTTCAAGTAACTTTAATGTTTCTTCAAGGGTCGATGGAATATGATGAGTTACCATAATCCTTCCCCCCTTTCAGCCGCTATTTTCACTGCTTCTATAATCATGTTATAACCTGTACAACGACAGAGGCTACCTGACAAAGCAATCTTGATTTCAAAATCACTGGGAGATGGATTCATATGAAGCAAACTTTCAGTCGCCATCACCATTCCTGGGGTGCAAAAGCCACATTGTACTGCACCAGCGTCGATATAAGCTTGTTCAATGATTTGATATCTTTTTGTGGTTTTAAAGCCTTCAATGGTCATAATCTCTTGATTGATAATATTACCTAAAGGTAGTAAACAAGAATTGACAACGTGATGATTAAGAAGAATTGAACAAGCTCCACATTCGCCTTCGCCACAACCTTCTTTAACGCCAATTAAATTAAAATCACTTCTTAATACATCGAGTAAGCGTCTAGAAGGGTCTGACTCTATTTCCACGTGTTCTCCATTTAAGATAAATTTAATCATCATCATGCATCAACTCCATCACATATTCCGGTGTTACTGGAATCTTTGTTATATTTTTATTGATCGCCATTTGAATCGCTAGCGCAACAGCCGGTGCGCCGCCGATGAGCGTCAATTCACCTGCGCCTTTCGCTCCAAACGGACCATATTGATAGGGATTATCTAATATATACGTTGACATCTTTGATACATCAAGGGTAGTTGGAATAATATAATCAGTTAAATTCTTTTGTTTGATAACACCCTTATTCGCTGACATATTTTCTAAATAACCGTATGCAATCCCTTGAACGATACCACCCTCCGCTTGTCCTTGGATGATTCTTTCATCGATTTCTTTTCCAACATCATAAGCAGAGACCACGTTCAGTATTTTAGTTTGATACGTTATCGGGTCGACTGAAACTTCTACGACACTTACACCCCAGGAGTAAGCAGGATAAGCATCACCTTTGAATTTGGATTCATCATATTTAATGTAACTAGGTTGAACATAACGCTTAGTTACTATTTGTTCAAGATTATCTATCCAATTTTCTTTTAATTCTTTCGCTGCTCTTGCGACTAAACCGCCGACAATCATAATAGTTCTCGACGCAACTGTAGGTCCTGAATCAGGAACATTGTCAGTATCTGGATAATTGAAAATACAGCGTTCAATCGGAATCTCGAGGATTTGAGAAACAATTTTTGGAAGCGTCGTTTTGATTCCCTGACCCATGTCTACGGCCGCAACTAAGATATGAACAAGTCCATCTTTTGTTTTTAATAATTTGACTTGAGCTTTAATGTGTGTCGATTCACCAGAACCTGTGAATCCACACCCATGAAGAAAGATACTCATGCCAATGCCTTTATAGATACCTGGCTGAGAATAAGCCAGTGCTTTTGAATGATATTTCGATTTTTCTGTCGCAACGCGAATTAAATCCTCTAAAAGAATCGGATCTCTAAACGTACCAGACGTAGATGTTTTATCGCCTTGTCTCGCGATATGCCGCATTCTAAATGCAAAAGAATCCTGATGAGTTTCTTTGGCAATATGATGCATAAACATTTCTATGGCAAAAAACATTTGCGGGGCACCAAAACCTCTAAACGCCCCATTAGGAACCGTATTGGTTTTAATTACATGACCTAATACTTCAAGATTTTCAAAGGTATACGCTCCCGATACAGCAATCATCGCTCTAGATAAAACGACACTTGATAAACCGGTATAAGCCCCACCATCGATGGCGATATCAGCACTGATTGAAGTGACGTTATTCAATTCATTGATAGCTGCTTTTAAAGTAATTCTTGAGGGATGCCTTTTCGTTGTAGATAGAATATCTTCTTCGCGTTCAAATATGAGTTTAATCGGCTTATGAACTTTCTTAACAGCGACGGCTAATTGACACGCTATCAAAGAAGGATATTCTTCTTTACCACCAAAAGCCCCCCCAACCGCTGCTTGAATGACTCGCACTTGATCACTTGAACAACCTAATGCATAAACAACCGCATTTTTTACATAATAAGGGCATTGAATCGAACCAATCAAAGTCACTTTTTCATCTTCTTCATAGACAATGAATCCTTGAGGTTCGATATAAGCTTGTTCCTGAAGCCCTGTATGATACGTCATTTCAATGACTTTTTCAGCATTTTTAAAAGCCCGTTTAGGATTTCCTTTTTTGAAGTGGTAAGCGATGGTTTTTTGACTTTCATCAAAAACGCCATTTTCTTCGCTATACTCTATTTTGATTTCATCAACAATTTGCTTGATGATTTCCATATCTGACCCAACGACTAACATGATGGGTTCATTGAGGTGATTGATTTCACCGGTAGAATAATAAGGCATATCCTCAAAAATGATTTTAACGATGTTTTTTGACAAGATATCTTCTCTTGACACAGTAAAATACCCCTCAGGCAGTGGAGGAATTGTTATCGACTTGATGGTGCCTTTAACGATTTTACTTCGAATGGTTTTAGCATACATCATGTCTTTCATATGAATATCAGAGACGTATAACGCTTGTCCACTGATTTTTTCTTTAGCATCGATTTTAGGAATTGATTTAGTAATATCCGTGATAAAAACCTCCCTTGTTATTCAACGACCAAAGCCTTTGTTGGACATTTAGAAACGCACAATCCACATCTAAAGCATTGATTTGGATCAATTGTAATAATACCTGGAAATTCAATGGCGAAATAGGGACAAACATCTTTACATATCAAGCATTGAATACATTTTTCTTTGATGAGGCTAGGGACGGTTCCAGTATACTCACAAGTCTTGTCTAAAACGATTTTTTGAACTTCTTCTACGGAAGAAAAACCATATTTTTCTAAAGCTTTTGGAAGGTCTTCTATGATTTTATGATACAGTTGTTTTCCTTTAAGTAATGCACCCGAAAGCATTTGAACGCCACTTGCACCCGCAAGTAAAAACTCAATAACATCATCGGCGCTTTTGACACCACCAGTCCCAATGATGGTTAAAGTAGGTTCGGCTTGTTTGATTTTATAGACTGTCGCTAACGCTAAATTCTTGATGACGGGTCCACTCGTCCAGACAAAACCAGAATCATTACCGTACTCTATTTTTCGTTTTTCAATATTGATTTTCATAGTCGGTCCTAAGGAATTAATCGCAACAATCCCATTCGCACCAGCATTTTTAATCGCTTTTGCGAATAATTCAGGACTGGGAATGTGAGGACTGATCTTCATAAATATCGGTTTTGTTGTATGGGAACGAATCATCTTGACAATGCCTTCGATCACCGATAGATTTGTTCCTACATAATGTGTCGATACTTCAAATGCATCAGCGAATTGATCTAGTAATGGAATCAAAATTTCCATATCAGACTCTGAATATCCAACTGAGACAATTAACGGTCGATTCTTGATTTTCATAAAATCAGGCAATATTTGATGAACCCATTGTTCAAGTGGTAATTCACTCCAAAGTTCTGAATTCATGATATATTCTTTATCCCCATAAATACAAGGTTTCGGAATTACAGGCAACTTTGTAGAAATCGTTTTGGTCACGACTGCGCCGCATCCAGCATCTTGCATAAATTTAAGTTTTTGATAATCCCCGACAAGCGGCCCAGAAGCCGGCATTAAAGGATTTTCTAAGATAAGTCCGTTAAATGTTGTTTTTAAATTCATTATACATTCTCCTTTTTAAGACGATTCCATAAAATTTCAGCTTGATTTTCGGCTGATGCGTAAAGCGTATCGATATTCTTATCTAACTGATAATCCTTTAAAACTTGAATGCCACTAACAAAAACATGTCTTGGTTTGAAAGAATTAAACAACCCAAAGAATAAATGTCCAAATGCATTAGAGTGATTCAAGGGTGTTGGTGGGATATACGGTATAATTTGAAAATCCGCTTCATATTTGACATCAATTCTACCCAGTTTAACATCAAATAATTGACTTGCGTACTGATAATTATTCTCAATGATATCTAGTAAATCGTTGAGTGTAAAGGCTGTCGGTGAATTAGTTTGATGATGCATCAAATAATAGATCGCTTGAAATTCATTCACAATCGATGAGCCAAGACCATCATTACCGACAAGAACACAAATTCCTTTTTCTTTCATTTTCATCATATCGGGCAATCCAACCGCATTATTCATATTCGATGTCAAATTAACGACAACTTTACAATTTTTCTCTTTGATGATATCCATATCTTTTTCACTAATATGAACACAGTGAATTAACAAAGAATTTTCTAGTAATAATCCATGACGGTTTAGTCTTTCAATGACGGATTCATGATATTGATTCATTGAATCGAGCTCATCTAGTTGACTTTCAGAGACATGAATATGGATGGGATTCATTCCAAGATTATCTTTAACTTTTTTTAAGGTTTCCTCTGATAAGGACATTGATGCATGAAGCCCAAATAATCCTCTTGAATGGGATGTATGATTGTTTAATGCAAATTCTGCATTTTCTCTAATGCACATATCGACATCAAATCGATCACTGGTTTCAAAACAGAAACATCCTCGTAATTTCAAGGTATCCACAATCGCTTTTTTCACCGAGTTTAACGAATTATATATGTCTAATTTAGACGCATGATGATCAATAATCGTCGTTATTCCATTTTTAATGCAATCACTGCCGTAGACAATCCCCGAGCAATAACTGATATCATTATCAATTTGCGAGTCTAATTTCCACCATAATTGATCTAATATTTCTTGAAAATTAGAAGGATTAAAAGGAAGAGATAATCCTCTCGCAAATGTTGAATAAATATGTGTATGTGCTAAGACAAATGAAGGCATGACAATATGATTTTCGCAGTCGATTAATTCATAGTTATGATTAATAAACTCTTTCATAAGTCCAACTTCAAATATTTGTTTATCAAATAAGACATAAGCATTTTTTAAGAAACGATCTCGATCATATAAAGTCGCATTGATTAACGCTTTAACCATCTTAATCCACTCCTTTGATTAACATGCCTTGATGAGGGATAAATCGTGAATTTTGAACAATAATTTTGCCTCTTAAAACCGTTCTAACCACTTTTGTCGTCACTCTCATGCCTAAATAAATATCGTTATCTGCCGCAGAGTGACTGTCGCGAATGGTAAAAGGAGGGGTCATTTCATAAAAACAAAAATCTGCGTCCATTCCGGCTTTTATCAGCCCTTTTGTCGGTAATTGATAAATTGAAGCGACATTTTTCGTCATTTTATCAATAATTTTATCGCCAAACATCGAATGCATGATTGAAAATGAATGTTCAATGCCACCAATCCCTAAAGGCATTTGATTTAATAAAGTCTTGTGTTTGAGAGTAATGTCATAAGAACAATGATCTGTCCCTATCGTGTTTATATAATCAATATTATTTTTGAGTTTCAATTGATCATTCTTGGTTCGTAAAGGCGGAGCCATCGTATATAAATACCCATCACTTTTAGACAATGCATCTTCTGTAAAAACAAAATAATGCGGACAACTTTCAATTAAAAACTTTTGATTAATTAGATCAGGATATTTAGCTTTTATTTTCTCGATTGTTTCTCCCGAAGTTAAATGGACCATATAAAATGTACCACCTGTTTCTTTGACAAAACCAGCTATTTTCATGGCTTCTTCAGTTTCTGCAATGACAGGTCGAGATAGTGGCAAGAGTTGGAAAGGATAATCAGGATTCAAATCAATTAATTGGTCATTTTCAACATGTCCGATTAATATAAAAGGATGATACGTCGTTAACTTGAGAAGCGTCTTGATGGCATCATCATCGGTACGGCGGTGTGAATCTGAATAAGTCGTGAATATCTTAAGCGATTTTAAATGAAGTTGTTCCATCCGGAATACAAAGTCTTCTAACGATTGATTTGGTTCTCGTAATGTTGCGTGAAACTGATAATCAATCGCACACTCTTTTGCTTCATTACAACGTTTTAGATAGTTTTGATTTAATTCATCGACATTTCTCGACGGATCTAAGAAATCGATAATTGTTGTGACTCCACCAAACGCAGCTGCGATGGAGCCTGATAGAAAATCATCCTTTGATCTTCTTTCTCCGGTTCCTAAAGCGAAATGGACGTGGGGATCAATAATCCCTGGAATCACGTATTCATTGGTCGCATTGATGACTTCTGAAGCCTCAAAACGAGATGCTGAAAGACAAGCAATTTTACCACCTAATACGTAAATATTTAGACGGTGAAATGCTTCGTCAATCCACACTTTCCCATTTATAATCGCCAAATCATACATGAGACCACTTCCTTTATGTCAGGATTTGATATGACTTAATCTTGAACTTCTCTAGAAACATTGGGATAAATTGGTCCCGAATCGTGAAATAACAATCTCTTTCTGAATATAACATCTGAATGATTGTTTGATAAAATCCATATCCATCGATTTCAAGTTTTCCAACCTCATCTAAAAATAGGGATTTTACATGGTTATTAATCATCATTAACATTTCATTTTCCACCCAATGAAAGGCTTCATCATTAAAGACATAGGGGCCTAACTCTTGAGTATAATTAAACTGATGATTAAAATAGGGTTTTGTCATTGCTAATAATTTCGTTTCTTTCGTCGATAATTTCATAACATCGAACTTAACAACATTTCCCTGATCCATTGTTTTTAGAGAAACGAATCCATCTGAGGATAAAATCTTATTCGCTATTTCTATTGTTTTGGTCGTTTTTTGGTGATTAATCTTACCAGTAATGAGGTACACCATCGGTGGTCTCCCGCATATGGTTATGATTTATCTTGCCATTACTAACCGCCAATATTTCAGAACTTATAGAGATAGCAATCTCAGAAGGAGATCCTCCCCCTAAATTTAAGCCTATTGGAGAATAAAAGTTTGATAGATCAACTTCTTGACCAAATTGTTCATACGTTTTATCCAAGTAATCTCGTAATTTTATTGGAGAACATAACATTCCCATATATTTAGGCTTTAATTTTAACTCAAGAATTTTATTAATGACGTGATAATCATGTAGATGTGCTGGCGTACAAACCACCACAAAACTATCTTCTTTAATTGAGTACTTTTCAATGTACTCAACGAATCCCATATCATAGACTAAATCAGCGTTTTTAAAAGCTTTGGCTACATCTTTTCTTTCATCAATAACCGTAATATGAAACGGCATGGTTTTTAATACATTCGCCAATGCTTGACCGACATGTCCTGCCCCAAAGATATACACATATTCTTTCGCTCCTAAATATTCGTACATCAAAGATACTTTACCGCCACAGGCCATCGGTAAAGTAATGGTATCAGGATAGACTTTTCCTTCTGCGAGTAAATATTTTTCATATCGATTTTCGCGTTTTTGGAGAAGTTCTTTACATAATTCGCGGGCATGAAATTCAAGGGCTCCGCCACCAACCGTACCATACGCTTCTAAATTCTCGCCAACAATCATTTTTTTACCTACTTCAACGGGTCCTTCACCGGTCTTTTCAATGACAGTAACCATCATTAAAGGAATTCCACGACGTTGTAAGTCAATCAGTTTTTCATAGAGGTTTTCCATAGAGACTCCTAAGTAATTGTTATAATAAGATAGTTAATATTACCGCCACGGCTAACGATACAAGTGAAAGAATTGGTGAAATAGGGACCATTGGTTTTTTTAATTTATTCGGTAGCTCAATGATAAATAACAAGCCAATGCTCATCATAGCGGACAGTAGCCCAGATACAACGCTAAATGATAAAATGGCTTCTAGCGATCCAATTTGAACAGCGACAAAACCTGTCGTTATTGCTTGAATTCCCATATAACCTAAGAAGAGCATTCTCCAAGTGATACTTGCGATTGATATAATCGCTGTCTTTATTACCCAGTTGGACTTGACAAAACTTCTCATTACAACCATGACAACCAATGCTTCAAGCAGAATTGAAATCATGGGATTAATAACCTTAAAAATATTTGTAACAGGCAGCAAGAAGTTTACAGCTTTAATCATCGCTGCTATAACACCAACGCCTAATACTGCATAATTAGAATTGGTTTGTTTATAAGTTTTATACAAAATAAGTGATGCAAAAGGAAACAAAATCGTACCGGCAATTAATGCAGGTAAAAAGTGAAGGACATAACCGACACTTGCTTCAACAATGCCCCATATTGCGCCATAAAAAACAATTACTGATATAGTTTTTAAATTAATTTTCATGATTTTTTCTCCTTAGTTCCATTAATATTTTTTCAGGGGTTGCTGGTAATGTTTTGATTCTAACGCCGCAAGCATTAAATATGGCGTTTGTGATAGCAGCTGGAGGTGTATCAATGCCGATTTCACCGACAGATTTAGCACCAAATGGACCGCTTGGTTCATGACTAATTGCAAATTCAGTAATGAGTTCTGGAGTTTCATTTCTTGAAGGAATGCGGTAACTCATGAAATCGTTAGAAATGAGTTTACCTTGTGAAGAAACTTTGACATCTTCATAGAGTGCCATACCCATTCCTTGAACTATCGCACCTTCAACTTGCCCTTTAGCAAGTTTTGGATTAATCGTAACACCACAATCTACAACACTGACATATTTGTTAACTTTCACTTCGCCGGTTTCTGTATCTAAATCAATTTCGGCAAAACCTGCCATGAAAGGCGGTGGTGATTTGTGTCCAACATAACTTTCTGTAACCATCAATTGTTTTTGATCATGATTATAATATAAACGGTTTGATAGAGCTTTTAGTGTAATCGAATCTTTCGTTTTGATTTGCGTGAATACTTCACCATTAAATTCAACCAGTATGATATCACAATTGAAATAGTTCGCTGCTTCTTCAACAAGTTTTGATTTCATGGTTTTAGCAGCCTTTAAGACAGCATTACCAGAAACGAATGTTGTGGAAGATGCATATGCCCCAACATCAAAAGGAGTTAAGTCAGTATCAGATGAATAGACAATCACTTTATCAACAGTAGTCATTAACTCTTCGGCGGCAATTTGAGTCAAAATCGTATCTGATCCTTGACCAATTTCAGTGGCACCGACAAGTAAATTATAAAAACCATCGTCATTCAGTTTGATTGTTGCAGCTCCCATATCGATATAAGGAATGCCTGATCCCTGCATCGCAATGGCCATTCCAACACTTCTAACAGTATGATCATCTATTTGAATTCTCGGATACGTTTTTTGCCAATTGATTAATTCTAATCCTCGGTTTAGACAAAATTCCAGTTTACATGTTTCCATGTTCATTGCAGTTCCTTCAGTGCCTTCACCCATGATTGCGAAAATTGGACTAGTTTCTGTTTCCTTAATCATGTTTATTTGTCGGAAAGCAATCGGACTCATCTTCAATTTTTCACACAACATATCTACTGCAGATTCAAGGGCAAAATTCCCTTGAATTGCACCATATCCTCTAAATGCACCTGCTGGTGTATGATTCGTATATACGACATGACCATGGAAACGAACAGAGTCAACTTTATTGTAGAGTGGTAAGACTTTTGATCCTGTTACCATAAAGACTGTTAATGCATGTTCTCCATAAGCCCCAGTGTCTGATAACACATAACAATCAATGGCTTTTAAATGACCTTCTAAGTCAGCTCCTAAGGTCATATCAATACGCATAGGGTGTCTTGAATAACTTGATTCGAAAACTTCTTTACGGGTGTAGACTAGTTTGGCCGGTTTCCCAGTTTTAATGGTAACCGCACTACAGATAATTTCACCATGAATCGCTTGTTTACCGCCAAAACCTCCACCCACTCTCGGTTTAATAACCCGAATTCTTGAGAGTGGAAAATTAAGCGCTTGACTAATGATTCTTCGCACATGAAAAGGCGTTTGAGTCGAAGAATATAACACCAAACGATTTTGATAATCAAACCTGCTATTCACCGCATGAGGCTCCATCATCGCGTGGGCTTGTGCTTGCGTATAAAATGATTCTTTAATGACTACGTCACATTGAGCTAATGATTTTTCAACGTTTCCAATATGCATTTGATAACTAGCTGCAATATTTTTCTTTGGTTCAAAACCAATCGGAAACATTTCATGAATTTCTGGTTCTGGATGAATGATACTTTGATGATTCATCGCAGACTCAAAGTCTAAGACGCTTTCAAGTATTTGATATTCAACTTTGATTAAAGCGAGCGCTTTTTCAGCGGTAACTTCATCAATGGCCGCAACACATAATACTTCATCGCCAACATAGCGGACATATTCATCAAAAACAAATTTATCATGAGGAGATGGTTCGGGATATCCTTGGCCTGCTCTTGTAAAAGGTCTACGATCAAAGTCTTTGTAAGATAAAATACATTCAACGCCTTTTAATTTTAAAGCTTCACTGTCATTAATCGATACAATTTTTGCATACGGATGAGGACTTCTCAACACCTTGATAATCAATGAATTTTTATCTGAAAAATCATTGGTATACCCAGGTTTTCCCATCATCAATCCTTGACCATCAATCGATGGAGTAATGATATTGACTGCTTTCATGATTGATCCTCCAAATAATGAAGAATTGCAATGTGTTGTGCTTGATATCCTGTACAACGACATAAATTACCAACTAAGTAACTTTTGATTGTCTCTATCGTTGGATCCTTCAATTCTTTCTTCATCGCGTAAACCGTTAATGCCATTGATGGATTACAAAATCCACATTGATCTGCACCTTCTAATCCGAAATAATGTGCTAATTTCTCAGCTTCTTTTTGAATTCCTTCAACGGTAGTGATTGATTTCCCTTCAAGACGAACGGTTAATAAAGAACAGGATGGAACTGGCTTACCCTCTAAAAGTACAGTACAAACACCACATGACGTCGATTCGCAACCACGTCTGACCGAAACAACATTATTTTTTTGTAACGTATCTAATAAAAAATCTCCAGGTTCAACTTGTAATGTTTTTGCTTCTCCGTTTAAGAATAAATTAACTAACATGATTGATCACCGCCTTCAAACCTCTTTTGATATATACGAAAGCAAGGGATTTACGATACTCTTTTGTCCCTCTGAAATTGGATGAAAACGATAATTCGTCAGCTGCGAGTTCACAGGTTTTTTCGATGTCCTGTTCAGTAATATTCTTTAGTTGATTAATATAATTCATCGCACTTAATGCGAAAGCAGCCGTCCCAGGACGCGCTCCAACAACGATAGAGTAACGATTATTATTGTTCGTTACTGCAACATTAATAATCGCGAAATCGAGCGAAGTCCTCGACACTTTGTGATAGTATCCCAACGTTTGATTTTTCTCAATAATGATGGATAATAAAATATCCTTAACTGGATAATTTGTTGTTAAAAACGTCGATAATTTTAGTTTACCTTTTGAATGAAAAACCAACGTAACATCAATTGCTAGTAAAGCCGTTAACAAATCAGAAAAAGAATATTTACCCACAATCGTGCCACCAATCGTCGCTAGGTTTTTCACGGTTATTCCCATGATGGATTGACTGGCTTTGGCGATAATGCCGCCAAAATATTGCTTGAGAAGAGCACTTTCTTCTAAATCATGGAGTGTGCACATCGCTCCAATTTCAATATAATTTGGATATTCTTTGATTTTCGAATCAATTAATGTCGACAACTCAATGGCAGTATCAATTTTCTTTAATGTGTTTTTAATCCAAGCTCCTCCGGCAAAAACATGATTATCAGGGCTCTGATTCAATACCATGATTGCTTCATCTAAAGATTTCGGTACTAAATAATTTCTAATTTCCATATCATCACTCCTTTGTTAAGACTAATTGTTCTAAATCTTTTAATGTATCAATATCCTGTAAAATTCCTGCATCGTTGACAGTAACTTCTTCATAGAAATATCTGTTTCTAAATACTTTCAAATTAGAATCAAGTGGTTCTTTGCGTAAATCATCAATTAATGATTTTTTGATGAATAATGGATGTCCTTTTTTATTTTGATATACCGGAACTGAAATAAATGCTTTGTTATCTAACAAGCTTTCATATGTGTTTGAGAGTACATTTGGATAATCACCAGGAATGATAAAAAAATCTTCAGTCACATGATTAACTCCAGCTAATACGGATGTAAACATCCCCTGATGATAAATTTCATTATAAATAACACTCACTTTAGGTATTTTTTCAAGAATCGGTAAAAGTTCTTGATGATAATGACCAGTAACGACAAATATATCAGTGACAAAAGGAGTCATTGATTTTATACAATGACAAATGAGTGGTTCTCCAAGATATGAAAGCGTCATTTTGTTTTGGCCAATTCTGCTAGAATAGCCACCAGCCAATATGATCCCTTGTGCCATAGTTCACCTCTTAAAGCGCTTACATAAGCCGATAAAAAAAATATGGGTAACAGATGGTAATTTAATCACGAATGGGAAAACATCATAAGAGTAATTATTTTTAGTATTTGATATTATAACACTATATTGTATTATTTACTATGTGTTTTTAAGAAAAAAATCAATGTTTTTATCGCAAAATAACCAATTTTTTCATTATTTTATCTTATTAGTTAATTTAAAAGAGTGAATAATCATTAAAAAAGATGATTGCGATTAACAATCATCTCTTAATGATATTATCTGTTTTCAAAATTTGAAGTAATCATATGAATAAATTCTATTGATAAAATCGGATCAAACTGAGTACCTGCATTTTTTCTAATCTCTTCAATGGCTTCATTTTGAGAAAGCGGTGAACGATAAGTTCTCGCTTCCGTCATTGCATCAAAGGCATCCGCTAAAGCAATAATCCGGGCGCGAAGTGGAATTTCTTCTCCCTTTAATCCTTTAGGATATCCAAACCCATCCCAACGTTCATGATGACATAAAATATCTTCTGCCATTTCAGCATAATCTGTTGAAGCAGCTAAGATGCGGTAGCCAATTTCTGGATGTCTTCTGATTAAAGTCCATTCTTCAGGCGTCAATTTCCCAGGTTTATTTAAAACCGATTCATCAATCGCAATTTTTCCGATATCGTGGAGATTGCCGATGACTTTTAATTGCTTGATATCATCTCTACTCATTTTGAGATGTTCACCCATTAACATACATATTTCGCTGACTCTACGAGAATGACTTTCTTCTCTAGGGTTTTTAACATAAAGCGTTGATAGAATTGCTTTAATTGTTTCAGAACGGTCGGAAGTCGATTCAAACAGTTTATTACGATACATTTCAACTTCTGCGAGCTTCATTGTTTCAACATCTTTATCAAGTTCCGTCATGGTCGCAACACCAAACGAAACGGATATATTAATGCCATGAAAGACGGTAGCACCTAAAGTATTTTTTATTTTTTCGATAATCTTTAACGCATCTTGTTTCGATGAATTTTTCATAGCGATAATGAATTCATCGCCACCGGACCGACAAACAATGTCTTCTTTTCTAAAATTCTTTTGAAGCGTTTTAGAAACAAGAATTATCAACTCATCACCAAAGTAATGTCCAAAGGCATCATTGGTTAATTTTAATCCATTGATATCCGCAATCACAAAGGTAAGGGGTAAATCCATATTCTTTAAGTTTTCAATCGATTCACTGAAGTATCGACGATTATATAGATTCGTTAAAAAATCATGATAACTAATATGTAATATTTCTTCTTCTCTACGTCTTTTTTCAGATATGTCTTGTCCAAACAAAGTCAATCCTATGACTTTATCTTGCTCATCAAGAATAGGGTTGATTGAAACTTCGACATACTTAATTCCTTCTATTTTATGACACTCGTACACCATCGTAATCCGGTGATTTTGTAAAACAAGATCAAATTTGCTCTTAAAATTTTTAGATAATGTATCATCATTGAGACTTTCAAGAAAATTAGTTTGAAGTGAAACATTAGCACCGAATTCATGTTTCATGAAATGGATATGCATCTCATTGAAAGTTAAATGATTATAGTTTTTGTCGAGAGAACACATAATTAAATTCGAAGGACTTTCTATTGAAGCTTTTAATAATAATTCAGATTGACGAATCTTATCATTCGCTTCCAAGCGGTCAATCTGATTTTTTAATGCAATTGCTAAAATTGCCCCTACTAATGGATATAACGTTAAGTATGGTAATATAATTGCGGGTATGACTATCATAGCTTTTTCCCAAGGTAAAGCCAGTTGACATAACACAACTACGACATGCACGATAAATCCAAGAATTATGAATTCAAAAAATACATTCTTTTTCATGTATTTTTTTCTGAGTACTCTCCAAAGCAAACCAATACCAGAAGCCGTAATAATTGATAATACTCCAGCTATGGCCCCATCACCACCAATGATGATACGGTAGGTAACAGATGCGATCATAGCAATTAAAGTTGCTAAGGGATTAAAAAAAGCTGCAGCGACACTCAAGATGACGCTTCTCGTATCATAGAAAATAGTTGCACTAGTTCCTGTTTCAAACCGCCAAGGATACATCATAATCATAATGGTGAAAAAACCAATCATAAGACCGGCCACGATGATTTTGATTCGTTTTGTTTCATTGGGTTTGAAATTAAGAGCACCATATACAAATATCAAACCAAATAAAAGGATTGAATTTCTTACAAGATCAGAAAGCATGCAAATGCACTCCTTTCGCAGCAATATTACCTTATTAATATTAGAACTATTATACTTGTTATCATAAACTATCACAATAGTATATAAAATATTACTTAAATAAAAAACATTCTTCAAATATTCTTATTTTACACAAATTAATCCCAATCAAGTAATCGTTTCTCTCCTATGAAGTTTTTCATGTTCGAAATATCTTGTGTTGTTTCAATAACCCCTTTATAAATACCTTCATGATTTCTAACTGCATAATAAGAAATCAACAGTTTAACTCCTTTAAAATCCATCCAAAATTGAGCTGTTGATTGACTTCCTGACTTAAATTCAGTTAAGATTTTTTCAACGATGTGAACACTTTTTTCAGGATGACAATATTTCACTTCACGACCAATAGTCTGTGCTGTTCTTGGAAAATGTCTTTCTTTTGTTTGATTAAAATAACGAACTTTATCAAATTCATCGACATAGGTTATCGCAATGGGTAGATGCGACATTATTAAGTTAAATTGATCTAGTGATAAAGTTCCAGTTTCAGTTGATATTTCAAAACTTGAAATCGGATGATTAGTTGAATTTTTAATGAATTTAGGGGTATCAATAAAAGCATAACCCGTGTCTTGTAAAGCATTAATCATCGAATTCCATGTGTCATGTTTAATATACTTACTTGCAAGCGGTAAAACAATAATATCTTCTTTTTGAATAAGTCCCGCTAATTGATAGTAAAATTGACCTATTTCTATTTTTAATGTTTGCCAATCAATGAAGTCTGATTTTAGTAATTCTATGATCTTTACTCTAGAAACAAGTAAATCATCTTCTACACTCCATAAGACTTTAAAGGGGGTTTTTGAAGGCAACAATTTTTCTAGCACAGGATAAAGTATCATTTGAGATTTGATAAATTTTTTCTCGATGACTTGCATACTTTCAAAAAAATCAAGGATTTGATGCGCTGAGTTTTCGATTATATTGTTTTCAAAATATGGTTTAATACTTTCTAATTGATTCATAATCGCTTGATTTTCATCAATAAAACTTTCCAATACATCCGATGAATGATTATCCCATTCGAATGCGATGAGACCATGGTAAAACAAATTGACAAAACGATTCGCATAGTTTTTAATTTCATCGATGGAATACACTGTCGTATCTTGAAACATCGGAGCGTAAAACAAATCAATCGGTCTTACACTCTTTAACAAGGATTCATATTCACGATATAATGCGACTTTATCTTTTGAATCTAAATAACGACTCATAAATTCTCCAATTTGGATAGAACGATTATGGTCATCATTCGAAAAAAGTTCAGACATTTATATCCCTCCTAAATATCATAACTCATAATTTCATTATACCTTATCTATTCTATTTTTAGACATAAAACGTTAATTTTTATGTTCTATCAACCAATATATATTCATATTTGAGTATCTCATTTGCAAATTTTAATATCTGAGCATAAAATGAAATTAAAAGGAGAATATTCATATGAACGAAGAACGATTGATTCAATCCTTTAAAAAAGGTGAACTATTATATCTAAGGTTGACGTATATCATGATTACAATCACCGTTATTCTATTTGCGGTGGGTCTTTATGCCGTTAAGATGATCGTCGCAGTCCCAGCAGCAATCATTGAAGCATCTGCAATGTTTTTGTATGTTAATTTGGCCCATTTTATCTATGGCATTGGCAGAATTATCTATTACGTTAGTAAAATTCGACCCTTAGGCGAGAAAGTCTCCATAAAGCGATCATTTATTTCAATTATTCTTTCTCCCGTCAATGCTTTGATATTATACATCGCTCTAATATTTATTGCTCTATCAAGCTGTGCAGCGTAATCTTTTTTTAAAAATATCGTATTAGGTACTATACAAACAAAATCCTCTTATTCTATAATATAAATAGAATCATAGAATAGGGGGATATTTTTATGAGAAGAAATTTGGCGTCCAAAATTCTTGTTTTAAGTATTGCTTTGCTATTTTTGCTCACGGGTTGTGCATTAAAATCTATACCAGACAATTTATTTAGTGAAGGTTTGTTAGCAATTGAAAAAGATGGCAGATATGGATACCTTGATACAAAAGGCAATAAAGTCATTGACTTCTACTTTGATGAAGCCTATGCATTTAATGGTAAATATGCGATTATTGTCAGAAATAATGGTTACAACATCATCGATAAATCAGGCATCACTCAGTTCGATGACGATTTAGACTATTTGTATTTTGATTACGAAACTGGGTATTTGTGGTATGTCAAAGACGAACTCCTCGGATTAATGAAAACCAATGGTGATATCGTCGTCGAAGCGAAATACGAACTCACCGTAGAAGATGATTATTCTTCTTCTTTAGAATCTTTCTCTTACTTCCAAGAAGGTTTGGCAAGAGTTGTTAAAAATGGTAAATTCGGATATATTGATAAAACCGGTGAGATTATTATTGATTTTGATTATGAGGATGCTGGCCATTTTAGTCAAGGATTAGCTTATTATGCAAATAGCGAAGGAAAATATGGTTATATCAATAAAAAAGGTGAAATTATTATTTCACCAAAATACGATTACGCTGAAGAGTTTAATTTAAACAAACAAGCCATCGTCGCAGATATTACAACTGAGTATGATTATATTTATGCACTCATCAATAAAGATGGTGAAGAAATTATCGGAAGTCTATCTGACATTGAAGATCATAACGATATTTATATTGTAATAAAAGACGAAAAATGTTACTTGATAAACACCAAAGGAAAAATGATATCTGAAGATATCTTTAATGATTTCGCAGAGATGGGTGAATTCATTCTACTCGCTGTTTTAAATGATGATTACGACGCAACCGCAATTACGATATTTAAACTTAATGGTGATGTTTATTATGAATTAACTGAAAATGAAGTCTCAGGAGAGGAACTCGCTGATTTCTTCGCTATCGATGATAAACTTTACTTATTATTTAAACCAAAAAGTGGATCAACAATTACTTTAAAACTAAAAAAAGATACTTGGACATTTGAAGCAGACTCAGTCAATGATATTCATGGTAAATATGTAATTACTGAAAGAAATGATGAGTATGGCGTCAGAACTTTTAAAGACGCAATGGTCATTGACTATTTATACGATTACATTTGGGCTTATGATGATGGGTATTTCTTAGCGAGACTGGATGGTAAAATCGGGATACTTAACGAACGTGGAAAAACCATAGCTGAATTTCTTTATACCTCATGCAATACTGATATTAATTCATATAACAAATAGTAAAAAAGGATAAAAAAATAGGTGCATCCAAACGGATAGCACCTTTTTAATGATTAAAATTTAACTTTAACGGCTTGTCTTTCTGCTGCATCTTCAACTTCAAAGTATTCAGCACTCTTGAACCCAAACATATTCGCTACAACATTTGTTGGGAATACTTCTTTGGTGTTATTGAACTTAAGCGCGGTGTCATTGTAAAATTGACGACCATATGCAATTTTGTCTTCTGTGTCTTTGAGTTGAGCCATGAGATCACGGAAGTTTTCATTGGCTTTTAATTCTGGATATTGTTCTTGTACCACCATTAAACGGCTTAATGCGCCTGTGATGCCTTTATCAGCTTCAGCGGCTTGCGCAACATTTCCCGTCTTTTGCGCTTGAGCGAATAATCCTCTCGCTCTTGCGAATTCACCGAAAATCGATTCTTCATGCGCTGCGTAACCTTTAACGGTTTCAACTAAGTTGGGAATCATATCAAAACGACGTTTTAATTGAACATCAATTTGACTCCAACTATTTTTGACTTTATTTCTGAGAACGACTAACTTGTTATAAACGCTTATTACAAAAAATGCCACTAAAACGACAATCACTAAAACGATGATACCAATAACTGCTCCTGCACCAATTGCTAAAAAATTCATTTATTCATTCTCCCTTCTATATTTAGCGGCTTCTGCCGCCTCCTCCGCCACCGCCAAACGAACTTCCACCACCAAAGCTACCGCCACGGCCGCCTGATGATACCTTAGCAGCATTATGGGCTGCAATGGTTTGGAATGAGTTCGCTTTCGCTGTGGAAAATGAGCGATTAAATCTGCCTAAGGCATAACCCCAGAAAAAATCCCGTGAACGATACCTTGTATTTAAGAAAGTACCTTCACTTTCTTCAGATGCGATTTGCGGTAATTTCACCTTTAACTGATCCATGACTTTATCCGCTATCTTTAAAGATGTTGCATAAACCAAGTAATGTTCCCAAACGATAATCCCTGGAATAGGATAATCTTTCATGTTTGAAAAATCAAGCAAGAAATTTCTAAATGCTTTCCATTTGGCATAAAGTTCATTACCATATCGACTGCGTTTTTGAATGGTACTGACATAGATGCCGTAGATAGCAGTGACTACGATTGAAATGACAATTGCAACAATATTATTAAGGGTGTACACTGACTGTGTCCAAAGTGATACTAGTAACATGACAATCGGTATGATGATAAATATCATTGCCTTGCTTTTTGATTCTGAGATTCCTGATTCAAAATAAGGTCTTTTATCCGCAACCCGTTTGATGGATCTAACAAATTGTCTTGCTGAAGCTTGGAACTGTTCTGCTTTTGTCACATTGCCTTTACCATAACCTTCAATCTTCGCGATTGAAACGCGAGTCCCATCACCGATTTTTCTAAAAATCCAATCGATTAAAAACTTTTCATGTTCGAGTAACTCTGATTGATCTTTCTCTTTCACTAACTCAAATGTAAAGTCGGGATTGCTGGTTGATAATTCGTTAGGATTATAATCAAGAACAATATATTTTCTACGGATTAAATCGAGTAATGTCGCGGTGAAATCCTCATCATTGGTTTTCTTCATGTAGTAAAGATAACTCATTTCTGCAGGCGTTTCATCACTCGGTAAATCACGGAAGTATTCGCCTTGAAAATCAGGCGTATATTCCTTATCATATTTTTTATAAACATAATAGATAATGAATGCCATTCCGAATAGCATCGCAATTGAAGTGTAATAAACAAATTGAGCGATGATAATTCTACGGTTCGTCTCAATAGCTAAATTTTCTTCATAATTAGAAATAACTTCTAAATTCATGTCTGGGTGGATAAATCGGTTCACAGACCGTAATGTTGGATAAAGGGACGTTGGTGTTAAAATTCTAAATTCTAACATTTCCTCAGTTTTAATTTTATTAATGGTCATTTCAATCGTATGATTATCGACGATTTCAATCGTTCCATCACTCAACCCATGACCCCAGACATATAATTCTTCAGTTGTGTAGGCGTTTGCTGGTAAATTAACTAATACATGTGCCTCATCAATATCAGCTTCCATATAGTCAAATAGGACCCAGTTCAACTCAGAAATATCAGAATATTCGGTGATAACGCCATTAATCGTGTAGTCATATTGAAACTTAATATCACCCACCATTTGGTCGGGTCCAAAATTTACAAATAAAGATTCACAAGAACTACTATAAGGATAACAGGTAATTAAATCACCTAGTTCATCATAATCCCCATTAAATGAGTAACCTATTTCGACGTTATTGGTAATTTCTTGACCATCTTTCCATACTCGAACTGCGACGTTTGTCTCATCAAATGTCGCGACATTCTGCGCGCTTTTTGTTAATGGGTATCCTTCTGGATATTTATTAAATTTAATATCACGAAAACGAACGGATAATGCTTCTAAATATTCCATATCCCAGGTCTCTGAGACATGCATATCTCCTTCGCTGTCAATGGTTATTACGGCGTCATATTGATTGATTTTAATGCTTGAAGCATCAAATATACTCACAATAACGAAAAACGCAACGAATAAAACCCCTAAAGTGATAAACCGAACATATTTTGTCATAAAGCTATGCTTCCTCCAATCATTCAAGTGGGTGATTTTAGCGTAAAAATAACTATAAATACGCTATTAATTATATACCTGATAAGGTAAACCGTAAATACATAATTTTTAATTTATTTGTAAATATTTTTATGATATTTTTTTAATTAACTTGGGAGGGATGTCCCCACAATAATCATGATGAAACCAAAAAGAGATGTTAGTATAAAAGCTAATGAAATAATCCATCTTGTTTTCTTGGTAAAAGGTCTTGTAAGCCACATATAAGGTAGTCCGTAAGGAAATATAAAGATTAGCAATAGAATTGTAAAAAACCGATTACTTTCTGTGTTATTACAACCAATATAATCCTTTTTTGTGGTTTTCGAATCAAGACTATCAATCATAATCTTTTCTCCACAATATGGACAAAATTGAAAGCGGCTGTCAATCGTTCTATTGCAATACTTGCATGTCATAAAATATGACTCCTTTAATATATAATTATCTCTATATTACCACAATGATGACTTAAATACAAAAAAAGAAGCAATTTAGGTTTCCCTATTTTGCTTCTTATTTATTTTATGTATTAATTATCTTTCTAATTTTGCATGAGTGAAGTCTACAGAACCTAATACTGAACGGCCCCAATCCTTCAAATATGACTTAGCCATCATAACATCCGAATAGTAATAAATCGGAATCATTGGCATATCAGCCATTAACATATCGTTAGCTGCATACAATTTTTGGAAATGTAAAGCCATATCTGTTGTTGATTGTGATTCAGAAAGTAATGCGTCATAAGCAGCTTTTTCATAGTTTGGATCATTATAAGCATTGCCAGTTGTGAAAATAGCTAACATGCCTGCAGGATCCATAAAGTCTGTTAACCAGCCGCCGCGTGCAACGTCAAAGTTTCCAGCTTTTCTAGTGTCTTGGAATACTGCCCATTCTTGGTTTTGAAGCGTTAATTCAACGCCAAGAACTTGTTTCCAGTCTTCTTGAACCATTTCAGCAACCATTCTATGAGCTTCACTTGTATTATATAGAATAACTTTGCCATCTAAGTAAGTTTTTAATTCAGCAACAGTTTTGCCCATTTCAGCAGCTGCTGCAGCGAATAATGTTACTGCTTCAGCTTCGCCACCGCTACCAGTTGACATTCCATAGTCTCCTGATTCAGTTGCGAAATCTTTACCTTCATTGTCAGTAAATCCAACTGGAACGAATCCTTTTGCTGGAATTTGACCTCCTGATAAAGCTTCAGTAATATCTTCTCTGTTGATAGCTAATGCTAAAGCTCTACGGAGTTTCGCATTTTGCCATTCAGGTCTGTCTAAGTTAAAGCTGTAATAATAGGTTCCTAATAATGGGAAAGCATAGAATTCTTCACTTAATGCCATTAAGTCTGGAATCATCATTGAAGGAACTGCAGGGATGAAATCATATTCGCCAGCATTGTATTTTGCATAAGCGGTTGTTTCAAGGTCAACGAAATCGCCTTCAATTGCTTCAATATAAACTTCTTTTTTGTTCCAGTATTCATCGTTCTTTTCAAGTCTTAATCCTTCGCCAGCTGTATAATCAACTAAAACGAAAGGTCCATTTGAAACAACGAGGTCAGGATTTTTAGCCCATAGTCCATCTTCTCCACCAACTGCTTCAACAGCAGATTGTTTAACTGGTAAGAAATGATAGAAAGCCATTAAGCTTACGAAGTAAGCAGCTGGATTCACTAATTTAACTTCTAATGTTAAATCATCAATCGCTTTAACACCAACTAAAGCGAGTTGTTCATCAACAGTTAAACCAGTTTCGTCATCTTTGTCGTCTGAATAATCAGTTCCAACTAAAGCGCCGTCATCATCGTATTCGTTGCAATCATCAGTTGCATTGTCGCAAACGTCAGTCCAATAGATTGTTTCTAAAGAACCAACTACGTTTGTATATTCCCAAATCCAAGCATATTCGCTGGCAGTTCTTGGGTCCATACCACGTTTCCACGAGTAAACGAAATCAGAAGCTGTTAATGGTGTGCCATCGCTCCAATTTGATTCTCTCAAAGTAAACGTTACTGTTTTACCATCAGCTGAAGTAACCCATGATTCTGCGATACCAGGGTAAACCACACTGTCGATTTCACGAACGAGGCCTTCAAACGTTTGGTTGATGACGTCGCCGCCATCAGAAGCACCATTGAGGGTTGGGTCGATGGTGAGTGGATCTGCACCAATGTTCCAGAATAACGTGTTGTCTTCAACACTGCCGTTACATGCGGCGATTCCTAACACAAGTGCTAGTACTACAAACACAGAAAACAATTTTTTCATTTCTTCTTCTCCTCCATTTTTTTTGTTTCAAAATCTATTTAATCACCTTTGGTGTTAAATACCGTTTATTTCTTCAATGTAATGACACGAAGCAAAATGTCCTTCTTTGATTTCTCTTAATTCTGGGGTTTCTGTAAAACAATTCGGTTTTGCATATTGGCAACGAGATGCGAATCTGCATCCTGGTTTTGGATTGATGGGACTCCCTACGTCGCCTTTTAAAATGACTCTACGATCTCTAATTGAAGAGGTTGGATCCGGAATCGGAATGGCAGATAATAGTGATTTTGTATAAGGATGGAGTGCATTCTCATACAACTCATCTGCGGTTGTAATTTCCATCATCTTACCTAAATACATAACACCGATTCGATCGGAAATATGTCTAACCATAGATAAATCATGGGCAATGAATAAGTAGGTTAATCCAAATTCATCTTGTAAATCTTCTAACATATTGACAACTTGTGCCTGGATGGAAACGTCTAAAGCTGAAATCGGTTCATCGCAGATAATGAGTTCTGGATTAACTGCCAATGCTCTAGCGATACCGATACGTTGTCGTTGACCACCCGAGAACTCATGAGGATAACGACTCGCATGTTCGCGCTTCAAACCGACTTTTTCCAGTAATTCATAAATTCTTTCTTGTTTGGCATCGCCTTCTAGCAAATGATGGGTATCAATACCTTCTGCGATAATATCTGTAACCGTCATTCGACTGTTTAAAGAAGCATAAGGATCTTGGAAAATCATTTGCATTCTTTTGCGATAAGGTTTTAACTCTCTTTCTGATAAGTGGCCTATTTCTTCGCCATCAAATAAGATTTCGCCGTCAGTTGGATTATAAAGACGGATAATGGTACGACCAATGGTCGTTTTACCACATCCTGACTCACCTACAAGTCCAAAGGTTTCACCTTTGTAAATGACAAAATCAATGCCATCTACAGCGGTTAATACTTTTCGTTTTTTAAGTATACCTGAAATGAAATGCTTTTTCAGGTTTCTAACTTCTAATAAAGGAATGCGATCACTCATGATTGTTCACCTTCGACTTTCACCATTCCAGAAACTTCTGGTGCATCTTGATGGTGTAACCAACATGAAGCTTCTTGCGTTTCAGATATTTTGAATAATGGTGCTGCTTTCTTTAAGCAAATCTCCATTGCATGGGGACACCTTGGCGAAAACGGACAACCAGAGGGCGGATCCATTAAATCAGGGGGTGATCCCTCAATCGGAATTAAGCGTTTCTTTTTCCCGGTCACATTTGTTGGAATTGATAATAACAATCCACGGGTATAAGGATGTTGCGGATGAGCAAATAAATTCTTAATGTCTGCCTTTTCCATAATCATACCGCCATACATGACAATGACTTTGTCACATATTTCGGAAATGACGCCTAAATCATGGGTAATTAAAATAACAGATGAATTAATCTTATCTTTTAAATCACGCATCAATTCAAGGATTTGGGCTTGGATAGTTACGTCAAGAGCAGTTGTAGGTTCATCGGCGATTAACAATTTTGGATTATTTGCAATCGCCATCGCAATTAAGGCTCTTTGACGCATTCCACCAGAAAATTGGTAAGGAAAATTCTTGATTCTTGATTCAGGATCAGGAATTCCAACCATTTTCAATAATTCCAATGCCCGTTCATGAGCTTGGTCTTTATTTAAGTCACTATGAGCCATGATAACTTCACGTAGTTGATTCCCAATGGTGAATGCAGGATTAATTGAAGTCATAGGATCTTGGAAAATCATCGAAATTTCATTACCACGAAACTGCATCATGTCTTTATGATCAAGTTTCGTCAAATCTGTACCTTGAAAAAATATTTCGCCTTCAACAATTTTTCCTGGTTCATCAACGAGACCCATTATCGATAACGAAGTCACACTTTTTCCGGAGCCAGATTCCCCAACAATACCAAGAATTCCACCTTCATCTAGATCAAAACTGATACCTCGAACTGCTTGAACTTCACCTAAGTGAGTAAAGAAGGTTGTCCGAAGATTTTTAACTTCTAGTATTTTACTCATCTTCGGCCTACCCCTTTCTCAGTCTTGGGTCTAACGCAGAACGGAGTCCATCGCCCAAGAAGTTGAATGATAACATTGTTAATGCAATCGCTATAGATGGTGCGAATAATTGATATGGATAAGTCGATAAACCTGCAAGAGCATCATTGGCTAAAGTACCCCATGAAGCCATTGGAGCACTGACACCGAGCCCAATAAAACTTAAGAATGCTTCGGTAAATACGGCAGAAGGTATCATCATCGTCATTGAAACAATGATAGGACCCATGGCGTTAGGAATTAAGTGTTTTGAAATAATTTTAGCTTTAGAAACACCAATAGTTCTTGCAGCTAAAACATATTCTTGTTCTTTTAGCCCCAACACCTGCCCTCGAACCAGCCTTGCCATGCCGACCCAGTAAACTGAACCCAGTGTTATAATGATTGTCCATAAGCCTTGGTCATCGATGATAACCATTAATAAAATGACATAAAGTACGAGTGGTATTGAGTTAATAACATCAACGCTTCTCATCATGATGTCATCTGCCGTACCACCTTCTAAACCAGATATTGCACCATATGTGACACCAATAATTAAATTAACTAATGTAGCTACGAAAGCAACAGTTAATGAAATTCGAGCACCAAACATAATGCGGGTTAACATATCACGACCTAAATTATCTGTTCCCCATGGGAATGTTTTATTGCTGACAGTTTTAGTCGGATAAATCGAAGTAACATTTTTATAAGTCACTTTAATATCAACACCGCCATCGTCCTCCAACAAGCGGTTTTTAAAGTCAACTTCAATCTCTTCACCCTCATAGTCGTAAGTATAAATCTTATTAATTGCATCCATATTTGTTCTTACTAATTTATCGAGCAATTCACCTTTTTCGTTGACTAAAATTAGGTTATATTGAGATGATAAAAACACGTATCCATCATCTGCGATGGCATATATTTCAAATCTTGGTGGAATATTCGTAAAACGATTATCCTGATCAGAATAACTATAAGGCGAAAACCAAGGGCCAATGACGCCAAACAATATAATCAAGATGACGCCTGCGAGTCCAACCATGGCTAAGCGATTATTTTTAAGTCTTCGCCAAGCGTCTTTCCAGTATGTTAAGCTTCTTCTAGTTTGTTCCTTATTCATTTTTTTTGAACTTTCAACGAGTTCAAAATCTGGATTTCTCATTCTAGTCACCACTCTTTCTGCCAAGTTTAATCCTTGGATCAATGAGCGAGTAACCGATATCTACTAACAATACCATGACGATATACAATGCTGAATAAAAGACTGTCATCCCGATGATTACCGTGTAATCTCGGTTATTAACGCTTTCTACGAAGTAACGACCAATACCATTAATTGAGAAAATTCTTTCAACGACGAATGATCCGGTTAAGATTGCCGCAATCATTGGACCTACATATGTTATAACGGGAATCATCGCATTCTTTAAAGCATGTTTCCCAATAACTCTAAATTCAGATAAACCATTCGCACGTGCTGTACGAATATAGTCTTGACGCAAGACTTCTAACATTGAAGAACGGGTTAAACGTGCAACATATGATAAAGAATAACCTGATAAAGCAATCGCTGGTCCAATGTAAGCCAGCGGATTGGATAACCCCGTTATCGGTATCCATGATATCCTTGAAGAGATGAAATAAATATAGAGGGTAGCGACAACGAAACTAGGTACAGTAACCCCAATTGTCGCCATGACCATGACAACGTGGTCAATCGCTTTATTTTGTTTTAGAGCTGAAATAATGCCCAATGGAATACCAAATAGTATAATGAACATCACAGCGACGAAGCCGACTTTCATACTACCTGGGAATCCTTGTCTAATCAAATCATTGACAGTTAATCCAAGTTCTTTAAAAGAAGGACCTAAATCAAAAGTCGCAATGCCTTTCATGTAATTAAAATACTGAACAATAACTGGATCGTCCAGATTATATTTGGCATTGAGCTGCGCAATAATCTGAGGTGGTAACGGTTTTTCTCTGGTAAATGGTCCGCCCGGTATCGCTCTCATCATAAAGAAGGTTAAAGTGGCAATGATGAAGAGCGTAAATAGGGCGGAAACTATTCTTTTTAAATAATATCCTATCATTAGAAGTCCCCCCATAAATTAATCATAGATTATAAACAAGTAATGCTTTGAATGCAAGTGCATGTTAAAAAATAATTAGGAAAAACGCTTTCATTGGATACAATAATAAAAACATATGCGAAAATATTGAAAAATAGCGATAAAATCCCTAAAAAATGAATGAAAATTCAATAAAGAACCCATATTTATTAATTTGTAATGAAAATAAATCATTTTAGCGAATTGAGATATTCTATCTAAAAACATTATACACTTATCTATAAAACAAAACAATGCAAGGTCCAAAATCGTTTGTAAATACTTTGAACTATTAAGCATTATTAATCATAAAATACAAAAATAACAAAAAACGGTTCAAAAAGAACCGCTTTTACCGAAAGACTTTATTTAAATTGCACTAACATCTGGCGTATAATTGTCAATACTTTCAATATCAACTTTTGGAATTCGACTTTGAATTGCTTTCATCTCATAGATTAATAAACCTAATCCTAACAATCCAGCAACTGTATCTGAAATAGCAAAGCTTATCCACAATCCTTGCAATCCCAATAAAGAGGTCAATATATACGCAAGTGGAATGAATAAGATAACTTGTCTTGAGATTGCGACAATCATCGCTTTTAATGGATAGCCAATCGCTTGATATACGGAACTGATAATAATTTGAAATCCAACCAACAAAAATCCTAAAGCAATGACTTTGAAAGCTTCACTTCCACTTTGAATAAAGATTTGATTATCTGTTTCAGAAAAGATTGAAAAGATAGATTCCGCAAATAGTTGAATAAAAATAAACCCTAGTAAGAAATACACCATAATTATCTCCGTTGCGAACCTGATTACCGATTTTAATCGTTGATGATTTTTTGCACCATAATTAAAACCAACGATAGGAGTCATTCCTTGTATTATTCCAAACGCCGGCATAAAGACAAACATCATGACGCGGTTGATTACACCATAAATTGAAATGTATATTGCCGGATCACCTTCGGTATATTTTCCAATCAAGCGGTAGATGATGATTGCTAAAAATGCACCAATGGAGTTTCTTAAAAAAGAGGGTAATCCAATGATAGATATCTCCTTCACCATTTTAAGTGGGATATTGAAGAAATGCTTTAAACTAATCATCAATGAAGATTTGTGATTAATTGAAACTGAGAATATGTAGATAAACGCCACGATTTGTGAAATGATCGTCGCAATGGCAGCACCACGAACCCCCATACCAAATCCCCAATCAAAGATAAAGATGGGATCTAAAACGATATTAAGTCCCGTTCCAATCATCATGGAGTACATGGCTATTTTTGCTCTACCTTCTGCTCTTGTCAGATTATTTAAAACCATGGTTAGAGATAAGGGTGCTAGTCCAATTAAAATGACAATCATGTAATCTTCAGCATAAACAATATTCGAAGCACTTGCGCCAAAAAATATGAGTAAATCATCTAAGAAAATAAACCCTAATATTGACATAACTAACGAACTTAACAATGCAATTCTTAAGGCGGTATTGACTGCTGATTTCATCGTTTCGGTATCGCCTCTACCAAATGCACGTGAAAAGATTGAAGCACTGCCCATACCGATCATTAAACTGACGGCCATCGCAATCATTTGAACTGGGAATGCAAACGCTAGTCCGCCAATCGCTATTTCACCAACACCGATTGAAACAAATAACGTGTCAACGAAATTATATAGAGCATTCACCACCATTCCTAATATGGCAGGAATCGATAATTGAATTAATACTTTTTTTATATTATGCTTTCCAAGCATTTCAGCATTACTAACTTTCATATTACACACCCTAACTCATGTTCAATGGATAAAAAATCTCGAAGTCTATTATATCATAAATATAAAATATGTGTTGTGATAAACTCATGAAAATAAAAAAGGACAACGAGTGTCCTTTTAAATTGATTATTTCTTTTCTTCAACGACAGGTACAGTCTTTTCAACTTTAACTTCTTCTACAGGTTTAGCAAGTGTATCTTCACCTAAATATTTAGGTAAATCCATGCCAGCCATTTTGAAAAGATCATTCATCGGTGGAATTGATTTCATTAAATTTGATGCAAAGTTCGCAGTGGCTGAACCGTCTTTAGAAGAACCGTTATCCCAAACTGTAATCTTATCAAATTTAAGATTTTTAATCGCTTCAACTTGAATCTTAACTAATGCCTCTAATTTATCAGCAATTAACATTTTGATTGCTGCATCAGGGCTAGAACCAGCGGCTTCTACTAAATCTTTAAATCCGGCAGCTTGTTTTGATAATATTTCTAATGTACCACGTGCTTGTGCTTCCATCTTAGAATAGATTCCATCAGCTTCACCTTTTGCTTTGCGACGAATTTCTTCAGCTCCAGCTTCAGCTTGTAAGACTCTTTGAAGTTTCTCAATTTCAGTCTTGACGATGATATCGGCTTCTAAGGTTGCTTTTTCACGATTAGCACGCGCTAATTCAGCTGTTTTTTCTGCGAGATAAGCATCTTCTAATGCTTTTGCTGTTGCAATTTTTTCAGCTGTCATGGCTCTTCTTAATGCTTCGGCTTCAATCTCACGGCGAGTTGCATTGGATTGCGAAATCAATCCTAAAGATTCATTTTCACCGGTAATAGCAGTTGAGTTTGCACTTGCAACTTGAATTCTTTGGTCACGAACAGCATTTGCTTCGCCGATGGATCCATCACGGTTTTTTTCAGCAACGGATTTTTTAGCATCATTGATGGCTTTTGCGGCAGCTTCTTTACCTAACGCTTGGATATACCCTGATTCATCGTTGATGTCGGTGACGTTGACGTTAATCAAACGAAGACCAATTTTTTTCAATTCAGTTTCAACATTTCTTGAAACTGCTTCTAAGAATTTGTCTCTATCCGTGTTGATTTCTTCGATATCCATAGTAGCGATGATTAAACGCAATTGACCGAAGATGATATCTTTTGCTAATTCTTGGATTTCATTCATTTCTAATCCAAGTAATCTTTCTGCGGCGTTTTGCATAATGCCAGGTTCAGTTGAAATACCAACTGTAAAACGAGATGGAACGTCAATACGAATATTTTGACGAGAAAGTGCATTTTTCAAGTCAACGCTTATGGAAATCGGTGTCAAATCTAAAAATTGGTAGGCTTGGATAAATGGATAGATAAATTTTGCTCCACCATGAACACACGTTGCTGATTTAGAAGTTCCGTCAGCGTTTTCTCCAACCTTACCATAAATGACCATGATTTTGTCAGAAGGACATTTATGAATTCTTGATACGATGAAAATTAGAACTGTGAATAAAATGACGATAAGTGCGACGACGAGTCCAACCCAGTCGCCTGTTGCTAAAAATAATGGATTCATTGAGTTTCTCCTTTATATATATTAATTTTTATTACTTGTTATTGTTGTTTTTTGTGACGATAACCGTTGTTTCATTTTCCATACTTATAACCGTAATGCTCATACCCGTCGTTAAATCGGAATCATCATCGGTCATTGCGTCAACTTCGACAAAACGTTCTTGGAAGGTTAAAGTGACTTTTCCCATTCCTTGTCTTTTTGCTGGGACTCTAATGTAGACCGTTCCATTTTTACCAACTGCGTTAATGTATGACAAATTCCCTTCTGATTCTAGTTTCATTGAAGCTCTAAAAGCGTAAGCAAGTAAGTATGATGCGATAATTCCAGCGATAACGCCAAACAATCCCGCTAACAATGGATGAACTATTCCAGCGAAGCCATAGGCGGTCCATGCTCCAACAGAAAGAAAAGCTAATACGCCTCTAACGGTCAAAATTCTTAATCCGCTAAATCCTGATAATGGTTCATCGTTGAGTGGATCAATGTCATCCAATTGATCATCGAGTGATATGTCGCCATCAGCTTCAAATCCTTCGCCATCACCACCAAAAAGCATTAACACCAAAAATATAATCATCACAACTGTCGCTGCTGTCGCTAAGACAAACATGACTTGTTGAAATGAAGTTAGTGCTTCCCACCATTGCATAGAAAATCCTCCTTGTTTGTGAATTATAAATATCTATATTTAATTATATCACTGAAAAAGACAAATGAAATAAATTTTTTATGTGTTTTTTTTGCTAAACAAAATGTTAAATAAAATAAGGGATTGCTACACAATTGAGTGTATTAATCCCTTTATTGATATTAAATAATCATTTCTTTTTAAAATCTAGCATATGTCCCATCTTATCTTTTTTGGTTCGCATGTAAAATTCATTTCTTTCGTTATGATTGAGTTGTATTTTAACGCGGTTGACAATTTCAATGCCATAGCCTGATAACCCATGAATTTTTTTAGGATTATTGGTCATCAATTTCATTTTCTTAACGCCCAAGTTCGATAACATTTGAGCACCGATGCCATAGTCTCTTAAATCATCAGGGAACCCTAATGCAATATTGGCTTCAACGGTATCTAATCCTTGATCTTGTAAAGCATAAGCTCTAATTTTATTGATGAGACCTATGCCTCTGCCTTCCTGGCGCATGTAAAGAATAATCCCCCTTCCGGCTTTTTCAATTCTTCGCATCGCGGTGTGTAATTGTTCGCCGCAATCACAGCGTTGAGATCCAAAAGAATCACCCGTTAAACATTCGGAGTGAACTCGAACTAAAACAGGATCTTCTGTTGATACATCGCCTTTTACCAAAGCAACATGATGTTCGCCGTTGAGTTTGTTAATGAATCCAACCATTTGAAACTCACCATATTTTGTTGGCATTTTCGCCGAAGCGACACGTTCAATCAAGACATCGGTTTGTCGACGCGCATAAATTAAGTCCGATATTTTTAATAACGGGTATTCATCTTTTTCTTTTTTTAAGTAATTGGCAGTAACGGATTTTCCATCACTGGTGACCAAGGAATAAAATAATCCAACCGGAGGAAGATTCGCTAACCAGCACAAATCAATAATAGCTTCGGATGCCGCTGCTCTTTTTAGAACGCCACCTTGTCTCGTGGAAACCACTTGATATTGACCACCGATACGGAAATCATCGATAGAAGCATTGGCATTAAGCAAAGCAGAAATAAAACCATCAATGGTATCTTTAGAGCGTTTTGATTCAACGCCTAGATTGACGAAATCTTCATCATATTCAAAATTGATGTTCTTTTTAACACCGGTTACTTGTCCGTATTTTTCATAACCTAAGACAATTGTCGGTCCGGTTTGATAAGGGCAAAAATGCGATAAGAGTTTTTCGTCTAAAACTGGCTTTGCGATAGCGACATAATGACATTCATTTTCTAGACTGTCATCGTCAACTAAGATAATCTTATTTCCTTCTTTTAATAATTCAATAGATTCCTCAACGGTTAGATACTTAAGCATGGTTATTCTCCTTTGTATTATCGAATTTTTGAGTTGCTTCAAAAATATAATCTTGTCCTAATTGAAACACATGATCAAAATTGAGTTTAACAGCGTTATTAAGTGTTAAAAAACCTTCTCCGGATACTGCCGTTTTTGCGTTTTGGCCCCCTATAATAATGGGTGAAATTGTCGAGTATAACCGGTTAAAATACTTTGATTTGATGAAAGAAAAATGTATGGTTCCTCCCCCTTCAACTAAAATTGATTCAATGCCGATTGATTTTAATTTGGTTAAGATTTCATATAAATCCATGGGAGTGGATGGATTTTCAACTTCAACAATGATGACTTTCAGTTTTTTTAATCGCGTTTTTTTCGCTTGGTTTGACTCTTTTCTTGTGACGATAATTGTTCTTGCAAGGTTGTTTTGATAAAGTAAAGGTTCTGCTTCATCAATTTGTAAGTTTGAATCGAGAATGATTTTATCGGGGTTTCTTGAAATGCCTTGGTCAAGTCTTGTCGTCAGCGACGGATGATCAACTTTCACCGTATTAATACCAACAAGAATCGCTTGATGCTTATTTCTTAATTGGTGAATGAATACTCTTGATTCATTTCCAGAAATATATTTCGAATCACCAGTCACTGTCGCAATTTTACCATCCAGTGACATGCCAAAACTTAAGGTGATAAAAGGAATATCGCTTGTAATCGAGTGGTATAATACCTCATTCAGTTTTTGACCGTCTTTTTTTAACAATCCAACATGGACTTCAATTTTATTTTCTTCAGCCCATCGAACAAATGCATTAGGGGTAAATGCATTTAGAGAACTAATTTCAATCCTTATAATCCCTGAATGTAAAATCCAAAGCCTTAATTTGGGAATCATATCTGGCTCATAAGGAAGATAAAGAATTCCGCCTTGTTTAATGCTTTGACGGTTTAATGCTTCATCAAGGGTTTCTTTCCCATCTTCAGCCCAAGAAAACAAAATGTCATCACCAGAAACTAATAATAAACTTTGATAAGGTTGATGCAAAACATAACCCTCACCTTGTCTTGCAAGTTCAAGTGCCTTTTCCATCCAAAGTTTCTTATTCATTCTTTTCACCTCCCATAAACTAAAACACTATCATTATATCTCAATTTGATACAACGAACAAATAGGACGCTCATACAATAAATTATAGTAACACTGATAGATTGATACATCAATAACTTAGAGAAAAAAACAATCCAAAAAAAACCGGATTGTTTAGTATATTATTAAAACTCTAGTGTCACAGTGCTACCACTGCCTAATGTACTTTCAATTCGAATACATCCATGATATTTATGCATGATGTCTTTGACAATTTGAAGCCCTATTCCGCTGCCTTTTTGATGAAATTTAATAGAATCTTCGTTCCGATAAGGCCCAACATTTAACTTATCAATCGTATCTTGACTCATTCCGATACCTTGGTCTTGAACCGAGATTGTTTTGTTTTTCGCATTGATACTTACCTTGATAATTGTTTTAGAATTTGAATAATAAAATGCATTAAAAGTTAAGTGTTCAATTAATCTTACAACATCAGCAGAAGCAATTTGAAGTTCGAAATCCTCTAAATCATATTCTAATTCAATAGATTTGGTCTTGAAAACAGATGTTAATTTTTCTAAATGATTCTTGATAATAGGCGTTATATTTTGTTTGATCGCGAGTTGATTTAATTCAGTTGCGATGAATTGTGGAACGAGTTTTTCTATTTCTAGTATTTCTTCAAGTAGCACGTTTTCTATTTCTTGATTATATTCTAACCGCTTGGATTGCATCCCTTCAATATAAGCCTTCATAACTGTTAAGGGTGTTTTTATATCATGCGCTAAGACTTTAACGTAATGACTTTGGATGGCTTTTAGTTCCATTTCAGTATTTAAAGCTTTAATATATCTTTCATTGACGGATTCAATGTCAGAAAAGGTAAAAGTATTATCTTCACTTCCGACGCTATCCATGTCATGTTTTAAGAGAGAGTATTGTTTATCGAGATGATTTTTTAAAATCCATAAGCCAACAAAGAAAAGTATTAAAGTCAATCCGTTATAAATAATCAAACCAAATGAAATATCTTGTCCAAAAAATGAAGATTGATTATCGATTGTCACTTTACCTAAGTATTGTTGATCCGAGTCATATAGCGAGATTGATTGAACTGAAATAGGTGCATCATCGCTTTCAAACAATAATTCATTGAATTCATTCCAAAAGGCGATTCTCACACCATGTGTATGATCATAATGTTCGAGATAAACTAATGTAGTCTCGGTATTTTCCATTGATAACAAATGACTTACCATGGCGACAAAAGCACTGTTTTGACGATTTACTTCTCGATCAAATTGGACTTTCGCAATAATATAAAAGCCTAGATTTCCTATTATAATCATAATCGCAAAAAGAATGGCAAAAAAACGCACCATTTTTTGTTTAAAAAAATCTTTAAAGTTCATCATCATGTTCACCTATGAACTGATATCCTAATCCATAAACTGTTTTTATAAAGGAAGGATTTACCGCATCATCACTCAGTTTTTTTCGAATATTTTTTATATAAACATCAATGATACGGTCAAATGCTTCACTTTCAGAAAAACAAGATTCAATTAATTGATCTCTAGATAAAGTTCTAAATCGATTTGATATCAGTTGCCATAAAATATTATACTCATAATGAGTTAGTTCAATCAGTTTTCCATCAATCCACACATCATTTTCTAGCGGTTGAATTTTTAGTTTCCCATGATTATATGATTGAATAATAGGAACATGTGATACTATTCTTTTTTCAAGGTTTTTGAGTTTTGCCATCACTTCTTCAACGGAAAATGGTTTTGTGATATAGTCATCTGCACCAATCGAAAACACATCGAGTTTTTCATGAATATCAATTTTTGCTGAAATGACAATGATATATATATCACTGACTTTGCGAATTTGAGTGATTAAGTCTTCTCCTTGCATATCAGGCAACATTAAATCTGTGATGATGACATCAAATCCTTGATTAGTTAATTGTTTGATAGCATCTTCTGCATTTAACACTTGAACAACGTGGTGTCCATCTTGCCTTGCAAACTGAGTTAATAATTGATTAATATGTCGATTATCCTCTACAATTAATAATTTCAAATGAATCACCTCACACTATCATTATATGATTATAAGTTGAAAAAAAGAAGGATTATGATTAATCCTCCAATTTTTCAATGTAACTCGAAAGCTTCATAACCCCATATCCGGTTTTTTCAATCGCTTTGAGGTAAGTAATTTCATCCTCAATTTCACCTTTGAAATAGAAACTCCCGATTGTTGAGTAAAAATCATATTCAAACTTTTCCGCATCTAGAATGGTCAATATACGATCAATACTATTTAAACAGCCAGCACAACGAATACCAGTTAGTTTGACGACTAATCGAACTTTATTCATGATTGTACCAGCAATAAATCAGTCAAACACGTGAAAGAATCATCAAACGTTTGAATCGACTTCGTTACACTCCATTGACCGTAAGTAATATAAATCGTTCCCTGAATGTCTCTAGGCAACCACACTCCTACAAACCCATTATCATGTGAAATGAGTGTATCGTCCACAAGTACATTCCCTATTTGATCAACGATAAGTATATCAAATGATTGATTTTTTAGTTCCCCTCTACATGTCACTAAGTTATGTGTCCCACAAGGATGGGTTTTAGTGATATACGGTGCGAATGATAAGTAAAATAAGTCATCGGGTATCGAATATTTTAATACTGAGTCTTCAGTAGAAATCGTTAACTCAGTGGCTGAAATACTAGCGACCATTTCGTCACGATCAATGGTTTGTGCTTCTAACGAGTCAACCATTTCAGTTACTGATAAACCAAGTAAATCATACTCAGACAAGATTTTATTAGAATTATTTTTTAAGAAATATGTTAATAAACTACCAATGATAACGATTAGCGCGATTGGAATAATGACTTTTTTCATCGCCACGATCCAATCACAAATTCATTATCTTCAATATAAGTCACTAATTCTTCTTTCAAATTATCAATGGCATCAAGACGTTCTTCCTCGGTCATCGAACCTAAATCAATTTCAAGTAAAAGTTCAATATACTTTGCATCCACTAAATCTTGATCTTCTTCATTTAAATGAGCATAAATCCACTCATAACTTGTCGTATCGATTCGGTTATAATGACAACGAGCATAAGTAGGATATGTTTCTGTCAATGCTAATTCATTGGCAGATTGTGGAAAATTAAACGGCTGTGCAGTCAGTGAACTTGAACTTAATCTTATACCAACACCGAACATAACAGCGCCAAAGCCTAACAGTAATGCAATTATTCCAAATTTTTTCATTCTTGATTCTCCTTTATTTTTTGATAGATTGATTCATATTCTTCAATCGATATTTCTCCGCATGCAAGACGGTTTTTTAATTGTGATAACGACGTTTCTTTAATGTTATTTCTACGGTTATCAAATACAGCCAATACAATATAAATACATGAAATCCAAACTAAAATCATTAATATCATTCCAAACGGCATCATCCATCCACTCATCATATGATATTGTAAATAAGGATAGTAATCCTGGGTAAAATATGGCATAGCGAACCATACAACCATTACAATTAAAAAAATGCTTGTTACTAAAACCAGTCTTTTTGTATTCTTTCTTTTCACATTCATCACCGCCAGCACGATTATATAATATAAATGTGAATCAATTATGAATCAAAAAAACACTCTCCAATATTTGGAAAGTGTTCAATGCTTCGAAACTTTTTATAAAAGTGATTTGATGTCCTCAATTAATTGATCGGGAGTCACAGTAGGAGAGAAACGTTTAATGACATTCCCATTTTTATCTATGAGAAATTTCGTAAAGTTCCATTCAATTTTTGAACCGAAAAAGATTTTTTTAATCAATCCCTTGCCTTTAACTGGTTCAGATAAGGGTTTTTCTTTTCGTAAATAAACATAAAGCGGATCTGCGTTTTTTCCATTAACAGCTATTTTGCCAAATGTTTTAAATGTCACACCATAGTTTAGTTGACAAAATTCAACGATCTCTTTATTAGTTCCTGGTGCTTGATTGAGGAACTGATTACAAGGAAAATCAAGAATTTCTAGCCCTTGAGGCTTTAATTCTTGATACAATTTCTCAAGTCCTTCATATTGGGGAGTAAACCCACATCCTGTAGCCGTATTGACAATCAATAAGACTTTTCCTAAATATTGTTTCAACTCAACTTTATTACCTTGAGAATCTAAAACATTAAAATCATATACGTTCATAGATACCTCCAAATTATGAATATCTAATTTAATTGTATACTTTTAAAATGAATTGTCAAAGTATTCGCTTGGATTTTGAATGCGTGTTTCTTGAAAAATCATCATCACTAATGATATAATCTAAAAAGGTGATATTTATGAAAAAATTAGTTTTGATTTTATTTCTTCTCATTGCACTAGTTTCGTGCGCTGAAGCAACGACTGTTGAACAAAACGATCCTGTTTTAATTTCTGCGACAACCGGTAAAACCATGATGGATGATAATCCAGAAATTATCCTCGTTGACGTTAGAACGCAAAGTGAGTTTGATGAAGGTCACATCGAAGGTGCAATTCTATTACCGCTGGATACGCTATCTTCAAACGCACAAAAAGTGTTAAAAGATAAATCCGCCATCATCATCGTCTATTGTCGCAGTGGAAACCGTAGTGCTACTGCCGTTGATTTATTATACGATTTAGGTTATGCAAACCTCTATGATATGGGTGGAATCATTTATTGGCCTTATGGCATCGTTAACTAATAATATCAAGACTCAAGTCAATTTGAGTCTTTTTTCATTAACTGATCCGCGTAAAAATTGACAATATAGAATTCATCAGTTATACTATAGAAAATTCATGGAGGGCAATATGATTACGACAATTTTATTTGATTTAGATGGCACCTTATTACCACTCAATGACAATGAATTCTTAAGACTGTATTTTGGCTTAATGACCAAGTATTTTAATGAACTAGGTTATGATGGTAACGCTATAACAAAAGCTGTTTTAGAAGGCACTGAAGCGATGTATTCAAATGATGGCTCAATGACAAATGAAATAGCGTTTTGGATTCGCTTTAAAGAGCATTTTTATTCGAACAATCCACAATTAGAAGTTGAATTTGAACGCTTTTATGAAAAAGAATTTGATAAGGTTAAAGCATCAACAATGACACATCCTTTATCAAATAAAATCATTCAAATTTTAAAGGATAAAGGATATACCATTGCTTTAGCCACAAATCCTTTATTTCCCCCAATAGCGACCAAAAAACGGATTGAATGGGCGGGGATGAATCCATCTGATTTTGCATTTGTGACAACCTATGACAATAGTTCATGGACAAAACCACATCAAGAGTATTACCAATTTGTCTTAAATCAAATTCATAAGATTCCTTGTGAATGCATGATGATTGGCAATGATGCGAGTGAAGATATGGCCGCTGAAAAGTTGGGTATATCGACATATCTCCTCACCCATAATTTGATTAACTCTAAGAATAAAGACATTCAGAAGTATCGACACGGTGACTTTGAAGATTTATATCAAATGATCTTGGAATTACCCAATATAAAATAATAATTAAAAAAGGTCATCTTGTGAATTTATCACTTGATGGCCTTTAAAATTATTCTAGTGTAATCGTTCGTTTTTCTTCTGATTTCACTTTTCTAATAATGGATGGAAGTGCAAACACGCTCATCAACAACCCAAGTCCGAGTCCCTCAAATAAGATACCATTGATTTCTGGGTCGGTATAAACAATGATATAATTTTCTAATACGAGAGCTCCATCTGCCAAATAGATGATATAGGAAGCAAAAAAGATATTGGTGAAAATAACACCGATGATGGTCGCAATAGCGATAATGTACTTCGCAGTTATATTGAGAGGACCTCCAAACTTCTTATAAGCAAAGAAAGCAGAAAATCCGATGAGCATTCCTAATATGGCAGCGTAAAAGCCAACATAGAGTTCAACTAAAATCCAAGGAATTGTTCCAACTAATGCGCCAATTAATGCGCCAATAACCCCACCAACATAATTGGGTTTTTCAACGGGTTTTGACGTTTCAACTTGTTTGAGTTCTTCTATTTTTTCTCTTTTACACTCTTCATGAGCTTTAAACATAATAATGCCATTGACTTTTGCAATGGTTGTTGGATCTTCTTTTCCACAAAGTCCACAAACGTTATTTGGAAGGATATCTAGTCTTTCAAATTGGTTCGTAATATTTTCGATTAAATCATTCAATATACTTGAATTCATTGTCCCAAAATTATGATTCCATACAACTCTTACCACAAATCCTTTAATCTCAAAAGAAAGAATTTTAAGTGGTTTCTTATTTTGTTTAAAATAGGCAAATAATGATTCGATTTTGGTTGTAGTAATCTCACTTATTAAAAAGTAAATGATCATCGTACTTTCTGATAAAGTTTCTTCAACTGTAAAATCAAATCCTAGTTTTTGGCCATATGCATGCGGTTTTTTATATTCATAATTCAATTCTGATGCAATATTCACTAATTTTGCCATTTTTTTCTCCTATCAATTGATATATTTAATAGCTCACTTGATTATTATACGAGACATATATAAAAAAGTAAATATCATAAAAATTTTATAAATGATTTTTATTGATGATGAAGGTATATTTACTTTGCGAATGTCTATGATATAATCATATCTGTGATTGTTCTTCGGAGGATTTGTATGGTGCTTGAATGGTTAAAAAAGTTTTTCTTATATTTTAATGACAATGGCTATGTATCAACCTTTAGTGATGGTTTAGGTGAAGGCGCATTTGGAGGCCGACATTTCATTTGGATGGGTATTGTTCTGTTTCTTTCAATTGGTGGGTTCTATTTTTTTAAGAAGTATCCGAACTATGAGAAAAAAATGGTTTTAATCATCGTTCTATCATTATTTTTTGTGCGATTATTCCATCAAACAACGCGTGCAATTATCGGAGTTGAATCTCCTTGGACTCAAGCATTTCCCTTTCATATGTGTACAGTCCTTACTTTTTTACTCCCATTAACCGTTATCTTTCATTGGGATATAATCAAAACCCCTGTCTATGTATTATCTATCATGGGAGGAGTCATCACTTTATTGATGGGTGATTATTTTGGCGATCGATTTTTAACCTTTTGGACTTTAGAAGGCATGTCGGCTCATACGATATTAATTATTGTACCTATTTATGAAATCGCAGCTAATAAATTCGAACTCAATATAAAAAAATCATGGCAAGTCTTTATCGGAATATTAATTTTAATGGGTTGGGCAACTTTAGCGAATGAAGTTTTCTATGTCGATTTAGACCCCAATTACATGTACTTAAAAGAAAATGCATTACCCTTTGGAAATGACCAAAACTTCTTTTTATTTTACGTTTTAATCTTTTTTTTATTCTTTGGATTCATCTATGGCATTCCGATACTATCAAAACAGATAAAACACCCTCCATTAGTTAAATCGGAGTCTGTCAAATGAAAAAACTCGGTCATATTGCGGGATTAACATTCGCAACCATCTTTGGATTTTCATTTCTCTTTTCAAAAATCGCTTTAGACTATGTTAGCCCCGTTGGGTTAATTGCCTACCGATTTTTGATTGGCTTTATTGGTTTTGAACTATTGAGACGTTTTAAAGTAGTACATATCCGTTTTGAAAAAAAGTATGTGAAACTTTGGTTAGCCGTCGCTTTTTTCCAACCAATCCTTTATTTTCTTTTTGAAACCTATGGCTTATCTTATACAACTTCTGGTGAAGCCGGTATGATGATTGCCTTAATTCCTATTATTGTCAGTATCTTAGGAGCATTAATACTTAAAGAAGCTCCCCATAAGTCACAATACTTCTTTATCTTATTAAGTGTTCTTGGAATTGTTTTTATTCAAATCATGAAACCTAGTAATACCAGCGGTGTATTCATTGGTTTCGTTCTACTCTTCTTAGCCGTTGTATCCGCTGGATTATATAATATAGCTTCTAGAAATGCATCCAGACATATTAAACCGTATGAAGTCACCTATTTTATGATGTTAGTCGGGGCAGTCGGATTTAATTTTATCTATCTTATTCAATTAGCTTTCGGTGATGGAATTAAGACTTATTTAACAAATTTAAGCCAAATTCAATTGTTGCTACCATTACTTTATCTTGGCGTTATAGCTTCAATTGGTGGTTTCTTCATGATGAATTTTGCCTTAAGCAGGTTACCGGCTCATGTCTCTAGCGTTTACTCTAATTTATCGACGATTGTCGCTATTATTGCCGGAGCGTTGATTTTAAGAGAACAACTTTATTGGTATCACTATGTTGGTAGTGTCATGATCATTGTGGGGGTTTATGGTACTGTTCGTCTCAATAATATCAATCGTCAAAAAGAAGAGGTTAGCCCATTATGAGCTAACCTCTTTAGTTTTTACTTTTTTGATTGAGAGAATGATGCCTAAAGCAATCGATAAGTACGCAGCCATGAGAACACGGTAGTTTTCGGGGAGTAAAAAAGTGATGGTATGCGCGGGAATCCAAAAAAACGGAATTGATTTTAAAACAATGACATGAAAGAATCGTTGCCAATCAATTTTATCGATGACAGTTGATAATTTGACTTTAAAGAGATTCTTTATCTTTCCAGAAGATTCAGCGATATATCCATCGGTTATTCGATGCAATATCATGAAAGAAGGCGCAAATGATAAATTCATTGTCAAACTGATAAGAAAAGCCGTTAACAGTGATGATAAAAATCCAGTTTGTTCAATCACTAGCAATAGTCCCATCGATTGAGCAGTAGCGACACCAGAAGCATATATTTTAAAAATCAAGACAAAAACCATTCCTAACAATCCCCAAACAAACCATTTCAATACATGACCAGTTCCATAAAAATATTGTTTGTTTTGGATTCTAGAAACCAATAATTCTCCCATCAAAGCTAAAATACTTGTTTTTAGAAACCCTAATAAATATGGAAATTGTGCATTAATATTCTCATAAAGGTTTCGGGTATAAGGTATCACAAAAATAGATGTAATTCCACAAAGGATTAATATCCATATGAAGTCTTGCTTTTTCATGTACTTCTCCTTAGTTGGCACAACGAAGTAATAAAACTTCTTTAAAATAATGATTGATTAGCAGGCAATTTAATTCTTTCATCGATAAAATCCAATGAGTAAATAGTCAACCAAATACAAAGGATTACACTAAAATGACTGGTGTAAAAAAATCTTAGGATGCTTTAAAAACCAAAGTGTTCGGTATTCAATCTTACAATTGATAAAGTTTTGAGTATTTTTCAATCAAATAATCGACGTAGTAGTTCGGATTAAAATCTTCGCCCGTCGCTAATTTAAGGATTTCTTTCGGTGGTTTTGAAGATCCATACTTATGGATATGTTCTTTTAACCAATCGGCGATTTTTCGAAGATTTTCATCATTAATCGATTGGTTAATGTCGATATCTTTTGACATCGCATGATAGATTTGAGCTGCATAAGCAGAGCCTAATGCATATGTAGGAAAATACCCAAAGGAACCTTGAGACCAATGGACATCTTGTAAGATACCAACTTGATCATTAGGAACAGTGACACCTAAATACTTTTTATAGAGTTTATTCCATACAGTTGGTAATGTTTCTAAATCAATGTTCTTATTAAAAATCATTTTTTCCATTTCATAGCGAACCATGATATGAAGTGCATATGTGAGTTCATCCGCTTCAGTACGAATAAAACCACGAGAAACGGTGTTCACATATTTGATAAAATCATCAACACTTGTATTCTTGAGTTCTTTAGGGAATAGTTCAAGTAATTTTGGATAATGCCGTTGCCAAAAGACATCACTACGTCCAATCATATTTTCCATCATTCGTGATTGGCTCTCATGCATTGCCATGGAAGCTCCGCTACCTGACATTGTATCATCGAGTTCTTTTGACACTTGAAGTTCATAAAGACCATGACCCATTTCATGGATGGCAGAAAAAATGGCACTTTGTAAATTATCCGCATGATAATGCGTTGTAATTCTCACATCTGACGTTCCATTGTTCGTTGTAAAAGGATGTTCACTTTCTTTAACGACAGTTCGGTTCGGATCAAAACAAAAGACATCTCTCAAATAGTTCGCAAAGATTCTTTGCTTGTCGACTGAAAAAGATTTCTTAGTGAATGATTTATTATAATTTGATTTTAATTTAGAAACTGCCTTTGCAAAAGGAACGAGTCTTTCTTTTAATGTGTTAAAAAACAGATCGTACTCTGCAATTGAGAAACCTGATTCAAATTCGTCTAAGAAAATATTATAACCTTTCATGTCACTGGTTTTTACCCATTGTAAGTATTTCTTTTTAAAATCAATGACTTTTAATAAATAGGGTTTATAAAGTTCATAATTGCTTGAACGCTTCGCATCAACATAGACTTGATAGGCTTGTGTCATTAATTCTTGATATTTGACATATTCTTCTACTGGTATTTTTTTTGTTTTGACTATTTCTTTACGTCTTTCAACCACTTCATGCGATAAGACAGAGTCTAATTGGTCCTTATTTTGATATAAGGTCTCAATGGCTTGTTCATACGCTGGATCTGTAGAGATACGGTAATACATTTCAGATAAAACCCCTAATTGTTTTGAACGGTACTCCATGGCGTCATGGGGAGCTTCTGTTGATGAATCCCAACCATGTAAAAACATCACGAGGTAAAATGCTTTGAGCTTTTGATTTGTTTCTTGGTATAACTTTAATGCCTTTTCCATTGGTTTTGTGTATGTTTAAAACATACCCTCCTTTTAATTATATTTAAAGAACAAAGTAAACTTTGTCATTTTCAACAAAAAGTTCATAGGTTTTAATCGTATGTTCTGATTCATCCATTCTTAAAGCAGCTGCTTTTAACGGATTAACGATTTTTCCGGTTCGAACATCGATTTGCAATCCATGTTCTTTGCATGCAATTATTCCATTATCATATTTGCCAGTAAATAATGAGTATCCTTGGTGTGGACACTTATCAGCGATGGCAAAAGGTAAGCCATCAGATATCACTAGTAACACAGGGCGATTGTTAATCATTAAACGAACTTTATTTTTACTTTGGAGAGTGGACAAATCACAGGCATACTGTAACATTTTATCACCCTTTCTGTTAAGACTATAGAAGAATTGTACAACGAAAAACGAATTTAAACAATCGTAATTATTGATTAACGTCGTTTTCTATCAAGATTGCGCGGACAGGTAAAGCTTCAACTGCATCAATTTTAAGAGGCAAACAGATAAAATCATAGGTTTTAGCACTAATATTGTTTAATCTTAATCCTTCTAAAATGACGATATTTTGGCTTAAAAGTGTATCATGCGTTGGATGATTGGCTTGATTTCTTTCAATCCCAAGCGAATCAATTCCCACTCCACGAATCTTCTTTTTAGATAGGTATTTCGCTGCACTTAAATCAACATAAATAAACTCAAAATCAAATGACTCAGACTCACTATTTTTTGTTTTAAATAAAACGAAATCATTTTCTTTGATATCCAGCGGTAGTAAATCACTCTCAGAAATATGATCATTGACATGCAATAAATCAAAGACTTTCGCGATACCCAAAAACGTTTCTAACTCATATTGGTTTGAATTAACTCCATTTTGAATGGTATGTAATGGAAAATCAATATGCGTTCCCGTATGAAGATTCATTGAAAGTTTTGTTTCAAATACACCTTCTTTTTCAAAACTCGCTGCGTTAATCAGTTCAGGACGCTTGTTATCGCGATTCTTGTAAACAGTCATTGAGGGATTGATACTCATTGAGATATCATGAATAATCATAATGTTTCCTCCTTGATTATTGAATTAACGATTGCCAAAAAGCCTTCAAAGTCTTGATAAATAACGGGTTCGATAACGTGATTTTTAATAGAATCTATGATTTTCCATGCGGCTTCGATTTCATCCCATCGTGTAAATAAAGTTGAATTCCCTCTGATAAAATCTAAGAGTAACCGTTCATATGCTTCAGGTTTGTTTCCAACCACATTACAGTCATGACAATAATCCATTTCAACTTTTTGAATCATGTTTGACAACCCATGTTCTTTTACATTCATACGAAATGTTACACCCTCATCAGGTGCGACTCTAATGACTAATTGGTTTTTGACAATTTCTTGGTTCGGCCATAAAGATTCTTGGACGGTATTATCTTCGAAATCAATGATTATTTCGGAGCGTTTTTCATTGAATTTTTTCCCCGTTAAGAAAATAAATGGAACGCCTTTCCAACGGGGTGTCTCAAAATAAACTTTCATAAAGACTGCAGTTTCAGTTTTAGAATTGAGTTGGATATTCTTTTCACTTAGATACCCGTTATATTGTCCAGTAATTACAGCTTTGTGATCAACCTTTATTTGTTTTAAGACTTTCACTTTTTCTTCTCTGATACCATCGACATCAAAACTCTTTGGAACTTCCATCGCAATTAAAGCCGCCATTTGAAGTAAATGACTTTGAATCATGTCTTTTAGTGCGCCAACATGGTCATAATAATTTCCACGGTTCATAACGCCTTCCGTTTCTTTGGCGATGATGGTGACCTTTTCAATAGCTAATGAATTCCAATTGTTTTCGAAAAGTTTGTTGGCAAAACGCATGACTAAAATATTTTGAATCATTTCTTTGCCTAGGTAATGATCAACGCGATATATTTGTGATTCATCAAAATATTTCCAAAGCATCGTATTAATCGCTTTTGCAGTCTTTAAATCTTCGCCAAAAGGTTTTTCAAAAACAATTCTGCCAAAGGCGTCATTTTTTGTAATCAATTGAACTGAACTGATTCCTTCTGCAATGATAGGAAATAATTCAGGAGCAACTGCTAAATAAAACAAACGCTTGGAATCGCCATTTCCATTCATATAGGTCTTGAGGTTATTGTAAGAATCAACTTGATCAAATTCCATTCGAAAATACTCTAATATTGGTGACAATTTATCCCAATTGATAGGGGAATGTATTTGTGTTTTTGCAGTTTCTATATAACTTTCTAATGTATGATTGGCTCGACCGATACAAAGAATTTTTGTTTCTAAATCGAGTAAATTATTTGATTGTAAGGCAGCGATTGCAGGTAACAATTTTTTATACATCAAATTCCCAGTCGCGCCAAATATTGCTAAATAGGTTCTCATGATTTCTTATAGACTGCGTGCCCACCAAATTCATTACGGATTGCAGCCACTACTTTCTCAGAAAATTTATTTTCATCTTTTGACTTGTATCTTGCATAAAGTGATTGAGTAATCACAGGCAATGCAACCTTATATTTTAATGCAGTTTCAACCATCCACTGACCTTCACCAGAATCATCGACTTTTCCTTCAATCATGGCTAATTTAGCATCTTTAGAGAAAGCATCTTGCATGTTTTTCATTAACAAACCTTCAATGATGGAACCATGAGACCATACTTTAGCAACTTGATGGTAATCAATATCAAATTCACTACTTTTCATCAATTCAAATCCTTCACCAATCGCTTGCATCATGCCATATTCAATGCCGTTATGAACCATTTTGACAAAATGACCGCTTCCAGGTTGGCCGATATAAGCATACCCATCTTTTTGAGCAATGGCGATAAATAAAGTTTCAATCGATTTCACGACTTCGCTTTCTCCACCAACCATTAAACATGCGCCATTTCTAGCGCCGTTAATGCCACCAGAAGTTCCACAATCAACAAAATTGATTCCTTTTTCTTTTAGTGATTGATATCTTCGAATCGAATCAAGGTACATTGAGTTACCGCCATCGATTAAAATATCGCCTTGCGATAATAAAGTAGAGAGTTGATTGATAACACCTTCAACGATTTTACCTGAAGGTACCATCAACCATATGACTCTGGGTTGAGGTAATGTAGCTACTAATGATTCGTAGGAGTCGACGGTTTTGACGCCTTCAGATGCCATTTGGGTTAATGCTTTTTTTTGCACATCATAAGTAATGACATCAATTCCTTTATCTTTCATGTTTAAAGCAAGATGGTAACCCATTTTCCCTAGTCCAATTAATCCTATTTTCATATTAAATACCTCCATTGATAATTAATTTTATTATACCATATTCCAATGTTATTGTTCTTTCGATGCTTAAAATTGCTTCTATATAAATTTATGATATCTTGATTATCATTGACTTTGTCACGTTCTAATACTATAATTCAAAAGTGTGAGATTTATAATTCAAATGACAGGAGAAAATTGCGATGATTTTATCTAAAAGAAGTCTTTTACTATTATTACTATTTATTTTATCGATTACACTCATTGGATGTACAGATCATTCTGACAAAGAATTAATCTACGACAATGAAGAACTTCAAATTGAAATTGCGGATTCTTACACCTATTCATTGAGAGATGATGAAAGCGAAAACGTTGTGAATCAAATCGATTTATCATTCCGAGGTTTTATTGGTAGAGATACGATTTGGACGATTGATGTTACTGAAAACACGGAAATTGACATCACTTATATTTCTGAACTTCGAAGCGGACAATTTAAAGTTGTTTTGATCACTCCAGATAATGAAGTACATTCAGTCCTTACCATGACAGATCAAGGTTCTGAAACTGTGGCTTTCCCCGAAGGAAAATACTATATTAAACTCATTGGTATCAATGCATTTGGGAGTATTTCAATGAACATCGAGAATGTTCAAGGTGTAACAATCACAAAACTTGAAAAATAGAATTGAAAAAGGCTAACTTCTCATGGAAGTTAGCCTTTATTTTTGTTTTATTGAATCAATATAAGCAGTGTTTAGTGCATTGATAAAATCATCAATGGTAATGACTCCTGAAATGGCGTATTCGCGATCAATCGCAAAAAAGGGAACGGTTTCTACATCTAGTTGATCTGCTAGTTCAATATCCTTTAACACATCAGCTTTATATAAGTTGCTTTTTAAGATTTTTTTAACTTCATGAGTATCTAGACCGATTTCTTTTGCAAGCATGACTAGCGTTTCATGGTTACCAATAAATAACCCTTCAGTAAAACTCGCTTTCATCAGTCGTTCTGTCCATAATCCTTCTTTTCCAAATAGAAAAGCATATTTTCCAATTCGATGTGCATCAAACGTATTCACATCAAATCTTGAATTTAAATCTTTATATTCAAGTCCTAATTTCGCTGCCTGTTTCGTAAGTCTAAGATTCTCTGCTTGAATATCTTCAAAATTCATGTTATATTTCTTCACTAACATGTCATTAACTAATTCTGGTTTTTCATGATTTGCATCGGGGCTAAGCACATAACTACGATAGATGATTTCAACCTCATCACGATGCTCAAATTCTTTTAAAGCAAGATCCATCGTTCTTTTCCCCTTATAACAATAAGGGCAAATATAATCTGACCAAACCTCTAATTTCATATTTCACACCTCAATGTCATCATAATCATACAACAAAATCAATTATTTATCATGGAATTTGCTCATATTTTTAAAGGTATGATCGATATATATTATTGTTGAAATATAAAAGACGTTAAAAAAATAACGTCTTTTTTATTACTTATGAGGTCTAGATTTCTCTTTCAATTGTTTTCTTTGCTTCGTTTCTTGGTGTTTGGCCTCTTTCAACATTTTTTGATAGTTTTTTAGTCTTTCATTTGAAATAGTGCCATTTTCAATCGCGTCTTTGACTGCACAAGATGGTTCAAAAGTGTGGGTGCAATCATTAAATTTACAGTGAGTCGACAATGATTCAATATCAGAAAATGATAGAGAGAAATCAGTTTGATCAAGTTGTAATTCTCGCATCCCAGGCGTATCAATAATGATATAACCTTCTTCAGTGACAAATAGAGATCTTGAAGTAGTGATATGTCTTCCTTTAGCCATTTTCCCTACTTCAAACGTATCCATAACAACATCATTAAGTAAGGCATTGACCAAAGTTGATTTTCCAACACCCGATGAACCAATAAATGCATACGTTTTCGATTTTTGCATGATTGATTTGACTTGTGAATATCCATTTTCTTCAACGGATGAGCTTTTTAAAATCTGGACGTTTGAAGCGCATTTTTCAACTTCCTTGTAAAGCAAATCAAATTGATCGGTTAAGTCAGATTTTGTCAATAAAATGATTGGTGTTGCGCCACTTGCAAAGACAACTGCTAAATATCTCTCTAATCGTCTAAGATTGAAATTTTGATTGAGGGACATGCAGATGAAGACAACATCTAAATTAGTGGCGATGATTTGTCCTTCTGAAGTAACTCCAGCACTTTTGCGTTCTAATACACTTTTTCTAGGTAAAATATGATGAATGATGGATATAGAGTCGTTATATTCCATTGCGACCCAATCACCCACTGCTGGATAGTCATTAAATGACATAGCCTCATACATCATTTTACCTGAAATTCGGGCTTGGTGAGTCCCCATACTCGAAATGACGGTATAGAGATCTTTTTGTTGGTAAGTAATTCTCGCTAATTGATAGCGGCCGTAAACTGAAAAAGCGTTCATAGTAGCTTCATCGAGTCCGACCTTTATTAGTTCTGTTTGATTCAATTTTTACCTCCTTCTTTGGAGGGCTAAATCATGTACCCCTCCGGTATGATATGTAACAATAATACAATGATTTCCTTTTTCATATTACATCAGTCCTTTCAGGGAATAATTGCCAAAGTTTTAGGCTATCTTTATTATACAGTACTTAACTAACAAGATAAAGTTAAATTTTGTTGTAAAAAAAGAATGTCATATCGACATTCTATCTAGATATACTATAAACCGCCATATGAAAATCTTGATGCTTATTTTGGCCTTTTTCGATGATAATTTTTTCTCTATGAAAATTCAATTTTTCCAGAAGATGAATCGAACGAAGATTGTTGATTTCAGTATACGCTTCTAATACTTTTAAATTCATTGTGTCTAATCCAAAGTGTATGACAGGTATTAACGCTTCTTGCATATAGCCTTTTCTTTGAAAATCAGGATGTAATCCGTATCCTAACTCTCCGCTATTTGCTAATTCATCTAGGCTCCATATACAAACAGTTCCAATCAATTTTTTAATGGATTTTAGCTCAATACCCCAGAAGAAAAAGATTTGCTCACTGAATCCTTTATGAATTCTCGAAATATAATTTGAAGCTTGAATGCTAAGTGTATCTGGTAAAGTATCGGTGAACAGGTGCATCATTGGATGTGATCTCATTGAAAAAATATCTTCAGAGTCGTACTGTTCGATTCTTCTTATCAGTAAACGTTCTGTTTCTAGCGTGGGAAAAGGTTCAAATGGTTTATTCATCAAAGGCACCTAGTTACTTTTCAATTTCGTAAAGATAATGATTTTTGCCTGCGTTTTTTACTTTATACAAAACTTCATCGGCTTTGCGAATGAGATCTTCTGCTTGAATCGCTTTTACAATCCCAATTGACACTGACACTCTTTCATGAAATTTATCAGAGTGAATTGATTTCGTTTTGGAAATAATGGTTTCCGCGATATGTCTAACCGTCTTTTCATCTTCGAAAAATAGACCAACAAATTCATCGCCACCCAAGCGATAAAAGCGATTATAGTCTGATTCCAACTCTTTTAATATATGAGAAAACAAGATTAGAAACTCATTACCTGCCGCATGACCTTCCTTATCATTGATTGATTTGAAATCATCTAAATCCATATAAATAGCGTGAAGGTTTTTCCATTGATGCCTTAAACCATAATGATAATCAAATGAATATCGATTTAATAGACCAGTCAATGAATCTTTATGCGTTTTTTCATAGATTAACTCTTCAGCATTCATTAAATCTGTCACATTCATCATGATAAACAAACAAATATTGGGATTTTTCTCTAACGGATATTTGTTAATCCGCAACCAAATTCGGTTGTTATTCACGCTAACGGGGAATGTTATGTCTGTTTCGGTATTGAAACGAGTTAACGCTGATGTTACGTACGTGAAATATTCTTTCTTTCCAGCAATCTCTGCGTATTTGTTTTGATGATCAAATTTAGCTAATATATCTTGAAAGTGAAGCGAATCATGCGATTCAAATCCCAGTAAAGACAAATCACCAGAAATTAGGTTTAATTGAATATTAGTGGGATTAGTAACATCACCATATAAAAGAACTCGGTCTTTTTTACCAAGTAAAACATCTTTAATAATATCAATATGATACTTTTCTCTTAACTCATTACTTGCGACATCAAAATGGTTGTTTAACATAACTTTCCCCCATCTTTATTAACACTCAATAATAGTATACCATTTTTATTCAATTCATAAAAAAAAATGTAAAATGTCGTTATCAAGTAATATTCCCTCGCTATTATCATTGATAAAACTATTAGGCATCCTAATAAACAAGAAAAAAAGCCAATATAATTGGCTATAATTCTTAATTTATCGAATCGTCTTTAAAGCTTTACTCCACTTGATTAACTGGTCGAGCATCGTATTGACATTCTTTGCATGAAGTGCCATTGGTTTAAATTGACCCGATGCGTCAAAGTCAGTGAATAAAGATAGTAAAACTTGAGTTCTGACGTCTGCGATTTGTAGTTCTCCTAAAATTCCCCTTAAATGCTCTGCAGCTCTTGCACCATAAGCCGAACCATAACTTACAATTCCTGCAGCCTTGTTGTTCCAAGCATCTTTAGCCAAATCTAATGCGTTCTTAAGCGATCCAGAAATTGAATGATTATATTCTGAAGTAACAAAGACAAAACCATCAAGGCTTGCTAATTTTGCATTCCATTTCATAATCCCATCCATATCAGAACTTGTTCCTAAGAATGGTAAGTTATAATCTTTAATGTCGACAATTTCAAATGTAGCTTCTTCTCTTTGACTCGCTATCGATTTGAACCATTCACCGATTTGTGGACTGACTCTTCCTTCGCGAGTACTTCCTAAAATGATACCTATTGTTAATTTATTTTCCATTTTTTTATTCTCCTTTAATCTATTTTTATTTTTTATAAGCCATTTCAACAACTAAATAATGCGATTTTCCAATTGACTTAATATGAATCGCTTCTTCTTTTATCTCGAGTGCATCTCGCATTGATAATGAAATATCATTTATCAGTGCTTCACCTTCGATAAGCACAAGATATGCTTGTCTGTCTTGATTAACCTGTAAAGTGAGTTCTTGTTGATCTGATAATTCAGTGACATAAATATGAACATCTTGATTGATTTTAATCGGTGCATTCCCAGTTTTTGAAGAAACGACTTCTAACCATTGATTTTGTCTTAATTCTTCTTCAAAATGATAATCACCATAACTAGGTTGATGATTCTTAAGATTAGGTATAATCCATAACTGAAGAAATCTTAATGTATCTTTACCTAAATTGTGCTCACTGTGAATAACGCCTGTGCCCGCACTCATATACTGAATGTCACCCCGTTTTACCGAACGTTGGTTCCCAAGATTATCTCCATGGGTAAGTTGACCATTAACTACATAAGAGATGATTTCCATATCACGATGAGGATGAGGATCAAATCCAGTATTGGGTTGAACTAAATCATCATTGAGTACACGCAAAACGCCAAAATTCATATTTTGAGGATTATAATACTCTGAAAACGAGAAATGGAAAACACTTTTTAACCATCCATGATGACTTCTTCCCATTTGAGAGGACTGTATTTTTTTAATCATTTCCATCACTTCCTGTAAGATCGCAAATCGATTTTTGCATATCCTTTAGATTTTGAATTAATTCTACTTTTCGAGTAGCTTCAATAGAATTAAACAAATATGATAAGTACTCAACATGTGCTGGAAATACTTGTTTGATTAATTCTTTGCCTAATTCGCTTAATTCAACATAAGTTATTCTTTTATCCTCTAAACATTTTTTTCGAATAACATACTCTTTTTTAACTAATTGATCAATGACATAAGTCACGGTTCCGCTTGTGACAAGGATCTTTTCCGCAATTTTCTGTACGGGCTGTTTTCCCTTATGATACAACATTTCAAGAACCCCAAACTCAGTCAAACTCAAATCAAATTCAAACACTTGGTCTGATAATTTCTTAAATAACAAATTATATGTTTTAGCCAATGCAATGACTAATTTTAAATCTGAATTATCCATAAAATCACCTCTTCTTATCACAACGTATTATAGAACAAAATTATCTTGAATTCAAGATATTTGCTTAACAATCTAATAATTCATTAATTTTTATATTTTTTATTTAATTTCGCTAGATATCTTTTATATTTTCTATTCAGTGGTATAATATTAGTGGCCATCAATGATGACTATTCAGTTCAATGGAAGATTTTTAGCTTCAAACAACAATAATCGACTCGTCGATAATAAAGGAGCATTAAAAATGGACAAGAACGATAAGAAGCACAATGACAAAAGCAATATGAAGAAGCCAAAAGCAAAACTTGAACAAGCTGCTTTAGCTCCTGGTGAAGTCGCAAAATCATCGTCCCAAAAAAAAGCCAAAAAAACTTACTAAAATTATCAAAGATAAAAAGTGTGCCAAATAATTGGTACACTTTTTCTATTATGATTTAAGTTAATTGCGGACTGTTTTGATATCTCAAATCTAAGTATCCGTAATGTTTTACTCTTCGGTAAAATAAGTATATAAATATTATCGCAACCAAAGCAGTTGAAGTGTTGGATACAAACATGACATAACCTAAAGCAACAGGACCAATGCCAAAATGAATAAACAATAAAAGTACCGGGATTCTAAACACATAGATTCTTAGTAAATTAAGAATTAATGTTACTTTAGATATTTTAAATCCAATGAATAATGCCGCAACAATACTCGTGGTCGCTCCCGTCACAATTGAAAACTTCTCAAACGCAAAGATTTGTTTCGCTAATGTGGCAAATTCAGGTGAACTGTTCGATGTAAACCACGGAATCATCGTATCAATTGATAGTACTACGATAAACATGCCAATAAATCCAACAATAACCGCTTGCGTATTCGCTGCTAAATAGGCTTTAAAAGACCGTTTCAAATGACCTGCGCCGATGTTTTGGCTGGCAATGGACGCCGTTGATTCTTCAAAGATTCCTGCAATCGCTCCTGGACCACCGGCTAATTTAGAAGCAAGTCCAAATGCAGCGATTGCTATGGTCCCATAAATAGCGGCGATACCGTTGACAATAACTCTGCCTAAACTAAAGAAGAATTTACCACCAATAACCGGAATTGCGACGATTAATATGGCTTTCATAATCGTTTTATCAGGTTTTAAATCTTTAAGCCGTATCGCGATGGAGTTTTTCTTATTAAACAAGATGATGATGCCCAAAACCATTAAAAACAATTGTGCAATTAACGTCGCATAACCAACAAAGATAATCCCCTTATGCAATACTAAAACAAATACTGTCGACAAAATCAATTTGATGATCATCGCAATGATGTTGAGTAACATGACCATTGTTGTATTTCCTTTAGAACGTTCAATTCCCATATAGACCGAATTAACCGCAATAACGACTGTTGAGGCCATTTGTACGAGATAATATCCTAACCCTGTAGCTATAATTTCATCAGGCGCATTAAATAGTTTTAAGATAGGCAATGCTAAAAGCATGACAAGTATAGCGATGATGATGCTTATACTTAATGCCAATACTAAAGTCTGCCCCGCGTTTTTTCTCGCAGATTCTAAATCATTCGCCCCATAGTGCCGGGCAACAAAAACAGCTCCACCGATCGCAATGCCACCACCAATGGCTGAAATAGTACCTTTAATGTCTTCTATAAAAAAGACGGTCGCGACGTCAGCTGTGCCCATCGTTGAAACTAATAAGAAATCGATAAAACCATAAAAATAGTTAAAAAGCGCATATATCGCTAAAGGCGTGGTTATCCAAAATACCGTTTTCCATAAATTTCCATTGAGAATCATGGTTCTTCTTTTAGATTCTCGAATTGATAAATTAGAGGTCGCTGCCATAAATCTCCTTTAAATCGGTAGAATTGATTCAAACAAAAAGTCAAAAATGATTATAATATCAACTTTAAACAACTGATTTTCGACAGTCAACATTGTATGCTAAAACTGATAATATTTCAACTAATATGTGCTATCTCATCTAAAATAACATTGAAGTTAAAATAAATTAAAAAATCACGATAGAATTATCGTGATTTCACCTTATTTCAACGGCGGTTTTGGTCCGTAATATTGGAAATAATGCGTTTCAATATTGCCATTATATAGTTTTCTTTCACGGTCCAGTTTTCGTTTTATTAAATTGGGAAAATTGGTATTTGATGTAATCACATAGATCGACCACGTGCTTAAAGTATCGATAAGTTTCCCAAAATCCTGATACAGTTGATTGATTTGATAATTTTCTTCAGTTAACCGATCGCCATAAGGAGGGTTCGTGACTAAAACAGCATAAGGTATAGCATAATCAACCGCTTTAAAATCTGAAACTTGGAATTCAATGCAATCGATAACCCCTGCCTCTTCAGCATTTTCTTTTGCTGCTTCTATACTTGAAGCGTCGATATCACTTGCATAGATTTTGATATTCGATTCATGATCAATCGCCTGAAAAGCATTTTTAATTTCAGCTTTCCAAACTTCTTCGCCGATCCAAGACCAATGCTTAGCCGCAAAATCGCGGTAGAGTCCAGGCGCAATGTTTTTAGCAATCATTGCAGCTTCAATCGGGATGGTTCCGGATCCGCAAAATGGGTCAAATAATACTCTTTCTTTATTCCAGTAACTGAGCATAATCATTGACGCTGCTAAAGTTTCTTTTAAAGGTGCTGTTACAGCGTTTTGACGATATCCACGCTTATGTAAAGCAACGCCACTCGTATCAAGTGTAATCGTCGCAATATCGTTGACCATCGACACTTTAATGATGTATTCATCCCCAGTTTCAGGGAACCAAGCAACATCATAATGTTGTTTTAATCGTTCAACGATGGCTTTTTTTACAAGAGCTTGGCAATCAGAAATGCTAAATAACGTCGATTTAACAGAACTACCATTCACTGGAAAAATAGCGTCTTTAGGCAAATATTCTTCCCATGGGATCATAGCGGTCTGATTAAATAATTGATCAAACGTCATTGCTTTGAATTCTGCGACCTTTAACAAGACACGATCAACACTTCTTAACCATAAATTCGCTTTGGCAATGCCAGAGATATCACTTAAAAAAGTGACTTTTCCATTCTCTGTTCTTAAAATTTCAAAACCAAGATTGATGAGTTCCCGTTTGGCTACGGCTTCAATACCAAAGGTGGTCGTTGCGATTAATTCATACATAATAAGGGATCCTTTCAAGGGTGTATTTAATCATGTCTAATGACTTCAAAACGTTGAATAGTATAGGGATCTTTTGGATTGATATTGGCTTTTCTTAATGCAATTTGAAGTTGTTCTTCTACAGTATCGACGCCTTCAAGATTTGGCAGTAATAACCCACTCTTATATTGATATTTGACGATAACACCGTAACGTATTGGATTTAAGTCTTCTAAGGATTGAATGGGTTCAACGTTTCCTAATACATCAACGCTATATGATAATTTGTTGAGTTCGTTGAAACCAATGGGCATGAAACGGGGATCTTTTGTTCCAGCACTAATGGCATTTTGAATTATCTCTGATGCTATATTTATGGTCGTTGGTCCAGTTGTTCCGATACACCCCCGAAGTTCACCCGCAATCTTTAATGATACGAATACGCCTGCTTTTTGATTGATTAGTTCATCAGGTAGATTACTAGGAGTCTTCATTGCTTGATGATGAGTCACAAAATATTCTAACGATTCACGCGCTAATTTAACATAGATATCTTCATTATTTTTTTTGATTATCGCATGATCGATAATCGCCTTTTCATATTTTGGTAAAAGCTTGCGAGATTCATCTTCTCTTAGTGTATTAAATTCAGCTAAAGCGTATCCCACACCAAATGGACCTTCATAAGACAATAAATTCGAATGAACAAAATACCCATCAAAAATACCAGCCATAATGATAAAGGAACGTCTTCCGCATTCTGCGGCTTTTGAACAAAACTCTTCTTCGAGGGTTAGGAAACGAAGAAAATCACCGGAACTCATTGCTTCTGTGATGTCTTTGTCAAATAAGGGACCTTCTTTGATATACCCGTAAGGACCGGTTGTTTTTAGTTTATGCGATAAATCTCCCGATGCAATAATGACAACCTTTTTCTTTTGATCTTTGATTACTGCTTGGATGGATTGACTTAATTTGTAATGCTGTTCAGTTGAAAGACCCGACAATGGAATTTTTACGAGTTGGTAATCCGTGTAATACTGATTGATAAAATAGAGTGGAACCATTGTCCCATGGTCTAATGAATCTTCTTTCACAGAGTGAGAATAGACATCACTATTAAATTCATTTGATTTGAGAACGATTTGGCGAATAAATTCTTGATCAACAGAAACCGCCATATGAACATCAGATGCACCAAAATCGCGAAACGATCCTTTAGCAGATTCAGATATTGGCATATAAAAACAATCAGAGTATGCTTTAGCGTGAGGAGAGATGATGATAATAGTATCAGGTTTGATTTCTGCGATTTTTTGTGCGATTTGATGAAAAGACTTCACCGTTAAGTCAATCTTTCGTTCTTCTCCCCTTCCAATTTCTGGAATGATAATGGGTGGATGAGGAACGATAAATGCCGTTAAATTCAACATTATTTCACTTCCTTACCAAACGTTTCCAAGATGGATTGTTGTTAGTCCAGCTTGTCGACCAATTTTTTGAGCTAATTCAAGAGAAGAAATCGGGGTTATTTTTGAGTTTATCATTTTCCATGCTGGGAAGAACCTTGAAATATGCCAGGGAATATCTTTATCTAACTTTTGCACAATAAAGTTGGTAATTCGTTCAAAATCCTGAACTGTATCGTTGACGTTTGGAATAACAAGTGTCGTAATTTCAATGTGAACTTTAGCTTGATATAGTTTTATTAAGTTACGTTCAATTATGTCAATTGATCCCCCACAAAGAATTCGGTAGTTTTCTTCATTACCTTTATAATCAATATTAATTGCGTCCAAATAAGGAATAATTAAATCTAAGGTTTGTTCTGACATAAATCCATTAGAAACCCAAATATTTTTTAGCCCTTGTGCTTTCGCTAATTTCATCGTTTTTAAAGCATACTCTAAAAAAATAGTGGGTTCTGAATAAGTGTAAGAGATGGAAGGACAATGAAGTTTGATCGCTTTAGCCACATGCTCTTCAGGCGTGATTTCAACGCCTTCAATTTCAGCTTTGGGTTTCGGCGATTGTGAAATATCAAAATTTTGGCACCAAGGACATGCCATATTACATCCAACGGTCGCCAATGAATAGGTTTTTGTGTGCGGTAAGAAATGATAGAGTGGTTTTTTTTCTATGGGGTCGACAGCACATGATATCGTGATGCCATCATTGAGTGCGTATAAAGTTCCTTGCCTATTTTCACGAACACCGCAAATACCTCTATGGTGATCATGAATTAGACAATGGTGTTCACAAACATGACATTGGACAACGAGATTATCTAATTTTTCATATAAGAGTGCTTCATTCATAAGATCATCTCATTTCATTTAAAGAACCATTATTCCAAGTCTATTATACCATTTAAGTCGCTAAATAGTCATAAAAAAATCCGCAATGCGGATTCTCATATTAATTTGAAATGGTTGGGATTTTTTCATGCTTTTTTTGTCTCATGATGACATATTTATTCATTGGGAATTGAATTAAAAATGATAATGTCATATTAATATTTTTCAAAATAAAATCTGCCCAGTTATCGCCAGTAAACCTCGATAATCCTTCTCTTAACAATTGCGGTATCCATAATTGTAAGAAAAATACCGTTAAGACCATTAAACCATACATGAATCCACTATATACTAAGTTATTATTCGCAGAAAACGTAACCTTTCTTTGAATAAAGAAATTAAAAGTTTGCGATAATACAAAGGAAATTTCGAACGCAAGAAATGCACATAGCCCACCGGCTAAGACATCATAATTAAACACCCAAAAATGAAACGGAGTTGATTTTAAGGGGATCAGTATTACGTAATTTAACAATGAAAATGATCCTAAATCAACGAGAGTAGTTAGCAAGCTTAAAAGCGTAAACATGATGAACTGCCATAATGTTTTCTTGTTTTGTTTTAATTGATTTGACGTGTCCCTTAGTTTACTCATTTGTATATCACCAATACATTCTATAGAAATCCAATTTTAGATGACTATAAAAAATTGTATTCGATAAGGTTTTAAAAGTCAATGAACTATCAAAAGAAAACGTCATACCGATTGATATGACGTTATAATTATTATTTTTTGATATCCGATAAGGCTAAATCTCCTAATCGAATCCAACCCTTCTTTCGAAATATCAAGTCGACACCCAAGACTAAGACAAGCGGAAGTAAAAAATGCATTAATCCGATAATTAATAAGACGTTAAGCGATGATCCCATCGCTTCAATCGTCGCAAATTGACCAACGAGTCCAGCTGTTCCCATTCCTGATCCCGAATAGTTGGTTTCCATTTGAAATAACACAGTGGAAACAGGGCCTAATATAGCACTTACAAGGATGGTAGGTAACCAAATAATCGGTTTTTTTAAGATGTTTTTAAATTGAAGCATTGAGGTACCAATTCCTATCGATATAACCGTACCAATCGAATTATCTTTACGGGACATAACCGCAAATCCGATCATTTGTACTGCGCCACCTATAACCGCTGCTCCGCCAGCAATACCCCCTAATTGAATCGCGATTGCGATAGCTGCAGAGGAGACAGGCGCTGTCAATAATAGTCCCATAACAACCGCGATAATGATGCCCATCAAAAATGGTTGTACTGTCGTAGCTGCTTGAATCATCAGTCCAATCGATTGCATAAATGCAGCCACAGGAGGTCCGACAAGCCAAGCAACCCCATAAGCAAATAAAGTGCCAAATAAGGGAATGATGATAATATCAACCGGCGTGGGTTTACGGAATACTAATCTTAAAAACTCAATGGTTAAAACTGTTGTAAGGTAAGCGACCATTGGATCTGGAGCGACAACCTTGGTCGCAATACCACCAGCGACGGCACCAACAATCAGTTTTAACCCAGATAGATTTAAACTATAGGCGACACCTAGACCTATTCCAATTCCCATTAAAGAACTTAAAATCGTTGCTAAATCGCCTAAAAAGACGAATCCCGTTAATAATCCGATTCGACGAATGATAACCCCAATAATTAAAGTTGAAAACAGCCCATAAGCCATTCCGTTTAAGGTTTTAATCAAGTAATCAAGTAATTTTTTATTCCATTTAACTTTTTCCATGAGATACCTTCTTCTGTCAAAGTTTAACAAATACTATTCTCTCATATTTCTGATTGATAAGCAAAAGATATGAAAGAAAAAAAGTCGGATTCCCTCAAGATAAGGAGTCCGACAATTGTATAATTTATTTATTTCGCGTTTCTAAAAATCTCTAACCCTTTTGTGGTCAATGGATGTTCAATCATCTGCGTAAACACTTTAAACGGAACGGTCGCAATATCTGAACCGGCTAAAGCCGCTTGTTCAATGTGTTTTGGATGTCTAATGGAAGCAGCGATAATTTCAGTTTCGATGCCATAGTTGTCATAAGCAATACGAATGTCTTCAAGTAAACTATAACCCGCTTCAGGATCATTTGTGTAATCATCAAGTCTTCCCATAAAAGGTGATACAAAAGTCGCTCCTGCACTCGCAGCCATCATCGCTTGTGCAACTGAGAAACATAAGGTAACATTCGTTTTTATGTTGTGGGATGAAAGAATGCTTGTCGCTTTAATGCCTTCAAAAGTCATCGGTATTTTAATGACGATATTAGGATGCATTTCAGCGTAAGTAAAGGCTTCTTTCACCATGTCTTCGGCGTTACCCTCTTGAACTTCTGCGCTGATCGGTCCATCAACGAGCGTCGTGATCTCTTTAATAACATCAACGAGTTTTCTTCCTTCTTTCGCAATTAAAGATGGATTCGTCGTAACACCTACAATAATACCCCATTGACTTGCGACTTTAATTTCTTCTAAATTAGCTGTATCAATAAAAAATTTCATAAATTTCCTCCTCAATATCTCTATCAATATTATATCGGATATCGCATTAAATTGAAAGTTAAAAGATTTAGTTTAGAAATAATGGTTTCGTATTTTAAAGTGAATTATGACAAAATTCATAAGGGATATCGTATAATAGAAATAGTTCATTTCTAGGAGACTTACATGCGCAAAAAAATAGTATTATTAATCTCCTTCTTCTTTATCGAAGGCATTATCCATAATCTCGGTCACCCTGTAACGCCTGCCATGGTTCGGGGAATGGAAATATCAGACTATATGTTTGGTGTCTTTTTTGCGTTAATGAGTTTAGGGATGATGATTGGCGCACCCCTTTGGGGAATAATAGGCGACCGAGGAAAGAAGAAATACTATATTGTCATCGGGCTAATCATGTATAGTATTGGCCAATATTTCTTCGCATATAGTGGAAACGCAATCTTAATGGTCTTCTTTCGCTTTTTCAGTGGTTTTGGAGTCGCTGCTCCTTTGACGCTTCTGACGAGCAACGTCATTGAAGTTTCTACTAAATTATCGCGTACGAAAAATCTTGCCTATATCGGTGCGGCAACCACCTTAGGGACATCGATTGGTTACTGGTTAGGTGGTTTTATATCAACGAATACCTATTTGACAACCTTACTAGGCACAACTGACTTGCGAATCGTTTTTTTAATCCAAGCTTTGATTAATTTAGTTTATGTTCTATATATCGTTTTAACATTCAAAGATGAAGTGACTAAAACAATCACTTCAAGTCATCCATCCATGTTTTCAAGTTTAAAATCGATTACGAAAATCGATTCAAGCTTGTTGATCTTCTTCTTGTCATTATTTTTTATCACTCTTGGCAACACCAACTTAAACAAATACATCGATGTCCATTTTGACGCCTTAGGATATGATTCTTTAGAACTAGGAACCTTTGTGATGGTCACGGGTTTTGTATCCTTAGCGACCAGTATCTTTTTAGTTCCTTTATTCGCAAAAGCAAGAAAACAGTTAACCTTAATTTCAATCATTCAAATCATTTCAGCGATTATTGTATTTATTGTCTTTCGTTCAAATCAGTTTATCATCTTCGTTTATTCCATCTATATGATTTACATTGTATTTAAAACAATTTATCAACCGCTTGAACAAAATTATATTTCTTCACATGCCAGTGAAGGAAAATTTGGTAGTATTATGGGTATTAGGCATTCTTTTGTCTCGCTAGGCATGTTTGTAGGTCCTTTGGTAGGTGGATTACTCTACAGCATCAAACCGCTTTGGTTGTTCGATTTTAGTGCTCTTTCATTCATTATCGGCGTGTTCATGCTTGGAATTGTCTTTTTACTTCAAAAAAAGAAGATTGCCCCCAAGGACAATCTACATTAATCAATCTATAAGAATGGTTTTCTTTATGGTAGCAAAGCACCACTTGCGAGATAAAGGTCATACCATTCTTTTTTTTCGAGTTGAAAGGTAGTACTTTCACACGCTTCAATGATATGATGCGAACTAACGCTGCCGATGACAGGTTGAATCTTAGCGGGATGTCTAAGAAGCCAAGCAATCGCAATGGCAGTTTTTGAAACATGATATTTGTCACCCAGTTTTTGCATGACTTCATTCAATTTTACATAGTCAGGATGGTCAATAAAAACGCCCTTAAAAAATCCAAATTGAAAAGGACTCCATGCTTGAATTCGGATGTCATTCAACCTGCAATAATCGATTAATCCGCCATCACGGTTGATAGCTTCATCATTTAAGGTGTTCACATTGATGCCAGCACTAATCATCGGGGAAGTAGCTAAACTCATTTGCATTTGATTGGCGATGATAGGATATTGAACATCCTTCTTTAATAGTTCAATTTGACCTGGATTATGATTAGAAACTCCAAATGCTTTTACTTTTCCTTTCGTATATAATTCTTCAAATGCCTCTGCAACTTCTTTAGGCTCGACTAAGGCGTCTGGACGGTGAATAAGTAAAATATCTAAATAATCTGTATCAAGTCGTTTCAAGATTTGGTCAACGGAAGATAAAATATAATCTTTGCTAGAATCATACCATCCTCTCCGAATACCACATTTGGATTGTAAAACGACTTCTTTACGATCAATTCCGAGATTTTTCAACGCTTTAGCAAACTTAATTTCGCACTCACCATTCCCATAAATATCCGCATGATCAAAGAAGTTGATCCCTTGATTCAATGCAGTTCTAACCGCTAAATCTACATGTTCTTGATCTAAAGACGCAAAACGCATACATCCTAAAGCGATAATAGATACAGAAGTATCAATTCCAGGATAATTAATGTAGTTCATAGTGCCTCCAAATTAGTTTTCTTCTTTTAATAAAAATGGTGCCCACATTCGATAGTCGCTGACATGATTTTCCCAGTAAAGCAATTTTTGGTAAAACCATTCGACTCTCTCTTTAATGATCTCATTTGGGTCAATGGTGGGTTTTTGTCTTAAAAATGCTGTAACGCCATAAATGACAATTCCTATCGCATGCGTTCTAACATGGATGGTTGAGATGCCTTGTCCAATCGCTCGCGCTAAGGCACAAGCAACTAAATTGTCTTGGTGTTCAGTTGCGCTTTGATGCGCTTCTAAAATAGCCTTTTTAGCTTCAGGCATTTTTATAGTACCCGATGCCCAAAGATACCCTTTTTCTATCGCTATTCTAGGTCTTAAATCTGCCTTATATTCATTTTCAAAAAGCATTAACAAATCATTTGCACAATCAAGTGCCCACAAAATTAAAACTTTATGAGTTGATTTTTTTATAAGTAATTGTAAGTTATTCAGCTCAATAGCATCTGGTTTAATTAACATTTTCCTCATTTGAACGACCTACTCTTCATAAATTATAGTTCGATACTCTTATAACAGCGGAATCTCAATCTTTGTAAACGTATTTGCTTGAACTTTGGTTTGATAAACAAAAGCAGAATTGTTATAAAATTGAATCGTTTGTTCACTCGATGTTGGATTCCATACCATTGCATAAATACTTCCATCGTCATTCATATAAATCGTTGAAGCAACTAAATTATTTGAATGCATTTTTACGGTATCAGTTCTAATCCCTAACGATGATAAGGCATTAATCATCCAATACGCTCCTGATAATTCAGAAGGATAATCGTCATTAAGTATCTTCGATGCATCGAAAGCTGCTATTGCACTCTCTGGATTGTAAATGGCGAGGACACTCCACATATTTGAATACCATGTATCAATGACATTATTTTTTGCATCAAGATAATCTTCAAATATTAATTGGAGTTTGGCTAAATCATCAGCGTTAATACCATAATTGGTTAAATATTCGCCATTTGGTAACCATTGGATGCCATAGATAAACGTTGGATTCGCACCAAACCATGTAGCGTAATCAAACTTCCCGCCCCATACCATACCAGCTACACTGGCATAAGTTGAATAATCTTCACTCCAGTTTTCTTCATCGTAATCAAACCAATATTCACGGATTGCGGAAAACTCAGTCACAAATCCATAAATGGCTGCGTCAATTCTTGCTTGATCTTGCGTCGCCAAAGCCCATAAATATCCACCAACCCACGAATTTAACGCTTCACTTGTTGATTCTAAGTTGTTACCTTCCGCAAAACTGCCGAAGCCATGCGCCCAAGAGTGACCTGCCCATGAATCAAAGGAACGTAAATAGGCATAATTCGAATCGCCTTTCACTGGATACATATAATCATTGAGTAAGACATCGACCATTTCCCCATATTCAGAGATAAATGATGGATCATACATCGCTAAAACCGCTGATGCATAGATTAAATATCCGTGAGTAAAAGCATGGTCTGATAATTCACCGGCGGTATTAAATTCATTGTCAGAGTAATAAACTGAACCCCAAGGTTTGTTATAATAAAGATATTTTGTATCAGTAGCACCTGAATACGTATACCAATCGGTTAAGAGATATCGTAATTTTGTAATATAATCGGCTTTCAAACTCGTATTGTTCGTTTGATCAGCGATGATGAGTCCTTGTGATAACGGATATAATGCTTTACTATTCCAATAAGGCGCATCCGCATTCAAGAAATTTTCAGTATCTGTTACTAAAGTTCTCGTGTTTAAATCGTTTAAATAAGTGGTGATGGAAGATAAGGAAAATTCTTCATTTTCAGGAAGCGTAAATCCTGGAAGCATTCCATTAAACTCAATTTCAGTTTGGAATGCATTGTTTTCCATCAGTTTTAGAGACCCACGAACCGTTCTGACTTCATGATTGGTTAATAAAGCATTTGAATACTGATATTGATGAGGCATCAAGGCGATAAGGGCTGATTTTTGAATAGAACCCATGGTTTGAACGTTCATGCGGTAATCGGTCGTTACGACACTGTTATGATGATTCACATCATAAGATACAGTTCCGCGAGTAACGAATGCATCTGCGTGAGAATGATAAAATGCGGCTTCTGTTAAAGATGGAATCGCAGAAACAGAAAGATAATTCCCTGTTCCTAAGTCCATCGTTATTTTATTATTAAGTCCAAATGGGTGATTCCCTGAACTGATTGTGAAATCTGTATTATTCGGTGTACTAATTAAGAAATAACGGTCCGCATATAAAGGCATTCCAACATTCGCTGGTGGGGTGCATTCATAGCCGATATGGCGTCTAACCATTTTTAGAATGATGGCATTGCCTGTATACGATAATGTATTGATTTTAGTGCCTGACAAATCATAATATTCATAATTATCAACGCCATTGGTTCCGGCAATGATTGTTACATTTTCTTTTTGAGCAACTTCAGCGAAAATATAAGGCGATCCTTGTGCAAACGTCACGACCATTTTATCTTCACTCGAACTATTATTTCTCATTGCGACTTTAACAGAGGTATCAGAATAATCAATGACTTTAGTCGTATACCCTAGCGATAATGAATCGGTCTTTAAGAATAAATCTTTTAAAGAGATAGAATATTGAGCCATGGTCTGTAATCCTCCCGGATTCCAGTATTGCACAAATCCTTCTCCTACGTTGGTAATTTCTACCCCTTCGTTACTAAAAGAAGATTTCAGTGGATTGGTATAAATTCCATTTGAGTTTCCATAATTTCCAACTAACAACGTCGTCCACCATGAATTTGAAGGAACAGCTCTAGAGAGTAAATCCGCTTCAATAAAAGCGGGATTGATAGGGTGTGTTAATGAACTTTCAGTTCCAGTTCGGTAGGATCCTTCATCTAAAACAATGGTTTCAGATCCCCCCGTAGGCCTTGATCCTGTGGGAGCGACATAAGTTCCCTCTGCGACAGTGATGGTTCTTGTTTCTTGAAAAACATCACCAAAATAGTCCATCGAATAGACTAAATCATAAGTTCCAACCGTGCCATAATCGACACTACCAGAGATAGTGATATAAGAAGTAATGTCTTCACCAGTTGAAGATAAAGCTTGAACCCCTTTTAATACATGAAAATAATGATTTTTTATAACAGTTTCATCTTCTAGCCCTGTTACTTCACCAATCAAAGGTGTTTGGGTTGTTAAGGTTGTGGTTGTTGTATCATTAGTCGTTACTGTATTTGTTCCTTGCGGTAAAGTCGTTGTCGTCGTCACTTGAGTACAACCCGTAAAGATAAATAAAATCACAACTGATAGAGTAAGTAATCGTTTTATCGTCATATTAGTATCTCCTTTTGTAGCCTATTGTAATGAAAATGGAACCGTTTACTCATTGATTATAACGTTAAAAAGACAAAATGTAAACATGAGATGCTTTGTTTAAAAACAAAACAGCTTTACTCTTGTTAAGAATATAGCTGTTATTTTATTAATAATTGAATGTTAATGAATTATAAATCGCAGTCTTCGCCAGTGCAATACGTTGTTTTTGCATCTTCTTCAGGAATAGTTGGGTGATCTTCATCCCATATTTGATTTAATGCAGCTAAGAAATAAGCTTCTTGTTGCGCTCCTGAAATACCATACTTGCGATTAACCACAAAGAAAGGAACTCCTTGAACGCCAATTTTCTTTGCTTCACTGATTTCATTTCGAACATCATTTGAAAATTGATTTTCTTCTAATACTTTTCTTGCTGTATCTTTGTCTAATCCGACTTCATCTGCCAACTTGACAAGCGTCTCAATATTAGCTAAATTATACCCATCCGTAAAATATGCTTTCATAAGACGATCCGTGAACTTGGGCTCGAGTTCAAAAAGATTTGCCCATTTTGCAAGGCGGTGAGCGTCAAAGGTATTTGTCATTTGAATTAAATCATAACGAAAATCTAGTCCGACAGACTTTGCATTTTGGACTGTATTTTCAAAACGTTTTTTTGTTTCTTCAATCGATATTTGATGACTTTTCGCAAACGTCTCATAGGCATTTTTATCGGTATTTTTTTCTGCACTTGGATTGAGTTGATAAGCTTTAAATACAACCTCAACTTGATCCTTATGGATAAAATCAGATAATGCCCTTTCAAAACGTTTCTTACCTATATAACAAAAAGGACAACTAAAATCTGACCATATTTCAATTTTCATAAATAATCCCCCCATTTATGTTACTTGTATTATCCTAAAAGTCGGGAAAAAACTCAAGTCATTTGCTTACACATGCTTTTTATTAAAAACTATCACTTTTAAATGAGAAATATTTGAAGTTATTTACGAATGAAAGTATAATATGAATAGATAATTTGATGGAGGATTCTAGAATGAAACAAACCTTATTAGAAAAATATGCAAAAGTCGCTGTTCAAATTGGTGCGAATGTACAAAAAGGCCAACGCTTAATTGTAAACTCATCAACCGAGACGAGAGAACTTGCAAGAGAAATTGCGAAACAAGCATATTTAGTTGGCGCAAAGAATGTAGAAATTTTATGGAATGATGCTTATGTGTCTCGTTATGGATATTTATACCAAAGCGATGAAGAATTAACAACGATTCCAAAGTGGTTTATTGACCGTTATCAACATTATGTCGATGATGGAGCTTGCTTAATCAGCATTACTTCTCCAATTACTGGTATCAATGAAGGATTAGATGCATCGAAAATTCAAAAGGCAAACGTAGCGACTTCAAAAGCCATTTCATTCTTTAGAAATCATACAATGGGCAATCACACCCAGTGGTGTGTCATTGCCGCTCCAAATGCAGTATGGGCAAGTAAAGTATTTCCTAAACTAGCAAAAGATGAAGCAGTTGAAGCATTATGGAATGCAATACTACAAGCGAGCCGTATTAGCGAAACCAATGATCCCGTCGCTGAATGGGAAAAACATAACGAAATATTATCAAAACATAATATTATCTTAAATGACTATCAATTTGATGCGTTAAGATTTAAAAACAGTCTTGGAACAGATGTTGAAGTCAAATTAGTCAAAAATCATATTTGGGCTGGCGGCTCGGAAAATTCTTCTAAAGGCATAGAATTTAATGCCAATATTCCAACAGAAGAAACCTTCACCATGCCTCATAAATACGGTGTGAATGGAAAAGTTGTCGCAACGAAACCTTTAGATTTCCAAGGGAATTTAATTGAAAACTTCTGGTTAGAATTTAAAGACGGTAAAGTTATCTCTTATGGCGCAGAAAAACAAGAAGAAACCCTTAAGAACTTGTTAAATTCTGATGAAGGCAGCTCTCGACTTGGCGAAATTGCATTAATATCACATGATTCACCCATTTCTAATTCTGGTATTTTATTCTTAAATACGTTATTTGATGAAAATGCAAGTTGTCATATGGCATTAGGAAGAGCGTATCCGATTAACGTTAAGGGTGGTGTGGATATGAATGAGGAAGAACTTGAAAAGATTGGGTACAATTCATCCTTAGTTCATTGCGACTTTATGTTTGGTAGTGCGGATATGTCTATCATCGGTGTCACTCCAGATGGAAAACAAGTACAAATCTTTAAAAACGGAAATTTCATCATCTAAAAATCAAAGTGGAAGGCTTATAATTGCCTTCCACTTATTTTATATTTCTACATAAACTTTCTTATCAGTAATGGTTACTTCAAACATCTTTGCTTTTTTTGTTGGCATTTTGACAAATCCGAGATGGGCTTTTTCTAAAATATCTCCGGTTGAAATATCAATTTTCGCTCCATGTGATTTACAAGTGACAATCCCATCATCATATGTCCCTTTCATTAGGGAAGTGCCTAAATGGGGACATTTATCCGCAATCGCATAAACCTTTGAATCTTTTAAGGCTAGTAAAATTCGAACCCCATCTTGTTCAAACAGTATGGGTTGATTAGGTGTAAATGCCTCTAGACTGGCAACGAAATATTTCATATGTAACCCTCCTTATAATTTATACTTTAATTATACGCCGAATTAAACCATACGAATAGTACATACGAAAAAAAAGCATCATCTGTTTAAGATCATGCTTTGAATTTCTATTTAATTCTTACGCTAAACTCATTAAAGCAGTTTGGGCAATCAACTGTATGAGGTCCTTTAATCTTTTTAAGTCTTAATGTCGCTTTACAGTTAGGGCAATGTTTATATACATGGGTCTTGCGATCCTTAAATCTCCTTATACTTCTTGGAATGAAACCAAACAATTTTTTTGTGATTTTTAAGTAAAGAGCATTTTCTTTTCTTCTAGTGATGATATTTTTTGAGAATGTTCGCATGATAGAAAGCAACAAAACGACCATAGCCGCAATCCACAAAGCGATTTGAGGGACAAAAATATTGATAACTAATAAAATAAGGGAAAGAAAAATCAAAAATCGGTATAATGAATCGATCCCATATCTTCCCATCATAAAACGCTGTAATTTATTCTTAAATTGACTCATGTTCTTTCCTTCTTTCTATCAGGTTATCCAAATAACCAAGTAGAGATTAATCTCCCTAAAAATTGAAACAAATAAATATAGAATATCATCTTTAAAATCCAAGGGATTCTAAAACCACTTCTTTGAGTTGATGAACCGGTACTCCGGTTTAATTGCGAATAAAAGAACCGATATTCTTGATTATAAGGTTCCATCCGAATTGCTTCATTAATGTCATACATCGCTTGATTTCGGTCATTGAGACCTGCATGAGCAATGGACGATAGAAAATACCATCTCGAAGTACGATTCGTTATTTGACATAATAAAATCCATGCTTCTTGGTATCTTCTTTCAGTAATCAAGATTTCAACGGATGTTAAATCGACTCCATAGGATTGATAAGTGGAATACGAGTCTTGTTGAGTTGATCCATTTCTAATAGATTGAATCGTATCGTACGCTTGGTTAACTTCTTTCATCTTTTTTTCTGCGATTGGATCATTGGGATGAAGATCAGGATGATATTTTTTCGCAAGTGAACGATAAGCTTTTGTTATTTCATCATCCGTTGCATTTGGAGAAATATTGAGTGTTTGATAAGGATTAAGCATCTTGACCTCCTAACGCCATTTGGCAATTATTATCGCATTTAATTGTGATGATTTAATAGTTTTTTTGTGTGATATCCTTAAAAAAGGAAAAAACTGTTTTATTATCTTTTATTATCATATCATTGATACCTTTATTTCACAAACAAAAAGCACGATGTAAACACTTTCTTTATCGTCAAATCAAAGGTATTGATGCATATTTGTTATAATATAACTACAACTATTGAAGTTGATAACAGTACTGCCACGTACTTAAAATAGGAGATTAACATGTTTGGTATTGATTATATCCCTGGTTTAGTCATGGGCTTAAGGGAAGGTCTAGAAGCTTTTTTAATCATCGCAATTATGTTAGAATACCTCAATAAAACTAACAAAAAAAGCGATAAAAAATATGTTTTTCAAGGGTTCGGTTATGGTGTATTAACATCACTTGTTTTTGGATTACTCATGGGGCTCATATCTATTCTCATTGGAGCTTCAAGTGATAATATCATTAAATTATGGGAATCGATTGCTTCTTTAGTCGCTTTAATATTAATCACGACATTTATTTTTTGGATGATGAAACACCGTTATACGATTGTCTCTGATATTCACGATAAAATGGCAGTTACATTTTCAAAAACCGGCATTATCTTGTTAGCTTTAGTTATGGTCGCTCGTGAAGGAGCAGAAATTGTGCTCTTTGTGTTTGCATCCGTCAATCGTTTATCTTATTTTTCAGGCACATTAACTGGTGTTTTACTAGCGGGTCTATTAACTTTCTTAATTTATAAATCATTGATTAAAGTAAATTTAAAAGTCTTGTTTAACATTACTTTGTTTTACCTTATTTTACAAGCAGGATTTATGGTTGGTTACTCGATTCATGAACTCTTAAGTTACTTTAAAGCTGAAGCAATCCTTGACGCTAATCTCTGGGTCTATACTAAATTATTCGACTTATCAGGTACTTTCATTGATCATAAGGAATCCCCTTTAGGAATTGCACTCTACGCCGGCATTGGTTGGTACTCAAAACCGGAGATTATCCAATTTATTGCGCAATATCTCTATACGGGTGTTTTATTGTTCTTCTTCTTTAAACCAAGATCCAATCAACAAAAATCAGTCATCCAGGAATAAATAAAGAAGTTTGGTTAACCCAAACTTCTTTTTCTTTAGAGTTTTATTTTAAAAGGTAATAAAGGTAGATCGTTTTTTGAATAAATGTCAATCACCGGATTACTCGTAAAACCATAACTGATGACTTTGTAACTAGGAAGATATGGGATATTAATTGTTTTATCTCTTATCTTTACATCATTAATTTCAATGAGTGTTGAATCATCCGTAAATGCATAAAATCCATGATTTTGTTGAGACTTTGATATTAATGGAAGGTCATTATTTTTCGTATGTATCTCTATCAATTGATTTTTAATAAAATATGTATCAAACTGTGGTGACAATGAATAACTCCCTTTTTGATATAGATACTCTAATAAAATGTTCGATATTCTTTTTGAAACTACTTTTTTATCTTTTGGATGGATATTATTAGCTTCACCTAAATCAATCGCGCTCACCATATATATCAAATCTTTAGGATTCATACACCGAGTTTGTGCATCTCTTACTTCAGCTATTGGATGATTAATTGTACCTGGATATAAATAATTGGCAACTTGGACGTACACAAAAGGTAATTTTGGGTTTTTAAATGATTTTCTCCACGATTGAATCATGGTCTTAAATGCAACTTCATAGAGATCTTTATTTTGATGATCTGATTCACCCTGATAATAAAGCGCTGCTTTGATTGAGAGTGGAACAACCTTTTGAACCATCATATCAAAACATCCCGAAGGACGGTTATAATGTTTCGGTCCCATAGGAATATATGGATCTGGATAATACTTAAAAGCCATTTCATGGGCTTTATCAGAACTTAGTCCTTCTTTAATTCCTTTGTCTATTTGACCGTAAAACTCCATGAGTCTTGGGAGTTGTATATGGTATCGTTCGTTGTATTCTTCAACAGAACGGTATTTGTCAATTTCATTTTGATAGAAATCTAAATATGGTTTTAATGATTCTTGATCAAAAAGCGATGCTTTATCAATCCATGAAAATACAGAAGTGTCTCCCATATTACATGAAATGATACCGATGGGTCGTTTCAATTGTTCAAAAAGCGACGTAGCCACAAAATAACCAACCGCAGAAAAGTTTTTCACTTCTGCTTTTGTGCAGGAAAACCAATGCGGATTGGATGAATAAAAATATGGAAATTCAATATGAGCGTCAACGTAAGGTAATTTAGGAACTTCATAAAATCGAATTAAGGGATTATCTTCTATTGGTTCATCTAAAGATTCTTTCATCGTAAATTGCATATTGGATTGTCCTGATGCAATGAACAAATCACCAAAAATACAATCTTGTATAACAATTGAATCTTCTTTTGATTGTATCGTTATATCAAAAGATTCGAGAGTGAAGTCAAACGCAGGTAATTCAATTAAAAACGTCGTGCCATCAAAATTAAAATCAAATGTTTTATTAAATACTGTAACTGTAATTGTTGTATTTGTTTCACAACTTCCAAAAATTCGAATCGGTGCGTCTGCTTGAAACATCATATGATCTTGGAATATTTCCGCTAGTTTTAAGTTGTTTGCCATGATGTCCTCCATTTTATAAAAAAGACGGAGGAAAGGGATTCCCTTCCCTCCGCGTGAGTCAATTACTATTTGATGACGATATTATCTAATGTTAATACGCCTGTATTACCCGATGAAACGTTAATCATGAAAGATACAGAAGTCGTTGTATCAAGTAAACTACTTACTGCTACATAGACGTAAGTTCCTTCATCAGCATAACCAATCGTTCCATATGTTGTTAGTTGTTGGAAAGAAGAATCATATGAGAATGCTTGGAAAGAGATTGTTCCAGCTAATTCTGCAGATGTTTTAACGTAAATTCCAACATATTCAGCTCCAAGTGCTTGTAATTGAGCTTTTGTAACGTTAATGCGAATACCATTGGTTCCAGTTCCATAATTTGATTGTAAAACATTATCTTCACCAAGAGTCACTAGTTGACCATTGGCTGGGAGCCAAGAACTTCCACTAACTCTAAAGCCTACAAATGAGAATCCAGCTTTAAAGGCTGCATCGTCAGCATATGCTTCAAAATCATTCAATACAGAAACGATTGATAATTTGATAACATAAGGTGTTGCGGCTTGTCCTTGCGAATCAGAGAAATTAACGGTAATGTCATAAGAACCCATCAATGGAGCGGCTGCATTAAGACTGCCAATATTAAGCATAGCTTCTGTCGCAGCGATAACACCATCTTCAGCGTCATTAATTTGAATCATGGAAAGTAATGAAGTTAATAATGCTTCAACGGATTCTCCAGCTTTTAACGTCATTCCAGCAATCGTTGCTTTATCAGCAACACTCATTGTGATAACTGGAGCTTCGTTCGGAGGTAATTGGATTTCTACTGGATATTTTTGAACTGAAGCAACATCTTTAACTGCTAGAAACTCATAAATCGTTAAAGAGCCTGTGCAAACATTCCAAGTTTGGTTATCAAATCCAATTGCAAGGTCAGTAACTTGAGATGGTAATTTCCCTGCTGTAGATTGTGTATTGATGGTAACCCATCCGGATTCACCGATTGCTGGTAAGTTCACGGTGTAAGCCATTTGGCTTCCAGACCAGTAAATCCAAACACTCATAGTTGTTTTATTTGTATTATTGGTAACATAGAATGCTAGATTTGTGAATTCATCAGTGACACCTAATGATGACAAGGAAGCATATCTTCTTGCTAAGTACCAACCAGTTTGAGTAGCAGGTAATTCAAAGATGAATCCGCCGTTTAAAGTATCAAGACCAAATAATGCGATTGGAGCTGTTTGGTTAACACCATTAATACGGTTGATCCATGTAGCTTCTAAAGCTGCTTCATCAGCATAATCAAATCCATCAACTTGAACATAATCTTCACCTTCAACAAGTGGATAGTAGACATGTTCAATTGCTAAATCTTTGATATAAATGGTATTTTCAGTATCGGATAAGAATCCATAGTCAAATTCCATTTTAGCACTATTTGCAGAAACGAATGACTCTTTGTCAACTGTGAAGTAAACATAATAAGTGACATACTCAGTTGTAATTCCAAAGCGGTTAACGCCACCTTCGAAATTGTCAATCCAAGGATCTGCAGCTAAAGTCGTACCGATTCTAACTTTTAAGTCAGTCGCTGTTGTTGCTTTAGCGACAACTTTAACACGGTATGTTTCACCAAATGTTAATACTGTGTTATCAAACATATTAGTTACTCTACCAACCATCCAGTCATAAGTATAAGCTGGGATATTAGTAATTAAATAAGCATCTTCAACAGCATCATAAGCAATCGTAGAATTAGAAATTGTTCCAACAAGTGTCGTTTCACCAGTTAAATCTTTTGCAGCTTCAACGATTGGTTGTTGTTCTTGAACTAAATCGAAATATTTAATATAGATATTGTTTGTAGCATCGGTTGGTAAGTATCCATACATAAATTGGAATTTAGCGTTGCCATTAACCATTTCTTTGTCAACTGTAAATACTACTTGATAAGTAATATATTCAGTAGAAACAGCGATTGTAGTTAAGCCACCGTCAAAATTATCAATCCATGGATCTACCCATAACGTTGCACCAACACGGAAATAAATGTCAGTAGCTACATCGGCTTTCACTTGAATTTCAAATTTGTAAGTTTGTCCGAATACTAATTCAGATCCTGCATTGAAATAATATACCCATCTTGCATGATCCCATGGATCAACGTTAATGTCGATATTTGAAATCACATAAGCACCTTCTACTGCATCAAATGCAACGGTAGAATGTGTTGGGCCTTCATCTGGAGTTCCAAGTGGAGTTCTTGAATCTTCATCCCAAATAATGTCAGTTACTGTGACTGTAACTGTTTTAGAAGATGAATTTCCTAAAGCATCGACGACTGTATAAGTTATTTCGAAACTACCTGAAGTCGTTGCAATTCCTTCTGCTGTGAAAGCATCAAGACCCGTAATAACAACGGATGAATTAGCAATTGTTCCATCAACATTGTCAACGACAGTTAATCCTTGTAAACCATCAAATGCATCGCCAACATTAATTACAAAGTCACCAACATTAATTGTAGGACCTTGTTTGTCTACGATTGTAACGTCAACTGCTAAAACTGTGATATTACCTGATAAGTCATAAACGGTATAAGTAACCGTATAAACACCAGCTACATTAAAGTTTAAGCCACCATTATCAACCATTTCTGGTAGAACAGCTATCTCACCATCAACAGCGTCGACTGCAGTCACTAATGTAGTTAAATCAACAGTCACATTCGTGAATTGGTCTAAGGTTGTTGGTACGCCTTCTTTAGGCGTAATAACTGGTCCAGTAACGTCAGCGTTAGCTGATGTTGAGACAGTTATTGTTAAGGTATAAGTAGTTGTATTATCACGTGAATCGGTTGCAGTATAAACAACATCATAAGATCCAGCAACTGCCATATTAACAGCAGAAGCATCGATTGTAGGTGTTAATAACATATTTGACATATCATAGAAAGAAACATAGTCAGCCCATGTAGGAGCAGCGTCACCTTCTGTGAATTTCGTTGGAAGATTTGCGCCAACATGTTGAACATAGGTTGGAGGATCAAATTCAGTTACAACTTTGTACATTGCAACATCTTTAAATGTTGTAACAGCGCCTGTTCCTGGCATATTCCAATTGGTATTTTGACCTAAGTTCAATTCAATTGTAAATTCAGATGAACCATTAGATGATACTAATGAATCTAACTTGAAGTAGTAATTGAATGTTTGATATTCGCTATTGATGTTTAATGAAATACTATTTCTTCCATCAAAATCATCAATCCATCCATTAGCTTGGTCAGTTACAAGACCCATTCTGAATCCCATTTGACGAGCGATCGCTGTTTTTACAGTAAATGTAAATAAATACCATTGATCAACTTCAAGATTAGCAGATGATTCTTTATAATAAGTTCCTGCAGCTGATAACCAGTCCCCAAGTTTAATAACAGTAATGTTCATCGTACCTTCTGTTGCATTGTAAGTGATATCTACTTCACCATTATTACTCTTTTCATTCCATAAGCCATCGCCTAAATTTTGGAATGTAGGATCAGTTAAGACACCAGCATCAACCAAGTTACCTACGATAACAGTTCTTTCAGCAGTGGTTTCATTACCACCATCATCGGTTACAGAATAAGTAACAACTTGTTCGCCAACAACATTAATATCAAAAGTACCCCATTCAATGATAATACTTGAAGTGATGTTCCCATCGATGTTGTCAACAGCTGTCGCTCGTGAAAGAAGTTGTGCTTCAAGTTCTTCTAAAGATCTTCCAACCGGATGAACTGCATCAGTTGCAGGTACGTTTAATACAGGAGCAACCATGTCGCGAACTTCTGCGAAAGCATAATCCACAGTTAAGTTTTCAACCGTTAAATCATTGGTATCAATAGCGATAACTGCGTCAACTAATTCATCAACTAATACGAAGTACACTGTATATTCAGCGACTGTTGAAGTTAAGGCAAGCTCTCCTAAACTAGGTACTGCTGATCCTAATGCCACTGAAATGTTTCCAGCAGCTGTAGCACTAGCACTAATTACCACTTTTAAATAAGTGAAATTAGCGATGGCTTCATTGATAATGCCGCCTGAGAAGACTGGTGAAGACATAATTCCTGCTGCAGTTGTAAAGTTTTCTGCAGGGATATTAACTTCATCACCAAACACGAAATCGCCAAATGAAACTGTAATTACTCTAGTTGCAGTAGCATCATTACCAGCTTCATCTTCTGCGGTGTAAGTTAGAGTATAGGATCCTTCTTCCCAAATATTGACTGATCCTTCGACTGTTACATCAACTGATCCATCAACGGTATCAGTAGCACTGACACCGGTAAGAGGATTGAAACTTTCACCGACGTAAATCGTTTTGTTCGCTGTTCCGGTAATCAAAGGTGCTGCCGTGTCAGTAAATACGACCGTGACTGTTCTTTCTTCAACAGTAACATTGCCATCGCTATCCGTGACGGTATACGTTGCTGTATAAGTGCCAACAGCATTCGGATTGACATTCCCTGAGTACTGAACTTCGCTTGTTAAATCGCCATCTTCAACGTCTGTAGCTGTTACGCCTTGTAAAGGAACGAACACAGAGTTTTTCTCGATGGTAACATCGTCAACACCTAAAATAACAGGATCGTTATCAGTAGGAATTTGTGATGTCGTTGTGGTTGTACTAGTGGTTGTTTGAGTCGTTGTCGTTGTTGTTTTTTCAACGCAACCAATCAAAATAACCGATAGTAACATAAAACTTATTACCAACATTACTTTTTTCATTGTAGCCTCCTAAATATATTTTTATTCTAAGCTGAGCTTAGGTAATTCCCTTTTTTTAGTTACCAGCGATGCCTGATCGGTCAACGCCTTCTACGAACCATTTTTGTGCAAATAAATAAACGAGTAATAAAGGAGCAATTGAGATAAGTGTCATGGCATATTGAACCCCTGTATTATAAATACTATTGACGGTATCAAGTGTCACTTGACCTTGTGAATACATTGAACGATACATATTGATATAACTTTCTAAACTCATTGGTAATGTCGTATAAACACTGCCAAAATAAAGTCTTGCTAAAGAAGTTTCATTCCAGTACCAGACAAAGGAATATAATCCACAAATGAGAAATGCTGGCGCAGCCATCGGAATGGCAATCGTAATAAACGTTCTTAACGGACCGGACCCATCCATTTCTGCTGCTTCAAACAATTCATGTGGAATAATTCGGAAAAACTGGTAGAAGATTAATATAAAGATTGTTTGTCTTATGCCATTGCCAAAGAGAGCAGGTACCCAAAATGCTCTAATTGAATCCATGAGTTGTAAATCAATGCCAAAGATCGATAAATCGCGGTAAAGAACTGTGGTAGGAATATACGTCAATACCGTTGGAATCAAGAACATCGCTAACATCATACCCATCAGTACTTTTTTACCAAAGAATTGATAATGACCAAATCCATAGCCGATGAGTGCAGAGGATATCACAGTTGCGAGCGTTGGATAGACGGAAACTTTTAAAGAATCCGAAAATGCTTCAAAGAAATTCATCCACTCAAACGCATTAACATAATTCAAAATCGTAAAATTTCTCGGAATCCAGGATATCGATGTGTCGATTAAGTCTTCTAAACTCATGATTGACATCGATAACATCGATAACAAAGGATATAAGAAGATAAAACTTATGCCAGTTAATAAGATATAAAGCACAATTTTAAATAAGAGTCCATCATTGCCTTTTCTGCCTAAGAGTACACGTTTTAGATTCATTGATTTAAGTGAATTCATCGTATCCTCCTATTCATACCGTCTTGAAGCGAGTTTAATAACCAGTGTATACCCGCCGATGACCGTTAATTCAATAGCGAATAAAATCCATGAGAGCGCCGCTGAATACGCTCGTCCGTAATTGACTTCATCGGCCAATGTACCTGCTAAAGACCCTGAAGCATCTGAACTGGAGTTAATGATGGAAACAATCGCATTGTTTGATAAATTTGAATAGACAATCGTTGTATAGATAATGTTGATGTACATTAGAGGGATTAATGCAGGTAATGTAATTTTCCAAAACAATTCCCACATGGAAGCTCCATCAATCTCTGCGGCTTCATACGTCGAAGCATCCATTTTTTGTAATCCTGCTAGGAAGATTAAAATTTGAACCCCAGAAAGCCAAAGAATTAAAACGATCTTTTCAAATGCTTGAGCGACAATTTCCGAAAATATCGCTGGAAAATAGTCGGTTAGAAAGGATGTAATTGTTCCATTCGCAATTGCCGGAACCGTTAATAATCCGTTAGACTGGAAGTTCGCTAACATGTTTCCTGAAAGCAAAATAACCGGGATAAAGAAAATGGTTCTAAAGATGGCTCTTCCTTTTAATTTTTGGTTGAGCATTAATGCTAGGATTAATGCAAATATGACAACGAGCGGTACGACTAATGATACATCTTTTAACGTATCTAATATTTGTGTAAGATGGTAAGGCTCATCGGAGAAAATGCGTTTAAACTGGGTGAAATCATACCAATTGCCTGTGATTTGCCAACCTTGATTGACAATATAATAGTATTTGTCGGACAAGGCCATTCGAATTGATTTCGCTAAAATTGGAATACCAATCGCAATCATACCAATCAACCAAGGCAAGATAAACAAGATGCCATAAATCGCTTTTTTAATTTTATTTGGTAAGCGATTCAATTGTTTTTTAACCCATAACAATCCTGTATACTTCAAAATAATTAAGATGATTGGGTTAACTTTTTTCTTGAAGAATGTTTTAATCGGTGTCCAAATTTTAACTAAAAATAATTTTACTTTTAAAAGGATAGATACGATATTATTTATAATTTTTTTCATCACGGTTTCACCACCCTATAAGTATTCGGTGCGACCGCAATTCCAACATCGACAACTTGAACGAGATTGGTGTAATTCACATAAACTTTTGTGCCATTTTGATAAATACTTTCAGAGACTCCTTGATGAATATAACGGTGAGATATCATTTCTTGTCCACCGATATCATTTAAGACCGCTTGTGTTTTCATCCCTATATCAAGAATAATGTCATCCCATAAATCATATTGTGAAGTATAAATATATTGAGAGTTGGTATAACGAAGTTTATGGGTGGATTCCTTGGTAATTAAGAATGAAGGTTCCATGCCATATTCAATGAGTCTTAAAGCTAATAAGTCATAATCACTCACATAATTAACATAGGAAGAAACGAGTCTAGAGGATCCATTAAGAACAAGTTGAACAAAAGGAATTGAATCAGTAATATAAGCATATTTGTTGGATTCAACAGGTGCTTGATAATACGTATCAGTTGATTTCCATAAATAGCTGTTGGGTTGATAAAGTCCCATTTGATAAGCAGCTAATGCTTCTATTTCACCTTGGATGATAGATAAAGCTTGGTTTCGGTAATAATTGATTTGATTATCACGGTAAGAGAATAAGGAAGAACCTACCGTTGATAGAGCAAGAGAGTCAATACCAAGATTTTCATACAATCTACTAAATTTTAATACCTTATCTGCGACTTCTTCAGGATTCGTATAATACGTGTAAGCGAATAAAGAAGATCTCGTAGCGGAAGTCGCAAAGGAAGACAAAGTAATTTTTTTAACAACCCCTGAACCCAGGGTAGCTTGATAAGAAATCAATGGATTTGATTGAAAATAAATGTCAACCGAATTCTCGTTTAAATAAGACATCATTTCAAGAAAATCGCGTTTTCCACCGAGCTTTGAACTGGTAACAGGTTTCATTAATTCATTATCGTAATAACCACCTTTATTCCAACCGGTGTAAACAATGTTTAACCCATTTACGCCAAGTGTTTTTAATTCCGATGCAATTGTAACGACATCATCGTAAGTGGTCATCGGTACATAGTTCTTACCAAATAATCCCCCTTTATAATCCATTCCAAGTAACGTTAAATTGAGACCTGATCCTTCTTTTGTTTCCCGGTCAAGCGTTAAAACATCTTTGTACACTTGGGCCATACCCGAGTAACTAGCGTCCGTATTTGAAATAAAATAATACGTCACCACATAATCAGTGGGATAAGGATCAGTATTAATCAATTGGAAAGAATCAGACGAATTTGAAGAGGTTTGAATGGTATAACGTTCTCTGACGATGAATTTAAAGAACGTTGTATTGAGTGGATAAGCATTATATCCATACGGATATGAATGAATTTCAGCAAAACTATCGCCTTCAGTCATCACCGCTAAGAAAGCTGCTTGTTGATATCCGTGATTAACGCCAAAAGCTGGATAACTCGCCGTTAATTCATTTTGAAGATAATAGGTTGATGATTCTGCCTTAAAGGCTGAAATGCCTTCATCAACGCCATATATTCGTTTAGTATAAGCGGTGGATGAACGCACGTTTGTATAGCGAATAAGTGCGCCTGATCCATCGGGAATCATGGAATAACCATTGATTTCATAGTTATTAGATCCGAAGTAAGGAAAAACATAAACTGATTTTAAACGGTAAGACGTTGTTTTAATCGTAGTGGTTCCATCAATATTTAAAACCGGTTTTTCGATGTCACCTTCAACCAATGAATCGATAGGTAACGTTACTTTTAACTGTCCTTCTTCAATATAAACCATTACATCAAATTCAATAGCTTGATCTTTGAAATTGAGATGGGCTTTAAATCCTTGTTCAACTGATTCATAATCATAATCAACTTCAACGTTATATTTGGTTCCTGATACATAACTTTTTGAGTCTTCAACCAAGATATTGTCAAGGTTATAATATTCAATAATAACGCCTGATTCAACGAAGAATCTTGAGGTTCCTGAGAGTCCTAATTGTAGGTAATCCGGATAAACTGAATACCAGATATATCCACTTGCTTTATCAAGAACTGCAATTTGGAAATAACGTTCTTTGACATAAAGTTTTAGTTCATCCGTTTCGCTAACCGCTTGATATCCAAGTCCGAGCAATTTTATCTCTGGAGCAGCGTCAATTTCAACGGGAGTCGTATTTTCAGCTTGACCAAAGAAATTTGAATCGGTTGATAAATTGTAAGTCGATTGCTGTAATAATCCTGTGATATTTTTGTTTTTCGCTTGAATCATTGGAATGATTAAAAACAAAGAGAGTGAAGTGATAACTAATCCTAGCAACCAAAATTTCTTATTCACGTAAAATCACTTCCTTTATGATGTCTGTGACAAAGTTCGTCACTTGAATGACCATTAAATACACCATAATGAGGACAACAATAATAATAACCATCATTAAAATTGTTAAAATGAAATTAACAATCGTTTGTCCAACGCTATAGTTATGCGTTTCTTTAATGTTGAAGAATAATAAAATCCCTACCCAAGCAAGCATGACAACATTGCCCATTGAAAATAAGAACGCCTCATTCAACGTGATAAAATTAGAAATGATAATAACGAAAGGATAAATAATAAAGACAGGCATTAATGCACCAACGGTATTAATGAAGGTTGCTTTAAACGTCCCTTCTCCTTCCATCAATGAGGACATCAAGTAGTTCGCGATGATAAATATCAAGATGGGTAATAATAACGTTAAGCTTTCTTTGAAGAGAATTGTTTCTTCAGGAATGACGTTATTAAAGATAAATCCAGTAAATAAAATTGCAAGTATATGTAATACAAATAATCCACCCAGAATAATCCAAGCTGTTAAAAATGAAGCTTTCTTTTTAGCCTTGACTTCGTAACAAGCATCAGCTGGATGTTTGATAAACCGAAACATAAAACTTATTTCTCGAGGGATTCGGTATTTTTTGACTTGACCGATTGTTTCACCAACATGGGTCAAATAATGATACTTTTTATTGGTCAAGTTAACGGTGATAAGCACTGCTGCTAAACCAAGAACAACATAAAGTAGCATAGAGACATTTTGCGTCATCCATAAATTTCTGATTTCCCAGTAAGCTTCAGAATAATCGGCTTGATCATAAGCAATTTTGAACTGTTCTAACGCCAGTTCATATTCTTCATTCATTAAATAACCTAAACCAATTCCACGGTAAGCCATATCGAGCATCGAGTTATATCTTAATACTTCTTGCCACACTTCAATGCTTTCGACGTACCTTGCTTGATTGAATAAATCTAAAGCTTCATGCACTTGAAAAGCAAAAGGTGTTTCACGAAATACTTGAATGGAGTTACGGCTGGTATGGTCATCGAGTACATAGATATTGTTATTGGAGTCTGTCGCAATCGATGAAGCTGATAAGAACAAGCCTAATTTATCATTACCTGTTCCTTTTCCCCCCCATAAAAACAAGAGGTTTCCTTGACTATCATATTCTGCTAAAAATCCTGCTGAAGTGACAGTATAAATGTTTCCAACGTCCCCTGCCCAAGCATCAACGATATCCGCATACACAAACATTTCTTCTGAGAAATAATTGGTTCCGCCGATATTCACTTTTTTCAAGTTATCGCCTAATGCTGAGTCAAGTGGCTTTTGAGTAACAGTATAGAAATAGCCCTTGTTATCTAAGGTGATATTTGTTACAGGAGCTGGGATATTTTTCGTCAAATAAACGTTATCATTATTGGCATAGATAATTCTTTGAATTCTTTCCCATAAGGTGATATCAATGTTGTTAGATGCAAAGTAATCGATGAAACGATTGCTTGCATTAATCATCAACACACCAGAGGTGGTACCTTCATTGATGACGTACATCGTAAAGTTTTGATCAACCGCAATTTTTAACGGTCTAAAAATAAATCCATCCGTTTCTAAAATTGGACTGCTGGGTGTTGATAAAACATCCACTAATTCAATTGCTTCTTCTAAGGTATCTTTTGACTTATCAAAATGCCAAATGTAGATACTACCTATATCAGTATTCGCTTGGCCAACGCCATAATCAGCGACATAGATATAATCTTCAACGACGAAGATACCTAACGGTTTGATGAGTAAATCTGAACCAAAAGTATAAACTACTTGTAAATCTGAATCTAAGATGACGACACGTTTATTGCCAGTATCAGCGATATACATATAATCATCAGAATCGATAAACATATCTTTAGCGCCATTCAACTTCGAACCATCGGATAACGTTCTAACCATGTATACAGCTTCGTACGCTTCATTGGTTTCCGATAATTGATGGTTTCTATCTACGGTATATGTTTTATAAGCTGATGCAGCTTCTACGGTGGGTGATAGGAATGTTATCGCCCCAAATATAATAAATGTTAATAATAGTAATAAGACATATTTTTTATGGTTCATATTATTTAATCCCCGAGTAAGCCATGGTATTCATCACACTATTTTGTAAGATGATGAAGAGTAAAATATTTGGTAAGAACATGATTAAGCTGGCAGCTGCACTCATTCCTTGCGCAGCGATAGCCGATGTTCCCATTGTTAAGGTTGAGAAATAATAGGGTAATGTTTTTAATGCCTCACTATTGACATATAAATCTGAAGTTTCAATATTGTTCCAACTGTTTTGGAAGGCTAATATCGCCACCGTTGCGAGTGCTGGTTTAACTAAAGGCATGACGACTTTTAAGTAAATTTGCCACTTATTAGCACCATCGATAACCGAAGCTTCATAGAGTTCTCTTGGTACTTGGTCCATAAACTGTTTCATTAAGAAGACCCCCACTGGCATCGCAAGTAACGGAATAATATGAGCGAAGATGGTGTTGGTAATCCCCAGTGAATTCATTACGATAAATCTAGGAACCGATATTGCGACAGGAACAATCATGATCGCAATTTGATTGAGGGTAAACAACGTCTTTTTAACCCGATACTTTAAGAATGAGAATGAGTAAGCCGCAAGTGATCCAATCAAAATTGATAAGAAAATCACTGAAGCACTTGAGATAATACTGTTAAATAAATATCGTGCAAAATGAACTCCTGTTTGTGAAGCAGCTAAAAAGAGATTTTGAAAATTATCAAAAGTGATTCTTGACGCAAAGATTCTAGGTGGGTAAGCATACAGTTCATCCAGTGGTTTAAAAGCATGTGAAATAATATAAATTAACGGTAATAAAGTGACAATTAAGAATGGAATCAAGATTAACAAAAACTTCAGTTGACTGACATGAAATCTTGAAGGATTAATCATCGTTCCTTGGAACTTCGATTTGCGGTTCTTCCGCATTTTTTTATACTTGAACATGGCTTTCTCGGTCTTCGTCATGTTCTTCTTTTTATGGAGTAGTTTCATCATTTTTTCTCACCAAACAACTTATGAGAAATTTTGTTAAATGACAATACAATGATTAACAAGATAACAGACATGGCCGAGGCATATCCCATTTCATAACGTGCAAATCCATAATCATTCATATGGTCAACGATCAACCAACCAGCAAATTGTGGCGGTGGTACTGACCCTGATAAAGCTGAAGCTAATCCGGAAGCATTAAATGTTCCTACGATGGCCATCACAGCGCCGAATAACATTTGCGGTTTCATCGACGGAATGGTAATGTAAAAGATTTCTTGCCATCTTGATTTCATGCCATCGACGTAAGCAGCTTCATATAAATCTTTGTTAATGTTTAAAATACCTGATAACATCGCTAAGAAACCAACACTCATAGAAGACCAAATTCCAACGAATATCATAATTCCAAATATCATATCAGAATTCTGAAGCCATTGAATGGGTTCGTTAATAATCCCTAGAGTTAATAAATAATAATTCAAATAACCCCTTGTATCACCAGAGAAAACAACTTTCCAAATAACAGACATTAGCACTCCGTTGGTTAATGATGGAGAGTATAAAATAATGGCGATTAAAGTTCTTAATTTATGCGTGATTTGCGATAATATCCAAGCCATTAAAAACGATAAACCATAACTTCCTGGACCAATGATTAAAGCATATTTAATCGTTGTAGGTAAGGCATATTGCATAAAATCGGTATCTTGTGTAAATAATGCAACGTAGTTATCGAGTCCAATCCATGTTGGAAAATTAATCGTATCATAATACGTCAATGATAAAACAACGGAGATTACAATTAATATAACGACCAAAGTGAAGAAGACAACCATGTATGGTAATGCAAATAAATAGGATGTATTAAACTTCTTTTTAACAGGACGCGCTTGTAATGCTTGACTAGTCATCATCGCCGTATGCCTCCTTTATCCAATGATTAATATTCGAATTCATCGGAACAAAGTAAACTTCACCATTAGGATTCGTCGATGTTGCATAACCAAATTCATCGAATTTTCGGTTTAATTCTCGTGTTACCCGTGGAATTGATTCATTGATTGCCACAGAGGGATTCATCAAATCAATGACAATCTTGTTCCAAATGGAAGAAAGTTCACGTTCAACAATGTAACTGCCTGGAGTAACCGCTGGAATTCTTGACCATTTCGCTTGATTGATGATTTGTTCTTTTATCCCTGAATCCCATACAGAAGCTTCTAAGGCATTCATATTCGCAGATAAAATTAAGAACTTTTCACCTAATCCCGTTTTAATGTTTTGCATAAATTTGATTTGTGTCTCAACGGAATTCCACCATTTAATTAGCTGCCAGCCTTCGTCCATCATATCGGAGTTTTCAAATAAGATAGAAGCTTTTCCGTAGGTTGTCGACCATCTTTCTATGGTGCCGTCATCATTGGAATCTCTTCCAGGAACAACAGTAACTCCCCACTGACCAGACAATTCCGGAGCGGCATATTTTAATTGTAGATAGAGGTCAATCGTCGATATTCCGATTGGCATGTCACCGCTCCGGAAATGTTCGAAAAAGGAGGAAACTTGTAAAGGTAAATTATAAATCGTAAAGAGTTCGGTCATAAACTTAATGGCTTCGACCGTCGTTGGATCTTTCAACGTCGAAGATATTCCGTTTTCAGTGAATATTTCGCCGCCAAATTGATAAATTAAGGAACTCGTATACCCATAGCCTTTAAAAGCAGCGTCGCCACCTAAAGGATGGTAAAAGTTCATTTGATGACTTTGTAATATTGGTAACATGTTCAAGACATCCGTCCAGGTATTGGGAACATCTAAATCTAAATAATTTAAAATATCTTTTCGGTAGAATAATAAGAACACGCTTTGTGTTTCTGGGATTGCATAAACGCCTTCTTCAAATATGACGGGCGTAAAGTTATTTGCATAATAATTAGAAGTCACTTCATCAAAATCATCGTACTCAGATAGATCTTTTAACATGCCTCTTAAAGCATAAGCATAAGGATTCCAGTTGTCGATGGATAAGACAACATCTGGATTATCGTTGGTTGCGTTGGATAAAACGATTTTTGAAGTATTACTTAAAATGGATGCTTTAACTTTTATACCAGTTTCGGTCGTAAAGTCTTGATCAATCATGCTTTGTAAAATATCTAAATACAAACTTGATTGTCCAACCCATACTTCTAACGTCCCTTCTTCAATCGCGGCATCATTATATCTTGTATCGAAGAATGAATAAAAGAAACTTCTAATTCCATCCCAAATGCGACTAAAGAACGATCCATTGGGTTTTGGTAAAGTAACATCATTATATATATAGATTGCATCAATATTGAGCGGTTGTGATAATAAAGCCGCAATCGCATTACCTATGAGTTGATAAGCAGAGCCGCTACCTTCGGAAAACTCAGCTAATTTCGAACCAATACGGTTCGGTGTTTTCGCAACTCGTCTTAATTGTTTTGCGGCGACATTGAGCGTCGAAATTTCCGCAGCAGACGTTGTTCCTTCATCAAAAAGACTTAACGTTTCATAAATTGATTCGAGTTTTTCGGCGTAGGAGAGTAAATCTGCTTCGAGTGTTGGAATATATTTAAGAATATCCCAGTCGATGGCATCATCAGGATTTCCACCGGTAATAGTTTGAACTAACAAACTGATGGAACTGATTTCATCCATTATTGTATTAAGTTCATCGATTGCTTCCATATACTGACTAACGGTTGATTCAATTGAAATCGTGTGATGACCTTCCGTCAAGTAGAAACGATATTCCGCTTCTCCACCCAGAGTCACATTCGTCCATTTCTTCATCGTGTCAAAGGTTAATGCACTGAGTTCAGAGAATAATATTTCTCCATCAATATAGATGTTCTTTCCAGCAGCAACACCGGTATTTGCATTTTTTAACGCTTTAAAAGCAATTTGATAATACCCCGTTTTATCAACATCAAATTCATAGGTTACTAACGTTCCCCCTCTTGACATTGATCCACCATCTAATTGATTTAAAACCGTGTTTTTATAGGAATAAGGCGTCATAGCTGTTTCTTTGTAATAACTTGATTTGATTTCCAAATCGTTTTTTGTGGTAAAACTTTCACCTTGGATTGTAATGATTTCTCCTTCTGTATTAGAAGGCAAATCATTTGTTGAGGATAAATATGTATCGTAATCTATCAATGATTCATGACCTTTAACATACAGATTGCCAATATAAATCGGTAAATTTAAGGCCCTGATCGTAATAGAATTATTGCCTGAGTTTAATAAGAATTTGTAATTATCAATAGAATAGCCATTATAGTCATCGGCATAATACTTTTGCCAAGACTGAATTGATTCGCTTTTTGGCAGCAATTCATTGCCATAACGGTTATATCTTAATGCTTCTTCAAGTGGGACAATTTCCCACAATACTTCTAATTCTAAATCATCCATCTCGTTGTATTGAGAAGCATCATTAATTAAAATTTGAACGGATGGAATTGTATAGTAGGCTTCTGGCATGAAAAAATCAAAACCAATCTCATAGAGTCCCGTTTCACTGACATTGACTTCTAACGTGATTTCTTCACCATTGTCTAATGAAGCAACATCATTGGTATACTCACTAGACGTCACAAAATCAACATTCGGATTCGCATTTTTGAATGTTGAAATTAAGATGGTTTGTTCCTCAAGTGAGATATAATTATAAGTCTTCAACCAAGTATTCAATTTTCTGTAGTATGTGGCGTTTCTAAAAGCACTCATATCATAGGTGTCTTCAATATCAACATCTACTTCTTCAGTATCATAAATCATTGAAGATACATAAGCGATACGGTGAATACCAATCAGTGTAAGCAACATACTCAGTGATAAAAAAGCCAGTAATTTTTTCATCTTATACCCCTTGTAGGGGGCCGCCATTTTCATGACGGCCATCAATTTTTTTAGTCTAGTAAATCTTCAATCAGTTGATCTAAAGTTTCTCTTGCAGCCGTCATGGCTTGCATTGCTTCTGTTTGTAAAATATCTTTTACTGCAGCGTAAGTCGTTTCTCCGACCATCGTTTGATAGAGATATTGATATGCAACGGAGTCAGCTTCATCCCATCCAACCACTTCTTTATTGACCCAGTAAGCGCCATTCTTCAGTGATTCGATGAATTCTGGAGAAGTAAAACCAGGTGCAGTAATTCCATAAGGAATCGTTTCCCAGACTGCATTGACGCCTTGTCCATCAATACCGTAATCAACGATTGGATAACCGTAGTTGTTTGCTGAGATATAGACTTGATCTGAGTAATCTTCAAACAGTTGATATCTCGTGAGCAAACCATCTTCACTATAAGACATAAACTTTAAGAATTGATAAGCAGCGGCTTTATGTTGGCTCGTTGAAGCGATTCCGGCGATATCTGTGTTACCACCTGTTACGCCATTTGGTCCTGGGTAAATGTCCCAGTTAAAGAGCATTTGACTAAAATAGTTTTTAGCACTCCAAGAAGCATCTCTCCATAACGCAACTTTACCGTTTGCGGTTGGAACAAAGGCAGGATCTAAATACCATTCTTCTAAAGTCTCAGCACTGAGAGCGTCAACGCAGTAACCGCCATTGACTGCTTCAGTTAAATAGGTCATGGCTGATAAGAAGACCGGATCGTCGAAATTAAATTTTGTACCGTCAAATGAATAAGATTGCCATAATTTTGCAATCGCGATTTCTTCTTCTGTGGTCGCAGCTGCTAATTTTAAGACTTTTGGTAATTCACGGTTGAAGAACGAACAACCATACATGCCAAGAATGTGTAAGTTTTCATTGGTTGTTGCTTGAGCAATCGATTGCATTTGTTCAAACGTCCAATCATAAGAAGGAATAGCAACGCCTGCAGCTTCCAAAATATCAAGATTGACAATCCACATCGTTGGATAAATAAAAGTTGGAATGGCATATCTTGTATCTTTATACATTCCTAAATCATGAACTGAATCAAAGATATAATCTGTATCAGGATCATTTTCAAAATATTCTGTGATATCCGCCAAAATGTTATAAGGTAAGAAACTTGCTAAACGGTTGACTAAGAAAACGTCAGGTAATGTTCCTGATTCTGCAGCCGCTACGAAGTTTGAATCCCATTCTTCGCTAGATGCACCCATCATTTGAATATTGACGGTGATATTGGGATATTTTTCCATAAATGCATTGACCATCAATGATTCAATCGTTACGATATCCGCACTGGTATGTTGCCAAGTTGAATACGTCAATGTGATTTCTTCTTCAGTCCAATCTTCAATGCCATTCGCATCTTGATCCCAATAAGTTGGGGTTAATGGTTTGGTCGTTGTTGAATTTGAACTTGAGGTCGATTGCGTTGAAGAAACAGTTGTTGTCGTGGTTTTTTCAGTACAAGCAACCATTGAAAATATAACGCCGAGTAGTAAAAAACTTAGTAAATATTTTTTCATAAAAAATCTCCTTCTTTTATATAATAATTTTTAATTATTTTCTAAGAATAAATGCATAATCTTCCGTAATTGATAATCCGCTTAATACAAATGATTGGTTTGATATTGTGACTAAAGTATCAGAAACAATTTCTCCCGTATCAGTATTAAATATGAGTAATTGATACTCGCCATTCGCCATTCCAATTGCAATATTTACGTTTTGAATGGTTGCGGGCAATCGATTCCAGTAATTCCAGTTATTGTTATAAATATAGCCGTATATACTATCTTCTAATAAATAACCCATGGCCTTTACATTTGTATCAGAGATTTGAATTCCTGAAGATTGTAATGCGGTAAAGGTTTTACCTGTGAGATCCAAATACTCAGCGTAGACGCCAGCACCTTTAAATCGGTACCACATATCATATTTCGCAATCCAGGAATCCCACCACCAGTGATTAGCGCTACCAGCTCCACTCATCATGCCACCCCAAGCACCTTGCTTGATAGTAACACCTGTGAAATCCGTATGATACGTTGAGGTACCCGATTGCCAATCAATGCCGATTTCGCCAAATAAGACGGGTTTTTGATAATTATTCCACAAGCTGGTTTGTTCACCAACAAGTTTTTCATAGAATTTAACATCGTTATAGGCATAACTGTGAACGGCAACGAAATCAATTGAATCAAGCGCATATGCAGCTGTACCAAAAGTGTATTTGTATGACGTTGTCACTAGATGATTGTACGGATCATTATCATGAAGAAATTTTGCCATTTCATTGTGCCAATTGGTGACTGCGATGGTACTGTATCCGTCAACCCAATCAACTTCATTGAATAGTTCCCATGCAAAGATGTTTTGAGAATATCCGTAACGACTGATAATGTATCTCAACTCGTTTTTATAAGCCGCTTTCGCTTCAGCGTTATAGAAAAACTGAATGGGATATTCTAACATACCACCGTTTTTCTCATTATAGACATTCTCACTCCACTCCGGATTGGTGTTCGCTGAAAATTGTCCATGATTGATTAACGTTAACATAATATAAACATCGTGTTCTTTTGCGGTTTCAAATAAATGATCAAGCCGAATTGCAGTACTTTGTCTAGTGTCGAAATTCGTATAGGAATCTTTATGAAGTGAAAATGACCAATTTGATAACCAGATTCTTGCATAGTTTGCATTATTTTCATTCATATGTTTAAACCAATTAGCATAGTCATGAGAAGATAATGTCGTTGACCACCAAGCTAAGTTGAGTCCTAACGGTGTATATCCTTCGCCCGAATCAAAGACAAATGTTTTTTTGTTGACTTGATCGACTCGGATATAACCATCATCAGTTTGAGTAGGTTCAGCAACGGTAAAACTACCTTGCATTGATTGAACGATGGCCCCTTCAACGGTCAAGTTCATGACGTAAGTCCAATTGCCCGCTTCCGTCGGATTAATTCTAACCATGTAATGACTAAAACCATTATCTAACCAACGAACCAATTCTTGCCCTGCGGTATAAAAACCATCTTCATCGATAACTTCACCAATTAAAGTTAAGTCCCGATATTGTTTATACCAAAATGCACTTTGTTTTAAATTTGATCCTGATGGCGTATTAAAGATCACGTCAACAGAGATTTGTGAATAATCATATGGATTGTATAATGTTGATATTTTCAAGTTGTTTTCCGGCTCGTAAACTGCTAATTCAAGCAATTCTCCAACCATTGGAGTATCTGTGATTAATTCGATTTTATCAATCAAATTTACTTGTGTCGTGGTCGTAGTAGTATCCATGGTAGTCACCGTCGTTTCTGTGGTATTATTTGAAGTCGTAGTTGTAGTTACAGTACAGGCGATTGTTAGCAAAAAAAGCGATACAATGATGCCAACACGAATTATATTTCTATTCCTCATTTTCCTAGCTCGCTGTCACGACCTACGGATTCATGATTTTCAATAATATAATCGACTAAGATATCGACGGTTGTAAAGGCTAAAGCAACGTAGGAATCTGCAGCCCCATAATAAATCGCAATTCGACCGGTTAATGGGTCATGGAGCGTTGCACAAGGGAAGACAACATTCGGAACAAAACCAGTTTCTTCATAAGGCATTTCAGGGGTTAAAATATAGTTTTTACAACGGTATTTAACTTTTGAAGGTTCATTGATGTCTAAGATAGCCGCACCCATGCTATAAACATAGCCGTTGCACGTATTCGCTACACCATGATAAAGCATCAACCAGCCAATCGAAGTTTCAATCGGTGCAGGTCCGCCCCCGATTTTAAGCCCTTGCCACCAACCATTGCCACCACGTTCCATGACATGACGATGTTTGCCCCAATACACTAAATCTGGGCTTTCTGATAAGAAGATATCACCAAATGGCGTATGGCCATTATCGGATGCTCTTGATAAAATTTTATACATTCCGTTAATTTTTCTTGGGAATAAAACGCCATTGCGATTAAAAGGAATGAATGGATTTTCAATACGAACGAAGGTTTTAAAATCGGTAGTTTTAGCAACTCCAATCGCTGGTCCATGAGCTTCAGTACACCATACGACATAATAAACATTGTCGATTTTAATGACTCGAGGATCATAAGCATAATAAGGGTTCCAAGATTTTCCCGATTCATCCACCATTTGTAATTGATGATCTTCAAAAATCCAGTGAATGCCATCATCGCTTCTACCGACACGAAGGTGAGGTAAAGTTGCGACAGTTTCAGCGCGGAATACGCCAATGAAAGTCCCATCTTTCCACGATACAACGGCACTATTAAAGATTCTTGCAATGCCCTCTACGGGGTTTCTTTTGACGATGGGGTTAAAAGCATAACGCCATACAGGTGCTTTTGAACCAAGTTCACGATCTTGCCATGGCATGTTCTTGATTGGTTCAGAGAGTATAAGATATTTTGACATAATTCACCTCGGGTTTTTATTTTGTTTAATTAAAGCAATTCTTTGTTTAACAGAGTCAATGGATCTAAAGGCTTCTTGAGGATTGTTAAATACGTAATCTATTAAACGTTCAATCGTTGTTTTTGCGACATGAAGTTTGGTATCTGATGAACCATAATAAATATAAACATCTTCATTTTTATCAACGATTAATCCGTTACTAAATACAACATTGGAGACATCACCGATACGTTCATCGTTGATAGGAGCGAGTAAATATCCGGACGGTTTAGCGATGATTTTTGTCGGATCATTCAAATCAGTTGCGAAGGCATAAAGGACATATCTTAAACCCGCTGCGGTATTTCTCACGCCATGAGCTATATGAATCCAACCTTTTGATGTCTTAATCGGGGAAGGTCCAGCTCCATTTTTCATTTCATAGATGGTGTGATACTTCTTTTCATCTAAGATATATTCATTATGTATCACTGGTGAATCGAATGATTGAACAAATCCATAAGCGATTCCACCCCCTGATCCCGTTTCAATGAACCCATCTTGGGGTCTAGTATAAAGGAGATACTGACCATTGACAAATTCAGGATGCAAAGTTACATTTCTTTGTTGCGGTGAAGGGGTGACTAAATGGGGTAATCTTTCAAAGTGAACCATGTCTTTTGTTCTAATAATCCCTGCTTTCGCAACGGCTGAAGACGTATCACCTTTGTGAGCTTGTGGGTCTTTCGCTTCAGAACAAAATATTCCGTAAATATAACCATCATCGTGCAACGTTAAACGGATGTCATAAACATTAGTTTCTTCTGAATCAATATCCTCTAATAAAATCGGTTCTCCGATGAATTCAAACTTTTCAGTAGGATTTTCACTTCTTGCAATTCCAAAGAACGATTTCCGGTCTCTACCTTCAATTCTAGCCATGAGATAGTAATGATTATTAAACTTAATTGCACCTGAATTGAAAACGGCGTTTACTCCTAATCTTTCAATACAGAACGGATTGGTTTCAACAAATTTATCATATCGCCATTCAAGTGGGATGTGATCACTTGTTAAGACAGGGTAATCATAACGTGTTATCACACCGTCGTAAAAGGCAGAATTCACTTTATTTTTTCGGTTGATTAATAGATTGTGTTGGTTCTGAAGTTCGATAAACTTCGGATGTATTTGCATTTAAAGTCATCCTTTCTATCAGTTCAATCATCGCTCTGGAATTATGATAGGGAGTTTTCCATAATTCCGCTTCACCACGATCATAGTTCGATTTGGCGTTTTCGTCACACGACCAAAACCATTCACCATTTTCACGAGGATCAACTATACATGATTTAATCGTTTCCCATATTTTTTCACAGGCATGAAGATACTTATAATCTTGTGTTTTTTGATAATGATTATAAAATCCAATCATTGATTCAGATTGAACCCACCAGATGATTTGAGCATCTCGAGTTTCACCAATCCGGTGATTATGAACATATCGGCAAAAGAAACCATCATGATAGACTTGTTCAACTAAACTTGACGTTATTTTTTCAATCTCGGAATCATGATACTCAATAATATCGCAAGCTTCATCTAACAACCAAGCAGCTTCAATATTGTGTCCATATGAAATAATGTTTCCAAGAGGTTGTAAGCTAGAATCTAAGTAAGCGTGTAATGTTTTACCTTTTTCATCATAAAGATGGTTTTTGAAAAACTCCATTAAGGAAATGACACTTTGGCGTACCACTTCTAACTTTGAAGCATCATACAAATTCATGTAAGCTTCGAGCAAGTGCAATGTCGTATTTAACGTATATGCGGTATTTAAAACGCCATCACCTAAAATTAAACATTGTGTTTTTTGCCACTTTGAATCAAATTCTTCCCAATAGGCAAGCGTATCTTGATTCTTCGATTTTTCTTCAATCAAATAATATAACGAAATCGCTTCATCCAAAGCTTCTTGTTTTTTTGTGGCTTTAAAATACTCTGATAATCCATAAATGACAAAACCTTGTCCATAGGTAATTTTACGGTCATCAAGAATTTTGCCTTTATAATCTGATAGCCAATAATATCCTAAATGATTTAAATCTTTGAGTGAATTCATTAAATAACGAAATGCAGATGTCATATAAGGGAGGTACTCTTTAGGTTTGAGATGATTTTGCATAGCAGAAAACGACCATAACATTCTAGCTTGTTGAACTAACCCTTTTGGGGCATGTTTTTTAATTTGTAATGATCGAGTATCAACACTGCCATAAAAACCGTCATACTCATGATCTAGTAATTTCGTCCAAAATGGAATGATTTTTTTCTTGAGATGACGTTCAATTGTTTTTAACATAGTAACTCTTCTTTCGTTATTGTAATTAGTTTATCGGTTCTGCAATTAACGCAATATCTACGCTAAATGTTGGTAATGTTAAGGTTAATGATCCATCATTTTCATGGACTACGGTCGATTGATTCATCAATTCGCCTGTTAGGGTATTATAAAAACTGATTTGATAAGTTCCTGCATCAATCGATGGAACAGTGAAAGTAACATTCGATTTCGTTGAAGCAAACTGATTATTTAAGGTGTATCCTGTGTCATATAAATAGGCATAGATGCGATTATCAACAATGTAACCCATATAATCAACAACCGCCATCGAAACGTTCGCAATATGGTAATCCGAATCGTTTTCAGCCATGACAATGTATTCATTGCCAATCAAATTGACATGGGATAAATAGTTGGCTACACCGGTAAACTCATCATAAGCATCATGGGGTTCAATCCATGATTCCCACCACCAGTTCATACCCGTACCGCCGCCGCCACCCATCGCTCCAGCCCATAATTCTTGTTTTAATGTCACGTTATATGGGTCTCTAGCGTATTGATCAGAGCCGCTATTGCCGCTGTATCCAACTTCATTGTACATAATCGGTTTTTCAAAGACTTCAAATCCGTTATTTTGTTTTGTTGGCAAGGTTGATAAGTGATTATAAATGCCATAACTATGGACATTGACATAATCGATTTCATCTAGGTCAAACACTTTATAAATATTGGATAAGAATGAATCGCTCTTAACTGAAGTGGTAACCATATGTGAATTTGGATCATTTGATTTGATATAAGAGGCCATTTCTTGATGCCAAGCCGTTCCAGAAACAGCTGAGTAAGATTCAATCCAATCAACTTCATTGAATAATTCAAAGCTCATGATGTTATCAGAATATCCCCATCGAGCAATGATATAACTCAATTGGTTTTTAAAACTTTCTTTTGCGACTTCTGCTGTAAAGAATTGTCCCGGACTTGAGAGATGTTCTGCGTATGGATTAGACCCATATTTAGAGGTATACCATGTATTTGTACTGTTCGGCCACATCGGATTAACCGTTGCCGAAAACATTCCGTGATGTAAGAGGCATAATTGAATGTAGATATCATTATCATCGGCGATTTCAATGGTGCGATCCAATGATTTCATGTTACTTTGTCTCGCATCATAATTATAAACATCATTCCAAAAAATTGAAAATCCCCAGGCAGCCATCCACACACGTGCGTAATTCATATTGGCTTCGCCCATTTTGTCAAACCAGTTTTGATAATCATAGTATTTACGGTCTACAGAGGTATACCAAGCAACGTTTTGACCGACTGGAATATAACTTTTACCAGAATCAAAGACAAAATGGCGTTGATTCGAGGTATCGACTTGTATGAAACCTAAATAATCTTCAGATGTGCTTAATACCGTAAAGGATTTGTCAATCGTTTGAATAATTCGACCGTCGACTTCGACGACAAATTCTGTTTGATATTCGCCTTCAAGTTTAGGTAAATATCGCATACGATATTGCGGATTCGCTGACTTAATATATCTTAAAACTAAGTCATAATCATCAATGGTATTAGCAACAGTTCCTTCTAAATTAAGACTTTGATTCACATTTGTATAAGTGATTGATTCATCAAATTCTTGAAACCAAAATGCACTGACTTTTGAGACAGTTTCATCGGGTGCGGTAAATAATCCATAAATATGAATTTCTGAATAATCATAGACATTATCTATTTCTTCGAGAAAAGTGGCTAAATCAGCTTGCGTGAGCATGAATTCTACTTTTTCGCCAGCTTCAACGATTTCACTGATCAAAACAACGTCAGCGAACAAAGAAGCCGATTGTTTTTCGCTTAAAATATAGATTTCAAAACCATAAGCGATATCTTCATATTCAAATTGAACGATTTGTGAACCGGTCAATTCTGGGTCGAATTCGATAATCATATCCGATGTAATTGAAATTGTATTAATTAAAACATCATCATTATCTCTTATTTCTAAAGATGCTCCAAACAAGTTTAAATTATCACCTAAAGAATACTGTGTCTTCTTGGGTGGAATGACAGTGTAGCCATCTGAAACAGTCACATCAAGGGTGACATAAATGTCTTCATTGTACCGAATGGTAATGACACAGTCACCTGCTGAAATACCAGAGATTAAACCTAGCGCAGTGACTTCTGCGATAGTGTCATCAGATGATTGAAACGTCACAACCGTATTATCAGAAGATGAATTGCCTGTTAATGTATAAACTATTTGGTAAGTACTGTCAATGGCCATGATTAAACTGTCTTTGTTTGTTTCTAAAATGATATTTTCTTTTGAAGTGGTGGTTGTTTTGTCAACGCAACCATAAATAGGCAGAAACAAACTGAGTATCGTTAAAACTAAAAGTAATTTCTTTTTCATTGCAAAGCTCCTCATGCTATATTTTTAGGGTTTTTACAGAACTTCTCTCGATGATGGTGCCTGGAATTAGTATTCGGTCATAGGTTCTTTGTGGGTTAGCGATTTTCTTCACAATCACCTTGACTGCTGTAGAAACCATTTTATCAATATTATTATCTACGGTTGTTATTTGGGGATCGGTAATGGTTGAGAAAATCGAATTATCAAATCCAACGACGGAACAATCCGTTGGTATTTTTTTTCCGATTTTTCTTAACTCGTTCACAAGTGAATAAGCGACGCGGTCACAGTTACATACAAACGCTGTTGGTAAATCAGTGGGAAGTTGTAAATCAATAAACCGACCTTGTTCATCTCTATCTTCAATAACATAATCCGTTCTTAAAGGAACTTGGTTTTCGATTAATGACTTATAGTATCCTAAATACCGGTCTTGAATTGAAGAGGTTGCCATGACTGAACCAACATATGCAATTTTTTTATGTCCTCTTGCGATTAATAAATTCGTTAAGGCATAACCAGAGAAAAAGTTATCAGCGACGATTGAGTCAGTTTTTGAATCTTTGACATAGAAATCAAAGAATACAACAGGTAGATTAATATCTTCAATCATTTTTAAGTATTCAGATCTTAATTGTCCTAAAACGATAATGCCATCGACTTTTTTCTCATTATAAACGCGTGGTGGCACACAGTTTTTTTCAGCTTGATAATTGATGATTTCCATAATGCCAGAAATGCCATAATCATCGAGCTTACGAATAATTTCACCTGAGACAGAAAAATAGTAAGCTTCTTTATCAAGAATAAACTTTTCTGAAATGAGGATTCCGATGTTGAACTGACGGTTCGTTTTTAAACTTCGAGCAGAATTATTGATTCGATAACCTTTTTGCATCGCAAGTTCTTTAACTTTTGTTCTCAGTTCTTCTGAAACGCCTTCTTTGTCTGACAATGCTTTAGATACCGAAACTTTTGAGATTCCGAGTTCTTTCGCAAGATCTGACATGCTTATCTTTTCACCCATTGTAAATCCCCCCTATTTATTTCTAGGTTTAATATGTATCAAATAATGATCTGATTTTAAGAGAAGATTGAACTTCCTCTTCTGATTTTTGAGTTGATAATTGTATTTTTTTTGGCTGATTCGGGATTAAGAAGAAGTAATTATCTGAAAATATTTCATCGGATTCATCAAAACTTAATTCAACGTACTTGGCGTACCTATCAGATTTAAGTGTGATGATAAATTCTTCATTAATCATTTCAACCTTGAATTCAATGGTTGGTTTCTTGAATAATAAGTGTTTGTCTGGTACAAATGAAACTTGATTTTCTGTAACTATCTCACCTGCAACAACGAAATTACAGTAAAGCACTGTATCCATTAATGCGTGATGGTCTAAATTTGTTTCAATATGCGCATATTTCTCGGCTGATTGAGCTTTTATCGATACATTGATAGACTCAGTCAGTGTTACATGTCCTTCAAAATTCATTAGCTTATAAGTGATTGTTCCAGATATGTCTTTTAACGTATCGTTTGTTAGGTATATGTCAGCTTCATTTTTATTTTCTTGAATCGATATCAGGATTGGTTGATAGAATTTTTTACTATGATAGTGAAGTGCTTTCCATCGGTGGTAATAATCGATGCTCGACCAAGAGGCGACGGGCCAACAATCATTAAGTTGCCAATAAAGCGCCCCCATGCATCTTCCATAGTTTCTGCGCCAATGTTCAACGCCATATCTGACTCCTTCAGCTTGAATAAGTTGCGATACATATAGTAACGATTCGAAATCTTTAGGATACCTAAACATCTTACCGACGTAATTGAGTATCTTGTCATTCGCCGTATTATTCTTTTGATGTTGTTCCATGATATAGGAGAAGATATTTAAATCTTCCTCTCGAGCAAAAGTTTTGACTGTTTTAATCGATGGGAACGATTGAATTCCAAATTCACTCATAAATCGTGGATAGTAATGACGGTAATAACTAATCGGTTCGTTATTATGCCATACACCCCAGTAATGCATGTCCCCATAATTATCTGAATTAGAATCTTTAAACGTTGTTCCTGAGGAAGGAGATGATGGCCAGTAATCTATTTGTGGAAAATATTCTGCTACAATCTCTGGGATAATTTCATTATACTGTTCAATATAAAACTCTTTTGACACTTCAACGGAAGGAACATGCCAAAATTCAATGGCGGTTTCATTTTCGTTATTACCACAAATTAAAGCAATCGAAGGATGATGACGCATCCGAATAAGATTGTCTTTAATTTCTAACTTCATTGTTTCTACCCAATCAAGATCTGTCATATCATAGACTGAACAAGCAAACATCATGTCTTGCCAAACAAGAAGGCCAAGTTCATCACAAATATTAAAGAAATAATCGCTTGGATAGATACCGCCACCCCAAACACGGACCATATTATGATTGGCTTGTATAGCGGCTTGAAGCAATTTTCTTGTCAATTCTTCATTGGTTCTTCCAAGTAAATTATCTTCTGGGATGTAGTCTGCACCTTTTCCAAAGACTTTAATGCCATTAATCACAAAGGTGAATGATTGTCCATACTGATCATTTTCTCTTAAAACCGTTGCCGTTCTAAGTCCGATTCTCACTTGTTTTTCATCAAGGAGCAAATCATGACTTACTAACGATATTTTAAGTGTATAAAGTGGTTGTTTGCCATATCCGATTGGATACCACTTCTTTGCATCAAAGATGGTGTGATTTAAATGTAATTTGTCTTTTAAAGTACTAATATGCTGGTAAATTATTTTCCCATTCGAATCAATGATTTCACATTCGAGATTGATAGGTTCGTCTTTATAAAAAATTTGAGATGTAATATCACATTCAAGTTCTACAGAATCATTAAGATGATGATGTTGTTTGATGAGTATGTCATCTATTCGAGCTTTTTCGATGAGTTCAATATAAATATCTCGCCAAATACCTGCATCAGGTAATTGTGGACCCCAGTCCCATCCAAACATTGATGAGCCCTTACGTAAGTGCGTATATCCCTTAACGGCATCTCTTGCTTGGTAGAGTGGGTACTGACATGCTTCGCTTTTTTTAGATATATACTCTAAAGGTGATTTTAAAAAGACCTCAATACTATTAGTCCCTTCATGCAGTAACTTCGATAAATCAAAACGCCATGTCCGATGCATATTATCAGTATTGGCAATCAATACGTTATTGATATAAATGTCTGATAAGGTATCGATGCCTTCACAAACCAAGACAAATTTATGAAAATCTTTTAAACTAGGGACGACAAACGATCGAGCATAACGAAAATCAAATTTCATAACATCTCTAACAACATATTCATTGTCTTGGTCAAATGGGTCAGGAATCAATTGATGATTTAATAAGTCTTGATAAACTGATCCAGGAACATTTCCTTCACATTGAACATTTTTAAAGTTGCTAGTAAGTAACCATTTCCCTGCAAGTGATATTTTTTTCATTATGCAATTCCTCTAATTTTAGATTTTTTTAGTTGCTACCAGAAATCATTGTTCTTACAATCTCGCGACCCGTCAACTCATTGATAAGCGCAGCTAAATCTTCTGCGACATTTTTACTTGTGCCAACATTTGGATGATAATTTGATCCAAAAGGATTGGGAGGTGTTCCTGCTGCTTCCATGATGAATGGATAAACTTTTGTTTCTCCAATTGATGCATTTGCATTTTCTATTGCTGTAATGGTAAACGGTCCTACCGTTACCGCTTCACCCATGAGACCATAAGCAACAATTATTTTTGCATTTGGATGGGTGTTATTCAATACTTGTAAGAATGCCGTATAATCCGCAACGAACTTATCACTCATAATCTTTTTGTTTTCTGCTGACATTGAGTTATAACCCGAGGCATTAAAATCATTTGTTCCAAGATTCACAACGATGACATCTGGTTCAAAATCTGAGTCGTTCCAAAGCCCTGGTTCGGTATAGACGGAATTTGATCCATTAATAGCGTAATATTCATAAGCTGCAGGAATGTTTTGTGTAGCCGAAATCGCTCCACCGGTATTATAACCTCTTGAAACACCCCACCCGCTGGCTGAGAATATACTTATTTCTGCGTCTAATAGATAAGTTGTCAAGTATGCAAAGGCTAATAAACCATGGGAGTTGTCCGTTGATTTAGGAACCGATGAATTGCCAAGATTACCATAACCCGTCGAAGATGAAGCAGCGATAAATTGAACACTGAAGGATTTTGGCATTGGTGCATTCGTGAAATGACCATCAGTTTTTATTTGGGTAACTGCCGTGTTGGAATCAGAAGCTTCACTTCTTTTTAAAATTTTGACAGTATGGAAACCTTCTTCTAATCCAGAGACAATCGTATACTCAGCTGAGGCTTGATTTAAAACAATCGTCGTACCTTGGGTTGGATCTTCTTGCCCATCTATCAAGGCAACTAGGTAAGCTTGTTTACCGGTAACATTATAATTCGATGCTTTAAAAGATACTTTTAGTTCAGTGCCATAAAAACCAACTTCAAGTCCACTGGCTGTGAAAAAGAAATATTTCGCAGATTCTAATGGGTTATAGAAAGTTCTTCCAATCCATCTTACATATTGAAAATCATTCATATCATCACCTACTAAAAGACTAGTCATATCTGGATCAACAATGATGGTTTCTATTGAGTCTGACAAAGGCGAGTCTAAATAATTAGGTGCAGTTGCTTTAATCCGTAAATGATACGTACCGGGTGTTAATAAAAGCAATAAGTCAAATCCTGAAGTAACATTGAAATTTCTTAGTTCAGTATCTAATGTATCATAAACAAACAATTTATATTTGTTCGCGTTGTCAACAACGTCAAAAGTCACAATATTATCTGTGACTGCTAAATTCGTAGGAGTCGAAAGTTCAGATAAGGTTGTGGTGGTTTCAGTCGTTGTTTGCGTGGTTGTTGAAATCGTTGTCGTAGTCGTCGTTTGAAGCGTACAAGCTATCATCGTTCCGAAAAGAAAAATGCTTGTAAAAAGCGCTATTATTTTTTTCATGGTAACCTCACTTATTAAATTGTAACTTTATCGATAACTTAATTATAACGGCCATTAAACTAAAAGTCAAGATAGCCCTTACATTTTATTTTAAATAAATAACCGAAGATTTCTATAGAAGCAATAAAAAAGTGATTTCTAAGTCTCAAGAACCCAAAAATCACTTAATCGTTAACTTTATGTTTTGTAATTAATTATTTTTCGTTTAGCATTGCTTGTAATAGTTCTTCAAAATCACAGGTTGCGACACAGACGAACTTATCAGCTGCTCCATAATAAACATAAAGAATACCATCTTTGACAACATTACCCGTTGGGAATACGCAGCCATTATAGAATCCTTTTGCTTCGTAATCTAAATCAGGTTCCATGATTGGTTCTTTGGTTCTAGCGAGGATTTTGGTTGGATCATTTAAATCCATCAAAACAGCACCCACACGGTAAGATTCGTCTTTTTTAGAAACGCCATGTACAATCATAAACCAACCATAAGGCGTTTTGATTGGAGGACATGAACCACCGATTTTTTTAGATTCCCACCAATATTCACCCTTCATAAAGAGTTGACGTCCGCTCCATTCCATTAAGTCGTTTGAAAATGAAATCCAAATTGCAGGACTTTCATTGGGGTAACCCTCGCCGAAAGCAAACATTGGACGAGATATTCGAACATATTGGTTGTTAATCATTTCTGGGAAGATATAAACGTCACGGTCGTCGTCTCTTGTATCTGTAATTCTTCCGAGTTTCTTATATTTTTTGAAATCTTGAGTAATGGCTAAGTAAGTTACTGTGTTATTCCATTCAAGAAATCTCGGACCACCTTTTGGAGGATTAAACCATGGTTTGGGTTCTTGAAGCCAATATCTACCTGGGGCATAAGGTCTTGAGGCATAAGTCAAATAATACCAATCGTCGATTTTAACAAGTCTTGGATCTTCGACACATCCACCATCAGCGCCATCATAATCAGGTTCTAATATTGGTTTGTCACTTTGTCTAACGAAATTGATTCCATCCTTTGATGTCGCTAAACCAAGGTAAATATAATGTTCCAACGTGTCTCCCGCTGCACGATACAACATGACAAATTCTTGTTTTAAATCATCATAAATAACTGCTGGGTTCAATACGACAAGATTTTCCCATTCGTTTTTTGGGTTGGCTTTTAAGATGGGGTTGCTTAAAGACTTCTTTAATTTTAACATACTATTCTCCTATCCATTCTTCCATAAATTGTATAAATCTTAATTCAATCATATCATAAAAAAATAATAGCTCAAGTCATTTTAAACCGAAAAATATCAAGAAAAAAACAATGTATAGTATATACATTATGATGTTTTGAAAACCATATTTTTTGGATGTACGAGTCACTGTAATATGAGTGTGATTTTAAAGAGAATAATAACAGTATTTAATCATTTAATTAGTAATTAAATTGATGGAATAACTCTATTTTTAGCCATAAAATAAAAAAAGTCAGTGGTCTCAACCACTGACTAACATTACTATTTATGTCCTTCTTTCGGAACGATACAGATGAATTTAAAAACACCTTTTCCAACATTACGAAACTGGTGAAGTGTGTCAGAAGGAACATAAGCATAAGATCCCGCATTCACTTTATTAATTTCTCCATCAATCATCAGTTCACCTTCGCCTTCAATAATATAATTTATATGGGGCCAAGGGTGACTGTGCTTTGGGGTATACCCCTCTTGTTTAACTTCTAATACTCGCATAACATGACTGTCCCATCCTTCATTAGGTGAAACCAAGACTTGTATGGATGCATCTTTTGCCTCAGGACTTGTGATAACTTTGCTTTCTAGTTGTTTAATATTTCCGACCATGGAATTTTATCTCCTCTATATATGATATAATAATTATACAACAATAAGTTTATTTCATCAAAGAAACTGTTTTGTTTTTAAAAATGGAATCGACTGTCAAGGAGGATTTATGACAAAACTATATCAAACTGGAAAAGCCAATTTCATCATTCGAAGTGCTGATGAAAATGATACATCCTTAATATTGTACTTTATAAAGGCTTTAGCCTTATATGAAAAAATGAGCGACCGAGTCATTGCGACCGAAAAATCTATCTATGAATCCTTATTTATTCATAAGCAAGCTGAAGTATTACTCGCGTTTGAAAATGAAATTCCGATTGGTTTTGCATTATACTATCAAACATATTCTACTTTTCAAGGAAAGGCAAATTTGTTTTTAGAAGATATTTTTATCGAAGAACCTTATCGCCATAAAGGATATGGAAAAATCATCTTTTCTATCTTGGCACAAATTGCGACTGAAAGAAACTATACAAGAATTGATTGGTGGTGCTTGGATTGGAATCAAAGATCGATTGAATTCTATCAATCAATCGGCGCAACGCAACTCAATGAATGGAAAATATTTCGTTTACAAGATGAGAAGATTGTTCAGTTATCAAAATACAATAAATAACACATGAATTATTAAAAAGAAATATATTAATTATTTTACATATTATTGACTTTATTTAAATTAGATTTATAATGATAAATTGAATGGAAGTGAGCCCATGAAATTATGGATTAAATCTACGATTGTAATACTATGCATAATTGTTTCAACACTTTTTGTTACAACTGTCCATGGATGGTTCACCATTAACAAACAAGTGACAATAACCCTAACCAATATTACAGAACCTTACTGGATTGATATCCTCATCGAAAAGGATGAAGCACCCCTCTATTCAACCCTTGAATTACTAACTCTACTCCCTGCCGATTACCAATCAAATACCTATAAAGATATGATGAATGGTTTCCAAAGTGAAGACGGATTTGTCTCATTTCGATTATATGCCGGAGAAGATTATCAATTTGATAAAATCGAAACAAACAAATACCGATTCGACTATTTTTTTCAGGGCTCAATTGTATATAAAATTGCAATTATCTATCCAGATGGCACACTTCATGTTTCTGAACCTTTCACACAATCAAAAAATGGCTTATGGGTTGATTACGATCTATCGACACTTTCGGTTAATGAATATGATTCCCCTGGCATAATTTTAGAGTTTACTCCTTTTCCACCGAGAAATCGAACTTGGATAATACCTGTTGGGATTTTCATTATTGCTTCTCTTGGCAACTTCATATTTTTTCTTTTTGGTTACCGACGCAAAAAAAACTATATCTGGGTTAGTCTAAGAAACGTTATCATTACCATAGCAGCTCTTGGATTAATTTATCTCAATACTCAAACATCCTATGCGCCGTTTCCTTTTATGGTCATGTTTTTATTACCAACACTTATGTTTATCGAAATGTTTATTATGGCAGGCAAGATAAAAGAGCTCCATCCAAAAAAAGCGATGTATTACATTCTTTTTTCAAACATAATTATTTTCTATACTTCTTTCTTATTACATAATTTTTATCTAAGTTATTAAAAATATTGCTCGCATCTGAAAGCCATCAAATGCGAGCCTTTTTTTATTGATTTTCAATATTAGGATATATACCTAATAATTTTATATGAAATTTTTTATTCAATTCATTTAATATTGTTTTAATGAGAACGAGGTTGGAAAAACTCGATTCCATTTCAATAAAGAACCGGTAATTGCCGATTTGTTTTTTCGTGGGTCTCGACATAATCGACAGTAAATTAATCTGATTTTTCGCAAACATATCTAAAATTTCTAGAAGCAAACCAGGGCGGTCAAAATCGGGTAAAATTGCAATAAAAACTTTATAATTCTGATAATTATCAGATAATAGATAATCATTTTTTTGTGACTTGACAATAAAAAAACGCGTTTGATTCAAAGATTCATCAGCGATATCATCAATTGAATAATCACACTTTAAAGACTTCAAGAGATGTTTTGGAATAATAGCCCCTGAAAGTGGATCATCGATATAATTCTCATAACTATCACTATTACTTTCGCAGATGGATGTTTTCAATTGTGGGTTTTGATTTAAAAATGCTAGACACTGGTTTTTAGCGGCATATTGAACATAGACTTTCAATGTATCTTTGAGTGGCTTATGACTGACGAATGCAAAATCGATGTGTAGGTCAATTTCAGCGATAATCGTCAAATCATATTCAATTAATAAATCAAGGTGCTGTTGGACAAATCCTTCAAGCGTGTTTTCAATAGGCAAGACGCCTAAAGTCACTGAATTAACAGCTATCATCGTTTCAGTGATTGATTTAAAATATAAGTGATGATATCTTCTCTTTGTCTTTAACTCAAATGCTTGACAAGCTTTATCTGAATATGTCTTTTCAGATCCTAAAATTGCGATATTATTCATAGAATCCCCTTTATTATTTTTTTGATTATATCACCTAATTACATTATATTAAACAGTTTATTAAAATTAAATATTCCCGAAAAACGTTTTCATCCAAATTATGGGTAAATATCAGTCTTTATGGATGAATTTGTCTTTGAAATATCGAGTATTCCACTTTAATCTATGTTATAATTTATACGAAAAAATGATGATAAAGAAGGATATAATATGGATTCAATTAGAAACCTCTATAATATTGGTCATGGGCCTTCAAGTTCTCATGCCATTGGCCCAGAAAGAATATGTAAAGAAATTTTAAAGAATTATGAGGGTGACTACTATAAAGTCATTTTATATGGTTCTTTAAGTTTAACCGGAGTTGGTCATTTAACCGATAAAATCATAAAAACAGTCTTAGGAAATGTCGACATTGAATTTTCAAATGATCAACATTACGACCATCCAAATACCATGGATATTTTTATCTATAAAAACAATGCGCTTATCGGTCAAGAACGCTATTTTAGCATTGGTGGCGGTGCTATATTAAGAAAAGGCGATGAATTGAAGGAAAAGCCTCATATTTATCCGCATCAAAGTTTTCAGGAGATTAAAGACTATTGCAAAGCAAATCAATGGGCTTTACATGATTACGTATACCACTTTGAAGGTGATGCCATCAAGACTTATTTAGCCGAAGTTTGGAAAGTTATGGAAGATGCCATCGATTTAGGTCTTCATACAGAAGGATTTCTCCCTGGAGAATTAAAAGTCAGACGAAAAGCAAAATCCTTGCTTTACAATCAAAAAAGCAAAGTATCCATTGAACTAAGACTGGTCAGTGCGTATGCCTACGCTGTCAGTGAAGTGAATGCCAGTGGTGGATTAGTCGTTACTGCTCCTACTTGCGGTTCGAGCGGAATCCTTCCAAGCGTTTTATATTATCTAAAAGATATTTATAAATATAATGACAAAATCATCATAAACGCCTTAGCGACAGCCGGTATCATCGGTAATTTAGTCAAACATAACGGATCAATCAGTGGGGCAGAAGCCGGATGTCAAGCTGAAGTTGGAACAGCTTGCTCGATGGCAGCTGGAGCTTACGCCGCCATAGAAAACGGCGATTTGGATGTTATTGAATACGCTGCTGAAATTGCTTTAGAACACCATTTAGGTTTAACGTGCGATCCAATCATGGGATACGTTCAAATCCCTTGTATCGAAAGAAATGCGGTGGCTGCTCATCGTGCAATCAATGCCGGTGAACTCGCACAATTACTGATAAGTACGAGTTTAATATCTTTTGATACGATTGTGGCCACGATGAAAGAAACAGGAAATGATTTGTTGGCTTCTTACCGAGAAACGAGTGCTGGCGGGTTAGCTAAAAAATACAAGAAGTAAGTTAGGGGACTATTTATGATTTTGGAATATGTAGTCGAGCAAAATCAGTTATTTAGCGATTTTTTAAACAACCTTCAACTACCGAAAAATTTAATGTCTTCCATTCTATCTCAAAGTTTGATCCAAGTTAACGGACAAACACTCCCTTTTTATAAATCCGTTATAAAGGGTGATATCGTCACACTTTTTCTTCCTGAAGAAACAGTTGACACTAGTATTTCACATGATAATATTAAACTTAATATCGTTTATGAAGATGCATATTTATTAATCGTCAATAAACCTGCAGGGATGCCCGTGATGGTGACCAAATCACACCCAAACAATACGTTATCGAATGCATTGTGTTACTATTATGTTCAAAACCATATTATGAGTAAAATCCATCTAATTAACCGTTTGGACAAAGATACTTCTGGATTGATGGCGATAGCCAAAAATCGGTATGTTAAATATCTTTTATCAGAAAACCTTAAGATCAAAATCGAGCGTGAATATTATTGTATCGTACAAGGAATTCCTTTATTAAATCATCAAATCATCAATTTACCTATTAAAAAAGAAAGTCAAGACTCGCTCATAAGAATTGTCCACCCTTATGGATTAAACGCAATTACTGAGTATACAGTTATAAAGAGCTTTGATGATTGTAGTTTGCTCAAAGTCCTATTAAAAACGGGAAGAACTCACCAAATTCGAGTTCATTTATCTCACATTGGTCATCCAATCATCGGTGATAAACTTTATCATAATAATCCTCAACCAACCGAGATGATGCTTTTCAGTCATCGAATCAAATTGATTCACCCTATCACTTATAAATTAATTGAAATTAACCTCGAAATCCCAGAATCATTTAAAAAATTAATCAACGAAAAAGGTCAGAGTTTTTAATGAAAAATTCTGACCTTTTCTCTATTTTTATATTTGGATTAATGTAGCTAAAGTGACGAAATCGGTGAGTTTTAAACATTTTAATTGATTCATCATGTTTTTTCCAAATTTCGTATGCGCAATTACTCTAAATGTTTTGGATAAAATATCAATATAGTTTTCGATATGATTATATTGTATCATCATATGAATCGAAATCGTCCGAATAAAAAGATACAATGCACAAAGCGTAATAAATTCATCATAATAATTCATTGTGAATTCTTGATTAGGAAAGCCTCGAAAAAACAAATCATTCATCATCATCTTTTCAAATAAAATTTCATGATTTGTGATAGTTTCTTCAAAATGGTTCAAACAGGGTTCGTAGACATCTTTAATTGACCTGTTTTCATAAAGTTCTCTAACAAATTCACAATACGCTTTTAATGAAGTGTCGTTATCAATCAACCATGATGAAATATGAAGGATTACATCTACCGATTTATCAATGTCTCGCTCATATGTTTTGATTGACAAGTCTATTGAATCAAAGTCAACCGTCGGAAAAGAATCTATAGCCATAAATAACTTCCCAATCATGAGGATGCGATTACTTAATGGGATATCTCGCTTTTGTAAGATATCAAAAGCATATTTCCGTATATTTTTAAAAGTTGATTGATCTTCTTTTGAAGCCGATTTATCACTGTGGTGTATTTTAAATATTAACGGCATTTCGGTAAAGGTCAATTTGTTCTCATTTTCAAATAAAAGTTCTAAAGTTTTTTCACAGCTATTTGAACAAGAGGATTCATATCCAAAATAGGTTCTTGGTCCTCTCGGATAGTACCTACAAACACTAGGCAAAGCATCTTCTTTGCATTTCGCATGTAATTGACAAAATCCGTTTGGTAGTAATAAAGGACAATTACCTTCGTAATTATGAGCGATTTCAGCATATCGTTCTTTTGTAGGATGATCCAACAACCTAAAAGTTCGATCAATGGTTTTTCTTAAGGTTAGATTACACTGTAATCCTACTATCTTAAAATATTCATCCATCGGAATCGTGACATCCCATCCCGCACAACAAGTATGACGACACTCTCCGCCCTTACAACGAAATTTTGCGTAATAATCAGGAACAATGAAGTTGTTTTTTAAGACTTTTTTTGTTTGATTCATACCTATAATCAGCACTCCATAACGATTAATCCCGTTGATTTCCAAATGAAGATTATATCACTAATTTAGAACTTGTCAATTTCATTTTATTTAATTTAAACTTATTATAAATCATTATCCATTTCGAATTATTTATATATCATTTTTTTCTGTTATAATCATTTTTTTTCATAAAAAAAGGGAGTTGATATCCACAATGATTGTGGTAATCGACTCCCTATTATGCTTAATCAAATACGTTTTTTATCGCTTCAGATAGTGATGATAATAAAGAATTTTGATCTGCAGGTATTAAAGCATCTGAGCTCGTGGTAGTTGTTTGTTTAGAACATCCAATCAATCCAAATACCATTAACATTAACAAAATAAATAGAATTCTCTTCTTCATCATTCTTCCTCCAACTCCGTATAGGCAGATATTTGAATTGATAAACCTGTTTCAATTTCATATGTGCCTACTAAAGCTAGTATTTCAGTTCCTTTGTTATCAATAAAAGACCATGTTCCATCAGCGATATTTTCAATCACAATTAATTCTTGAGAAATAATTGACATATCTTTATGAACACCAACAAGAGGGTCAATAAGGATATGGGACGCAAATCCCCAGTTTCTTGAAACGCCTGGAGTATAACCATAATTGTTGACGAGGAACCTAGCCAAATCATTTCCATCCGCATCAGAGACAATTAAAATAGTTGAAGATCCAGAGGATGGCACGCCTTCTGCGATAAATTCTAATGTTCCGACATAGATAGTTAATATATCATTGAGTTCAACAGATGGAAATAATAACGATTCCGAGTCAAGTGGAGTCGTTACTTGAACATCAAACTTGTATGCTTCAATAATGGTGATTGAATCAAAAGGATAGTAAATATCATCGGCAAATAGATCTAGTGCTCTGAAATTAAAACCAAAAACTACAAATAGTAACATAATGATAATTTTTTTCATAGATTTACCCCCTTTGTTACTTTCATATTAACACTCATCTACATCCCTGTCAATGGACTTAAAAATACAATATCAATAACACAATTCCGATAGTTTATCATATGCTGGTTTTCAAAGTAAAAATTATCCTAAAAATCTAAAAAAATATAATTCACCTATTGCGAACTATGATAATAAACACTATAATGAATAATAGAACATCAAATGGGAGGATTTTTAATAATGAAAAAGTTTTGGAATGTTTTAGGTCAAATTTTAGGGTTTTTAACAATCGTATTATATGCTTTCTTATACACTGACGCTCAATTTGGATTTGGAATACCATCGAACATTATGGATTACTTAATTTTAGCTCGTCAATTTGCTGCTTTAGCCGTTGCAGCAATTGTCGGAATGGAATTTGTTTCGGGAAAAAAATTATTTGCGTTTATTTATATTTTAATTCTCGCAATTATCGTTATTTTTATGTTTTTCCCAACTCTGGGCGAATCACTCGTTTCAATGCTCAATACAATTATATAAATATCAACACCCTATAAAGCCCATTCGAAACTAGAATGGGTTTTATTATTATGGAATTATTAATTATTCGATGTTATAAGCATTAATTTTGACGAATCGATTGAATTTTAGTCCAAAATCAAGTACAATACCATTAATAAATACTATTTATACAGGGGGTATATTATGGATATTTCTGCTTTCCTAAAACCAATGAATGAAGTTATTTTAATCTATGATGATCAATCAATCCATGACGCTTTAGAAACAATGGAGAAATCACGATATACTTCTATCCCAATTATCAGTCGCGATGGAAGATATGTCGGAACATTGACTGAAGGCGATTTACTATGGGAAATTAAGAATACTGCTCAGTTCAATATCAAAAAAGCTGAAAAGATTTTAGTTGGTCAAATGCACCGACTAAGAGATTATGAATCAATCCATATTTCAGAAAATATTGATCAACTTATAATTAAGGCATCAAATGAAAATTTTGTCCCTGTCATTAATGATTCCGGATTATTTGTCGGGATTGTCACAAGAAAAACGTTACTGGATTACTTTTTCGAACACAACTTCATCGTATTATAATCCATTTCACTTAATAAAAAACACCATCCGAACTAAAGTGTACCCCATGTCAAGGACACAAGAAAAAAACCTATAATTTTTCTATTGAAGACGATCGTCTGTAAAGTCGGTCGTCTTTTTTGTTAATTTGAT
>PGXM01000003.1 GCA_002839155.1 Tenericutes bacterium HGW-Tenericutes-1
TCCAACTAAGACAGGATATACGTTCAATGGTTGGTACAGTGATGCTGGTTTAACTACTTTATATTCATTCACGACAATTCCAGCTCAAAACATTACGCTATATGCCAAATGGACTATTAATCAATACACGATTACCTTCAACAGTAATGGTGGAACAGCTGTCAGTTCAATTACTCAAGATTACAACACTTCTGTCAGTGCACCAAGCAATCCAACCAAGACAGGTTATACGTTCAACGGTTGGTATAGTGATGCTGGACTCACAACATCCTATACATTTACAACTATACCAGCTCAAAATATTACACTCTATGCCAAATGGACTATTAACCAATACACGATTACCTTTAACAGTAATGGTGGTTCTATGGTCACATCAATCACTCAAGATTATAATACCTCAGTCAGTGCTCCGAGCAATCCAACTAAAACGGGTTATACGTTCAACGGTTGGTACAGTGATGCAGGACTCACAACGCCATATACATTCAGCACAATGCAAGCTCAAAACATTACCTTGTATGCCAAATGGACGATCAATCAATACACCATCACTTTCAACAGTAATGGTGGAACAGCGGTCAGTCCGATTACTCAAAATTACAACACGTCTGTCAGTGCACCAAGTAATCCAACTAAGACAGGATATACGTTCAATGGTTGGTATAGTGATTCAGGATTAACTACTCTATATTCATTCAGTACGATGCTTGCAGAAAATTTCACACTCTATGCCAAGTGGACCATCAACCAATATACCATCGCTTTCAATAGTAATGACGGTTCTTTGGTCACATCAATCACCCAAGAATTTGCAGGTTGGTACAGCGATGCTGAACTCACAACATCCTATACATTTACGACGATGCCCGCTCAAAACATTACGCTCTATGCCAAATGGACGATTAATCAATATACCATCACCTTCAACAGTAATGGTGGTTCTTTGGTTACATCAATCACTCAAAATTATAATACCTCAGTCAGCGCACCAAGCAATCCAACTAAGACAGGATATACTTTCAATGGTTGGTATAGTGATGCTGGACTCACAACATCCTATACATTTACGACAATGCCTGCTCAAAACATCACCTTGTATGCAAAATGGACCATCAACCAATATACCATCACCTTCAACAGTAATGGTGGTTCTTTGGTCACATCAATCACCCAGGATTATGATACATCAGTTAGTGCACCAAGTAATCCAACAAGAACTGGTTATACGTTCAATGGTTGGTATAGTGATGCTGGATTAACTACTCTATATTCATTCAGTACGATGCCTGCAGAAAATTTCACTCTCTATGCCAAGTGGACCATCAACCAATATACCATCACCTTCAATAGTAATGGTGGTTCTTTGGTCACATCAATCACCCAAGATTACAACACATCAGTTAGCGCACCAAGCAATCCGTCCAAGACAGGATATACGTTCGCTGGTTGGTATAGTGATGCTGGACTCACAACATCCTATACATTCACGACAATGCCTGCTCAAAATATCACGCTTTACGCAAAATGGACTATCAACCAATATACCATCATCTTCAATAGTAATGGTGGTTCTTTGGTTACATCAATCACTCAAGATTATAATACCTCAGTCAGTGCACCAAGTAATCCAACAAGAACGGGTTATACGTTCGCTGGTTGGTATAGTGACGCAGGACTTACAACATCCTATACATTTACAACAATGCCTGCTCAAGACATTACGTTATATGCCAAATGGACCATCAATCAATATACAGTCACATATCGAAATTTTGATGGCACTATCTTACAAACAAGTATTTATGACTACAATTTCGATTTATCTTCTGTAATCCCTCCTGTTAATCCAACAAGAATAGGCTATACCTTCAACAGTTGGGATATGATGTTACCAAGTACAATGCCGGCATACAATCTTTTGATTACCGCCACCTATACAATAAATCAATATACAATTACTTTTAATAGTAATGGTGGAACAGTGGTCAGTCCGATTACTCAAGATTACAATACATCTGTCAGTGCACCAATCGCTCCAACTAAGACAGGTTATACGTTCGCTGGTTGGTACAGCGATGCAGGTCTCACAACACCGTATATATTTACGACAATGCCAGCTCAAAACATAACCTTGTATGCGAAATGGACTATCAACCAATACACGATTACTTTTAACAGTAATGGTGGAACAGTAGTCAATCCAATTACTCAAAATTACAACACATCTGTCAGTGCACCAAGTGCTCCAACTAAGATAGGCTATACGTTCGCAGGTTGGTACAGCGATGCAGGTCTCACAACACCGTATACATTTACAACAATGCCTGCTCAAAACATTACACTCTATGCCAAATGGACTATCAATCAATATACCATCACCTTCAACAGTAATGGTGGAACAGCGATCAGTCCAATTACTCAAAATTACAACACATCAGTCAACGCACCAAGCAATCCAACAAGAACGGGTTATACTTTTAACGGTTGGTATAGTGACGCAGGTTTAACTACTCTATATACATTCACAACAATGCCAGCTCAAAACATTACACTGAATGCGAAATGGACAATTAATCAATACACGATTACTTTTATCAGTAATGGCGGAACAGCGGTCAGTCCAATTACTCAAAATTACAACACTTCTGTCAGTGCGCCGATTAATCCAACAAGAACGGGTTATACGTTCGTTGGTTGGTACAGCGATTCTGGACTTACAACACCGTATACATTCACAACAATGCCAGCTCAAAACATTACCTTGTATGCGAAATGGACAATTAATCTATATACAATCACTTTCAACAGTAATGGCGGAACGGCGGTCAGTCCAATCACTGCACAAGAAGGAACAGCAATTATAAAACCTGCTGATCCAACAAAAACGGGATTTATTTTCGATGGATGGTACACTGATAATAATACTTTCCTCAATCAGTTCACCTTCTTGACAATGCCACCATTGAATCTAACGCTATACGCTAAATGGTTGTCCCCTGAACAGTTGGTTCAAAAAACAGTGACAGACATCCAACAACTAGTCATCAATGGATGGTTTAACAATATCCCGGTTGATAATCTAAAGACTTCGACCATGGAGGCTGGTATTTTGGTCAGAGTACAGAGTATTATCAATATGTATCCAGGCATCTCGATTCAAATCATCAACGGTCAACGTTCAGGAAGTAGATATGTCTTCACTTTTGTCATCACATATGGATCTGCACAGTCAACAATTCAGAATGTCACTGCGACATTCGTCTAATCATGGAGGTTAATTATGAAAAGAATATTAATGATGCTTATGTTTTTAACAGGATTCGCTTTTTTGGTAAGTTGTAATCAATCACAAACGGGCACCTATATTCCAGGTGTCTATTATGCCGTTGATGAGCAATCTCGTGTTTCGGCGTACATTAATGTCAATCAAGATGGAGCGATAGACAACGTTTTATTCGATAAACCATACAAATTGACGACAATGAATGTAATGGGTGATGATTATGAATTACCAAGTGGTCATTCTTGGAAAGATGAAGCCACTTATCTAGCATCGTACCTTGTGATTAATCAGGGGTGGGGTGACATCAAGCTAGATGTAACTGACATTTCTGGTATGAATTCTATGAATGTTCCAGATTACTTTGCGATAATCGATTATCAAGCCAGTCCATCCGGCCTTTCTTATTTTTCAATGCCAGTCGATGGGTTTGTTCTATCATGGAATCTAGCAATAACTGAAGCCTCTAACAATAATCAAGGGATTTTTGAAGGAGTACCCTCATCGAGTGAATGGTTGTTAGCAAACAAACCGCCCTATACCTATGTTGATGGTGTCTATTATGGAGCCAACGAGGAACATGGATATTTTGTAAGAGTCGAGATTGAAGATGGTTATATCACAGACGTACTCTTCGATGCCATAACAGCAGTGAACTCACGAATCGTTTGGAACAACAATGGGACTCCAAATGATGTCTCCGATGATTATCAGATGGTAGAAATTATATCAATGACAACTAAGCAAACTTTGCGGGAGGAAATGATACTCATCAGTGGCACCGCCTGGTTTGTACAGGCAGACAAGATGAGAGCCGCGATTATCGACAAACAAACTTGGGATCAGAATTGGCAGTATTTCGAATCTACAGGTCATGAGTATTTTGATTTCACTGATTCAATTACCATTGATGGCGTGGCAGGAGTTACAATGGCGGTAGAGGGATTCCGGATGACATTCGAGGAAGCGATAGCCAAAGCAATTTTAGATTAAATTTGGAGTTAAATATAAAGGGTAGATGTTAACTACTCAAAATATAGTAATAGGTATTATTTCATTAATGGAATGATACCTATTTTATTTAGGAATATGTAAGAAAAGAATTATATATTTCTACCGAAAATAATCGATACAAAAAGTATATAAATGTGGCTAAGGCTTGAGTTGAACCGGCGCAACATGGAGAATCATTCGTTTCATGCACAATAAATGTGAAATGAAAATTATCTTAACTGTGTTTACAAAATCAATAAGTATATATATAATCAATACGAGAAGAGATGATGTCGTATGTTTCCAAGTAACAAAAAAATCATATTAGCACTGTTGTTACTATCGTTAGGTCTCGTTTTGGTTTCTTGTACTAAAATATCTTACCATCCATCATTGACCCCATTATCTATTTCCAACGCTTCGAGTTATGGACAACTTGATAGTACGCTTCTTTACTCTTTTGAAGTCAATCAAGAGTATGATTATGATGATGAAATATTGTTATCTGTCAAATATGCTACAATATCAGAGGATATTGGTCCATACTTGCACATTTATTTTGAGGCTGAAGGTTTTGAATTTTTAACAAATAGTGATACGGTTATTACAGACTTTGATAATGGTTCTTATAAGACAATTTGCACACCAAGTTCTTGCATATTAAGTCACTCTTTTGATGTTAGAATAAAATTAGAATCAGGTTCCTATACAAAGGGAGATATCACTTTACATTTAGATAGTTACTTACAAGAACCAACCTCTTTTAATGAAACGCCAAATAGAACTCAAACTGGAAAAGTTTATTATGTCGTTGATGAAATCGGATTATTATTTAACCGCCTATCTCTAGATAAAGCTATCTATGATAGTTGGGATAGGTTATATGTTAATAAAATAATAAATACTGAAGAATATGTAAATCGTTATTTCATTAGTCAAATGGATAATAAAATATATATTTCACTAACTAGTTGGAATACATCAATGGATAATTTTAGATTTGAGTATTCAAGTAAAAATTATCGTGTAATGATGATTTTAGAAGGAGATTACGAATATATATATAACCTATTTCAAAGTATTCCAAACAATGATGAAGACCTAATTCAGCAAGCATATCGTCAAATCGCAAACGCTTTAGTAGGTATTATGCTTGAATTCGAAGTAGTTAATCAACAGGAGTTTCAAACTGAATTAGAGCTTATCACAACTTCTATTATTAGAGAAAGTTCCCTTTGGGCAGATCAAAACATTACTAGCCGAATCTCTAATTGGCATGATTATAGCTATACAGATACAATAAATCATAAAAAATAACAGAAAAAAAAAGCCATCCTTCGATGGCTTTATTTTTTTTAATGGTAGTTAGGTTGGAATTTAACCAACGACACAAGGGTCTTCAGTAGTATTATGCAAGAGGTGCGAGTATGTTTCGAATCTATTTCAAATGACTATTATTCTATTTTTCTTATTGTATGCCTATGGCATCACAACTCACTTTTTAATTTCCATACCAATCCATTAATAGATAAATAACTAATAATGCATTCATAATATTTGGTCAAATAACAAAACCTAATTAGGCTTTGTTATTATATGCATGTCAATAGTATCAATTACTTATGATATGTCTCAATACTACAAATATGGAAGTAAATAATCGGAATCGACCCAAAATATGTCACTCTTTCCATCGACAAAGCGGCTAAAGAAAAAGAATTTACCATCGGTTGTCACGGATGGACATATTTGATTTGCGCCAGTTTGATTTACTTCATTACTAAGCTTAACTGGATAAGTCCAACTTCCATTATTATTCAGAGATATAAATATATAATCAGCACTTCCAAATCCCTGGTCCAATAAGATATAGGATTCATCTGGTGCAATGTATGGATGTGCCCCGCTTATTCCTGTAAATTTTGCCGGAAGATATATGCCATCCATGTATTCAATTACATAAATACCAGGCGAGTTTCCCGAGAAACCTGTGAAATAGATATTTCCTGAATCAGCCACTGTGATATACATTACTAAAATATCATTTAATCCATTACTTGATAATACAGGTTCTTGCCATACACCACCTATGAAACTGCTTTGGTAAACAGCAATTTTATTTGGATTCTCTCTTCTAGATTGGAAATATAACGTTGATCCGTCGTTCGTAATGAACGGTTCAGCTTCTGTTACATCTTCACTGATTGGAGATAATTCCGGAACCGACCATTCTCCGTTATGAAAAAAAGTGTAATAGAGGCGATTCGTTCCTGTTTCGGTTCTTCTAGTATAAAAGTAATGTAGATAGTCTGGCGAAAACGTTCCAGAGAACTCTGAGTTCAATTCCGTACTGATAAATCCTGGGGCAAATACTTCAGGGGTATGGCCGGGGTGTCCAAGTAATAATAAGTTTTCATTAATTTCCGTATCCGACCATTGTGCATACAAGACACTATTCTCTGTTACGGGATTCCATTGATTAAAACCAATTGTGAAATTTTCATCTGTATGCCAACCCGCAAAATAGAATCCTTGTTTAGATGGATTTTCAGGCAATGAAAGAAAGCTGCCACTTTCGATGGAGATGCATTCGATTATAGTACCACCATCGGTTTCAAAATAAACTGTGATTATTTGTGGTGAATGACTACATCCAAGAAATAAAAATACTGTGATCACTAAAAGAGCCCAACTAAATTTTCTCAAATTGATCAACTCCTATATAAAAGTTAGTGAATACGATATGCAATTTAGAACCAATACACCTTTCTGCACCGAACATGAATCCAATATCATTTATATCATTTTTAATAAATTTGAATTGTATATGGATAATAAAAAATACACAAGAAACATATAAATACAGTTAAATCACCCTATTACAATCATACAAAGTAATTTATTTAAAGTAAAAATATATAGTATCCAATTATTAATAACAAAAAAACCGTAAAATCCAATTGAGTTTATAAAAGTATTTACTCACTTGATCCAACGTATCTAAACCTTTATAAATGCATTAATAAGTTCAAATGATGACTTATATTCCTAATATTTTTGAATAATTCTTCTTAAAAAGCATCGTTATAAAAAACGGATATAGTCATTATTCCCTTATATAGATGCCATTCGAAGATTCGAATTGATTTCCCTCGATTACAAAAGTGTAAGATCCACCATTAATGATGATCGATCTTCCCGACTGAGTCCAAGTCCCTTGATTTGTCGTAACAGCGGGTAATCCCGTTGGTTTATCCACAACAATATAGGTTCCATCTTCAAAAAATTCGATATATTCCCACTCACTCATTCTCTCGATTCCAACTGGGGTTTCAAATGTATCTAAATCAAGGTACCATCGACCAACAACTGAGGTTGATCCCAATCCCCCAGTTACTAGATTAAAAGTGATAATAAAAAAGACAATGATAAAGAAAAGAACATAGACTGTAAAGAATATCTGAACCGGTTTTGTAAAACCTCTCATAAAAATATCGACTTTTTTCATGAATTCAGAGGGTTCTTTTGATGAATTTGAAAAAGCAGACGGACCCGGCATGTCAATGTTTGATACATTCGAATTGGGTACGACTGTAGATTGCGACGGCGCAACTTGAACATTAGAGTCTGATAAAGACGGATTCTTAATAGAATCATTAAAATTCAAGATGGTAATTTTTCTAATTTTAATGAAACCAATAAAAATTATAACGAACATTAACAGAATTACATAAGACAATTGTGGTGATCTAAAAGCTCCAGAAAATAGGGTAATGAAGATAACAACGAGTAATAAAATGATGACAAAATAGAAGATGAATACATTAGAATCCTTTTTCTTTTTCTGAGAATCCATTTAATTATCCTCCTGAAATAATTATTGAATGCATTACCATTAATTTCTATTCTACTCCTTATCAAACAATCTACAAGTAGATTATATTAATTTGAATTGTAATTTTCATAGAAACAAAATAAAAAGCCTCATCGAGGCTTGAATACGTATCATACACTGTTTTGGGTCGAGATTAAACCGGCGACACATCGATTTTCAGTTGTTTCATACAAGATGCAAATTAGAAATAATCGCTACAAGTACAACATGATTTATGCATATCTTTGTAAATATCTTTCAATATGTTGTTTTGTGTCTGTTATCGAATAAAATGGTTGTCTTACGCCCAAAAAAAGTTCTCCCAAATTCATTCTTCCTTCATAACAACTTACAATAACCTCGATGACGACTTTTCTTTTACCATAGTTATGGTAAATTTCAATGCTATTGGTACCGTTTTTAAAGACTATTTCTTCTTCGCCATTAATTGATGTATATGTTTTTGCAAACCCATATTCTATCAAATAATCAAAGTGACTTTTTAGTGACGGATTTGGATTTTCCCATTTTTTAAATAATTTCATATCACGATTTATCTCTTTCATTAACATTTGGGTTTATAGAACAATTGTCGATATAATTATAACACATGAAAAGCGGGAAGCAAATCTACTAGTATTATTTTATATGACTAGATTAGGAAAGTCCCAGTGTCGTTATAGGTTATTGTAATTTAATAAAAAATACAACTAAAAAAGCCCTCGAAAGGGCTAGATTACGTACCGGATGGTGGCTCAGGCCAGGATTGAACCGGCGACACATTGATTTTCAGTCGTTTCTTGCATAGAAAATTACCTAGTCTTTGGTAATATCCTTCATATATTTTAAAAATTTTCTAACTTTGATAACACCCATTATAACAGAATAAACTAAACCAAATATAACAATACCGAGAATAAGAGATTCTAGCCATGTGGGAAATTCATAGTACCTTTGGAATATAGAAATTACTAAATAAACGATTACAATAATGAAAAGAAAGATTGAGTACTGAACTAAATCTTTTACCTTTTTGCTTATTTCGGCCGATTGTTCTTTGGTAAAATATTCATTTTCTTTGCCTTCAGGAATCACATCTACTGAATATTCATCAAAAATGTTTTTCACCTTGTTTTTCTCCGGTTTCATTTTTTTCTCTCCTATCGATGAAATACGGATTTTCAGTCGTTTCATACATCTACAAACCTTAAAGAATCTATTTTAAAACTCAATTAACAATATTAGTGAAAATGTGTTTTCTGTTGTTATATGCACAGTTATTGCTGTCTTTCTTATATTTGTAGTTCTTTTACATTGTTGATATGTTGAGCCTTTATATCTTCTGACATGTTACATTTTTCTATTTTCTTCTGCTCATAATTTCTTACTTTCAAATAAATATTGGATATTTACTTATTTTTTGAGTTATGTGCAGTTTACATTCTTTTTTTATGTATGGCTTCAATGGATAATAATAAAAAGAATATTGTTGCTAATAAGCATAATAGCCAAATAAAAATAGGTACATTCAAGGAAATTATTGTTAGTGCAAGAAATGAATACACAGATATTATAGCAATCTCAAAAATAATGTTTTCGACATTGCTATATTTAGCTCCAAGTCTTTCTTTGATTCTTTCAAGTAATCCTTGTGCAAGTAAGTATAAAAAACATACACCCGCAAAAGCCCATGCCGAGTAAGTAGATATTTTTGCAAAAACATCTTTAGTATTAGCACTAAATACAGGCGGAATTACTCCTATAATAGTAAGGACAATAGTTAATAGCCCTACTATTAATATAAGAATAGGATACAAAATTAAAATCTTATTCAAATTATTGCCTCCTTCTTGAATAAAGCCATTAAATTATAAAGAGAATAGCAAGAAAATTATTATTAAATTATTTAAAAACATATTTTAGAGAATAATGGATTTTCAGTCGTTTCATGCAGTTCTTCAAAAAACGTTTCTCTATTATTTGGTAAAGTAAAACTGCACGTCAAGCAGAAATCCTACGTGCAATAATATCTCTATTTCAAGACGTATCAAGAACTTGTATTATTAATTTTAACCCCAATGTGAGCCGCGTAAAAAAACAACTAAACGATTCGCAAAAAGTTGTTGCTGGTTCAAATCCTCTTTGCTCCACTGTTTGATGGTAAATATTTTAATACAAATTGCCACCCTAGCGAAAATTTTTGCAACCCTAATATATTTTTTATGATTATCATGACTATTTTATCCAAGGTATTGTCCGTCAATTTTTCCTATTTACTAATATATTTTCACATTTAAGATGCGTTTTGTAGTATCAATTTTTCGCAATTTTAGTATGATATTTATTCCATACTTACAAGAATCACTTCACCGTTATTATACTCAATACCGTAAGCGATAACATAGATTGTATCATTGTTAACCGTGTTGCACATAAACTCAATTTTAATAATGAAATCACCAACAGAAATATTATCATCAAAAATTCCCTGTAACAATTCAATGTTTGAATATATTACTGGTATCCACTCTGTTGAAACTTCATAATAAGTATCAGGATAAAATAAAGAGTCCATTATTAAATATGTTAAAAACAAGTGTTCCCCATTAATATCGATATACATTGGTCTATATTTCGGTTGCACTGTTCTATCATTATTTATCATATCAAGACTAATATGTGATGTTATTACAAACCATGAGTCACTTTCTAATACTTGCATACTAGAATATCTAGAATCGAAATCACTGTATGAAGGTGCTTCACCAGATAAATTTGAAACAATATAGTCTTGCATATCAAAGCTTACATCTAAAGATACATCAATCTTAGTATGATAGTAAGGTAAAGTCATTTTTAAATTACTAACATGCCAAGTATTATCGTCTTTAACAGTCCATATACCTTCGTCATCAATATACAAGAAAAATCCATTAATATCACTATAATCGTGCAACTTGCTCATATCGTATGAATTTCCATCTTCTGTAAATATATCATCAGCATAATAGTTTGTGAATGCTACAACAGCAGCACGAAAAGCAAATTCTTTAGAAAAGTTCACAGTAATTGCAGTATATGTTGCAGATCCATTTACGGATGCAAATTCTGGACTCCAGCCTATATAGTATCGATCTTCAGTGTCATTTGGTAAATCATAGGAAGGCGTTGTTCCATATGGAACTATAGTCATTCCAAGAAATGTTTCATCATAATCATTCCAGGTAATCTCGTATTCCATCAGTTCTCCATATGCAGTATATGTTGCATTGGCATTCACTTCGGTGATACTCGGAGTCCAATCAATATAATCCCATTGAGCTGTGTCAGCAGGTAAATTATAACTAGGTAAATTACCATAAGGTACCTTTGTAGTTCCAAGCGTACTATTATTACCGTCTTTCCAAGTAATTGTATATTCCTTTACACTTTCTTGTTCAATAATTGCAACATAGTTTTGATTTTGAGTAACAGAAGAAATAGTGGGTGACCATCCTACAAATGAGTAATTAAACTGAGCATCCGCCTTTGTTGGAGTTGTACCATTATAATTTGGAGTTGATCCTTCTATAACATTGTTATCAGTTTCAACAATGACACCATTTACTTCCCATGTGATGGTATATTTTGGAGCATCATCATCACGCATTGAATAAGTAATAATAATTTCAATATCTTTATCAAAAATATCACCGTTTTTATAATTATCGATTCCGCCTATTTTTACTTCTTTTGTTGATCCTGGTTGAGTAATATCAAAAATGATATCATACACTGGTACTGTAATAATATTAGTAAATCCCCATCCCTCTAACGTGCCAACAACCATTTCGTAATTTTGTCCTATAAAACTAGATTCCGATGACAATACTCTTACTTCATTTTCATCAATCGGTTCTTCAGGTTCATCCTCAACACGCATTGAATATGTGACAACTATCAATACATCTTTATCGAAAATATCTCCATATATAAATGTGTTCGAGCCATCAATGCTAACACTTTTAGTCGAACCTTCTGGAGTAAAACCCCATACAATATCGTAGACTACTTCAGTCTCTATGTTCGTAAATCCCCATTCTTGAAGTATTTCAACTACTTCCTCATAATCAGATCCTACAAATGTTGATTCAGAATTCAAAACTTTGACTTCATTTTCTCCTAATTCATCACTAGAAAAATCACATCCACCAAGTGTAAACAATAGAAAAAACGCAAATAATAGTATAGATATAATTTTTGTTTTCTTCATAAACCCTCCACTTTTTAATTAGCAACTACCTTTTGCTATTACTTACTAAACTATGAATTGAGACCATCTTGTTTTGAATTAGATGGGTATAAAACAACAAAAATAAATTTATATATATATAAAGCATATCATTTGAAACTTAATAATGCAACTCGATTTATGTAAATTAGCTTCTTAACTCAATCTCAAATTCCGAAAACAAAACTCATAACAAAAAAAGCCCTCGAAAGGGCTTGATTACGTACCGGATGGTGGCTCAGGCCGGGATTGAACCGGCGACACATGGATTTTCAGTCGTTTCCTGCAACAATAAGTGAAATAGTTCGCCTTTCTATGTTCAACTATAGCTAATATCTAGTTGATAATTAGGGCAAGAAGATCTCCATCGCATTACTATGCGTATCATAAGAAGTTTCTTCATACATGAGCCCATCGAATAAAATTCCCTCCAAAGAATACTCAAAAGCAAAATCATCTTTTTGACTTGGATCCTGGAAGAACTCGGACTCAAATTCAGAAGCGGATAACACTCTAAACACTCCACTGCCCTCAATTTCAATCTCATAATTTATCACTCCAAGAACAGGAATTCCACTTCCATAAATCATAAAAAGACAATATTTGGATTCTCCTTTTTCGTAAAAATACAGACCAGTTCCCGGCCCAATTTCATTAAAGTCGTTTCTAAATTCTTTGTCATTGACTGCTTGCCACACTTCATTGTTTGATATAGTTGAGGAGCATCCGCTCAAACACACAAGAACAAATGCTAACATTAACGATAAGGCTTTCTTCACAAAAAATACCTCCACAAAAAAATAAGTATTTGGATTGCTTCAAGAGTAACGGATTTTCAGTCGTTTCAGACAAAAAAATGTTTTCATATATATACTTAATTTATGTTATTCTTATTTTTATCTTTACTTTCTTTTATTGCTTCATAAATCAATATACTAAAAAACCCTAAACAATAAAGAGCCCAAATTAATTGTATATATAATTCGATAGTAGGTAACCCAACAAATCTATTCAAAAGATATAACCAACCAATAAACACTAAAGGCAATACAAACTTTTCTGCGAATTTATCTAATAACGGATTTAATTTATCTAAATCCGTTTCTACAATTTTATCATTTGTTCCTTCGTTATTCTTTTTATCAATAACCCAAGGATAGGAAATAATAGCAATTGATGTTGATAAAAAAAACAAAGAGAAATTATCTATAAACCCAAACACTATAATGCCTATAATGGATACAAAGTTTATTAAAAACAAAGATTTTTTTAACATTTTAAAGATGTTTTTCATATACTCCTCCTAACAAGTCAATTAACATTATGTATTATAGCACTTGAATAAAAGCATTTCAATGAACAATGGATTTTCAGTCGTTAACTATAAGTTCAATAGGATAATATTTGAAATATACTTTATAATTTCATATTACTCGTACCTTAAAGTAACTGTAGTTGTATTATTTTGCATTATTCCCTCATTATAGATAGCATCAGCATCTGCTATTCTAGTTTTTAGCATTCCAGAATAGATTATTGCTGAGACAATTCCTGAGGAAATGCAATCACTAATAGTCCCGTAATTATAAATAACAAAACTTGAAGCAAATACATATGCACCTTTCCCACCTGCTGCAGTAACGTAACTTGATACATTTGCATCTATTGACGAGTTTGTAATTGTACCATAATTGTTAATTCCAAACCCTGCCGTGTAGACTTTTACGTCCGAGATAGAACTTGATCCGCTGCCCTCAATATTGCCCGAAAAATATATATTTTCAAATAATCCATAATTGTCAATAAAAAGTCCTCCGGTATAAAATTTCGAGGCAATACTTTCTACAGAAAAACTTATATTTTTAATACTCCCGTAATTATAACTAAATATGCTACTAGTCATTGGTTCTATAAAACTAATCGTATAATTGTTTCCATCAAGTTTCCCATAAAAAGAGCCCAAGCTTGATACCAAAGATACATTAGATACTAATTCAACTGAAAAATAAGAAAATCCAGGAGTTCTAAAATCATCGGCGACATTAATTAACAATGGAGAGTTCAGCGTTCCAAATAGTACTACATTTTCACTAACATTTAATGTACCTAAATCGTCAAATCGATCATAATTAAAAGAAACATCGATTACAAGATCAGATATGTTAGCCATCATTTCAGAAATAATAATTTGGTGAGTACTCAATACATCACTGGAATAGAAAGATATCCCATTACATTTAACTTCAATAAAAAATGAATCATTTATAATTATTGAGTCCACATCAGAATATTCAAAATAAATAATTGTTGAATGTTCAGTATATATATAATTAAAATCATACGTGGGTATAATATTGTCCTCAATAATTATTGTTCTATATATTACACTCGATTGATTACCAAATATATCAACCGCGTAATACGAAACTTGATATTCACCAAATGTAGAAAAATTAAAATTAGGAGCTGAAATAATAATCTCTGGATTAGAATCATAATTATCTGTCGCAATTGCGCCGAGTTCACTATAACTCCCACCAACTTTATACACTATAGTAGTGTTCCCAACGAGATTAATCGTAGGATTTGTGGTATCTACAACACTTATATATCTAGTTACTTTTGTTAAATTTCCCTCACTATCCTCGATTGAATATTCTGAATAATAGTCTCCTACAACATCTTTATTGTAATTACTTATGAAGGTTATTTTTGGATTGTCATCGTAATTATCATAAAAGTTAACATTCGCATCAATATATTCCGTTCCTACTTCTACTATCTCAAATTGATTCCCCAATAAGTCCACAATTGGAGGAGTTGTGTCTTGAATTAATAAAGTTAAATCCACACTAGTCCTATTACCACTTTGATCAGTAGTAACCAGTGATAAATTATACTCACCAACTTTATTGCAGTTATATTCGCCATTAATTTCAAATGTAATATCATCATCGTAATTGTCGCTTATGGACACAATATCTTCGGGAAAATTAGACCCGACCTCTAATATTATTGGGTTAGAGTAGTTAAGATTCATAATGGGTTTTGTTGAATCGACTACATTAATAACTAAGATAAAATTAGATGAATTATTACTTTTATCAGTTATATAAAAAATAACTTCTTTTTCGCCAAGCTCATCTAGATTTCCTAGCAACTCAAATTCAACTTGAATATCATTAATTTGATAATAATTATCGTAAATATTATCAATATAATCCAAAAAATTCACTAAGGCTATTTCATTAATTTCAATATCATTAATTTCATTAAGAAACTCTATTGTCGGTGGAATATCATCTTTTATGACCACATTATAAGATTTCATTTGTTTCTCGATTAAATCAGTACATATCAAATCAATCTTATATTCTCCAATTAGATTATAATTTACATTAGAATCGTCGAGTCTACAAGAGTCATATTGTTTCAAAAATATAATATTATTCAAATCTTCAATATTAGCGCCTGGGAATAAACTAATATTTTCTTCTTCAAGATACTCAATTTGAGGTGTTCGAAGTAGTATATTACCGATAGCATATGAGGCTGAAAATATGACAGTCACTATTAGTAACCCAATAATAATTTTTTTGTTTGCGAATAAACTTATGAATACTTTTGTAACACTAAATAATCCTTCCTTAATGGCATCTATTTTAGATTTTATATATTTTATTCTCTCATCAATACTGCGTTTTCTTTCTTCTTTAGCTTTTCTGATGATCTCTTCTTGTTCTTTTTTTAGACGCTCTTCTTCTTTAGCTTTTTTTTCTTGTTCCGCCCTATATCTTTCTTCTTGATCTTTTCTTTTTCTTTCAGCCTCAGCCCTTCTATAAGTTTCTTCTTGTTCCCTTTTAAAGCGCTCTTCTCTAGCTTTTTTTTCTTGTTCTGCTCTAAATCTTTCTTCTTGTTGTCTTCTTAAATAATCATCACTATAATTGCTTGATGATGAAAATGATTCGTTTGATGTAAACCCATTTACAAAAGAGGATTTATTACGAAGTATGTACTGTTTGACTTCATCATAATTGTCAAGAAGAAATTCTTCTGCTCTTTTTAATTCAATAAATTTTTTTTCGGAATCAACAACTTTTCCAAAGTCAGGATGGAAAAATTTCGATCTAGTTTTATAACTTGATCTTATGTCGTCCATTGTAAAATCAACATCATATGGAATTCCAAGTATATCTAAGTATTTCTTAATCATTTTAATTTCCATCATATCACCACTGCATAAAGATATTTAAATTAATCTTATCATCATATCTATATTTTTTCAATTTGAATATCAAATTTAGACAATATACTATAAAAAAATTATTCTAATCTTTGTTGAAATATTGATGACAATTCTTTATCAATAGATTTAAAAGGAAATTCTCAAATAATTTTTTAAGCAACAAAAAAAGCCCTCGAAAGGACTATTTGTCGTTACCTTATGGTGGCTCAGGCCGGGATTGAACCGGCGACACATGGATTTTCAGTCGTTTCATGCATAAACTAGTGTAATCTATTTTTTTATATCCTTAACTAATTTTCTATCAAAGTACATTCTGGAAACTTTCCCTAATTGATCAGTATCAAATTCGTATAGCATTTCTTTGATTGGTTGATATTCTTCGCCATGATGTTCACATAATCTATCTAGCAAAATAGAAACCTTTTCACTCAAATTGGGATTATATTGTACCCACTTCCATTGAAAGTGATTTGGTCGATCATTATCGAACAACTCTATAATAATCTCTTGGCAATTCTCCAAGCTTGGTTTATTCTTGTGATTGTAGTAGCATGTCAATATACTTGTAATCCTACTATCTTCAAACTGAGTTTCATGAATGCCAATGGGTTCAAACTCGTCAAATGTTATCCCAATTACTTTGTCTTTAAAGTATTGTATTATTTCGAAATCTTGGTAAGGTCGATTTGGGGGTGACCAAGTTTGGATATAGATTGGTCTCAATTGCACATCAAGCCCATAGACCATAATATCTTCGCCATTAATGTCACCGATGGCTGGTTTTGGCTTGGGACCTTTATTACATCCTCGGATAGCGTGATGAACGACTGGACTTGGATTATAGTATCCTCTATGAGTAGCAACTGCTGGCCCATACACATACGATTTCACTAGGTTATTTCTTTCAGTGTAAAACTCCAAATACTCTTCCCATTTTTCATTGATTATTTCTGTAACACGCGAAATCTCTTTATTAAGATAATTCTTATTAATATGCTCCATTTTAAACCTCATTAAAGAACTCTTCTAATATTGACTAATGATTATTCAGTTGTTTCATATAAATATCAATTTCATTTGTACTATTCTTCTACAACGGCCTCAAGATGACTAGATATGGGTCTTGGTAAAAATATGAGGTAAATAGGAATCATAATTACAAACCCGACGACTGTCTGAACAATAATGAAAAATGCATTATAATACCCAAAATCTAAACGTCCGTTTATTACAGAAAAATATGCAGCGAATAACAACGATAAAGTTATTATTTGTTTAGTAAATAATAAAAAATTCTCAGTAGTCTTCAAAATTTTTGATTTTTTATATTTGATATTAATAATTGCTATAAACCAAACTTTTCATAATAAATTTAAACAGCATAATAAGACTCCATTCAATATCGCGATATCCATAATTTTTCGATTTTTAGTATATCACACAAATTTCAGTCGTATGATCCAGATTATGGGATTATATAACTTATTCTATCTTTTTCAAAACTTTGCCTATTTTGGTATTTGGAAGATAAACAACAGTGTATTCCTCACCAATGTTCATTGGAGTATAAAAGATAGTTAATTGTATCTCTTCCCCGGAATCTTCCATTCTACAAATTGGGGATCTGTCTTGAGGAGTATCTGGATTCCCTGCATTCGATTGGCCAACTATTGTGCACAAGTCGACGATAAAATTATCTTCCTTGACGTTTGAAAAATCCTTTGCAACTTTTGGAATATAAAGAAAAAGTAAAAAGATTCCGGTAGCCAAAATCGGAAGGAAGGTCAAAACAATCCACTGTTTCCAAGTAATGTGTTTGAAATGGTTAGATGAGTAATATGAATATCTAAAAAACAAAACAAGTAAGAAGATAAAAGCAATTGGTACAATAATGATACCAAAAAAGGTTATCCAATAATCCAATTTAATCTTTTCAATTGCCTCGGAATAATCCATATTCCCTCCACTTAACATACTGAGTTGGACAGATTTTAGTCGTTTTGTGAGACAAAAAACAGAAGTTTGATATAGATTTAAAGCGACTAAATATTAGTCGAAATTACTCATTGTAATAGAATATTGATATATCGTATATACTAGGATTCCACAAGTTAATATAAAAGATATACTCGAGTATAACAAATATCGGAAAGTAATATTGTTTTTTTCGTTATGCCATTTTATTAGAGTGAAAACAAACGAAACTATAATTAAAATGTAGAATGGAATGATAAAAATATCAATAATACTAGTGGCAATTAATGTGAACTCTACACCTGAATAAGCTATTGCCATAATTATACAAAAGACAATTGAAGCGACTAAAGATGTTAAACTTAGACATTTATTCATTTTCGTTACCTCTATCATTATGTACTCGATTATAGCACAGAAATAGTAGCAAGTAAATCTGACCTTGCTTTTTTTTATGATTAATCCAAATGTCCATGTGTCGACAAGGGGTTTTGTAGATTGCTCAAGAAGACAACAAAAAAAGCCCTCGAAAGGGCTTGATTACGTACCGGATGGTGGCTCAGGCCGGGATTGAACCGGCGACACATGGATTTTCAGTCTTAATGATTACAATCATAAAAAGATTTAATATAGAATAATTGTATTTGTTTATTTACAATCGAAAGTACTGATAAAATAAGCTTTCTGTATTTATCGGCAATTAGTAAGTCTTCTCCTTTAAGAAATAGCATACATTCATCATATTTATCTAATAGCTTATCTTCAATGGATAATAGACCATCATCACTTAAATAAATATCTTCATATTCATCTTTACAACTCAATTGGTTTTTAAATATTAAAGATATATACGTTTTAAGTGAGTAGTCTATTGAATGTTCAATATCATATAAATCATCTTGATTTGATAATAGATATAGTTTTTCGGGTTTTAATTGAAAAAAATCAACTAAAATAAGCTTTTCATCTTCCGTCAAAAAACAGTCTAATGTATTCAATCGATATTCATTTTCTATAGAACTATTTGATTTATTGATTTTTACAAATTTTCTTCTTTCTAATAGTTTAATAAGTTCTTGATTAGTATCATCAATATAGAATAATACCTCAGAGGTAAGAAGGTTATTTTGAATATGTTTTATTAAGGTATCATAAAATATATCATAATCTTTATGATTGAATTGTTCATAATTGAAAATCATTAAATTGATGATTGCTACAGAACCAATAACATCGTATCCAGCAAGACCAATTTTTGTTATATCTTTTGTAATCACAAAGAGATGAGCGTTGTTTGAAATTGAATGTGAAAGATAGAGTCTTATATCATTATATGAATAGGATCTATTTGTAGTTATCTCGTTATTCATCCATGACATAACATGTTCAATGTCACTAAATTTCACACTAGATAAAGTAATATCCTGATTGACTAGCAAGTAAGATAAATCATTAAGTTTGTTTTGTAAAACATATTTAATCAATTTTGAATCATTTGTTACTGTAATAAGATTGAAATTTAAATCTGTAAACACATCAGTAACCATTCCACTTTTTAGTTCAACTAATATCTCTCCGCCAAATTCTGGATGTGGCAAATAATGTTTCACTAATAATCTTGGTACAATTAATCTTTTGCATTTCATCTCATAATCCTCCTAGGCTAGCGCCGATATTTGCAAACAATCGTTTGCTTACCCTTAGAATGAGATCAATGTCATATAGAGAAAAGAAAAAACACTCCTCTTATGGGTATTTGAAGTCATTCTAAATTCCCCATAAACACTCAGAGTGTTTAATAATTTTTACAATAATATTATACCTCATTTTGATTAAAAGAACAATTAAATCTTATCATAAATCTATATATAAAAAAATAAATTAGTTGTTATTAATTGTTTTTTTAGAATATTTCTAGAATGGTGTGAAATAAAATTAATGAAGTTAACATTTTGGATTTAAATTATGATTAATTAGATTCCAACTTTCTTTTATAGCTTTTTCTAATCTAATTCTGCTAAACCTATCAAGAGCTCTTTGGCCACTTATCATTCCTGAAAAAATATAGACTATCTCATTGTGAACCATAGCATCTACAAAAGCTTCATTTCTAAAATAATACTTTTGAATTATTTCTGAAGCGTAAGCATTTGTCACTACTATCATATTAGGTTTATAATATGAAATTTGATTTTCGATAATACATGAAATTTGAGCTATAAGTTGATTATTGTCTTTTATTAATTCCAAATCATTTTTTACATTTTTTGCATTTTTATTACGAACATGAAAAAGGTCAGAAAATATTAACATTGGACCATTTTTACTTTTTTCATTTTCTACAATAGTGTCAAAAGTATGCCTATCATTACTATCTAACTTTTCTCTAACTTTCATTATATTCTCAAAATCATTTAGCCAATACATCTTTGCATTAATACTTTCAAAGAGTTCATAATTAGGTTTGAAATATTTATTATATGTCATATCTTTTATGGCGTTTTGTGACAGCTTGAAGTCTTCTTCAAAGATAGGTATATAATCTATGAATGGATCACAATCTTTATGCTCTTCATCACCAGCTGGATTTAATCCCATTAACAAGATTACCTTTTCTGAATCAACATTTACTTTTCTAAGATTTACAGTATAATCTGCCTTAGTTGGAAATAAGACTTTGTTAAATTTTCGGTTTTCTTCATTTGCACTTATATAATTATAGTCAGTCATGTATTCAGTCTCCTTGTAAAATTTCGTGAGAAAAAAAGTATATAGTAGTAAGAACTTAATTATCATTTCCAGAACGATACTTCTCTCGGATTCTTTCAATGTGTTTTAATCTTATATTAGAATCTATAACATTTGCCGATTCAAAATCATTTATTGTCATATCTAGAAACTCTGGTTTGAACTCTTTAGTAATATTAAGTTCTGTATTTTTAATGAAAGTAAATAAAGAATTTATCTTCATAACATATACGCCTGATGTATTTACCAGTATATTTTTAAGTGTTGCATCATTCCCGAATACTACGATGTTCTTAATTGGGATGTTCTCCAAATAAAAAAATTTCTCTTTTAAAAACCTAATATGATTATGGTTTTGTTTAATTGGATTATAAAATTTAATCCTTGTTACTGTATCTCCTGATTTTCTACTTCTATAATGTGCAAATGTTTGTCTCCAATATTCCTGATATACAGTTCCATATATCCACCCCGAATAATCTTTTTCCTCAATAACATATAATGCTTTTTTCGTCAAAAGCATGTTATCAATTTGACATGTAGACCCATTGATTTCAATCATTATATCATAAAATTTTCTCCCACCAATTTGTTTCGCAACCGAAGACAAAATCGAGTCAATATTTCTTTCAACTCAATTATCTATATGTGCATTACGTTCCTTATCTTGTGGGCTATTGAGTTTCCAAATAAAGTAAATCAATAATATTACAGCAATACCAAATATCCAATTCACGATTATTTTCCCTTTCGATGAAAAGATGGACTATTCCGTGATCAAAATGAAATAAAGTTATTTTCTCTTAGAAACTATATAGTTAATTGATAAGAGGACCTATAGATTTAAAATACACCGAATAATATAAATAATCAAGAGCATAGTACGAATTCTCTAATAAGTAAGAAAAATTATTGATTATAAACAATAAAAAAGTCCTTCGCACTGAAGGACTATTTGTCGTAACCTTATGGTGGCTCAGGCCGGAATTGAACCGGCGACACATGGATTTTCAGTCGTTTCATGCGCTGAATATTTCAAGGATTTAAGCGATCTATAAAATACCACTTTAAAAAACCACTAAAAGCTATATTAATAATTTGATAAATCATAGCGAACAAAATCATTGTATCTTTATCTACTCCTAAATTTAAATATGAATAAACATAAAAGAAAATTATAATAGCATTAATTATTAAGTATAGAAAAGAAAATATCATATACTTCCTGATTTTGTTTACACTTCCAGATACTATTTGCATTATCGGATATAACACGAATACGGGAATAAATATTGCAAAATATATATACATATCTGTTTCCGAATATGCGTTTTGATATATACTATACTGCTCAAATAATCTGTCAGCAAATGCTTCTTGCATTAATTCCAGATAATTGTCTGCTCTTTCTTTTAAGATAATATATAAAGGCATTATTAACAAAATGGTTATCAACAACAGAGAAATATTGATAATCATAACTTTTTTCTTATTTGACATAAATCCTCCTTGGAGTTTTATATTAAATTATTTTAAAGAAAAAATATTTTTACATATATAGTGTAATGGATTTTCAGTCGTTTCATGCAAATCCATTTGAGTTTATTTTTCCTGAGTAGTTTCGAAAGACTTTCTCTTTTGATTTTTCATATAAATCAAGACTGAAGCAATATGAAAAGCCATTAATAGTACGAAGCCAAATGCTTTCACCGCGTTGAAAACTTGATATATCGCAGAGGTTTCCAATACACTTACATTAATTCCGTTAACAGTCTTTAATATTTCAATCTTTCCCAAAGAACTGTTAACTATAAATCCATTTCCCTCATTATCTACGAAGGATAATGGGAAATGTGGCGGTTTTGTTTGTTCTTCCGATAAATCTAGAAATTCATCTTCTTGATATGTTTTTATTATGCATCCATTATCACTAAATTCATTTACAGTGTTTGATCGAAAATTATATAAGTATAAGTTCCCGTTCTCTCCAATAAAAATGGTTCCGCTTTCTGTAAAGTTACCCACTACTATGGTATGGATAAACTCTCCTTGATTACTATACACGGTAATGAAACGCTCACTGAATTTATCAAAATATATAAATATTTTTCCATCATGATCAATTGCAACCGAGATTGCAGAGTTGGAAATTTGAATCTCTCTTTCAAGAATCAAGCATTCTTGTTCAGGTCTCACCATCCAATAAAGTGAAGGTAAAAACAGAAGAACGAGTATTCCAACCCATAACGTTGCTGTGATTCCATAGATTACTTTATCTCTAATTCGCATATGATAGTCCTCCTTGTAATTGATGGCTAGATGAAAGACATTTATTACTTTACGAACATAACACATAGATTTTCAGTTGTTAATTGCAACGAATATAGGACACTATAAATACGAGTTATGTGATCGTATATTAATCGAAATTACTCATTGAAATAGAAGATTGAAAAATTGTAAATACTAGGATTCCACAAGTCAATATAAAGGATATAATCGAATATAACAAATATCGGAAAGTAATATTGTTTTTTTCGTTATGCCATTTTATAAGCGTGAAAACAAAGGAAATTATAACTAAAATGTAGAATGGAATGATAAAAATATCTATAATACTAGTAACAATTAATGTGAACTCTACACCTGAATAAGCTATTGCTAATAAAATAGAAAAGATAATTGAAGCGACTAAAGAAGTTAAACTAAGCCATTTATTCATTTTCGTTACCTCTATCATTATGTACTCGATTATAGCACAGAAATAATAGCAAGTAAATCTGACCTTGCTTTTTTTTATGATTAATCCAAATGTCCATGTGTCGACAGCGGGTTTTATAGTTAGCTCAAAAGTGAAACAAAAAAAGCCCCCGAAAGGGCTTGATTACGTACCGGATGGTGGCTCAGGCCGGGATTGAACCGGCGACACATGGATTTTCAGTCCATTGCTCTACCAACTGAGCTACCGAGGGCAGGCATGTTAACCACTACACCACAGGACCGTGTGGTTGCGGGGGCAAGATTTGAACTTGCGACCTTTGGGTTATGAGCCCAACGAGCTGCCGGACTGCTCCACCCCGCGATATGTTTGATGCTATACTATAATACCAAACGTAAATCTCTTTGTCAACTGGGGTCTTTTCAAACTCAAGTTGAAATTGTTTAGTACGGATTGGGAATCCGTGGTGGAGGTTGACGGGATCGAACCGCCGACCCTCTGCTTGTAAGGCAGATGCTCTCCCAGCTGAGCTAAACCTCCATATGGTGGAGTATAGCAGGATCGAACTGCTGACCTCCTGCTTGCAAGGCAGGCGCTCTCCCATCTGAGCTAATACCCCTTTTTGGTACCCAAGGCCGGACTTGAACCGGCACGTCATTGCTGACATTGGATTTTAAGTCCAACGCGTCTACCTATTCCGCCACTCAGGCAAATCTTTTTGGTGACCCGCAGGCGACTTGAACGCCTGACCCTTTGATTAAAAGTCAAATGCTCTACCAACTGAGCTAGCGGGTCATTTCGAGCTCTTTTAGTATGGAGCTTGTGTTACACGTGGTGCCGACTATAGGAATTGAACCTACAACCTACTGATTACGATTCAGTTGCTCTGCCGGGTTGAGCTAAGTCGGCATAGTGGCGGAGAAAGAGGGATTCGAACCCCCGCGACGCTCACACGTCCTGTCGGTTTTCAAGACCGATCCCTTCAACCGAGCTTGGGTATTTCTCCGTCGATATGATCGATTGGTGGACCCGGTAGGACTCGAACCTACGGCCAATCGGTTATGAGCCGATAGCTCTAACCAACTGAGCTACGGGTCCATACGTTCGAAACTTTTAACATTTTGGTAGCGGCGGTGAGACTTGAACTCACAACCTCACGGGTATGAACCGTACGCTCTAGCCAGTTGAGCTACACCGCCATATTAAACTAAAGAATAAAGAGGTTGGTTCTTTATTTATAAAGTGGTGGGCCTAAATGGACTTGAACCATCGACCTCACGCTTATCAGGCGTGCGCTCTAAACCACCTGAGCTATAGGCCCACGTTACACTTTTCAGTGCGAGTAATATTTTACTATTTAAAGCAAGGTTTGTCAATTAAAAAATTCATAAAGTTTATGAGACCGAAAAAAAAGTTGAATTGGCAGTGAATAGCGTTTTATTATACCACAAATTTTTGCTTTTTTTCGGTCTAATAATGATTATTTTATCGGTTTTGGATATTTGATGTTATTCTTCACTAATTTCTCGTTGACTAATTCAATGGGATCATAGCCTAAATCATGAATCATCGCAAGCGTATAAATTAATACGTCTGCCATTTCTTCTTTAACATTTTCTTCATCGGGGATTTGATCTGGCCATTGATAATTTTCTAGTAATTCTGCGGCCTCAATAATAATAGATTTCGCTAATGCTTCGGGTGTATCATGTTCTTTCCATCCACGTTCATTCCGATAATCGATGATTGTCTTCAATAGTTCCTTCATGAGTCTCTCCTACTACTTTCTTGATGGCTTTTTTAAGGGTGGGGCGGTCGATTAAAACAATTCGACCGCAGCCTAAACATTTTATTTTACAATCGGTTCCAAAGCGGACAATTTCCCATTTGTTCACACCACACGGGTGACCTTTTTTTAAGATAACGACGCTTCCTAGTTTAATTTCTGATTCCATCTAAGTCACCGGAAACAATTTCAATTTTTTGAATCGGAACTGCAATATTATTCTCTTGGCATAATAAGAATAATTTTTCACGGATTAATCGTTCAAATGCGAAATGTTCTACAGGTTTTGTTTTGCCAATAATTCTAACTTTGATATAATTTCCTCCAGATTCAACCATTCCGATATACTCTAGCGGAGAAACCATAGCTTGATCAGCCGTACCAAAGACTTCAATAAATTCTTTAACTTTCGTTTGGAACAATTGATAGTTAATTTCATTGCCTAACGTAATATCAATAATGGCTAATGAGTAATCTCTTGAATAATTGATGATAGAATTGATTGAGCCATTATTGATAATGAAATAATCGCCTTTCCAATCTTCTAGTTTTGTCGTTCTTAAGCCGATTTCTTTCACTGTTCCGGTAAAACCACCGATTTGAACCAATTCTCCAATCGAAATGGTGTTTTCCATAATCAAAAAAATTCCACTGATAAAGTCTTTTATAATGGCTTGTGTACCAAACGCTACCGCAACCCCTACAACCCCTGCGGACGCTAATATCGGAGCGGTATTCACCCCAAAGCCATTTAAAAGAATGATAAAAATGATAAACCATATCACAAACCGAAAAATACTGACTAAGGCTTTAGAAATGGTAACTCCGCGTTTTTGTCTATCAATAATCGCAAACGGAAGATCTCTTTGAACGTTAATCTTTTTTGAAATTCTCGTATTGATTTTTAAGAAATGATTGACAATAGGTTTGGTAAAAATTGTTAATACAATTCCGATAGTTAACCAAAAAATAACATATAAACTGATAATGATAAAACTAACGAAGAATGACGTTTGACCAAGTATACTCTCTAGCCATTCTCGCATAAATTCAAACATATCCATAGATTACGCTCCTTTTTTATCAATTATTTTAAGGAAGGTTTCTAGTTCATCCGTCGAATCAAATGAAATAATTAACCGGTTTTCATTCACTTTAATTGGTTTTGACAAATGAAGTTGTTGATCCAATCTTGTTTTAGTCAATTTTAATTCATTCACTAAAGATTCTGACACTTCTCTTTTTTTAATTTCTTTCTTTTTCTTTTCCGTTTTAACAAGCAATTCAATATCTCTCACGGTCAAATGACCCGTAATCACCATCTCAGCGATTTTATGAATTCGTTCAACGTCTTTTAATTTACTTAACGCTCTTGCATGACCCATCGAGATATTGCCTTGATTGATTTCATCGATAACAGCTTGAGGTAATGTTAATATTCCTAACGTATTCGAAACGTAAGAACGACTTTTGCCAATCTTTTTTGCGAGTTCTAAATGCGTTAGATTGAGTGAAGATATCGCATTTTGATAAGCTTCAGCTTCTTCAACGATGGTTAAGTCTTCACGTTGAATGTTTTCTAGTAACGCCAACTCCGCTAAATACTCATTGTTATAATCTCTAACGATTGCTGGTATCGTAGTGAAGCCCGCAATTTTTGCGGCCTTACAACGTCTTTCACCAGCGACCAATAAATAGCCGTTATGGACCTTTTTAATAATGATGGGTTGTAAGACCCCATTCGTGCGAATCGACTCAGCAAGCTCGTTTAAACTCGTTTCATCGAAATGTTTACGTGGTTGATAAGGGTTGGGTTCAATTAAATCAATCGCAATATCTAAAACTTCTTCTTTACCCACGTTTTGAATTTCGTTTTCTTGTAATAAATCGGATAATCCACGTTTAACATATGTATTTTTAACCATTGCGTTCATTCACCTCTTTAGCGAGTTGCCTATAACTGAGTGATGATTTGCTTTTTGGAGAAAACTCTGTGACTGGAACTCCGTAAAACGTTGCATTCGAACAAGAAACATTTCTTGGAATAATCGTTTGAAATACCCGTTCACCAAAATAGGTTTTAACTTCATTAACGACTTGGAATCCTGAAGCGGATCGGGTATCTAGCATTGTTAATAAAACACCATAAATCGTTAAACTTTCCCGGTTAACTTTCTTTTTGGATTGAACTAACCGGATGGTATTCAATAATTGCGTTAATCCGTCCATCGCTAGAAATTCACATTGAACCGGAATGATAATACCATCAGAAGCAATCATCGCATTAATCGTCACAAATCCTAAGGATGGCGGACAATCAATCAAGATATAATCATATTGATCTTTAATCGGTTTTAACTGCGAATGAAGAATAAAATCACGGTTGGTATTGGAAATGATTTTTTCTTCAATCCCTTCAACGACAGTTCTCGCTGGTAGAACGTCTATCAAGGGATTTTCGGTTGTCAAAATCGTATCTTGTAATTTGGCTTCTTCAGTCAAACAATCAAAAATACTACTTTTGAAACTTCCACGGTTAATCCCCATACAAGTCGTTGCATTCGCTTGATAATCCAAATCGATTAACAAAACTTTTTTATTAAGATATGTGAGCGAACTGGCCAAATTGATCGCTGTCGTCGTCTTACCGACCCCACCTTTTTGATTGGCTATCGAAATTACTGTACTCATAAATTAACCCTTTACACTTTCTTTCCAAGATATTCTTTAAATAATTCTTCATTTTCTTTAAAGAATGCGATTTGAGCATCGCTTAAGAATTCTAACATTTCTGAAGATAAAAACCAATCACGAATTTCATCATGTGTCATTGATTTAGAGATTTGACCCCATTGATCTTTTATTGTCATTTCGTTTGATAAATACGTATATAACATCGCTACGGCGATAATTTGTTCATCGCTTTTTTCAGCTAATACATCTAATGAATAATCATATCGGTTTTCACGGTAAGGAGCGGTGTCTCGAAAGCGAGTGAAGAAATTGAAGACGATTGAAATCATATTCGTTCTTTTATTTAAAAGATATTTTTGTAGTCTCACCGCAACCTTCTTCGTTGAAACACTTAACTCTTCGCTTTGTAAGATATGATCAATGCCTTTTTCGTGAATGTAGATATATAAATCTAGTACATTCGTTATTTCTTTACCAACTTCTTTGAATTGTTCGTAAATGAAGACACTGACTTCTTGAACCGCATTTTGAAAATCGACGTTTTCATAAAGCGGATCCTTTTTATTTTGTTTTTGAATATCCTCTAAATAGCTCATTGTGTCATCTTGATATTTATCGATGATATTGATCATTTTAACCCATTCGTAATTGAGTTCGGTGTAGAGTTTCTCGTTATATAAAACTTGAAGTAAAAAGATGAGATAAAAAATCGATAATATCGCAATATAAATATAAACAGAGCCAATGAGATTACTCGCTCCCGCTAAATTCGTCTGATGATAAATGACATAATAGATTCCTAAAGCGGTCATGAACGTGCCGTAAGTTAAATAACTGAATAATTCTTGGTAAAAAACAATCACCGTTAAACCAATAAAGAAAAACAAATAAGCGTAAAAACCACTTGTCCCTTGCATGTAAAAGAAGGCTAATGCAATTGTGTATACGATGGAGATTTGAATCGACGCCATAATTTTATTGACTTTGATTAAAAACATTGTAAGAAATAACACTAAAACCAATACGGCGATAACAGCAATTTTAATCACCAATTCATAATCAAAGAATATCGATAACGGAATTGTGACTGCAGTCACGAGAGTTAAAAATACCATGACTAAAATAACTTTGATTTTACGAACCTCACTCATTGGGAGGAATTCGGTATTAAAGACTCTACGGAAGAAATTTTTCATTATGAATTCCTCCCAATATAATCATTTACAATCGCATCAAAGACTTGATAGTTTTCTTGATAGATTCGCATGATAGATGGATCATTATAATAATAGTAATCGGTATAAACCAAAATATTGAAGACTTCATCGGAAGATAAAGGTTTTTGAAGTTCATTGCCTAATCTTAATGAAACGTAAAAGACCGCAAAAGCGAGGATTTTAATCTCAATTGAGTCAGAGGGTTGATTAAAACTCTTGAGTTGCGTTTCAGAGAAAATCTCACGTTTTTTAATATCCAAATCTTTCATCTTTGAGATCTTAATCATCGTTTTACGTAATTTATGCGTTCCAGAAATCAGTAAATCTTGAAGACGTGCAAAATCATAGGTTGAGTAATTAGGGTATTTCGCAAGTAAAGTAGGAATTGCGGTCCCTTTTTCTAATGCAAGCATAATCTTTAGTTTTTCCGTGAAGACATTATCAATTGATAATTTCTCTGAAAAAGCGGATGTAAATGATTCTAATGCTTTATAGTATTTGTTAATATCGATTTTATGTTTCGTCGCTTCTTTCTCGGCGTCAATCAATAAATCGATATTACGAAATTCACTTTCTTTCGATAACGCCAATTGATTATATAAGAACCGTTTTTGTTTGATGATGATGAACGATGAAATCGTGAGTAATAAAACAAATAAAATGATGAAAAAGAATGTTCCAAAATCAGTTTCGATTCGAGCGTTATCAAACGTTAAATACTCTGGGTAATTCCACATAATCATTAATATGGCGAAGAATAAATATAAATCGCTAATCAGAATGACTTTTAAATCTTGGTAGAAAGCCGCTATCGCATAAGCGATGAATAATCCGGGGATAAAAGCGGGTGATTTAAAGATAAAAATCATACCAGTTGCGATACCAAAGACACCCAAGGACGTAATAAATTTATTCAAGTTATAAAAGTTCTTGTCTTCACTGCCATAAGCTAAACAAACAATGTTAAAAAATATAATCGCTAAAAAACCGATTAAGAGCGAATAGAAATAAGTCATCGGAAATTGACCAATGAGCATATATAAAAGTGAAATGATTAACAAGAAAACAAGAATGGCTAATATGAAATGGTTTTTTGACCGCAAATGTTTGATTTCTAATTGTTCCCGATAATCTTCAATTTGCGGAAAACTATAAGTTTGTTTTCTTTTCATTGGTTCACCCCTCTCTTATAAAGGTTTTTTCTTAATCAAACTAAAACTTCTCGGATAAAAGTCAGTGGTGTTTCTCACCTTTTTAATGATGATTAACACATGATTCAACCCATCTTCTAATGGGTATTCAATGACTTCTTCTAAGACGCCACCTAATTTATCAATCGCATGTTTTGCTTCTTCTAATTCTTCTTCGTAATTGATGGATTTCATCGCAATGAATTTTCCACCCACTTTAACAAACGGCAAACAAAGTTCGGTTAAGATATTTAACCTTGCGACGGCTCTTGCGGTAACGTAATTAAAATAGTTTTTCATGATGAACTCTTCAATCCGACCATGAATTAATTTATTGTCATTGATTGAGAGTTTATCTGATAATCGTTTTAAAAAATCAATTCTCTTTTGTAATGCATCAACGATCGTCACCTTAATGGATGGATTAATAATCTTTAAAGGAAGCGAGGGGAATCCAGCACCTGATCCAACATCGAGTAACGTAACGTTATCAAAAGAACCCACTTTCGTTAACCAAAGCGAGTCAAAAAAATGTTTCAAGAAGACTTCCTCTTTGTCTGTAATCGCAGTCAAATTCATGACTTCGTTTTGACTGATGAGATAGTCATAATACGTTTCAAATTGGTTCATCATGGTATTTGTAAGTTGAATACCAATCGATTCACAGTTTTTTAAGAAGGTTAACGCCACTTTATCACCCTTAAAAGTATTTTACCACAATGAAAGGAATTATTATATTCCTTTTATAATTCCCGATGAAAAAGACCTGAAATTCAGGTCTATGATTTATATCTTGGATTTAAATTCTTTGACACGCAAAACGATATTGGTGATATCAGCGGGATTCACCCCAGAAATTCTCGAAGCTTGTCCAATGGTCAATGGTTTAATTTTTGAAAGTTTAACCCGTGCTTCTAAAGCAATGTTATGTAATGTATTATAATCAAAGTCAGCTGGAATTTGAATACTTTCTTCTTTTGCAAGTTTTTCAGCTTCACGTATGGCTTTTCTAATATACCCTTCGTAAGTGACTTCAATTTCGATTTGTTCGGTGACTTCTAGGGGTAAAGTTCTAGTTTCACCCATAAGAGATAATACATTATCATAAGACAATTCAGGCCGTTTTAACAAATCTAAAAGTGACATTTTCTCTTTGAGTTCTCCAGAGTTTAAGTCACGAAGTTGTTGATTAATTATTTGTGTAGGATTGACCGTTAGCTTTTTCAGCCGATTAGTCTCTTGATTGATTAATTCGATTTTATTTAAGTACTTTTGATAACGATCGTCACTGATTAGCCCAATTTGATGACCTTTTTTTGTTAACCGAATATCGGCGTTATCATGTCTAAGGAGTAATCTAAATTCAGCTCTCGATGTTAACATCCGGTAAGGGTCTAAGACACCTTTGGTCACTAAATCATCAATCAAAACGCCAATATAAGCTTCATCTCTTCTTAGAATAAATGGTTCTTTTTGTTTCATCTTTAACGACGCATTAATTCCAGCCATCAATCCTTGACAAGCCGCTTCTTCATAACCAGAAGTCCCATTAACTTGACCTGCAAAATAAAGATTTTTAACAATCTTTGATTCAAGGGTTGGCCATAAATCAGTTGGATGGATTGCATCATATTCAATTGCATAAGCATATTTCGCAATCACTGCGTTTTCAAGTCCTGGGAGTGAATGAACCATCAATTCTTGAACGTCATGAGGCATGGAAGTTGAGAATCCTTGAAGATAGACTTCATCAATAAACTGTGATTCTGGTTCAATAAATAATTGATGTCTTTCCTTGTCGGCGAAGCGGACAAGTTTGTCTTCAATTGAAGGACAATATCTTGGACCAACGCCTTTTACTAAACCGCTATACATGGCGGATTTCCGGAGATTGTTATTAATGATTTTATGGGTCTCTTCTGCGGTATGAATCAAATAACAGGGCCATTCTTTATCTAATGGCTTAAAGACTGAATCATCAAAACTAAAATGATACTTGAAGTTATCGCCAGGCGATAATAGCATCTTAGAATAATCAATGGTATCTTTTTTAATTCTTGGGGGTGTTCCGGTTTTTAATCGGAAGGTTTCCATACCTAATTCTCTTAAATGTTGGGATAGCCCGTAAGACGGTTTTTGTTTGTCTGGGCCTTCTGGTGTAGAGGTGTATCCAACTAAGACCGCTGCTTCCATGTAAGTACCCGCAGTTAAAATAACGGTATTTGATTCAATTGTCTCGCCGTTTTCTAAAATAACGCCATGACACACTTGATCATCAACCAATAATTTCTTTACATAAGCTTCTTTGATGTCTAAATTCGGTTGAGCAAATAATGTATTTTGCATTTCTTTAGGATAAAGTACTTTATCAGATTGCGCTCTTAACGCTCTGACAGCGGGGCCTTTAGAATTGTTTAACATCTTCATTTGTAACGATGTTTTGTCCGCGACTTTCCCCATTTCACCCCCTAAAGCATCGATTTCGCGGACTAAAGTTCCTTTAGCGGGTCCGCCAATCGATGGATTACAAGGCATGGATGCAATCATTTTTATGTTTCCTGTGACGAGTAAAGTCTTGTGTCCTAAACGGGCTGTAGCTAAAGCTGCTTCGCTTCCTGCATGTCCGCCACCAATGACAATTACCTCATACATGCTAATCACCAATCTTCTAGATTAATTTATAATGTTTTAATGCTTTATAGACACCTTGAGCTGTGACATCATCGGTAATATGTTTCGCAACTGCTTTAAGTCTTGGATGAGCATTCCCCATCGCAATACCGGTATTCACGGTTTGTAACATGGTAATATCATTTAACCCATCCCCAATGGCGTAAACTTGATCAAGGGGATATTTTAAGTAATCAATGAGCCAGCGAACGCCTTCAGCTTTGAGTTCGCCCTTTAAGTTGACATCATAACCAATGGTATTTGAACGGTTAAACTGTAATTCAGGAAATAAAGTTCTGACTTCATCGATTTTATCCTTGGTGAAGAAAACACATTCTAAGATATCATGGTTTTGATGATAGGTTTGGTCGATTCTAGGTTTTTCAATTTTGTAGATTTCAGAAAACTGATCAACGAGTTCTGTTTTCTTCGAATAAGCAACATAATCATCGACGCTTTCAACGACTAAATCAAGTTGGTTTGTTTCACAATAATCAACGAGTCGTTGTAAGATATCTTTGGGAATATATCGTTCATGAATGACTTTACCATCATACTTAATAAATTGTCCATTCGATGCAATGTAATCGTCAATCCCTAAAATCTTATCAACCCCATATAAAACATGCGGGACTCTACCTGTCGCAATCACGGGGTGATGTCCATTAGCCTTTAACAAAGCAATGGTTTCTATAATTCCTTCAGAAGGTCTTCCTTCATGAAGTGTAGTGCCATCTAAATCTAAAAATACAATCGCCATAATAAAACTCCTTCAATAGAAAAGAATCTCCCGTCAAGCATCTCCACCCACATAAGAACCTTACTTAAGGCTGCTTCCGTCAAGATCTGACCTGATTCGTGGGCGCTTATTGAGTGAAGATGCTTCATGGGAGATTCCATAAAGATTATATCATAATTTTGGTGATAGACAATTATTTTTGCTTCCGGAGTTCTTTAAAGAATTCTTTCAATAAATCACTCGCTTCTTTCGCTAAAACACCGGATGTGACTTCAACCTTATGATTAAAATCATAGCTAAACAAATTGAGGATAGATTGGTGGGCTCCAAACTTCGGTTCTAAGGCTCCGTAAACGAGTCTTGAAAGTCTAGCTTGAATCATGGTTCCAGCACACATGGCACACGGCTCTAACGTGACATATAACGTACAACCTTCTAACCGCCAATCATTTAAAACATGACAGGCATCATCCATAACTTTCATCTCTGCGTGATCAAAGACATGACCTGTTGTTAAACGTGTATTATAGCCCTTAGCGATGATTTGATTATCTTTGACAATCACTGCACCCACAGGAACTTCATTAGCCGCATAGGCCTTTTTTGCTTCTTCTAAAGCGATGCCCATGTAGAAGATATCATTGTTAATCATTGTTTATTCCAATCTTTATAATTGGACGTCCTGGGACATCATGACAATGACGGCATCTTGCTTCATAGGAGTCTTTTGCACCAACTAAAATGATGGGGTCATTATAGTTTGCAGGCTTTCCATTCACGATTCTTTGGGTTCTTGTGGCGGGGGTATGACATACAACACATATGGCAGATAATTTCGTGACATCTTCAGCGAGAGATAAGAGTTTAGGCATGAACCCAAAAGGTTCACCCCTAAAATCTCGATCAAGACCAGATGCAATGACACGAATCCCTGAATCGGCTAAATGTTCACAAATCGCAACGGCCTCTTCATCTAAAAATTGGATTTCATCAATGGCGACAACATCGGTCTCGTCGTTCACATAAGTCATGATTTCTTTCGCTTGGCTAATATTGATTGAACGGGTTCTGGAATTGTTATGACTCACAACTTCATCTTTTGCATAACGGTTATCAATTTGCGGTTTGAAAACAATAATGTTTTGTTTCGCAAATTCTAAGCGTTTAACTCTTCTGATTAATTCTTCCGTCTTACCTGCATACATTGGGCCGGTGATAACTTCAATCCAACCTTCGCGTTGTTTTAAATACATATCTTTATCCCCCACTTTAAGTTTTCGATGTTTTTATTATACAAAAAGACATTAAAAAAAACCATAAGATATGGTTTCTTTTTTTATTATTTGTTTTCGACGTTATAACGTTTGTTAAACTTATCGATTCTACCATCGGTAGCAGCAAATTTTTGCTTACCAGTATAGAAAGGATGGCAATTCGAACAAGTATCAACTCTAAAGTCTTTTGAAGTTGAACCTGTTACAAACGTATTTCCGCAAGTTGTGCAGGTTACTGTAACTTGGTTATATTTTGGGTGAATGCCGCTTTTCATAATTATTTCTCTCCTTCTGCCATGATTTTAATGTCATAGTAAGTTCTTTAGCAAAAGTATTATATCAAAGATATTTTTAAAATGCAAGTATTAAATGATTACCTGTTGTATTTGAAGAAATTTGACTAGAAAATTCGAAAAATACATCTTTGAATTATAATTGTTTGCTATAATGGAATGGTAAATGAAGGACGAAAGGCATGGATACCTATGGATCAAAAAAGTCTAGACGCATTAAAGTTACATCAAGATCATCAAGGTAAATTATCAATCGAAAGCGTTGTTCCATTAAAATCTAAAAGCGATTTAGCTTTAGCCTATACGCCAGGTGTTGCCGCACCTTGTATTGAGATAAATGCAGACCCTGAAAAAGTCTATCAATATACGATGAAGGGACGACTCGTTGCGATTGTGACGGATGGTAGTGCTGTTTTAGGACTCGGAAACATCGGAGCTAAAGCAGCAATTCCTGTCATGGAAGGAAAAGCAGCTTTACTGAAAACATTTGCGAACGTTGATGGGTTTCCGATTTGTTTAGATACCCAAGATAGTGATGAAATTATCGATGCCGTCGTTAAAATCGCACCGGTTTTCGGAGCGATTATGTTAGAAGATATTGCGGCACCGAAATGTGTTTATATTGAACGAAAATTACAAGAAAAATTAGATATCCCGGTTTGTCATGACGACCAGCACGGAACGGCCATGGTTGTGGGGGCTGCGATGATTAATGCGGCGAGATTCTTAATTAAACCGCTGAATACACAACGTGTTGTCATCAGCGGAACCGGCGCAGCGGGTTCAGCGATTTGTCGGTTGTTAAAAGCTTTAGGAGTTAAAACGATTAATGCCTTTAACAAACAAGGCATCATGACAAAGAAAAAATATGATGACTATGATTTTGTCTTAAAAGAATTGCTTGATGAAGGTATCGTTGATTCAATTGATAATTACACCGCGGACAGTCTCGCAACATTAATGAAAAACGCAGACGCTTTTATTGGTGTCTCTGCGCCTAATATCGTAACCGTTGATATGGTTCGCTCCATGAATTCTGATGCTATCGTCTTTGCGATGGCTAACCCCACACCAGAGATTATGCCTGATTTGGCTATCCATGGTAAAGCTGCGGTTGTGGGTACAGGTAGAAGTGATTTCCCAAATCAAATTAATAATGTTTTAGTCTTTCCTGGACTCTATAAAGGTGCGTTAGAAGCCAGATTAAAAGTGATTAGCATGGACACAAAGATCAATGTTTCTAAAGCGTTAGCGAGTTTAATAGCGGATGAAGATTTAAGAAGTGATTATATTTTACCAGACATTTTTGACAAGCGAGTTACTCCTACCATTGTTCAAGCGGTAGTTACCGGAAAATAGTGAAATAGGGTCCTCTTCAGCGATTGAAGAGGGCCTCTTTTTTATGCTTTAATAATGTCGTAAACCGTCTGAATTGAATCTAAAATGAAGTCCGGTTTAATGTCGCTTTGTTGGATATCTTCTAAGGTGGTTTCTCCTGACAAAACACAAATGGTAGTAATGTTTGCATTGATGCCGCTTAAGATATCGGTATATAAACGATCCCCGATAATGACAGCATCTTTTTTAGAATAACCCGATGCTTCAATCGCATATTCAATCATTCTTGGATGTGGTTTTCCGATAAATATCGGACGTTTTTTCGTTGCATTATAAATCATATCCGCAAACGATCCGCAATCTGGGACAAAACCAAATTCAACGGGGCAAACATAATCGGGATTGGTGGCGATATAAGGTAAGTCTTGTTTGAGCAACCAGCAAACGTCATAGAGTTTTTGACTGGTCAGTTCTGTATCATAACCAATCAAGACGACATCGACAAAGTCATCTTTATCTTTCGCGATTTTAATGCCTTTTGAATTTAATTCCTCTTTTAAAGAAGCGGTACCCATGCAGTAAACGGTTTTTCCAAAATGAAATTCATTTAAATATCTCGCAGTCGCCATGGAAGAAGTATAGAAATCTTTTTCTGTCGAATCTATGCCTAATGAAGATAATTTTTTGACGTAATCTATCACTGATTTTGATGAATTATTCGTGACATAAATTCCTCGTTTATTTTGTTTCTTTAACGTATCAAGAAAAGGTATGGTTCCATCGATAAGTTGGTGATCGAGATAAAGCGTTCCATCCATGTCTAAAAGGAATAATTTTTTAGTTTTTAATTGCTTTAAGTCTTGATTCATCTTCTTCACTCCAATGTGTAAAATCCTGACAATCTATTCAATAAGATTATTATCTCTTAGTTCATGGTAAAGTCTTGATAAAGGCAGCCCCATCACCGTGTAGAAATCGCCATTAATACTTCTAATAAATTTCGCTCCGAGCCCTTGAACCGCATAAGCTCCCGCTTTATCAAACGGTTCTTTCGAATTGATATAATCATCGATTTCTTTTTCAGTTAATGGATAAAACGTCACCCTGGTTTTTTCATAAAATGATTTAGAAAAACCTTTGGTTATAATGGCGCATCCCGTAATAACCGAATGAGTTTGTCCTGATAATAATAGAAGCATATCTTTGGCTTCTTCTTTTGATTTTGGTTTTCCTAAAATATGGTCTTCGATATAAACTAAGGTATCAAAACCTAATACAACATCGTCTTTATGCGTTCTGAAGATATCGACGGCTTTTTGATATGCTAAATCCATCACCAAATCCGATTCTGTTAATGTCTTATCGATGACCTCTTCAACTTGACTGACGATAATTTCGTAGTCTATATTTAACAAATTCATTAATTCTTTCCGTCTTGGAGAATTACTGGCTAATATAATTTTCTTCATGATGATTACCTCACATAATTTTTCAAACTAATTATAACATAGGAACCTTCAATTTATGATTTCAAATCGACATAATATTCACCAACAATTCTGACTATTTCACAACATGCATACGCAATAACCATGATTTCATCACAAGAAATTGATAAAATTTGATTTATCTGTATGAAATGAAATATAAGTGATCTATTTTAACAATATAAATTGTTATATCAATGATAAATTGATAAAATAGGGGTATTCTAATTCATTTACGGAGGTGACGTATGAAGATTTTACTCAATAAATCCTTAATTCAAAAAAATGACATCATCGTCGTCGCTGTCAGTGGTGGAATTGATTCAATGGTCTTACTCGATCAATTAAATCAAATTAAAACTTCGATGAAATTACAATTGATTGTTGCACACGTCAATCATGCAAAACGCAGTGCGTCAATTGAGGAATATGAATTCGTTAAAAACACTGCCTTAAAATATCATAATGATTTTGAAGGAACAACCCTAGAAAAATTACCTAAATCCAATTTCCATACAGTGTCCCGAAGTAAACGTTATGAATTCTTTAAACAAGTTTGTGAGAAATATCACGCTAATAAACTAGCTTTAGCCCATCATTTAGACGATCAAACCGAGACGGTGTTAATGCGGATCATTCGGGGAACGAGTTTTAAGGGCTATGGCGGCATTCATGAGTCGACGAAAATCGATAATATTGAAGTCATTAGACCCTTGTTAAATGTTTCTCGAAATGACATTGTAAAATACCAAGAAACAAATCATCTTGAATATCGACATGATTCATCCAATGATTTAGATGATTATACAAGAAATCGGTTTAGACATCATGTCATTCCAACCATCGAAAAAGAAAATAAAGAATACCGTTCAAAGTTTATGCAATTTACCAATTATATGCAAGAAGCCAATTCTTTGGTTGAACAAATGAGTGCATCGTTTATGAATGATCATGTTAGTTCTAACAATGGAACAATTATTTTTAATGTCGGCATATTTAACACCCAAAACCGCATTGTCAAACGTGACATTCTTAAAAAATCCTATGATTTACTGACGAATAATTCGTGTGAAATTAGTTTTAAACAAATGAATCAATTATTATCAATTCTTGAATCGGAAAAACCCAATGCTTCAATGACATTATCGAATGATTGGGTCGCCATAAGGAGTTATGATACTTTAACCTTTGCCAAACAATCAAAATTCTACGAATCATTAGAATCGATTGAAATGAATCAAGAAGGAATTTACCCTTTTAAAGACGATATATTCACCGTGTCAAAGACAAAGCCGAACATAAATAGTGGTATTTGCCTCGAATTGTGGTATAATAATTTAGATTTCATCTTCCCAATTACGGTTAGAAACCGTAGGGATGGAGATAAAATCATGACGGAATCCGGAACGAAGAAATTAAAAGATCTCTTTATGGATTTAAAGATTCCTAAAGCGTTAAGAGATGATGTTCCCGTTGTTATTGACTCTTTAGGAAACATTTTATGGATTCCAGGATACCGAGTTTCAAGTGACGCGAAAATTGGCGATCAAGTCCTATATATCGCTTATAAAAGAGGTAAATCATGTTAGAAAAAGATATTTTAAAGATTTTAGTTTCTGAAGAACAAATCGATGAAGTATGCAAACGTTTGGGGAATCAAATCACCCAAGACTACGCTGATAAAAAACCCGTTATTGTCGGGTTATTAAAAGGATGCATGCCTTTCATGGCCGCACTGATTAAAGAAATCGACCTATACTGCGAGATTGAGCTCATGGGCGTATCGAGTTATCATGGTGGTATCGCATCTTCTTCTGATGTAAAAATCACAAAAGACTTAGAAGTTTCCGTGAGTGGAAGGCACATATTGATTGCTGAAGATATCGTGGATACTGGTAAAACCCTCGATGTTATCTCAAAATTATTACTTCATAGAGGAGCTGCTTCTGTTGAGGTTGTGACGTTACTCGATAAGCCAGCTGGAAGAATTGTTCCTTTTACGCCTAAATATGTTGGCGTAACCATCCCTAAAGAATTCGTTGTCGGTTTCGGGCTTGACTACGATGAATATTACCGTAACCTACCTTATGTAGGTGTTTTGAAACCCGAAGTCTATAAGAAATAGTCCACAGGAGGAATAAAATGACTGAAAAACAATCTAACATAAAAAAATCAATGAACTCAAGAGGTTCTCATTTCTTGATGATTTTGCTATTGGTCTTTCTAGCAATCGCAATCATCTATAGTTTTAGTAATGTGAACACCCCCACTGAATTAAGAGGCGATCAATTCGAACAAAGTTTAATTGATGGCGATATTAAAACCGTTAATGTGACCCAATTACCAGGTGAAAATAACTACCGCGCCTTTAGAGTATCAGGTCAACTAGAAAACGGAAACAACTATATTACTTACCTAGCGACTGAAGCTGATTATAATTACATTTTGACCATTGTCAGAGGCATTAACAACGATGCAGATACAACTAATGATATTCAATCATCTTATATTCCTGCCGCAACATACAATATTTTAAATATCATTTTCCCAATCGTTTTAGTTGCTGGAATCGTCATCATGCTTGTCTTTATGTCTAAAGGTTCTAATAATGCGAACAAACAAGCATTTGATTTTGGTAAGAGCCGTGCTAGATTAAGCAAAAACCAAAAAACGACGTTTGACGATGTCGCTGGTGCTGATGAAGAAAAAGCGGAACTCGCAGAAATCATCGATTTCTTAAAGAACCCAAAAAAATATATGGAGTTAGGTGCAAGAATTCCTAAGGGCGTATTATTAGTAGGACCTCCAGGAACGGGTAAAACATTGATTGCTAGAGCCGTTGCTGGTGAAGCAAATGTTCCTTTCTACTTCGTCTCAGGTTCTGACTTCTTGGAAATGTTCGTCGGAGTCGGCGCAAGCCGTGTCCGCGACATGTTTAAAACTGCGAAACAAAATGCTCCTTGTATTCTTTTCATCGATGAAATCGACGCTGTCGGTCGCCAAAGAGGAACTGGTCTTGGCGGCGGACATGATGAAAGAGAACAAACGTTAAACCAATTACTCGTTGAAATGGATGGTTTCGGACACAATTCAGGCGTAATCGTCTTAGCTGCGACCAACCGTGTCGATATCTTAGACCCTGCCTTAATGCGTCCGGGTCGTTTTGATAGACAGATCTATGTCGGAACGCCTGACATTAAAGGTAGAACTGAAATTTTAAAAGTTCATTCACGTAAAAAGAAGATAAATCCAGCCATTTCATTTGGTGAAATTGCAAGAAGAACACCTGGATTTACCGGCGCTGATTTAGAAAACTTAATGAATGAAGCTGCACTGCTCGCTGCTCGTGAAAATAAAACGCAAATTGAACTTTACCATATCGATGAAGCTGTCGATAGAGTTATGATGGGACCTGCAAAGAAATCAAGAGTCTTCTCGAAAAAAGAAAGAGAATTCATCGCTTATCATGAAGCTGGTCATGCAGTCATTGGAATTAAATTAGAAAATGCATCGATTGTACATAAAGTCACGATTATTCCCCGTGGTCAAGCGGGAGGCTATAACCTCATGCTTCCACAAGAGGAACAAGCTTTCTTACAAACCAGACAAGGATTAATCGAATTAATTACCGGATTACTCGGCGGTAGAGTTGCCGAAGAATTAACCTTCAACGAAATCTCTACAGGTGCTCATAACGACTTGCAAAGAGCGACTTCTATTGCGAGAGCGATGATTACTGAATATGGTATGTCTGATAATTTAGGTCCTGTCACCTATGAACAAAATAATGGTCCCGTCTTCTTAGGTCGTGATTATGGAAAAGATAAAAACTTCTCTGAAGCCATCGCATCAGAAATTGATAAAGAGATTCGTTTCATTATCCATACTTGTTACGAAAAGGCTACAACTGTTATTAAAGAAAATACCGACCTTCTTAAAAAGTTAGCGACATATTTATTAGCCGTCGAAACTTTAACTAAAGAAGATATCGATGAAATCGTCGCAACCGGAAGTCTTGCACGCTATGATAACATCTTAGCGTCAAACCCTGACAAACCAGAAATAAAACCTGAAAAAACAGTATTAGATCATTAATTAATTTGGGGATACTTTATGTATCCCTTTATTCAATGGAGAAACATATGAGACTCGATAAATATTTAAAAGTATCAAGGATTTTTAAACGCCGTACAGTCGCCAAAGATATCAGCGACCATGACCGTGTTTTAATCAATAACCGAACCGCTAAACCTTCAAGTGATGTCAAACCAAATGACATCATTACGATTGTTTATGGCACGAAAACCTTAAAAATTAAAGTCTTAGAAGTTTTTGACTCATCAAAAAAAGCGGATGCAGAAAAAATGTATGAGGTCATCGAAGAAATTCGTCATGAACAAGTCCTTAGTCCTGTGTTGCCTAACAAACAAGAATAATATATAATAGTAATGCTTATGATTTAAAATGAAGGATTTGATATAGAATGAAAAAAATAATACTGACCTTCTCCATTATCCTCTTTGGATTAATCACCATTTCTTGTACCCCTCAAAATTATGAAAATGATGTTTTCGTAACGGTCTACCCCTTACAATATATCATTGAAAAAATCTTTGAAGATACTGATTTAACCGTTGACTTAGTCCCAGGTGTATCTTCGCATAATGAAGCTATTGATTGGTCTCCAAAAGAGATTATCGCAATGGGTGAAGCAGATTTTCTGTTTTATGTAGGAGCGAATTTTGACACTTATATTGATAATCAAGTGGGTCAAATATTCACCAACAAACATGTTCAATTGATAAAAACAGAAAATAATCTCGTTGATTTTATTCAAGGAATCGTTCATGTCCATGAAGAAGACGAAAACCACGCTTTAGAACCAACCACTTCTGATGCATTAGGCTATGATCCTCATTTTTGGATTAGTCCGAAACGGATGATTACCGTCGCAGAAAACATTTATCCTATCTTAGTTGCATACTACCCAGAGTTAATTGATCAATTTGCGACAAATTACGCCATTTTAATGTCAAACCTTAATTCTTTGGATCAAGCATTCACAACTTTGATTTCGGCTTCAACAGTGACCATCATGACTTCGACGAATTTATATAGTTACCTTCATGAAGACTATGGATTAGAATTTATTCCCATCTCTCCAGGCTATCATGAAGAAACCGATCAATTCACTTCTGCACAAAAACAAGAAATAGTCGATGAGGCAATAATACATGATGTAACACATATCATTTTCGAAAGAGATTCAAGCTCACCGTTTTCAACCGCTGTAATGGCTTCATTAGTGAGCCTTGGTTATGATGTTCAAAAACTAGAATTTATTATCATGGATTCTTTACACCATGTTGATATTGAAAACTACGAAACTTATTTAACGCTAATGTATAAAAATTATGATGTTATCGCTAAAGCAACGAACCAATTAGGAGATTAATTATGGAAAATAAACTGACAGAACAAGAAATAGTCCGCCGTGAAAAGGCCTTAGAATTAGCTGCTAAAGGATTAGATCCTTATGGCAATAGATTTGATAGAACACATAATACAAATTCGTTTAAATCTGCTTTTTCTGCTTATACCAAAGAAGAACTTCATGATATGGAAAATCCTCCCGTTGTAAAACTAGCGGGTAGAATCATGACAAAACGGGTTAAAGGCAAAGCAGGTTTTGCTCATATTCAAGACCAATATGGCCGCGTTCAAATCTATGTTAAATCTGATATCATCGGTGAAGAATCGTATGAGATTTTTGATAAAGGTGATTTAGGGGATATCATTGGCGTTGAAGGCAACCCCATGATCACCAATACCGGAGAACTTTCCGTTAAAGTCTTGAAATATACGCATTTAGTTAAAGCCTTACATCCACTTCCTGATAAATTCCATGGTCTCGTTGACGTTGAAGAACGTTATCGCCGGAGATATGTTGATTTAATTATGAATGAAGATTCAAAGAATACGTTGATTCTACGTTCAAAGATTATTTCATCAATGAGAAGATATCTGGATAACTTAGGGTATTTAGAAGTTGAAACACCGATTCTTCATCCAATTTTAGGTGGTGCAAACGCTAGACCTTTTATTACACACCATAATACACTCGATATGCCATTCTATTTAAGAATCGCGCCTGAACTTTATTTAAAAAGACTCATCGTTGGTGGGCTTGATTGTGTATACGAAATTGGACGTTTATTTAGAAATGAAGGCATGGATCCTACCCATAATCCTGAATTTACAACGATTGAACTTTATCTAGCTTATAGTAATTTAGAAGGCATGATGGACTTATGTGAAGACTTAATTTGTTCGATTGCGACAGAAAACTTAGGAACGACTATTATCCCCTTTGGTGAAAAAACGATTGATTTGACCAAAGGTTGGAGAAGAGCACATATGGTTGACTTAATTAAAGAAGAAACAGGCATCAACTTCTTTGAAGTTCCGGATTATGAAGCCGCTAAAAAATTAGCGCTTGAACATGGCATCAAAGTTGAAGCTCATGCTTACGGATTTGGTCATATCGTTAATTTATTCTTCGAACATTATTGCGAAGAAAAAATTATCCAACCGACTTTTGTTTATGGTCATCCGATTGAAGTATCACCTCTCACTAAAAAAGATCCAAAAGACCCACGTTTTACACAACGTTTTGAACTCTTTATCGATACAAGAGAATATGCGAATGCCTATACTGAGTTAAATGATCCTATCGATCAAAAAGAACGTTTTGAAAACCAATTAAAAGAAAAAGAATTGGGCAACGACGAAGCAACGGATATGGATATCGATTTCGTTGAATCATTAGAATATGGTATGCCTCCAACCGGTGGTATCGGTATTGGAATTGATAGACTCGTTATGTTACTAACAAACTCTGCTTCGATTCGTGATGTGTTGTTATTCCCTCATATGAAACATCGCGGAAAATAATCTTTTAAATACAAAACCTTGACTGGAAACGTCAAGGTTTTTTTTATAAAATAAGTAAATATACGTAATAAAATTATCAAGATAGATTGATTATTTTGCTTCCCATTGGCCAGGAAAATTTATTATATTAAGCTTTGGAAATTGATGATTAAACGCTACTATTTCTATTTCGGGTAAATGCTCAAACACTTCAGCTTCATAAAACTTGCCTCGGACGTTGGCGAGTCCTCCTGGAATTAATTCATATGCCATGAAGGCATCAAAGTTTTGACTATCTTTCGTTGTAATATGATAATTGTCACAATTTACAAAACCAAACCTCGGATAGTAATCCGGTTCACCAAAGATAACAATGCCTTTATAGCCTTCGTTTTTGGCAAGTTCGATTGTTTCTTTCATTAATAGTTCACCGACACCACAACCTTGATATAATGGATCAACGCAAAGCGGTCCAAAGGTAATAACTTCATGGGTACTATCACCATCAATAACTTTCGATTTAGAATACATGATACAGCCAATGATTTCACCTTGATATAAAGCAATACGACTGATTGAGGGAAGATAACTTGAATCCTGTCTTAATTGATGAACAAGATAATGTTCATCGCATCCTGGTATAAATTTATTCCAAAAAGCCCGCATAGTCATCTCTTCTACTTGATGATATTCGTCTTTGGTTTCCATTCGAATTTCTATATCTTCACGTTTGAATCGTTTTTTCAGCTTTGGAAACCAACCGAATTCTAGTCTTACTTCTTTTCGGTCTATATCATTATTTTTATACGCACAACTATCAAACCCAATGAGACTAAAACCTTCACTCTGATAAAATTCTATCGCATTGACGTTGCATGATTGTGTTTCAAGGATGATTGCTCTTCTTCGTTCTAATCTTGCTTGTTCTTTTGCTATATCCATCAAAGCATGACCAATTCCAAGTCTTCGGTATCTTTCATCGACCCATAATTCGGTAACTCTTAATCGATTAGACCAAGTCTCTGGACATGTTTCAATCGCCGCAATCAGTAAATCATCCAAAACAACACCCCAAGCATAGGCATTTTCCCAATAATCTTCATAAAGTTTATCTGGAAAATCATAGTCTTCTGGTGAATGTTTTATTGGTTCAGAAAAAAGCTTTTTTTCGATATGAACAAAATATTCATGATTTTGAGTGGATACTAAAACATCATAATAAGAATCGGTTGTGTAACCAATGGGAAGGATTGTGCCCTTCCATTTTTCTTTATTCAGATGGATAATGTCATATTTCATTGATTGTTCTCCTTACTAAATCGATATCATTATGATTTTACCATAGATTATGACGTGCTGAGACGTTAACTTTTGAAAATCAAAAAAATAGTCTAAACCAAATTTGGTTTAGACTATGTATCGTTATAACTTATTCTTCGTTGTTATCATCTATGTCCTGATTATCTGATTCGTTGACGGTTTCAACGGTTTCGATTTGTTCTACTTCTTCCGGTTTAATTTCTTCGTTAGGAATTTCTTCTTTGATGATGTAATCTTCAACTTTTACAAGTCCTTTAAATTTCTTGATGGCTCCTAATGCTGTGTGATGTTCTTTTCCGTTTGCGATGACAAAGGCAAGACATTTGTCTCTTTCTAAATCATCACCTAATTTTTCGAAATATAATGCCAAGCGATAATTATAAATGAGTTTTGTCGTGATGTATCCATCGTTTCTTGAAAAATGACGTTCAATCACGTCTTTATAATTATCAAGAGAAGTATCGATATTTTTAATTGCTTCTAAAATTTCTTCATAACTCGCAACGAAATTCGTATATTTTCCAGGGACTCTTGATTTGGAATTTTTAATTCTGTCGAAAGCAATATTAAAGGTTTCTTCGTCGCCTAATTCAAAAGCACTATAACAAGTAAATGCGAAGATTAAAATGTGGTATAAAACGTTTAAACGTTTAAGTTCAACAGTATTAAATGTTTTAATCGCGTCTTCATATTTTCCGCTGTAATATTGAGACATGCCGTAATACACTCGGTAGAGTTCGCCGACATTTTTTGTCGGCGCATTGACCATGCCTTCATAAGCTATTCTTTCTGCTTCTGCGACATTGATGTCATAATCAACGAGCATCGTAAATTTTGAAGCAAACAATTGTAAGGGTCCGCTGACGCGATACTTTAAATAAATATATCCCGCAGATCCAATTAAGATAATCCATAACCAGTCAATACGACTTTCAACTGGTAAAATTGAATTAACGACAATTGCGGTGATCATGATGACTAAAAATACAATAAGAAAAATAATATACTTCTTTCTGTTAAACATATAAAGTCCTCCTAAATGTCCCTTCCAATCAAGATTTCATCTTCTTGATATAATTCAAGGCCTAATGTATCGGCGATATCAGAAAAGATATCCACGATACCATACATATTAATATCTTTATTTGCGATAATTATGTTAACTTGGTCATCAACGTAAAGATTAAGCTCGGGTTTGATGTCTTGTTTTTTATCCATCAATTCTTCTAATTCGTCTTCGAGTTTTTCAAGAATGTCTCGATTATATTTGACCTTCTTTTCTTCTAACTCATATTTTAAATCATCGATGAAAAATAACGCACTCACCACTTGATCGTATTCTAAAAATTGATGAAAATCACCTTTAAATTTCGTATCAATCAGTAATTTACAAGTATCAAGTTGATCATGTAAAAACTCTAATCCGACGGAAACGATTTTATCGATATCATCGTTGACATCAATTAATCCCTCTTGAGTTTGTTGCTTCAAAGATTCTAAGACTGCATAAACCGGCAAAAACCGATCATATAGAACGGAATTATGTTCATGTAATTCTTCAATAAAGTTATGATTTTCTTTATCCCAAGCATCAAATTCTTTTAACCAATCATCCATAATAAAATCCTTTCTTAAAAATAATAGATGAAAACCACTAAAATGTTAGTGGTTTTTCCTTAGAATGATTAAGCTTGATTAACAGAACCGAATAAAATCATTTTTTCACGAACGACTTGTTTAATTGCTTCAGTTCCAGGGGCTAATAATTTTCTTGGGTCAAAGCCTTTGCTTTCTAAATCTTTACCAGCTTCGATATATTTACGGGTTGCTTCTGCGAAGACAACTTGACATTCCGTGTTTACGTTAATTTTCGCAACCCCTAAAGAGATTGCTTCTTTTACCATGTGATCAGGAATACCAGAACCGCCATGAAGAACTAAAGGCGTTTCATTCACTTTCGCTTTGATCGCACGTAAAACTTCAAAATTCAAACCTTTCCAGTTGGCTGGGTATTTACCATGAATATTACCAATACCCGCTGCTAAAATCGATACACCTAAACTAGCGATGGTTTTGCATTCTTCTGGATCAGCTAATTCACCATTTCCAGTAACACCATCTTCTTCGCCGCCAATTGCGCCAACTTCAGCTTCGATAGAAACGCCCATTTTTTTACAAATGGCAACGAGTTCTTTGGTCTTTTCAATATTTTCAGCGATTGGATAATGTGATCCGTCAAACATGATTGATTTAAAACCAGCATCTAATGCTTTTTTAGCACCTTCATAAGTTCCATGGTCCAAATGAACAGCGACTGGAACAGAAATGTTTAACGATTCAATCATAGCGTTAACCATTGCGACAACGGTCTTGTATCCCGTCATATATTTTCCGGCACCTTCAGAGACGCCTAAGATGACTGGAGATTTTAATTCTTCAGCGACGAGAAGGATAGCTTTTGTCCACTCAAGATTGTTAATGTTAAATTGTCCGACAGCGTAACCGTTTTGGAACGCTTTATTAAGCATTGATTCTGCAGAGATGATACCCATTGTGTTACCTCCAAAAATAGATTTTTTTACACCATAATTATACAAAAAAATGATGATTTTGTAAAGTTTATTCACCTAATCTACAAAAAGCAAAAGGATTGGGTGAAATCCCAATCCTCAAAAGTAATTATAATCCAGCAACGACCATTGGTCCAACCTTAACTGAAGGACAAGTAATGCCATAATAACCGGTTTTTGTATCATTTCCAAGCGCTTCAATGTCCTGAAGCATTTTAATGAAATTGCCCGCAACAGTAATTAAAGCAACGGGTGCACCTATTACGCCCTCTTTAACCACGAAGCCCATGGCTTGAAGCGAGAAATCACCTGATACAGAATTCGCTCCTGCATGTGCGCCTTGAACATCGGTCACATAAATGCCATTCTTAATCATTTTAATCAACTCATCTTTTGAATGATTTCCCGGTAATAACGCTAAGTTGACTGCAGAGACAGTACCACCAAATCCGTTACCAGTAGATGTTACTTGATCTTTTTTTGCGGTATTTAAATTATGAAGGAAAGTCGTTAAAACCCCTTCTTTAACTAATTCTTTATATTTCGTTGCGACTCCTTCATCATCAAATGAACGACTGCGACTTGATTTTTTCATGAAAGGATCATCGACTAACGTCACATGACTTGAACCAATCGTCGAACCCAGTTTTCCTTTGAGTAATGATGCGCCTTTATGAACTGCTTCAGCGGAGAAAATACCACTAAAAGCTGATAATAAAATACCAAACGCATCTCGGTCAAAAACAATTTCATAATTTCCAGAAGGAATTGGTTTAGCCCCTAAGGTTTTAACTGCGTCTTCTACAACTTTTCTCGATAATTCTTCATTATTATAATCATTAAAATCATTGGTGATTAACAGATCAAAACCAGTTCTTTGATCGGTTTCGTTTTTAACGATGACTTGACCACCTAACATCGAAGAATTGACTTTATTAAAGAGTTTTAATCCCTTCGTATTTTGCAACATGACGGTTTTTGTTTGTTCCGCATACATTGTTTCAACGATGGAAACCCGTGGATCAGCCGCATGGAACAAAGCGTCAAGATTTTTAACTTTCTCAATTTTCTTAGAAACATCCATTGTTTTTAATTCTTCGTTATATAAATCATTTAATTCTTTATATTCTTTATCTCCCGCATAAATCATCGCTTCATCTGGTGAATCAATAATTTTTGCGGATTCAATAATGGTATTAACGATGGTGTCGATTAACGACTCATCCATAATTTCAGTTGAATACGTTCCCATTTTACCTTGATAAATACCACGAATGACCATGCTTGAGGAATCAGAAATTTCATATTTTTCCAATTGACCATCAAAAACTTCAATCGATAATTCATTCATGTTGTTCAAGAAGACTTGAACATCACTTATGCCTGCTTTTATTGCTTTTTCAAAGAGTTTTTCAATAAACATGATTATTTCGCTCCTTTCTTTCCGCCAACGGTAATCGACGAAACCCGAAGTGTTGGTTGTCCAACATCGGCAGGAATTGAACCGGAAGCTGAGCCACACATGCCTCTAGCACGATCTAAATTATTCGCAATCATATCAATTTTCCATAATATTTCTGCGCCATTTCCAACTAAAGAAGCACCTCTAACTGGTTCAGCGATTTTACCATTACGAATGATATATCCTTCACTGACAGCGAAGTTAAAATCGCCACTACCAGGGTTAACAGAGCCGCCACCCATTTTCGCTGCGTATAATCCATATTCTGTTGCGGCGATGATTTCATCGAAGGTTGAAGTGCCGTTATCAATAAACGTATTCGACATTCTTGAAGTAGGGGAATAACGGTAAGATTCTCTTCTTGAAGAACCGGTCGGTTGATGATCCATTCTTCGACTATTGAGTTTATCAACCATGTAAGATTTTAAAATACCATTTTCTATTAATACACGTCGTTGTTGCGGATAGCCTTCATCATCAAAGTTCGCTGAACCCCATCCGTTTTCAATCGTTCCATCATCAATCGCAGTTACGATTGGAGATGCAACTTGTTGATGGAGTTTACCACAAAATACTGAAGCGTTTTTCGCAACAGAAGTTGCTTCTAATGAATGACCGCAAGCCTCATGGAAGATAACACCACCAAATTCATTATCAATAACGACAGGCATAACACCACTTGGACATTCGTCAGCGAATAACATGGTTTTAGCCATTCTCGCAGCGTTTCTTGCGATGTCTTCAATATTGACGTCTTCTAAGAAATATTCGTAACCTTTACCTGTTCCAGGTGCTTCATAACCGGTTTGCATCATGCCGTCTTTGCCGGCAATAGCATTAATGCCAAGTCTGATGCGTGTCCGTTCTTCTGTTACATAACGACCTTCGCTGTTCGCAATTAAAATGGTTTGAACCCATTCAGTCAAATTGACCATGACTTGTTGAATGACTTCATCGTATTCTTTTGCAGCTTTATAAGCTTTTTTTAGAAGTTCAACTTTTTCTGTTTGTTTAAAAACTAAAGGACTGACTAAGACTTTGTGTTTTTGGCCTACTTCAATCTCACCAAGGGGTAAGGCTTTCGTTTTTAATTCATCAGAAAATGATTTGGATAAATCACTTGCTAGTTTGAGTAAATCTTCAGGATTATTGGAATTGGTAAATCCATATACACTTTGAAGTTTATGCGCAATTCGAATTCCGATGCCAAAAATCTTACGACTGTTTGCTTTTTCAACCAATCCACCAACCGTTTGAATAGAGCCTGAAACAGTCTCTTCCGTAAATACTTCAGCGAAATCGCCACCCGTCGCCAGGGCAGTTTCGATGATCTTTTCTAATATTTCTTTCTTAAGCAACATTATGTACCTCCTATTGCATTTTTACGAAATTATACCATTTAAATGTGATAAAAAAAAGGCTTTTTAATAAAAGCCTTCAGATTACAGTTAATGTTTCAGTGCTGCACCAATAAAATCACGGAACAATGGATGGGGTTTTTCTGGTCTTGATAAAAATTCTGGATGATATTGTACAGCGACAAACCATGGATGATTTTTAAGTTCTATGACTTCGCATAATTTAGTTTCTGGGTTGATACCAGAAAAAATCATCCCTTGTTTTTCATAGACTTTTTTGAATTTATTGTTAAATTCATAACGATGTCTATGTCTTTCCTTAATTCGTTCTGTGCCATAAGCTTTATAAGCTAATGTATCTTTTTTTAGATCACAATTATAAAGACCTAAACGCATCGTTCCACCGAGTTCAATACCAACGTATTGTTCTGGTAAATAATCGATGACGTTAAAAATGGTTTCTGGTTCAAATTCAGTTGAGTTTGCTTCTGGCAATCCGCATACATTTCGACCAAATTCAATAATCGATAGTTGCATGCCTAGACAAAGTCCTAATAAAGGTACGTTATGAGTTCTAGCATAGGTTATCGCTTGAATCTTGCCATCAATGCCACGTGTTCCAAATCCACCGGGAATTAAAATACCATCAACATCAGAAAGTAACTCATCTTTGTTTTCTGCGTTGACTTCACTTGAATTAATCCATTTGATGGTGATTTTCGAATGGTGGAAATAGCCCGCATGTTTTAAGGCTTCTGTGACGGATAAGTAAGCATCATGTAATGATGTATATTTACCGACTAATGCAATCGTGACGTTTTTTTCTAAGGTTTTAATCGTATTCACTAAACTGGTCCAACCACTCATATCACAAGTGGGGGTTATTAAATTTAAATGTTCACATACGATATCATCGAGTTTTTGTTCTTGAAAGTTTAGCGCAACTTCATATAATACTTTAACGTCAATACATTGAATGACAGCTTCTTTTCTGACGTCACAAAACAAAGCGATTTTTTCGCGCATTGAATTGGTAATTTCATGACTCGTTCTTAAAACGATGACATCAGGCGTAATTCCTAATGAACGAAGTTCTTTAACGCTATGTTGGGTGGGTTTTGTTTTTAACTCACCGGTCGTTTCCAAATAAGGAACAAGGGTATTATGGATATACATCGTATTATTGTATCCATAGTCTCTTCTAGCTTGACGGATTGCTTCTAAAAATGGTAAGGATTCGATATCACCAACCGTACCACCGATTTCGGTAATAATAACATCCGCTTCTGATTCTTTCGCAGCGGCCTCAAGTTTTGATTTTATTTCATTGGTTATATGCGGAATGACTTGAACTGTTGCCCCTAAAAAATCGCCACGACGTTCCTTTTCAATAACCGTTGAATAGATTTTCCCGGTCGTGATTGAACTATGAATAGAAAGATTTTCATCAATAAAACGCTCATAGTGACCTAAATCGAGGTCCGTTTCCGCACCATCATCGGTGACAAAAACTTCACCATGTTGATAAGGAGACATGGTTCCTGGATCGACGTTAATATACGGATCAAATTTTTGCATAAAGACTTTTAATCCACGGTTTTTTAAAAGTCTTCCTAAAGAAGCTGCTGTAATTCCTTTTCCTAAAGAGGAAACGACACCACCGGTCACGAAGATAAATTTTGTTTGTTTCATCGTATTGCACCTCATCAAATAATATAAAAGCAAAAGGGTTCCCCAAATGGAGAACCCTCATTTTAGTGAGCTCTTTAAAATTATAACAATTTCAATTTACAAAAGCAATTGCTTTTTATTTTTTATTCGTCATACATGTCTTCGTAGTCGTCCATGTACTCATTGTACTTATCGTCATCGAAGTCATCTTCTTCAACTAAAGCTTCTTCATCTTCATCAACGAAGTCTTCTTCGAAGTCGTCATCTAATTCAGCTTCAAAGTCAGGTTCTAATGTTGCTTCGTCTTCTTCCTCTTCATCCTCATCAAGTTCTTCATCCTCTAATTCGTCTTCTTCGTCTTCATCGAATTCGACTTCTTCCTCGTATTCAGGGAATTCTTGATAATAAGCACCGTCTTTATCCCAAAGATCAATCGATTGACGAGATTTCAAATCCCATAAATCATCTCCGGTATAAACGAACTTAGCTGAGATAATGAAGTCGGCGTAAAATTGGCTAATGATATCTGCAATTTGAGCTTCTGTGAAGCCTTTTGATTCGCTCATCACTTTAAACAAATCTAAGAAGGTCATTGGACCTTTATTTTGTCTAAGAATAGCTTCAGCTGCTTCGATAAGTGACAATTGTTTAATGTCAGTCATTTTTTCCGTTCCTTCCATGTTAAATCCACTTTAGATTCATTTCATGATGTGTGACAACGCTATCGCTGTCTAGCATATCATAAGATAGTGATAATTCTTGTTTCTTAAGTAAGATGTCTCGAGTCATAACAGTAAATGGAAATGAGAGCCCTTGGGTCGTAAAGAAGCCTTCAGAAGGGAGTCCCTTTTTGAGAATTAACTTCATTGTCGATAAACCAATTCTTTCGATTCTGACTAAATCATCTGTATATTCAATGATATAACGAAAATTTTCATTATCTTCAAAAAATAATTTAGAAGCGATATGATTGGCAACTGTGTCAAAAACAGTCTCATTTTCGCCATTGATAGCCATTCGAAAGTGGATTTTGACTTTTTCCATAATTCACCTGTTTAATGCTTTACATATTATATATTAAAACGTTTGTAAATACAAGTATCATCATTTCATTATTTTTTTATGATTTTTTTAAAATAAATTATCATCATGTGAATAACTTTCGGTTAAGACATTCACAACGATGTTATTACAGTGATCCCCTATTCTTTCCATATTGGAAAGGATATCGACGTAAAATCCGGCTTCTGTTTCAGAACATGTTTTATCATTGATGCGGTTAATATGATTTTTACGGTATTTTTTTACAAGTTTATCAAGTTCATTTTCACGAACGTTAACTTCGGTTGCAACATCTTTATCTTTTGATTCAAATGCCTTTAATGATTGATGTAACGTTTTACGTAACAAAGTATATAAATCGATTAAATCAGCTTTTGCTTCTGGATGTAATTCGATTCTACTGGTATATCGTTCTTCAAAGAATTCGATTAAATTGGTTAAATGATCTCCAATGCGTTCTAAGTCGCTGATGGTGTCAATTTGTTTTGCCATTTCCGTCATTTCGTAACGGCCTAATTCACCGGCTCCTACTTTAACTAAATAGTTATGAATTTTATCATCCATGCCATCGATGATTTCTTCACATTGTAAACCCATTTCCATATTTTTATGGATGTTCTCAAAGGAAAAATCATAAGTATATTCAAACATAGCACGGCAAACATTTCCCATATTGATAATAGCTCTTTTTGAATTTTCTAACGCTAAGACGCCTGAACGGTGGATAAGTGATTCATCTAAGATGATATCATCAATGACCACTTCGTTTTTCGAAGGGATGAGTTTGGTCACTAACCAAACCATTTGTTTGATGAACCAATAGAGGACAAAGACTGTGACTAGATTAAATAGGACGTGAGCGATAGAGACGGTCATTTTATCCGTGAGATAATCGACACCGAATAAATTTTTACTAATAAAAGCCACCAGTGCTGAATAAGGTTTAATTAAGATAAAGAAGAAAACAGAACCAATTAAATTAAACATGACGTGGATAGCAGCGGTTCTTTTCGCCGCGGATGGAGCACCAACGGCAGCAAATACAGAAGTTACTGTTGTGCCAATGTTATCACCAAGTACGATGGCAATCGCGCCAATTAGCGGAACCCCTCCCGTTGAATAGAGTTGTTGCAAGAGACCAATAGTTGCGGACGATGATTGAATGACAACGGTTGTTCCTAGACCAACTAATACACCTAAAATTGGATATTCAGATACATTAATTAATAATTGAGCGAACCCAGGAAGTTGAACGAGTTGTTTTAAAGAATCACCCATTAACTCTAAACCAAAGAATAGCATTCCAAATCCAAGGATGGTTCTACCGATATCTTTGATTTTTTTCTTTTGCATGAAGAAAATTAAAAAGCTACCGACAAACATGATTGGCATGGCGTATGCGCCGATATCAAGACCAATCAATACAGAAGTGATTGTAGTACCAATATTCGCACCAAAGATTACGCCAACCGCTTGCGGTAACGTCATCAATCCCGCTCTTACTAAGCCAACGACTAAAGCGGTTGTGCCTGAAGAGGATTGAATTAATCCGGTAACGATAACACCAACAAAGATGCCTTTTAACGGCGTGTTGGTTGTTTTTTCTAGAATAATTTTCATTTTCTTGCCAGCAATTTTCTTTAATGCATCACCCATCATGTTAATACCAAATAGGAAAATAGCTAATCCACCTAAAACATGGAATATCGTCCATTGCCAATCGATTGTGACACCAAATATCAACATATATATCCTCCGGAGATAAAATTTAGAGTACCATAGTCTATATTTATGAATTGTCCTCAGGACAAATTATTTTTGCATGTTTTCAACCGCTATCATTATAACAAATAGTTACCTATAATGTAACACTATAAAAACACTTTCATTCAAATATTTTTGATGAAACCAAAGAAAAAACCCGATTATTCATCGGATTTTAAATTTGCTTTATAATCTTTTACTAAATCATCAGCGTCTTTTAAAAGTTTTTCAACTGTTTCCCAGTTTCCAACGTTCGCCCCACATGCCATTGGGTGTCCCCCACCATCATATTTATTGGCGAGTAAATTAATAGCTGGTCCTTTGGAACGAAGTCTCGCTCTTACGATGTTATTTTCGTATTCAGCGAATAACATCCATACTGGACAATCCTCTAAACACGATAATTCGTTCACAAGAGAGGTAGCTTCTTCTAAAGAAACGTCATATTTCTTAATGATATCAGGTGTCATTTTAATATAAGCTACACCATTCGTTGTTTTTTCAAAGTTTTGTAAGACGTAACCTTGCAATTTCATTTGATTTTCGGTTTTAACATCGAGCATCGTTAAAATTCCACCAAAGTCTAAACCAAAATCAATCAAATGGGCAACGGCTTTAAAAGTATCTGCGGTGACACTACGATATTTAAAGCGTCCCGTGTCAGTGACGATACCCGTATATAAAGCTCTAGCCGCATCCATATTTAATTTTAAAATATTGGAATATTCTAAATAAAACTCTAAGATGATTTGTGAGGTTGCAGGTCTTGTGACGTCGACGTATTGATAATCTCCATATTGATCAACAGGAATATGATGATCAATTTTGATGACGTAATCACCTTTCATAAAACGTTGATCTGCGACACGGTCACGTGTGGCAGTGTCGACAACGATGGATAAAGCGCCTTTATAAAAGTCATCAGGGATGATATCGACATCGCCGATGAATTTTACATAATCTGCGGTTTCACCGACATTGTAGATTTCTTTATCTGGAAATGATTCTTTTAAAATATGCTTTAATCCAAACCCTGCGCCATAACAGTCGCCATCTGGACGCATATGCATATGAATGATGATGCGTTTGTACTCTAATATTTTATCGAGTATGTGTTGTTTATCCATTGTTTTTCTCCTCCAATAGTTGATCTAAATCTTTGATAATTAATTCTGTTTCTTCCCATGTTAGAACTGAACATCCACAAGCAAGTAAGTGACCACCGCCACCATATTTTTTAGCGATATCAACAATAGGAATTGTTTTACTTCTTAATTCACATAAGATTTTTCCGGTTTTTTCTTCAAATGTAAAGTTTACCCAAATGCCAACTTCATCAATCCCAGACATTTGATTCACCATACCACGGCTGACGCTGTAAGTATCAATGTTATTTTCTTTTAAGAAATTTAGATCGTTCTTGCGGTAGGCAACACCGTTTTTGGTGAACTCAACTGTACTAAAGAAAATTGCTTTTAACCGTTTCATTCTTAAAGGTTCTGAATACATGCCTGCATAGATGGCTTGAATATCAATCCCTTTATCTAAAAGTTTACCCGCCAATGCAAATGTGTTTGAACTTACACTCTTATACAAGAATCTTCCTGTATCAGAAACAATACCAGTGTATAAAGCGGTTGCGGAATTTAAAGGTACTTCTAGTTGGGTTTCAAACAAGAACTGTGCGACCATCTCGGCGCATGATGAAGCATCCGTATTTCTTATATACTCGTCATAACGAATGTCAGGTTCGTTTTGATGGTGATCGATTAATACCAAAGTTTTAGCTTGTTCATATAAATTGCCTTCTAACATTTGTTTAGCAACAGTATCTAAAATAAAAACAAGCGATTCACGATAAAGTGGTTCACTCACTTGATCTAATGGCTGAAACTTATTTAAGCCATTCGTATCTCCAACTGCGTAAATCTCTTTATTGGGATAATTGGCCTTTAGTGCATAATATAAACCAAATTGCGAACCATAAGCATCCAAGTCTGGATCCTTATGCCGCAAGATCAATATTTTGTCATTTTCTTCAATCAATTTTAATATCTTTTTATACAAAATTATCATTCCTTTTTGAAAAGTTTTTAGTATTTAATTATAGCATTTTTCTTTGAATTGATAAAGCAAATGCTCTAAAATATAGGCAGAATGATTATATCATTCAAAATTAATCAATAAACCAAGATTTATTGGCGTTTTATCAATAATATGATATACTAATAAAGAAACTATATTACTGAGAAAGTTGGATTATATGATGAATTCTTTTATTAAAAAACTATCTATTTTATTCATGATTTTAATGGTTGGAATGTCTTCAATCGCCTGTGACTTTTTTACGCAAGCTACGACTACTTCCATTACAACCGGCACTACAATTACAACAGAAACTACAACTACAGAACATATAACGACTGGTACTTACTGGCAACTCATTCAAGAAATTCAAATCTCCGGTTCATATAAGACTGTCTATGAATTAGGCGAATCATTAGATACATCACTTATGGTTGTCGAAACAGTCAATGGATTAGGATTTAAAACGGCTTTATCTTCTGAAGATTATACAATATCTGGTTATAATGCAAATAGTAGTGGTATTCAAGTCATTACAGTTACTTATAGTAATGGTTATGAAGATTTAATAGACACATTCGTTGTTTACGTCAAAGAAGCAATGACATTTGCGAATTTCCACTTAGAAGTGACTGAACCAACAAAAACCGAATATGAACTCGGTGAAGATTTTGATCCAACTGGTCTTGTTGTAAAGTTAGTCGCTGAAGATGAAAGTTATATAACACTTTCAAATACACAATATCAAATTACTGGTTTTAGTTCTTCTGTCGGTGGCGAAAAAACGATAACCGTATCAACGTTAGGTCTTGAAACTACCTTTACTGTCACAGTTACAGGATCGATTTCATTATCGACTTATTATCAATCCGCTGAAGGATTAACTGGAAGTGCATTAAAATCACAACTACATACGATTATCAATACCGGATTTGTTGGTGTGACATATGGTGATGCAAGATATATGCTTGATGATACCGATAGAGATCCAAATAACTCAAATAATGTCATTTTGCTTTATTTAGGAACTTCAGTAAGTGGCGCATGGGATGGCGGCGTAACATGGAACAGAGAACATGTTTGGCCGCAATCACTTCTTGGCGTCGCAGCTGATAACGGAACCGTAAATGCTGCAAGTGATTTACAAAATTTGAAGCCAGCGAATCCTTCTGTCAACTCAAGTCGTGGTAATAAATATTACGACGACATGACCACTTCTGTGAGTTACGCTCCTCGCGTTGAAGTAAGAGGCGACATCGCTCGAATCTTACTCTATATGGAAGTCATGTATAGCATTTATCATTTAATCAATTCAACACCCGCCGTCAATCAAATGGCGTTACTAGATGTTCTGCTTTCTTGGCACGAATTAGATCCTGTCGATTCATTCGAAATGAATCGTAACGAAGTAATCTATACTTTACAAAAAAACAGAAACCCATTTATTGATTACCCACATTTCGTCGAATTAATCTGGGGTTAAAAGAATCAAAAGTCGATTTAGTAAATCGGCTTTTTTTATTGGACAAAATTAGACTTATCGCTGTAAAAATATAGATGTCTATGCTATACTTTCTATCAATCACTCAATTTGCTTAAGAGGTGTCATATGTACTTTAAAAAACTTGTTCATCCAGAATTCTTTCAAGGAAATCACAAAAAGAATAACTATTTTGAAGGTTGGTATTATAAATTTGTGAGTCATGACGAATTAACGACCGTTGCTTTAATTCCTGGGGTTTCAATTAATAAAGAAGATAAACACGCTTTTATTCAAGTGTTTTTATCAAAAAATACTGGCAATGATGTTTCTTTAAAAACAGTTTATTTCAGGTTTGATTTTAATGAGTTTAAATTTGATCACAAACAATTCTCCGTCAGCATCGGTAAAAATACTTTTACCAAGAAAAGAGTATCACTTAGTTTATCCAATGAAGAGATTTCATTAGAAGGCTCTTTAAAAATAGAAAATTTAACTCCAATCAAAGCCAGTGTCTTAGTACCTAATATCATGGGATTCTTTGGATATTTCAATTTTATGGAATGTTACCACGGGATTGTGAGTATGTCTCATAATCTCGTTGGATCATTAAAAATTAATCAAAATCCTGTTTTGTTTGAAGGTGGAAAAGGATATATTGAAAAGGATTGGGGTAAATCATTCCCCAGATCCTATGTATGGCTCCAAAGCAATCATTTTAGGGAATCTAGCACTTCTTTTATGTTTTCATACGCTGATATACCCTTCTTAGGATTATACTTTAGAGGGCTGATTGCGAACCTTATATATAGAGATAAAGAATATCGTTTTGCGACCTATAATGGGGCAAAAATCAAGAAAGAAATGATTGGAAAAGGAAGCGTAGAATATACCATTAAAAGAGGAAGATATACTTTAGAGATTAAACCACAATCTAATCATCAAATTAATTTAGCATCACCTAAAAATGGTAAAATGATTGAGCAGATTAAAGAAGGTTTGTCTGGAAAGATTCATATTGCATTATATAAAGGAAAGAATTTAATCTTCGAAGACGAAGGTTTACATGCAGGAATTGAAATTATGATGTAAAAACATCACGCTCAAATGGGCGTGATGTTTTGTTTATTGTGTCAGTTAAGTTAATCCATTACATGGGTTCCTATAGTGGGAACATAATCCTTTGCATAGGAATTCCATTCAATGTTTGGATTATAAGCATCATTAGGATTGGTATCTCCAGAAATAATATATGATTTTCTAACTAAAGTCATATCTTTTGTTGAAACCACTGTATCACCCCAGAAATCACCTGGATCTTGCCCAATTTGCCCGATACTATCCACTATTGAATCATTGTGTTTAAGCACTAGTGTATCGTCGCCATTAAAGTTAGCTATTGCGTTATTTTCTATATTTATGGTGGCTTTGTTCTTAAAATCAACAATTGCACCAGAGTTGTATATCGCTATAGTTTCTCCAACTTGCAAAGTACCTGATAATGTTAGTGTTGAAGAAGCTGATGTTGCACAGGTTGTTCCACAAACATATATTTCAATTTTATATTCAGAGAGATTCACTGCAGAAGCGGTTCCATTATAAATTTCAATAAATTTATTATAACTGCTGCCTTCTACATATTTGGAGAATAATAAATTTGTTGCTGAAGCACCTGAAATAGCTTTAACTGTAACATCGATAACGACATCTCTAAACTCTGTACCAATAATAATTTTAATCGTTAAAGTACCTATTACATCAGCTTCGGTTGCTAAAGGTCTCGTTACAACAAATTCACCACCAACAAATTCAATGTAATTTGTCAAATTGGTCGAAATAGTAACTGTATCATATTCAGAATATTCTAACGCTGGTAACTCTAATGAATCCGTTAATATATAATCTTTATCAAGTGTTGCTATATCAATAGCGAATTGCTCTTCTACTGTTAATGGGTCTGAAATAATATCATCTTCAGTTCCATAGAATAATACTCTTATTCCGTCGGTACTATGAAGTGCGTAATACATGACATCGATTGTAACTTCACGTGATACAAATTCTTTAAGTGCATCAATTGAAGTTGCTAAAGAATTATAATATACCACTGCTACAAATGTTTCGCCTTGATATAAAGCTACATTGCCGTCACCGTTAATAACTGGTGTTACAGTCAATGTGTAGACTTTACCATGATTTAATTTTACAGTTGAATTAATATCTAACATATCAGTAGCATCTTCTAATACGATTGGAGCAAGTGTAACAGTATTATTGCTACTATTGACTGTTTGTATTGTTGGGTCTTTTATTTGGAATAAAGTTTGATATTGAGCATATTTACCCGTTACGGTAACATGGTCACCGACATTAACCGTAATCGCTGTATTTGAAGCAGAGAAATATACAATCATCGAATTTCCAGCTGTATCAGTAATAACATAGCCGCCTTTATAAATAACCGAAACATAACCCGATAATGTTACAGTATCATCAAGTATTGCTTCTTCATATAGTTCAGAAACAAGGGTATAAGAACCATCATCAATAGGTTGTTTTACAGTAATCGAATAATACTTAATATAGGTTTTTGAATTATAAGCAAATGTCGCAGTTAAAATAATTACCGTATCGACTGTAAATGGTGATACCGTAACCAAATAAACTGAATTGCTTCCTTCTGTCGTTGCAGATGAGGCAATTGACACAACAGTAGGATTACTACTTGACCAAGCAATGCTAACATTACCATATGCCGCAAGAAGCGAAAAATTCTCAGTAATGTTATCTGCATTATCAATGGTAACTAATTCAGATACTTGAGTTAAAATAACTAAATCAGAATCCTGTGTAGTTGTTGATTCAGTCGTTGTTGTTGTAGTGGTTGTAGTGCTAGTTGTAGTGGTGGTCGAAATCTCTTTACTACACGCCAATACTCCTAGTATGAGAAATGTAGATATAAAAACAATGCTAAATTTTTTAATATAAGTCATAAATTCCTCTCTTTCATAGCTGTTTTATAATCATTAATATTATTATAACATTTAGAACTCTTTTTATTGGGAGTTTTTTCAATAAAAAGAAAAAGGCGCATCCATAATGGATACGCCAGTAATTCTTACTGATTAATTATTATTCTTGAACAGAAGAAACGTCACCAACGACATGAGAACCTAAATAAGTTGTAGTGTCTTGAGGATAAGCAACCCATTCAGCACTTGGGTCATAAACATCGGTAGTATCTGTATCACCAGATAAAATTGTCGATATTCTAACCAAAGTCATTTCACTTGTAGCGACTCCGTTAACAGACCAGTTTGTTCCTGGATCAATTCCTGTTCCTTGACCAATGCTATCAATTATTGTTCCGCTGTGTTTTAAAACAACAATGTCATCACCATTATAGAATGTGATATTGCTTGAAATATCCCCAACAGAAGTAATTGCAGCAATTGCAGAAGCATTATAGATAACATAAACGTCGCCATTAACTAAAGTGCCTGATAATGTTAAAGTATAGTTTGGAGCGTCTGTCGTTAATTTACCGTTTGAGTAAACTTCAATTACGTAAGTTGATAAATCTACATCCGCGCCAGTACCATTGAAAATTTCAACTGCTTTATTATTGCTTGAACCTTCGATATATTCAGAAATGAATAAGTCTGCAGCAAAAGGCAATACAGAAACGTTTACAACTTTTTGAGCTGTTTCAGTTCCTAATGCAACATTAATAGTAACCGTACCAACAACTGCAGCATTTCCAGCGGCTGGTCTTACAACGATTAATTCACCAGAAACGATAGAAAGGTTAGCTGCAAGTTCTGTAGAAATCACAACGTCTCCATATGTAGCAGAGAATAATAACGGTTCTAAAATAAAGTCTTGAGCTAAGTTCAATGTTGCAGGCATATCTTCAACTGCTAATGATAATTTATAAGCATCTGTCATTGCCTTAATTGTAACAGCTATAACAACATCTGAAGTTGCTAATCCGTTAGTGACTGTAACTGTAATAGTACCAACTAAGTCAGTTTCTGGAAGTGTAACAACGCCAAGATTTGTAATGTTACCAGCTAATTCAGTTGAAATCGCTGTAATAGCGTAAGTTGATTCATATTTTGCAGTTGGAAGTACATAATCATCAAGTAATTCAACAGGAGTAGTTAACAATGATTTATCATAATCAACTTTGTTTTGTTCAGTCATTTCAATTACTAAATTACCACCATAAACTTTAGTAAATGATGAGGAAATATTTGTTAATGTAAATTGAACTGCTGGTAATACATCTCCACTTTCATATACATCTCTTAACCAAGGAGCTAAAGAGTTATAAAGAGATATTGTATATTGTGTTTCACCAACTAGTTTCCAGTTAAAGTAAATATTACTTGAATCATAAGAAACTACGAATCCAGTAACTTCCATTACTCTACCAATATTTTCATAGAAATTCATTGTTTCGATTTCTGCAACCGTCAAAGTAGTAACAACAACTGCATTTCCAGTTGATAGTTTTGCTTTAATTGATGCAGTATCAATTTCTCTAAATCTATATTCAATTGCATATGAGGTTTTATAGTCAACTAAATTACCATAAACAACAACTTCATCACCAATAGCAACTAAACTAACTAATGAAGAACCATAAACGTATAATGGATCACCACTAGCGTCTTGAATAAAGAATCCGTTCGTTCCATTAAATCCAGTTACAATTCCTTTTACATACAATCCAGTAGCGTTTGGAGTAGTCCATGCGCCTTCAGTTTGAGTAATAAGAGGTAAAAATTCTGTAATTACAGTAACCGGTGATACAACGATAGTGAATTCTTTAGTATCAACCAATGCAGGTTCGCCAGCTAATGTTAAAGTAGCTGTAACAACAACGTTATATTCTGTACCAACTTGATTTAAAGTTAATACATTTTCTAACAATGTTGCATTTGGAGTAGCTGTCAACGCCCAAGTAACTACTGAACCATAAATAGTCGTTGTAGGAAGTGTAATTGTAGCGAACTCAACAGCTGTTCCGGAAACAGTTAATGCATCTTTGTCTGCAGCTAACTTTTGAGCAGGTGTTAAAACGATAATTGTCACATCAAATGTTTTTGTTGAAACAATAGCTGTTTCACCAGTTCCATATGTAAGAGTTGCGGTTAAAGTAACAACAGTAGTTTCAGCAACGTTTGCAAATGTAACAACGTTACTTACGATTGATGCATTAACTTCTGCTAAAGCAACAGACCAAACAATTGTTGAAGTGTTTGAAGTGCTTGGTAATGTTACTTCTTCGCCGGCATCAACCGTCGTTTCAATCGTCAATGCAGCAACGTCATCTGCAGCAACTTCTGCTGGAGAAGAAACGTGAGCTACAACGTGAGAAGCACTAAAGATACTGAGTTGATAATTATTATACCAATTTAGAATTGCTCCTTGAACATCTACTTTTTGATCAAGAACAAATGTTAAAATTTGGTCTTTTGTAGCGATATAATTTGGTACACGATAATCCAAACGAACAACAATTTCTCTGCCTGTAGCCACATCTTGCAAAGTAAATTGATATGTTCCGTTAGCATCAACTGTAGCAGGAAGTGTTTTCACAGTAAATCCAGCAAAACTGACTAATTGTCCTTGATAAGCAAGTAAATCAGTATTATTGAAAGCCACTCCATCGATTGAAGTGAAAGCTGGAAGTTCAGGGGTAGTAGGAAGAACAATGTATCTTGTCAAAGCTTCAATTTCATATAATCCATTAAATATTTGTTTTTTACCGAATAAAATTACTTCGCTTCCAACTGGGATTTCAGCAAATGCAGCTCTCATTGCGGAAGGAACATAAATATTTAAACCACCAGTTGCGTCTTGAATCCAATATGCACTGTTAGTAGTTGCGCCAGTCAAACGACCTTTTAATACAACTAAATCACCAATAGCAACTGTAGTTCCAAACATATCTTCAACGTTAGTAAATACGATAGGAGAAACAACGACAACAAATTCTTTTGTATCACTAGCATCTCCGCTTGTGATAGTAGCAGTTAATGTCACATTGTATTCAACACCATCATTGAAATTATAAGATAATTTTGGAGATGCCCATACTGCATCACCAACAACTGACCAAGAAATAACTGAGCCTTTACTTCCTAATAGAGGTAAAGTAACTTCATCATATTCTTTTGCAGTTAATAATACTGTTAAGTCAGCCTTGTCTGCAGCAACTTTTTCTTCAGCAGTCATCGCTTTAGCTGTAACAACAAATTCTTTCGTTTCTGCTGTTAAAGAGCCTTTTGTAATTGTTGCTGTAAATGTAAAGTCTGTATCAACTGTTAATGTTGGGAATGTTGCAACGCCTGTAGTAGCATTAATTGTTACTGTCGTTGGATTTACAGCCCATGTAACAACTGATCCACCAATTCCACTTAATGGTAATGTAATTTCACCATCTGAGAAAGTAGTTAATGGAATTGTTAACATTGTTTTATCTGCAGCTAATTTTTCACCATCATTTAAAACAACGAGTTGAGAAGGATTAGTTAAATAGAATTGTGCTGCACTTTCATAAATAGCAACAGGAATACCCACTAATTTAAACGTGTCGTTTAAAGTAAGTGCAGCAATAAGTGCGTGAATTTCAGTTTCAACTGCATCATCAATATACTTGTCGATTTTGATTTGAACATCATTTGTTCCATCAGTTAAAGTGAAGTATACACTCGTACCAATACTTGGTAAAGTGACAGCTGATTTTAATTTTAATTGTGTCATATTGACAATATTACCTTGTAAACCGGTTAATACTTCAACATCAACAAGATCAAAATCAAGAGCGTCAGGTAAAGCGTTTCCAGTAGATAATACTTCTAATTTAGAGAATTTTGTAACTTCAATAAATCCACCAAAAATATCGATTTCACCAACAACTTCAAGTTCATTACCTACAACCAATTTGGCAAGATTTGAACTACCAACATTGTATAGATAAATTCCACCTGTTGTATCTTGAACGAATGCTGAACCACCTAAAACAGCAGTTACAACACCTTTAAACATAACAGCAGTGCCATCAGCTTCTGATGCTGCTTCAGCGACAGTCATGTAGATTACTTCATTCATCGCAAGAACGCGAACTTCTTTCATAATAACTTTTTGATTATCGCCTAAAACCATTGTAGCGGTTAATGTAACGCTTGTGTTAACTCCGCCATCTTCAATGATTGGTCTATTAATAGTCACTTTGTACAATCCTGCATTATCAACTTGTTCAGCGATTGATGCATAAGTTGGATTGCTTGAAGTCCAAGTAATCGTTACACCTTGTAATGTACTTGGTAACGTAAAACTTGCAATTAATGAGTCAGAACCGGTAATAATGATGCTATTACCAACTCTTGCTAAAAATTGATCAGCGGTTTCTGCTGACACGGTAACTTCAAATTCTTTTGTTAAAGAAACTGAGTTTAGTGTTGCAGTTAACGTTAGAGTAATCGTAGCGTTTCCTTCTGTAAAAGTAGGAATTGTTACTTCACCCATCGTATTAATAACATCAACGTCTTCACTAGTCCAAGTGAGCGTAACGCCATTAACACTTGCGGTCGGTAATGTGAGATTTGCTGAGACAGCTGAAATATCTCCTAAGGAAATACCATCTAAAACAGCTTGAACTTTTTGTGTGTCAGTTAAGCCGGATGTCGTTTCGGAACCAGATGTTGTCGTTGTTGTAGTATCTGTACAACCAACAAGAACAAACATAGCTACGATTGACAATCCTAGTAAAGCGAGTTTCTTGAAAGTCAATTTCATATGAATCCTCCTATTTATTTTTTTTTACTAATTACACTAATACTATTAAATCGCCTGATGTAGTAAGCATCAACTGATAATTGGATTTATCATAAACATATGATGTGTTTGAAGAATCAAAATCATAGTCATAATAACTTAAAGGTCCAGTTACAGTAATAGCAACACCGACGGTAAGCCCTAAAGTATCTGCATTCAAACCAGTTGAATCATCGATTCGAACGGTGAATGTATTGTTATTGTTATCTTTAACGTAAATACTTGTTTTAGATGAATTAAACCCTGTAATAAGTAAATTTTCAATTGTAACTAATAATCCCATTTTGTTAAATGCAAAATCATCATAAGTAATTGTGACAGGTTCAATGGGTTCTGTTGCTTCATTCACAGATAAATTGGTTTTACTAAAATTTGATAATTGAGGACTACCATTATAATAAGTTGGAGTTAGTGCGCCAATTGTTACATTTGCGCCAACTTGTAGTTGTGCTGATGTTGTGAATCCACCATACATGAAAACGCCATATCCGGTTTCATCTTGTAAGTAAACACTGTTTCCAACTTTTCTAGTAATTGTTCCAGTTATTACCACCTTTAGGCCAACATAATCATCGAAATTATCCAATAAATATTGAATCGACATTTGGGTTCCTTCTTTTGAGTAATCGTAGTTGGGGTCAATTTCTCCCCAAACTCTTCTTTTAGTCATTGAAGCATCCCAGTCGGCTAAGGTCAAAATCGTGGTATAAATAGACCCTACTGCAACTTTATTCTTCGAATAAGCAAGTTCAACCAACTCTAAATTGAGAAGGATGAAGTCGCTTTCAGCAGAAGTGCGGTACCATACCCAAGCAAGATATCTTCCGTTGCCGTCTTGTCTTGTGCCTTCAGATTGTAAAACAATTGTTTCAGCGGTTTTTAAAACGGCTTCTGTATACTTAGCAGCGGTTTTTCCCCATGGCTCGTAAAGAGCGGTTGATTCTGGAGTATCAATACCTAAATAACGTACTGAAAAAGATTGAGAACCACTTCTAAACCAAGTTGTATCACCATCAACAAATTTCTCAACAGTGACAACACCATATCCATCCGCAATAAATTCTTTTCCAAGATAATCCGATTCTTCAAGTTGAAGTGTTGCGTCATAACTTGATAAATTATTGTAGTATTTTGTTTCAAGATGTAGTGGTGTGGTATATACTCGAACTTCAGTTCCTAATTCTACTTTAGTTCCAGCAACCATATCTTGGCCAAATCTAACAAACTTATCATACTCGTCTTCACTTTCATAGATCTTGGAAACATCGATATAGTATTTAACAGTTAACCCAAGATCTTCAAGCGTTTCAGTAATTGTTTCGCGGTTCGCTCCCATTAAATCAGGGAGCGATACCATCGAATCAGATGTTGTAGTCTCAGTAGTCGTTGTAGTCGTCGTTGTTTTATTGCATCCCATGACACCAAACATCATCAGTAAGGCGAGAATGAGTAAAGTTACTTTTTTAAACATGTTTTTCATTCCTTTAGTAATAAAATATTTTACCAATCAATTTGATTCATCAAGAAAGCTAATGCTTGCGTTGGCGTTTTAGATTTATTATAAATATTTTCTAAACAGTAACCTGCTTCAACACGAATGGTAGCGGAGCCAGCGCTTGAACTTCCAGCTGGGAATGCAGGATCATATTGATAATATAATGCTTGGTTTTTAGCGATATTCGCAACCATTGATGAATGTAGATAATCCCATCTTTCATCAGTTGCTGCCCAATCAACGTCGCCATCGGCTGTCCAATAATCGGTCGCAATTGATAAGAAGTCAACATATGTTGTGCTAAATGTTGGTGTTAATTGAATTAATACATCAGATGTATAGGCAGATAAACGAACAGGTAAATATCCAGTATCCATAGCCCATAATGCAGTATTTTCAGCTGAAGTAATATATTTTATGAATAACCAAGCAAATAATTTTTCGTTAGTTGATGCATTTTTGAAAATACCAATGTTTGGTCCTTGTTGAACTGATGATAACGAACCTGTAAAGTTATAGTTTGTAGTTCCATCGCTTAATGTAACAGCTTGTCCTGATGTAGCAACAGGTTGAGGTACTTGTAAAAAGTCAACATCAAAAATTCCAAACTTTAAGTTAGCAGCGACATCTAGAGAAGTAGGAATATTGTATAAAACACCTGCAGTAGATCCAACTGTCATACAAATATCTCCGTATTTGAAGTTAGTAGAACCATATAATTGACCAAATTGATTTGGCAATACAAAAGTTCTGCTTGTAAACATTGCATTAATATAGTTAAGCATTGATTTTGTTGTATCGTTGTTAATTAGTATTTCACCTGCTGAATTTGTATAAGGAGCACCAAATTGGCGGCTCATGTTAATAAACATGTTACCAGATGAATCATAGTTTAATAAATAACCGCATTGGAAATTAGCAACGTCAGTAGTAGCGGTATCATTGAGTAAGATTGTTCCTAATGTTTGAACTTGAGTAAAGGTTAATGGGGTAGTATGAGAGAAGAAACCTTCGTCTGATACATCAATACCTGCGGCTCTAATTGCAGCCACGTGTTGTTTAACAACCGTACGGTTAATAGCCATCGTTTCTGTTGATTTAGAATAAGGCATAGAATAATATTGTCCACCAACATATTGATTGTTTTCAGCTAAATAGCCTGGGACAAAGTTTTCTAAGTCTAATGAAACATCAACAAATTCGCCAGCGATTGTTGAAGTTGAATCCATAACTTCATAGCGAATATTACTATAAATGAAGTTATTTAGAGAATATGCAGCACCAGCTTGAACGTATCCAGCAAAATGGTCAGGATAACCTAAAGCCATTGTTGGAACTTGGTTAACACCAATACCAGTGTTGATTTTTTCTCTTAAGGTGTTGTAATCAGATTGAGATTGAGACTCAATCGTAACATTTGGATACATCGCTTCAAATTCGTCAATGAATTTATCTAACAAAGCGGTTTTTCCTGAACCATAAATATGCCAAAATAAAATCGTTACTTCTTCATCCGGTAAATCCATCACAACTTTTGCTGTTGTTCCTGTTCCGGAAGTTGTAGTCGTTGTTACTTCGGTCGTTGTTGTTGTAGCGATTTCAACACAGCCCGTGAGCACAAAGACTGTTAATAATGCAAAAACACTTAACAAAATCTTTTTCATTTATATCCTCCTATAATATAGTTTGTTTATATCCTTATATATAATAAACCGCGATTGCGGATTTACCCTTTGATACCACTTCTTGAAACGCCACGCATAATTTGTTTTCTAAAGACGAAGAAGACAACAAGTAACGGTGCAGTAACAAGTGCTGCGGAAGCCATTTGTTGACCATAGTCAGTTCTTCCGCTACCTGAATCTGTAAATGCTCCACGTAAACCGTTTGAAACTAAACGGAATTGGTCTTTGGTTGTAACCATTGCTGGCCAAATGTAAGCACTCCATGCACCCATTGAATTAAGAATAATGATGGTAATAATGGTTGGCATTGCAACTGGAATCATGACTTTTAATAAGTATTTAAAATCAGTTGTGCCATCAACTTTTGCGGCATAATAGAGTTCATTTGGAATTTGTTTAAACGTTTGTCTTAAATAGAATGTATAGAAGACGCTCGTCATAAACGGTAAGGTCATTGCAAATATTGCATCACTATACGATTGATTCATGATGTCATACCAACCGAGCTTATTAATTGTTAAGAAGTTAGTGAGAATAAAGATTTCACCCGGAATCATCATGGTTGCGATGATGATTGCAAAGACAATATCACGGCCTTTAAAGTTTAAACGTGCAAAGGCAAAGGCTGCTAAAATCGTTGTAATGGAGGTTCCAATGGTTGTGATGATAGAGATTACAATCGTGTTCTTCATGTAAGTAAAGAAGGGGAATAAAGGTTGTCCAGCTCTTGGACCACTTTCAACGATTTCAAATAGGGCTTTGTAATTCCATATTTGCCATTGACTTGGTTTTAAGAACAAAATTGGTGGAATAGATTCAATCATTGTAGAACTTTTGAGAGAAGTTAAGATCATCCAATAGAATGGCACTAACACAACAATCGCTATTGCACCTAAGAAGGAAAATGTCAGGACATTACTAATAATTTTTTGAACTTTGTAGCTTTTTTCGTTTTTTACAAATACTTCTGCCATTGTCATCCCCTCCTAGTAATGAATCCGTTTTTTGCTGACGGTTGTTTGAATCAGCGAAAAAATCAGAGTGATAATGAATAAGATAATTGCCGCAGAGGCTGCATAACTATAGAAGCCTTGGAATGAGAAATCTGAACGGTATTTATAAACGAATGCAACAATGGTAATCATTGAATACGGTTGTCCGCCTAGTTTTTCTCCGAATAATCCGATAACGGAATTATAGGCCTTTAAAGCACCAATCATGGAAGTAATCGAGATATATAAAATGAGTGGTGATAATAAAGGAACGGTAATTCTTTTGAAAATGGTCCATTTAGTCGCATGGTCTATTTTCGCTGCATCATAATATTGTTTATCAATATTTTGAAGTCCGCTGGTGAATACCAAGATTTTGAAAGCTAAACTTTCCCAAATCGTGAAAATCATCAATGCGCCCATTTGAGCCCACCAGCTAGCTGTGCCACCAATCCAGTCGATTGGGGATATTTTAAACCAACTCAACACTAAATTGAAAAGTCCATAATCGCGGTGGAACATGACTGCAAAAGCCATACCAACAGCGATACCGTTCGTTACATACGGTAAAAAGAAAATAGTTTGGAAAAATCCTTTAAGTTTTGGAATTGATTTTAATGCAACAGCGATAAATAACGAAATTAAAATTGATACAGGAACGGATACCAATGCAAGAACAAAAGTGTTCTTAATTGATTGCCAGAATAATTGATTTTTCAAGATAACACTGTAGTTAGCGAATGTATAACCAGTAATAGATCCTGCGCCATCATTGGCTAGCGGTAAATAATCTTTATAAAATGAGATGATGAAGGCATTGAAGAGAGGATAGAAGGTAAATACTATCATCAAGATCAGCATGGGTGCTAGATACAACCATGCCTTTAAATTGTTTTTTGTCTCCATATCTTACTTTAACAGTTTGCCTTCAAGATCAAACAAATACATTTTTTCAGGTTTGATATTGAAATGGACCCAGTCTCCAGCTTTGATTTTTAATGAAGCATCGACGATTGCTTTAAATGTAATTTTATCAAGCAGGCCGCCTTCGTTGCCTGGAACCTCGATAATCAACGTTGTATCACGACCGATGGTTTCAACTAAATCGATTTCAAATTTGAATTCACTCTTCTTTTCAAGATCAACGATAAAGCCTTCAGGTCTAACACCGACTTTGACTGTTTGATCTTCTAAAGTCGTTTTGCTAATGAACATATCATTGACATAAATCTTTTTGTTTTTGACAACACCATTAAAAACATTAATTTGTGGCGTTCCTAAGAATTGCGCAACAAATAAGTTTTGTGGATGGTCATAAACGTGTTGTGGTTCACCCATTTGTTGAATGACGCCATCTTTCATGACGACGATTTCATCAGAGATTGACATGGCTTCTTCTTGGTCATGGGTTACGAATACGGTTGTAATCTTGGTTTCGCGTTGAATTCTTTTGATTTCTTCACGAGTTTGTAATCTTAAACGCGCATCAAGATTAGAAAGTGGTTCGTCAAGTAGTAAAACTCTTGGTTTTTTTACAAGGGCTCTTGCAATCGCAACACGTTGTTGTTGACCGCCTGATAATTCTTTTGGTTTACGATCTAGCATTTCGCCCAAACCAACTAACTGTGCCATTTCAATGGTCCGTTTTTTGGCTTCTTCTTTTTCTACCTTTAGATTTTCTAATGGGAAAAGAATGTTTTCACGAACCGTCATATGAGGATAAAGAGCGTAATTTTGGAAAACTAAACCAATTCCTCTTTTTTCCGGTGGCATGTCTGAAACTTCATCTTCTCCAAAATAGATTTGTCCTTGGGTTTGTCTTAGTAAACCCGCGAGCAGATAAAGCGTTGTAGATTTTCCGCATCCTGAAGGTCCAAGCAAACCAATCAGTTTCCCCGAAGGAATCGTCAAATCGACGTGATCGACCGCGTGAACTTCACGTTTGTCTTTGCTGACGAAAATCTTTGTTAAATCTAGCATTTTAATTTCCATGTCTCGTGTCTCCTATTCGAAAAGTAATTCATCTATATAACATAATATTTTGAAAAGATATATTTTTAATATATCTCTCAAAATGTTGTTACCCTAAATTTTATAAAATCTGATTAGAATAGAAAAAAAAAGAGTTTTGCCTTAATCAAAAAGCAACACTCTTTGCCTCTACAGCAGTGTTGAAACGGTGGTAAGAACAGCGCCAGTTAGGCTACTCAGTAAGTTACTGATAATATCGGTCTCAAAATAGAGATAATAACCGATAGCACCAAGTATAGCGAGTACTAAAAATAGTTTAAAGAATTTTTTAATGAAGACAAAAACTCCTACTAATGCAAAAATGCCAAGTCCGAGTAGAATGAGTCCTTGAATCCAAACCGGAAATCCTGCTAACAATCCTAAAACCGTTGTAATCAGCGGAGTAAGGAACCCTTCGACAGTATCGATAATGGTGCTAAAAATAAAACCATTGACTAATGACATTATTTCACCTCTTAATTTTGCTATTACTATGTAATACTATTATATCATTTTGATAAAATTTTCCAATAACTATTTTACAGGTTTTACATAATTTTAAAAGAATTTAAAATTCACGTCTATTTTCTATTGCTCTAGAAAGGGTTTCACTATCGGTATACTCAAGATTTCCACCTACAGGAACACCATATCCAATTCTTGAAACAACAATATCAATCTCTTTTAATACGCGTTTGATATACATAGCTGTCGCTTCACCTTCTTGAGTCGCTGAAGTCGCAATGATAATCTCTTTCACTTGTTCATTTTGAATTCTTGTCCATAATGATTGTAAATTTAGATCTTCAAGTCCAATACCATTCATCGGTGATAACGCTCCATTAAGAACATGATATAAACCATGGTATCTTCCAGATTTTTCAATAGCGAAAACATCCTTAGCTGATTCTACAACCAGGATTTGTGTTTGGTTACGATGTTGATTTGAACAAATTGAACAAGGTTCAACATCAGTCAAGTGACCACAGATTGAACATGAATGGATTTGTGTTTTAACATTGAGTAATGCTGAACTAAATGAAGTCGCTGAATCAAGATCAATTTTATTCACTGTAAATAAAGCATAGCGTTCAGCGGTCTTCCTACCGACGCCAGGATATTTCATAAATTCGAGAATAAGGTTCTCAAGTGCTTTCGGATAATCCATTAGAACATCCCTGGCATCCGCATGCCTTGCGTTAAAGAACCCATAGTCTCTTCGACTTCTTTATCAACTTTTTTAAAAGCATCATTCAGTGCAACAACAATCATATCTTGTAAAATATCAAAATCCGATAAATCGATTTCTTCTTTTTTAATATCGATTGATACAACCTCTTTGGTTCCTTTAACGGCGACCTTAACAATCGATCCGCCCGCTTGACCGTAGAATATGGCATTATTAATTTCTTCTTGTGCTTTTTTCATATCTTCTTGCATTTTTTGCAATTTTTTAATCATTTGCGGATTAATCATATTAACACCTCTGTTTACTGTTTTTTAACACGGACTAAGTCACCAAAAATATTGAGAGCGTCCGTTACAATTTTACTTTCAGTTTTAGCTGTTGAGTCTTCTGATTCTTGTGAAACATCACGAAGATCAGTGCTCACAATTGGCGACAATTTAATATCACGTTTCCCTTGTCTCCATAAATACGCAAACTCATCTGATATCGTTTGAAAGACATCTGTAGGTAAAGCCATATACTCGATTTCTCGGTCAAATGCATTTTTAATAACTGACTTCATAATCAATTTTACAGATGGTTTCATTAACCTATTACAGGTAGCGGGATTATCAAAAACAACAATCACTTTATCAAAAGAACTTGCTTTTAATTCCCCTGATTGGAACAACGAAGCGTATTGTTCGTTGACCCCGGTTGGATTAGAACGAACCAACTGATACCAATGATTAATCAAATAATTCTTGTCATCTCTGTTGCCGTTATTAAGAACTTCTTCAACAAACTCAATATTATAAGTGTTGGTTAAAGAAGTTGTTTTAATCGGTGTAATAGTCTTTGATATTTTCGCACTTACTGAATCGAAGGAAACGTCTAAATTAGGTGATTTTTGACCCTTTATTGGTGTTTGAATAATAGCGGGTTCATTAACCTCTTCAAAGAGTGTAGGTTCAGGTTCAAACGAGACATCAGGTTTGGTTTCATCCTCAATATTATCTAAAATATTGGGCTCTTCTTGGACAGATTTTTTAGGTTCTACAAAGACAGGTTTTTCAACTTGAGCTTTGACTTCTTTAGGTTTTTCTACAACCTTTTCGACTATCTTTTCAACGACAGGCGCTTGTTCCATTTTCTGAATTCGAGATTCTAAGTCGCTAAAATTCTTCCAAATTTTAGCATCGCTTTCCGGTTCTTCATCAGTCATTTTAATTAATGCTAATTCAAGATAGAGTCTTGGATTGTTACTCCATTTAATATCATTGGCTGCTTTATTTAAAATATCCAAATAGAAGAAAATTCTACGGTTACTAATCGTTTTTGCGAGCGTTGAGAAGTTTTCGTTTTGATATAATTTAGGCGTTGAATCATTAAACCCAACATTCTTGTAAACTAAGATATCTCGGAAAAATTGAATTAAGTTTTGGCAGATCTTTTGAGCTTCTTTTCCGGCAACCATTAATTCATCCATGAGTGAGATAGCCTCAGATGCGTTCATTTTTAAAATAGCTCCGACAATATCCATTTGTGATTTTAAAGATAGTGCTCCACAGATTTGATTTACATCGTCAACTTTGATGAAATTAGGGCTATAGGAATAAGCTTGGTCTAATAATCCTAATGCATCTCTTAATCCACCTTCGGCGTATAAAGCTATTTGATCAACCGCTTCATCTTCAATTTGAATATGTTCGGTTTCAATAATCTCATGAAGCTTTGCGGTAATTTCTGCAGGAGTGATGGCCTTAAAATCAAAGCGTTGACAACGAGAATGAATGGTAAGCGGAATCTTTTGTGGTTCTGTTGTACATAAAATAAAGATGACGTGTGCGGGTGGTTCTTCTAATGTTTTTAGTAATGCGTTAAAAGCACCCGTTGATAACATGTGCACTTCATCGATGATATAAACTTTATATTTGACATAACCTGGTAAGTAACGAACTTTATCACGGATTTCACGGATTTCATCCACACCATTGTTACTAGCTGCGTCTATCTCAATAACGTCATTAATGGAACCATCTTGAATTCCTAAGCAATTCACGCATTTATTACAGGGATTATCGACGGGTGAATTAACACAGTTCACTGCTTTCGCAAGAATCTTAGCAATCGTTGTTTTACCCGTTCCTCTAGGTCCACTAAACAAATAAGCGTGAGCCACTTTGTTGTTTTTCAAGGCATTTTTCAATGTTGTTGTTATATGTTTTTGCCCAGCAACTTCGGTGAAATCGACGGGTCGGTAAGTTCGATATAAAGCTTTATAACTCATCGTTTTCATCTCCTTTAATGTGATGTTGTTTCAAGACTTCTTTAGTTGGATTAATAAATACATTGCCTTTGGAAGCATCGAGTAATATATAATCATTATCCTTGATTTTGTCCATTGCTTCATCAACGATAATTCCAGGAATGCCTTTTGATCTTGCAATATAGGAAGCGTGTTGATCATAACTACCACTTTGTACAATAAAGCCGCCAACATGTTCTTTATCGCAGTTTAAAATAATTGAAGGTTTCATTTCTGTTAGTACTAAAATACGGGGTTTATCAAACAATAACTTAATTTCATATTCGGTATCTTGAATAGCGTATAAGACCCGATCGGTGGCGTCTTCAATATCGATAATTCGGTTTTTCATGTAATCGCTCGCTAATATTTTGAATTGTTCTATGATATTATTTGCGGCAGTTTTATAGGCTTCATAAGCACTTTTACCTGCTGCGATTAATTGATAAGCCTCATTTAATAACATCGGGTCTTTAACCATGAGTTTATGTGCTTCAAAAATCATGACAACTGTGTCGTTAAACACAGAACTACTGTTTTTTATCGTATTCTCAATAGCTTCAGTACTTGATTTTAGAGCTTGTTCAAGCACTTCCTTTTGATTTATATATAAATCAAACTCAATCTTAGATTCAGTCGTTGGCACAAGTTTATGAACTTTTCCGTATGCAATTCCATTTTGTATCGATAATCCGGACAAGTAATTCATTCTTCCAACTCCTTGTAAATATTATACTCTTTTAACGACCTTTTTGACAGTCTATTCCGATTTTGTGTTCAACTTTTCTTTGATTTCTTGAATTACAAAAGACATCGCAAGTCCTTCAACAGATTTTGAATCAAATTTCTTTTCGAGTTTTGCAATCGTAAAGACTTCATTCTCGCCATTTTGATAGATTTGATAGCCCATTTTCAAACCCTCTTGAAATTTAGCGTTGAGTTGTAGTTTTCTAAAATCTTCAATTAGAAATTTTTTGGAGTCTCGCATTTTTTGGTTGACGAGTTCGACAAACTTGTCTTCATAGTTAACTTTAAACCGTTTGTCACTAATTTTTTGAAGCAGCGTATCTCCACCCCAATAAATGCCAACAAAGATTAATGGTAATGCAAATAGATTCCAAATGTCAGTGGCTTCAAGGTTTCCTGAAAAATGAAGATATATTGTATATCCTCCAATGATTACAAATGTTATTAACAGTAGTAGCAAATAGAATTTTCTTGGTTTTTTATATCGTTTCACTTTTATCACCTATCAAGTATTATACAATAAAATAGCGAACTTATGATAAAATATTCATGGTGATAATATGATATTTGATACAATTGTTGGAATTGCGACCTTAAGGGGTATTAGTGCGTTAAATGTCGTAAGGGTCTCTGGCTCTGATGCGATTGTGCTAGTTAATCGTTTGTTTGTAGGCAAAAATTTAGAAACCCAACCCACACATAGTGTTAGTTATGGTCATATCGTTGATGACGGTGTGACCATTGATGAAGTTTTGGTTTCGATTTTTAGAGAACCAAAGTCCTTTACTGCAGAAAATGTAGTTGAAATCAGTACCCACGGTGGATACTTAATTGCAGAAAAAGTCATCGAATCATTAATTAAAATCGGATGCCGAATGGCTGAACCCGGTGAATTTACAAAGCGAGCGTATCTCAATGGCCGCATCGATTTAACTCAAGCTGAAAGCATCATGGATATGGTCAATGCAAAAACCATGACTCAACTTCAAATAGCGAACCAGGGGTTAAGCGGTGAAGTTCGCAATCTCATAAACAATCTTCAAGCTGATTTGTTATCATTAATTGCTAAAATTGAAGTGAATATTGATTATCCAGAATACGATGACGCCATTGTAATGACCAATGAAATAATCATTCCTGAAGCTTCGTCCTTAATCGAAAAAATCGATGATGTTTTACTTAAATCAAATACAGGTAAGGTTATCCGTGAAGGAATAAAAACCGTCATAATTGGCCGCCCTAACGTTGGAAAATCTTCATTATTAAATACCTTGCTTCGTGAAGAAAAAGCGATTGTGACCGAAATTTCAGGCACAACAAGAGATTTAATTGAAGGGGAGTTAAACTTAGGCGGAATCATATTAAAATTGATAGACACAGCCGGTATTAGAACCACAGAAGATATTGTTGAAAAAATCGGAATTGATCGCGCTAAAAAAGCAATGTCTGAGGCGGATTTAGTGTTACTTGTATTAGACCAAAGCCAAAAGTTAACTGATGCCGATAAAGAACTATTAGAGATAACAAAACATAAAACTAGAATTATCGTAGGTAACAAAAATGATTTAGGTTCTTCTGTTAATATTGAAGACGAAAAAATCATACGAATCTCTGCTAAAAACAAAACAGGCATTGATCTACTTGAAAGTGAAGTTAAACAATTATTTATCGATGAAAACCTCATCGGCAATAACGAAACGATGCTTTCTAATACACGCCATATCGGCAAATTGAAAGAAGCTAAACAATCATTAATTGACGCAATTACATCCGCAAAGCAAAATTTTCCTGTTGATATGGTTGAAATTGATTTAAGAAAATCTTGGGAGTCTTTGGGTGAAATTACAGGAGATTCAGGCACCGATGCATTAATATCAACTTTGTTCTCAAAATTCTGTTTAGGTAAATGATGTTTCACGTGAAACTATAAGAAAAAGTAGTTGGAATTTCCAGCTACTTTTTTCTTCACATTATCCCCATGTTTATTTGTTATACTTGTCTAAGAAACTATATCGACCATCATCGTCATAATACCCTAAGATATTTTGCATATTGACGTTCTCAGCTGATCTAAAGATATTAATATCAATATTTTTATAGACTTTTCGAAGTGATTCAATTAATAATTTAATTTCTTTTCGCTTTGAATCTAGTTCGTTTCTAGCAATCCGACAGCCACAACTCATTGATTCTAAGTGATGATATTTCCGAAAACGTTCTATATCTTTCTCTTTGATAAAATACATCGGTCGGATTAATTCAATACCTTCATAGTTTTCTGATTTAGCTTTTGGTAGCATCGTTTTAAATTGGCCTGCATAAAACATGTTTAATAATGTCGTTTCAATGACATCATCAAAGTGATGACCAAGCGCTAATTTATTACATCCATTCGCTTTTGCTATTTTATATAAAGCCCCACGGCGCATGCGTGCACACAAATAACACGGGTTCTCCTTTGCAATACGGTCAGTCACTTCAAATATATTTGCTTTCTCTACATATAAATCAATACCAACTGATTCACATAGTTTAATGTGTTTATCTAAATCTTCTTGATAAAACCCAGGATCCATTGTCATGAAAAATAATTCAAATTGAATCGACCCATGTTTTTGAAATTCTTGGAATAATTTAGCCATTAAAAGACTATCTTTCCCACCCGATAACGCAACCGCAATTTTATCCCCAGGTTCAATTAACCGATATTGATCAATTGCTTCTAGAAATTTTGAATAGAGCGGACCGCGGTAATTTTTGTTCAAACTACGTTCTACAAGTTGCTGAAAACCAAACTCTCTCATAATTCACCTCAAAATAACATCTCTATTATACCGGACAAACTAAAGTTTGTAAACCACTTGGTAACTATAAATAATCTAAAATAATCTAAAATAATTCTTGATATTTTGAAAGATACATGATATAATTTTAAATGTAGAAAGATACGAGTATAATGGAGGTTGAAACAATGACAAATTTTGTCTGGGCATCAAAAAAACCGCTTGATGACATTGCAACCTTGTACGAGGCGAATATCACCTTGAACAAGTCTGCCAGCACCTATTTTGAAAATGCATACGTCGTTTTACTAGGGCTTGATAAGACTGGTAAGAAAATCGCGATTAAACCAATCTCAAAAGAGGAAGTTTCGATGGGATATATTCCCGAAGAACAACGGCACAACATCACGGTAAAATCAAGTTACTCTAGAATTTGCAATAAATCGTTTTTAGTTGAAGTATCAGAGTTAATGGGATTAAAGTTTGGTAACAACGAGTCATACAAATACAAAGCGGTTTGGAATGAAAAAGAAAACGCCTTGATTGTAGATTTGACTCACAAGGAGGGGTAATAATATGTTTCAAGCACTGTCACTTACTGACACAATGATTATTATCTGGGCAGCAGTATTCGTATTAGCTGGATTTATTGAAGCAACTACCATGGATTTAACCAGTATTTGGTTTTCGGGTGGAGCGCTCATATCACTCTTAATCGCAATCATCTTCCCCAATAGTTTGGTTGCACAGTTCTTAGCGTTTACTATCGTATCAGCATTGATGTTAATATTCCTTCGCCCAATCTTTAAAAGGTATTTAAAGAAAAACGAAGTTAGAACCAACGCTGACCGTTTAATCGGTAAAAATGCTTATTGTATTAAAGCAATTTCTCCTGACAATCGTGGAGAAGTCAAAATCGACGGTAAAATTTGGACTGCTGTCGCAAACGAAGAAATCAATATTAATGAGAAAGTTGAAGTTTTAGCCATTGATGGTGTAAAACTTGTGGTAAAGAAATTATAATGAATGCAGGATTTTTAAAAAGGGCGATGTCGTCGCTCATCGACTTAATCATCGTCTTCTCACTTATTGCCATGACGTTCTTCCTTTTTGGCCGATCCATCATTAGAAATCAAATTCCTGATTTTGATGAAATATTCACCGCCTATAACGAAGTCGTCGACGCTTACAATTCCGACTTAGAAATAATTACAACGGAGTATACCGCTGCTTTAGAAATCGCTGATGGCGATGAAACTTTAGAAGCAGCTGCACAAGAAGTATATTCGACCAAAAAAGCCATGCTTGATGCACAAAACATTGTGGATATAGAACCTTTTAACAACCCACTTACAGGCTATTTCCTTAATTCAATTTATTACTTTGCGATTGGTTTCTTGATTTTAATGGCGATTTATACGTTAGCCACTGGATCTAAAACCTTTGGTAGAAAAGTAATGCAAGTGAAATTATCAGGGCCCGTTAATCCGATTTCAATTTTCTTCCACGATATCGTCTTTAAGTATTTCTTTACGGTGTTGGTTTTCTCTGTAAGTATTTATGCAGGCGTCGTTTTATTCTTGTTATCACTTGCCATTGATTTAATTTTAGTTTCGTTCACAAAAAGCAAAAACACATTACGAGATATATTCTTAAAAATGTCTATTGAAAAAACCGGTTACGGTTATTAAATAAAATAAAAATTAAATATATTAGGAGGATTCAAAATGTACACACCCGCTTTTCTAGCAATATCTGAATTTGGACTTGTTGTATTAATCGTTTTAGCGATCGTCATCCTCGTATTCCTTGGATCACGTATCCGTATCATCCCTCAAGCAACTGTAGCGATTATTGAACGTTGGGGCCGTTATGAAACAACGTGGATTGCTGGTCTTCATTTCTTAATTCCATTCGTTGATAGAATTAAAAAAACATATAACGCTCGCGGTCAAGTTCTTGATCAAATCTCTTTAAAAGAACAAGTATTAGACTTCGTTCCTCAAGCCGTTATTACTAAAGATAACGTTACAATGCAAATTGATACCGTCGTCTTCATGCAAATTACCGATGCTAAATTATATGTCTATGGTGCTGAAAACCCAGGATTATTAATCGAACATTTAACCGCTACAACCTTACGTAATATCATCGGTGAACTTGAACTCGACCAAACATTGACAAGCCGTGACTTAATCAATGAAAAAATGAGAATTATTCTTGATGAAGCGACCGACCCATGGGGTATCAAAATTAACCGTGTTGAATTAAAGAACATTATCCCTCCAAAAGAAATTCGTGAAGCGATGGAAAAACAAATGCGTGCAGAACGTGAACGTCGTGAATCAATTTTAATTGCGGAAGGTAAAAAAGCTGCTGCCGTTTTAGAAGCTGAAGGTGAAAAGTTATCCGCTATTCTACGTGCTGAAGCGAAAAAAGAAGCTGCAATTCGTGAAGCTGAAGGACAAGCTGAAGCCATTCTAAAGGTTCAAGAAGCTGTTTCAAGAGGTATCACTTTAATTAACGATGCAAAAGCTTCTCAAGCTTACTTAACATTAGAAGCTTACAAAGCGATGGAAAAAGTCGCTCAAGGACAAGCTACTAAGATTATCATTCCTTCAGAATTACAAGGTATCGTTGGTTTAGCAACAACCTTAGCTGAAACTGTTAAAAAGTAATCTTTAAATAATTAATATAAAGGCTAATAATCGTGATAGCGAACGCTACACCGAAATATTAGCCTTTTGTTTTATCGGAAATATCGTATAAATCAAAGATAAACATGATGAATGTGATAAAATATGATTAAGAAGACACTTTGAAAGGAACTATTAAATGAAAAGATTATTGAAACTCATCATTACTTTATTAATCCTTTTTACAATCTTAATTGTCATTCCTTTAATCTTGTTATCAAAGGAAACTACACCCCCTGTGGAACAATATGTTACAGCTTCAGAAACGGCTTTTTATACAGATTTAGATCAAGAATTATCTGAATTGATTACTGATTCAGAATCAGATTATGTGAATTTGACAATTGATGAGGCATTTATCAATCGTGCTATCCAAAAAGAATTGTCTAAATCAAATCCAAACTATCTTGATATCAATTATGAAGATGAACTCAGTTATAAATACATGATGATGTTATCAAGTAAACTTGGTTTTAAAGGAATTTGGGTTGAACTTACCGATGATCAAATCATAGTTATAGCCGGTATTGATTATGCCAATTCACCTGATAAAGCAATTTACCAAACGGGTTTTGAGGTCATATTTGATATTGTTTTATCAGAAGACGACCAATATTATTTGAAACTCAATAAGATTGAAATTGGAAAATTAAAATTACCACTTAATTCTGCATTTAAGTTGGCTAGTTTTATTGTCAAACAACTCTCAAATAAGAGCTTGAATGAACTCATCGCAGAAAACCTCACCTTTGGCGCTTTTGATTCCGAAGAATTTAGTTTTACGGTAGGAGAAAGTGAATTAACCGATTATCTTTATGAAATTGATCCGACTTTTGCAGCTTTGCTCAAAGTCATCTATCAAGAAAATTTATTGATTCTCGATTTATCGGATGAAGGATTTGATGTTTCCTTAAATATCGGTGTTTTTAGAAGATTATTAACCGATTTAGATGAACCTGCATTTACAAGCTGGGAAAACGACGTTGATAAGGCAGCGTTTATGGCTTCATTGGCGGCGCAAGCGTTACTCAATATAACAATCAATCCACTTGATCCGAGAATTGATTTAGATGAAGCGGATTTAAATGCTATCTTAGATTACACATTAGGAGAGAAAGTTCAATTTGAATTCCCAATCGAATTTACTTTGCTAGGGGAAGAAATCGAATATAGCTTTAATTCAACGAATCTGTTTATTCGAATGAATGACGACGAACTCTCCATTCATCTCAAAATGACGTTATCAAAAACAGGCATGCCAGGAACTTTTGATATGCAGTTTAATCTATCAAGTAATGTTAGTATGAACTTAGAGGGCGATATGGTATTAACGATCATTAACTCAAATATTGGAGAAATCGAACTAAATAATGAGATATTAACGATGTTATTTTCGGTCTTTGATGATACATTGGTGGTAGGAAATACGATTGTAATTCCCAAAGAGAAATTAAACGAAATGTTTGAAGGATCGAATATTATCTTTAACGATACTTATGTAATTAACGGTGAATTAAGAATGCATTTTGGATTAGATAACTAAATCAATATAAGAAAAACCACTTTGGATTTTATTCCAGAGTGGTTTTTTTATCATCCTCTTTTATTTTCTTAAAGTAAATGATTCAAGAATATAAATACCTTCAACTTCTAATTGAAATTCTGAAGTACGAACCAACCCATAGGATACCACTTCAATCGTTGAATCGGTAATGGTAATATACGGTATAACAGGATTAGATTCAATAAAAGCGTAATGAACGCTAATACCAGAATTCTTTTCACCACCATAATATTTTGTCCCTGATGTATTTCCAACAAGATAAGTGACGCCGATAGAAGGATTATAATCATTAAAATGATAATCGGTCTCTGTACTAGAAATTAAAGAAAGTGTTCCTAAGTTATAAATATCTGAGCGATTGAACTCAATCAAATTTCCAGCTTGATAGATGGATCTTGAATATTGATGATCGTGTCCGCTAATGACCAAATCAACGTCATGAGCTTCAAAAATTGGAACTAATTCTTCTCTAACTTTATAGGTATCATAAGATAGTGTATAAGGTCCGCGGTGTAAAAAGACAATGGTCCATTTCATTGAATGACTGGATAAATCATTATTTAACCAAGCTTTTAGTAACGCAACATTCGTTGTATCATTTGTTGAGCAAGTCGTCGTTGCATCGCAAAGTGTTTCTGTATTAATCGCAACAAAGTGCGTATTATCATAATTGAAACTATAGGTTTTACCATCATCAAAATTAGCAGGACGGGCATCATTTTCAATTTCATCAAATGGTGTATACATTGGTCCATTGTTTGGCAAATTGAAATAACCATCGAATTCAAAATTTGTCATTCTAGTTCCAGAAATGCCCGCGATATCGTGGTTTCCAGCGGTTGCCATGATAGGAATATTATAAATAAATGGCGATGAATATGTAAAGAAATTATCCCACTCAGAACGAATGTCAGCGTCATTGACAATATCGCCGACGAACATCATAAACGATGGTTCTTCATTGATTTCATCAAGAGCATTCATTAAGGCATAACTATAAGCCATGTAGCCTAAAACAGAATTTTCTTGAGGGTCCGCAAGGAACATAAAAGAAAATTCCGATGGATTATCCTCTTTGGTTTTAAATTGATGGACATCACTGACTTCATCGCTCGCTTCATTTCTTACCCGGTATTCATAAGTTGTGTTTGGCAATAACTCATCAAGGACAAGTTCATAATGATGAACTGTTTTTTTTCCGACAAGGGTTGATTTATAAATTGCTTCTTCTATTAAAACTTCATCGCTATCAAGTATTTTATATTCCACAAATCCTTTTGTCGCGCTCGATAATTCAAAGTTTATACCAATGGATGTTGTTAAGTCATCAGTCACAAATAATGCAATGTTATATGCATTATCAAAAAGAGATACTTTCTCACCATAAGTTAAGTTATCCGGAATTTGGGTATACGTCCATTCAGCGGTTGTTATTTCTGCCATTGTTGTTTGGGTCGTGGTCGTTGATGTTAAATCTTCAGTAGTTTCTTGGCACGCTATAAAGATTAAAGAAAGTAGAAACATTAATAAAAAGCTAACAATCTTTTTCATAACGAACCTCCAATCTTATTTTCATTTTGGGGGTTAAAATCAATCATCTTAAAACTCACAGTTTTTAGGCGTTCTTGGGAATGGAATCACATCACGAATATTATCTACACCCGTAACGTACATAACCATTCTTTCAAGCCCTAAACCAAATCCGGCGTGTTTACATCCGCCATATCTTCTTAAGTCTAAATACCATTCTAATTCGTCTTTTGAAACATGCATTTCTTCCATACGGCGTTCAAGCATTTCTAATCTTTCTTCTCTTTGTGAACCGCCGATTAATTCACCTGCTCCAGGAACTAACAAATCCATAGCCGCAACGGTTTTTTGGTCGTCATTCAAACGCATGTAGAAGGCTTTAATCTCTTTTGGCCAATCAATAACAAAGACCGGGCCGCCAAAATGTTTTGTTAAATATTTTTCATGTTCAGTCGCTAAGTCTTCACCGTGTTCTGGTGTATTTTCAAATGTTTCTTTGCTTTGAATTAAAATATCGATTGCGTCGTGATGAGTCACAGATTTAAACTTTGAAGATACCACTTTTTCTAGTTTTGATCTTAATCCTTTTTCAACGAAAGCGTCGAAGAAATCCACTTCATTTGAAGCGTTCTCTAAAATATATCGAATAACATACTTAACCATCGATTCAGCTAAATTCATATCATCTTTTAAATCAGCGAAAGCAATTTCGGGTTCAACCATCCAAAACTCTGAAGCATGTCTTTGAGTGTTGGAGTTCTCCGCTCTAAAGGTTGGGCCAAAGGTATAAACGTTTCTAAATGCCATGGCATAAGTTTCTACTTGAAGTTGTCCAGAAACAGTTAGGTTCGTTGCTTTACCAAAAAAGTCTTTAGAATAATCGATATTTTTTTCACCTTTTTTAACGATTTCGTCGATGTCTAGGGTTGTTACTTTAAACATTTGTCCTGCGCCTTCAGCGTCAGACCCTGTAATAATAGGTGTATGAACATATACAAAGTTATTGTCGTTGAAGAATTGGTGAATGGCAAAACTTACAAGCGAACGAACACGAAAAACCGCATTGAACAAGTTCGTGCGCATTCTTAGATGTGCATTTTCTCTCAAGAATTCACGTGAATGTCTTTTAGGTTGGATTGGATAGTTTTCTGGACTATCCCCAAGCAATTCAACTTTCGATGCTTTAATTTCGAAAGGTTGTTTTAATTCTGGAGTCAACGTTAAAACACCAGTCACTTCGACTGAAGAACCCACACGAAATTTTTGTATATCTTTAAATAATTCAAGATTTGATTCATAGACAACTTGAATCGTTTCAAAGAATGAACCATCATTCAAATCAATAAAACCAAACTCTTTTTGGGCACGATTATTTCTAACCCATCCCGAAACAGTCACAACTTGACCGGCTAGTTTTTGATACTCTTCATAAAGCTTCTTTACTAAGATTTGCATATATTTCCTCCTTAAAAATTAAAAAATCGTCCTTCAAAAAAGGACGATTAAAATAACCGCGGTACCACCTTGATTCCAGAATTCTGGCTCTTGGAGTTGTTAACGCCAACTTGACGGACAGGTCTACTTTGTTCTTCTGTCACTCCCGGTGTTCTTTCTAAAAAGTCATTGTATGAGGCTTTCATCATCCCTCACTCGCTATGAACTAGACTAATTATACTTTTCCGTTCTTCGATTTATAACTATTATATCATATTGACTTAGTTTGTAAATAGAATCATCTTTATAAGATAAAAAGTCTATGTAGTAAGAATTCGCTATATGAATTATTTATTGTATTATATTTTCAAAAAAAGACTTGAGTTCATAAATACTTTTACTAATTACATAATACACAACCGTTAAATCAACTTTACCATAATCATGAACAATTTTGTTTCTAAAACCTACAATGTTTATCCAAGGAATCTGAGTGTTTTTTGATTTTAGTTCTAAAGATATATTCTTAATGTTTTCAGAAATTTGGATCAACCGAAATAAGATGGAATCAAGCAAAACCTCATCCTTATTAAAATCGTCTTCGTTTAATTTTTGCGTATGTTCGATTAAAAAATTCAAATCCTTAATTATTTTGGATACATAATATAAGTCCCGGTCTTTATTATCCATAAATCTTAATGCCATCTCTTAATATATCATGAATTAATGCAATATTATTTTCAAGCTGATTTACAAGTAATAAGTCAACTTTTTTATGAAGCCCAAGTCGAAGTTTTTCAACCAAACCAAAGAAATCAAGACCGTTGATATTGGCTGATAGTAATAAGTCAACATCACTCTTTTCTTGAGCTTTTCCCGTTGAGTAAGAACCAAACAAATAACAGTACTCTACAGTATATTCCTCAAAGACTTTACGGCACTCATCAGCAATTTTGTCTATTGTTAAAATACCAGTTTCTTCATCTATAAAATAAAATTTATCTAGTTTTTCCATAATATAGTTATACTTTATTGATTCTTCTTTATCGATATCATTTTCGTAGTTCTTGTATGTTCTTAATGGAATACCAACTATCTGTGAGACTTGGTTTTGAGTTAAACCCAAATTAATCCTTTTTTCCTTTAGATTCATTTTAATCACCACCTATTATGAGTATAGCAATAATTGCACTTTTTGTCAATAAAAAAGTGCAATTATTGCACCTAAAAAAATTCAATAGGCAATTATTGCACTTGGTCAAATCTATGATTAACTAAATAACGTTGAAACACCTTGGTCGTCAATGATATTGATAATACCTTGACCTAAAAGATGTGAGATTGATAATTGAACCATTTTCGGAAATTTCTTTTCTTCTGGAAGTAAAATGGTGTTTGTACAAACCATTTCGATTAACGGAGAATTCATAATTCTTTCAACGGCCTGGCCTGATAATAGTGGATGTGTACAACAAGCGTAAATATCTTTTGCCCCCGCTTCTTTTAATGCGTTTGCGGCTGCGACGATGGATCCTGCCGTATCAATCATGTCATCAAATATGACACAGTTTTTTCCTTTTACACTACCGATGATATTCATGACTTCAGCGACATTAGGTTCAGGACGCATTTTATCGATAATAGCAATCGGGGCATTCAAGGAGTCGGCTAAACTTCTAGCTCTCGCAACACCACCATGGTCTGGAGAGACAACAACCATGTTTTTAATATTCTTGGTTTTAATATAATCGGAAATAATTGGCATTGATCTAAAGTTATCGATTGGTATATCATAAAAACCTTGGATTTGAGCTGCATGCAAGTCAACGCAGATGACTCTAGTCGCGCCAGCGACTTGTAATAAATCAGCAATCAATTTCGCAGAAATTGGTTGACGTGCTTTTGCTTTTCTGTCTTGTCTTGAATAACCATAATATGGCATAACAATATTAATCTCTCTTGCGGAAGCTCTTTTTAATGCATCAATCATGATGAGTAATTCCATCACATGTTCATTGACAGGAGCTGAAGTTGATTGAACAATAAATACTTTATGTCCTCTAACAGTTTCACCAATATTAATATTGATTTCACCATCTGCGAAACGCGATACCTCGCAAGTACTTAATGGTATGCCAATATAATCTGCAATTTCTTGAGCTAAAACTAAGTTTGAGCTTAATGAAAATATTTTTACTTTTGATCCGTGAAAGATTGCCATCTTATCCCTCCGTATACATATTCTTTTTGACCATCCTATATTATACCTTAGATTCCATAAATAAGAAAGTGCCAACTTATAAAAGTAGGCACTTTGTTAGACAAAATTATTCTTCGGTTTTGATAGGCGGAAGCTGATTGAAAGCATCCAAAACTGCAGCTTCGATTTGACTTCTCGTCTCGGTATTAATGGGGTGGGCAACGTCTTTGAACTCTCCATTCGGCATCTTCCGACTTGGCATCGCTACAAACAGTCCGTCTTTTCCCTCAATAATGCGCAGTTCATGAACAACGAAGCACTCATCAATGGTGATAGCGGCAATTCCAACTAAACGGTTTTCTCCATTGACTCTCTTAGCGCGAACTTCGGTTATTCTCATATTACCACCTCTTTTCTTGATTATATCACGATATATAGCGATTTAAAAGCGTTTTTTATTCTTTATTGACGATATTCGCTTGAAAAATCATATATTTATTCACATACTTCTCAAAAAAAGCGGAAAAATCATTCATTTTTGCTTGTGAAACTTTTAAAATGGTTGAACCACTGCCACTCATAATAACACCATCACATCCTAATTCTTCGCAAACTAGGGTTTTGGTGGCTTTTGTTTCTGGACTGATTTCAAAACTTGGCTTCTCTAAACTGTTTTTCATTGAAGCAATAAATGCTTTTTGGTCTTGAGTATTTATGGCATCTATCATGGGCATCAAATCCGATTGATCAAATCCGATTTGATCGCCTAAATGAAATACATCTTCTGTTTTTAAAAAGACTTGCGGCTTTACGACCAGAACTTTACAGTTATCTAAAGGCAATTTAACAAATTCAATGATATCACCGATGCCTTTGACGATGGCGGGTTGATCATATAGACAATAAGGAATATCTGCGCCGAATTTGGAACCAATTTGTTCCATTTGCGAATTACTTAAATCTAAATCAAACAATTCGTTTAACCCCTTTATGATAGCGGCTGCATCCGTACTATTTCCCGCAAGGCCGGCACCGGGTGGAATGTTTTTTTCAACCGTGATTTGTATTGATTTACCTAAAACATAATAATTCATCATAAAATGGGCGACTTTATATAACAAATTTCCTTCTTTTTCTAGAAATAAATCATTCGATTTGATGACTACTACTGGTTGATTGAATGTTTCTTCAAAACGTAATATATCAGCCATATCAATTTTAGCATTAACCATTTCTAAATCATGATAGCCGTTTTCTTTGACACCAACGACATTTAAAAATAAATTAATTTTCGCATAGGCCTTTATTGTGAGCACTGATATCACTTCCTTGTTTATCTAGAGTTAATTCTATCATAACTCATATTTATTTTATACCTTAGTTAGAAAAAAAACATCATAGGACGGTGAGTCCAATGATGTCTTCAGCTTTTAATCTTTCATACGTTGATAAAATAACTTCACGGTTGGTAAAATCTAGTTTTCTAATGGTTCCAAAGGTAAATCTTGCATAACCATCATGATAATAACGAATCTCAACTTCCTGATGATTTTGCCACGCAAGGGTAAGATCACGGTTAAGTTGTTCATAAACATCGTCACTTAAGATGGGTTTTTCTTTTTTTCCTAAGCGGTATCTCATCTCCTCAAGCATCGATGAGTAACCGACTAACGCATCAAAGGCATTCCATTTGATAATGCCACGATCAACATAACGATTAAGCATTATGTCCACCTATCATGTCATTTCTCGCTTTGACTGTCGAGGCTTTTAATTCGCTTGAGGCACGATTAACCGCGTTTTTACCGTATTTAAATTTAATCTCATCAATGGCAGAAAAAACTTCTGCTTCTTTAATTGCTTGATTGATATCTTCAAATAAATTGATTTGCATCTCGGGTTGTTCAACAAGGTTTGTGACACTGACGTGAACCCTTCGAATCGGTTCTCTTTCGTAATACTGATTAAAGAGATGCAAACAAGCTTTATAGATTTCTGATTCACTAGAGGTTGGCTGATCTAAACTCAGTTGCCTTGAGAATCCACCACCCGCCTCTTTACTATATCCAATCCCAAAATGAATGGTTTTAGCTTTTTTCTTACTCATTCTTAAACGACGACTGACATCGTCGACTAATTCTAAAACAATCTGATAAACATCAGGTGGAAAGTAATCTCTAAAGAGGGTTTGACCGGTTCCATAACTTTTCGCAATCGGTTTTATATTATTTTTATCTTGAATTAAACTTGAATCAATCCCATGTGTATGATAATAAAGTTCTTCTCCAATAATTCCGAATTTGCGTTTTAAACGTTTGACATCAAAATTTGCAATATCTCCGATTTTAAAGAGTCCCATTTTATTAAGATGAGCTTCCATATTACGCCCAATGCCCCACATCTCACTTAAAGGAGTGACTTTCCAGAGTTTTTCTGGGAGGTTTTCATAATCCCATTTAGCGATGAAATCAGGAGAATGTTTTGATTCAATGTCTAATGCTAATTTAGCCATTAACATATTCGGGCCAATACCACAAGTTGAATAAACTTTGGTTTCTTTATAAATTTCAGCCATAATCATTTTTGCGATTTGTACATCTGTTTTTTTATAAAAATTCATGTATTCTGTTAAATCAAGAAAGACTTCGTCAATCGAATAAACATACATATCTTCTTCAGAAACAAACCTTAAATAGATTTCAACAATTTTCGTTGAGTATTCTAAATATTTTTCCATTCGTGGTTTTTGGAAAATGATTTTGATGTTGGTTGGTAATTCGAAAATACGGCATCGTCCTGGCACCCCAAACTTTTTAAGATAAGGCGATACCGCTAAGACGATAGATCCGCCGCCGCGAGAATGATCAGCGACAACAAGGGGGGTTTTAAACGGGTCAAGGCCTAAAAGGGCACATTCGACGGAGGCGTAAAAACTCTTTAAGTCAATGCACATGATGGTTCTATGTAGTCTTAATTCATCCAAAATCTTCGCCTCCTTATCTTACCTTTATTATACTGTTTTTTTATAATTTTGGTAGTCTTGACAATGATTTTATTTGATGAAAAACAGAATATTTTTTTCGTTATGAAAATATTCAATTTATTATAATTACTAACGATTAAATGTTTTTGATTCAATGATTCTTTTCAAAGAAAAGACCGCTGTATAAGCGGTCTTAAATTTAATCTTTTACGGGAAACGAAATACTTATTTTTGTGCCTACATTAAGTTGACTTTCCAACGTGATTTGAGCATGATATAGCGCACAAATATGTTTGACGATGGCTAAACCAAGTCCTGTACCACCGGTTTTCTTACTTCTTGCTTTATCAACACGATAAAAACGTTCAAAGACTCTCGATTGATCTTCTTTTGGAATACCAATTCCATCATCACTAACTTGAAGTATGATTTGAGATCCTAAATTATATAATTTAACCGTTACATGACCTTGTTCAACGCCATATTGAATCGCGTTGTCCATTAAGTTACGAACTAATTGAATCATGTGTTCATAATCAGCTAAGATTGTTATTGGTTCCAAATAAGTGATGATTTCAATCTTTTTATGATTTGCGAGTGGTTCAAGATTATTTTTTACTTCAGTCACAACCGCCGATAAATCGACGCTTGTCTCTTTTTTTGATAAAATAGTATTTTCATATTTTGATAAGTTAAGCATATCTTGTACTAAGTTGCTCATTCGCTGAGCTTCTTGTAAAATCCGAGCTGATAAATCCTTGATTTCATCAGGATTAGAAACAAGATTTGAAGCAATCAATTCTGAGGCACCCATTATCGAAGTTAAAGGAGATTTCAATTCATGAGAAGCATTAACAAAGAAATCTTTTTTTAATGTTTCGATTTGTTTCATGGAGGTAATGTCATTAAATACCATTAAATATAGTCCAACATTGTTCCATGAGGCTGACATTTTATTGACCGTGAGTGAATAATGACGATTATCGATGGATAGATAAACCAGTACTCCTTCAACGGAATGATTTGAATCTTCAATCGCTTGATGGATGAATTGATCGCGGAATAAATAATGATAATCCTTGTTTTGATGTAAATCGAGTGAATAGTGAAATAGATTTTCGACAAAGCGATTAACTAAGACAACTTTTTTATCAGAATTCAAAACACATAATCCTTGATCCATTCGATTTAAAATAAAATCTATTTTTTGTTTTTCAGAATTTAATTCACTGATATTGGTCGCTATAAGTTTTGAAATATCATTGATATCATTGATAATTTGATTGAGTTCTTCGGATTGTTCTAAAGGCAGTCTTTCGACATATTCGCCTTTTGCGACCGCATTTAATGAAGCGACCGTATCTTTCAAAGGTTTTAAGGTTCTATCCGTTGCGACTTTAATTAAAAATGCCGTTAAAGCGATAATCGCGATGCCAATAAGGATAGAAAATAAAATAAAATCATTGATAAAAGGTAAGATATTTGCGATAGGGATGGCAACACGTAGATATCCGCCGTCATCCATTTCTTTTGCGACATACATTAATGTTTTGTTTAAAGTATCTGAATGTCTTGTATAAATCGTTCCTAAATCTTGAAACTCCGGTCTAGATAAATGATTATCCAAGGGATTGCCTGATGAGTCGGCTGTCACATTTCCTAAAGGATCTAGTACGGTTATCCGAACGTCAGCTTCAATGGATTGATATGTATCCACCAATTCATCTGCGTTTTGATAAGTATCATAGTTAACCGAAACAGCTTCTAAATAGTTTTCTAAATGATGTTTTGTAATATTATTTAAATTGTTTCTTGTGAGTAATGCGGCTAAAACGATAAATAAAACAACCGCAAACGACATAATCAAAGAATATTGAATGATTAGTTTACGTTTCATATGACAAATTTATAGCCTACACCACGAATAGTCTGAATTATATCAGGATTTGCGCCTGCCTTCGTAAGCTTTTGCCTCACTTCTTTAATATGGACATCTAACGTTCTTGTTTCGCCTAGAAAATCATATCCCCAAACACTACTAAAAATATCTTCTCTCGTCATGGTTTTATTTGGGTTTTGCATCAATAATTTGATAAGTTGAAATTCCTTGATTGTAAGTGTAATGATTTCATTGTTGAAGGTCAAAATATGTTCATTGACATCTAATTTCAATTCACCAATTTCAATAACATTCGAATCGTCTGATTTAATTGTTCTTCTTAACAATGATTTTACACGACTGATTAATTCTAAAACCCCAAATGGTTTTTGCATGTAATCGTCAGCTCCAGAATCAAGACCAATAACTTTATCAAGTTCAGTCGATTTTGCAGAGATAATCATGACAGGAATATTTTTATAATTAGAAATACCTTTTAAACGTTTTAATATCTCAATGCCATCTAAATCTGGAAGCATTATATCAAGCAAAATTAAATCAGGATGATTAACATCCATCGCTTGAAAGAAACTTTTTCCATCGGAAAAACCCTGAATGTCAAATCCAGAATTTTGCATGGCTATTTGAATGACATGCGCAATATTAACATCGTCTTCTACTGAATAAATAAGGGAAGCCATTTGAATCTCCTTAAAATATGACGTCGTGTTTATGTTCTCCTAAAATTGAAAATACAACCCATTCGCCAATATTCACGGCGTGATCACTGATTCGTTCTAAATATTTAGCTACCATCATTAAGTATAACGCATAATCTGCATCAATTTCATTATTTCGAATCGCTTGAGCGACAATTTTTTTAACTTGTAAAAAATATTCGTCGACTTCGTCATCATCATTAATGACCTCATAAGCAAGTTCTAAATTCCGAGTGACAAACGAATCTAAAGCTTTTTTGATCATCTTTTGGGATGCCTCAGTCATTAATGCCATTTGTTTAACTGTATAAGGTTTTGTATTTTCTTGCATGAAGATAGTCATTTTCGAAATATCAGCCGCATGGTCACCAATTCGTTCTAAATCGGTAATCATTTTTAGTACGGCAGTAATTAATCTTAAATCCTTGGCAACAGGTTGTTCTTTCAAAATGATTTGAAGACATTTTTTCTCTATAATTATTTCATAATCATTAACGATTTTATCTTTTTTGATGGTAGCTTGAGCTAATTCCCCATCCATCGTTAAAAATGACTTTAAACCATCTTTGATATTTGATATAACTTCATCGCCCATTTTAATTAAATCTATTTTCAAATCTTCCAATTCTTTCTCGAATTGTACTCTATACGTCATATTATCCCTCTTTCTTTCATTATACCGTTAAATGAAATGATTTACAATTTTATCCGAATCGGCCGGTAATATAATCTTCGGTTTTTGGGTTTTTTGGATGACTAAATAGTTCACTAGTTTTACCGTATTCGATAATTTCACCCATCAAAAAGAATGCGGTATAATCTGATATTCTTAAAGCTTGTTGCATATTATGAGTTACGATAATAATCGTATAATCTTTTTTTAATTCCGTAATTAATTCTTCAATTTTTGCAGTTGCGATGGGATCTAAAGCACTGGTTGGCTCATCCATTAGAATGACATCAGGGGACATCGCAATCGCTCTTGCGATACAAAGCCGTTGTTGCTGCCCACCAGAAAGACTTAAGGCGCTTTCTTTTAAACGATCTTTTACTTCTTCATATAACGCTGCATCAACTAAAGCTTTTTTAACTGCTGCTTGTAAGATGTTTTTATCTTTGATGCCTTGACATTTAAGTCCATAAGCAACATTTTCATAAATACTCATCGGAAAGGGATTGGGTTTTTGAAATACCATTCCGATTCTTCGTCTTAAATCGATGACATCTGATTCTTGTGAATAGATATTTTCTTCTCCATAATAAATGGATCCATCAACTTTACAATTAGGAATTAAATCATTCATTCGATTTAACGTTCTAAGAAACGTTGATTTTCCACACCCTGATGGCCCGATTAAAGCAGTAACTTGTTTATTATGAATATCAATATTGATATCATTTAATGCTAATTTATTGCCATAAAAAAGTGTTAAATTTTCGATGCTAAATGCACCCTCTACAAATTGCTTCATGAACTCACTCCCATTTTTCGTTTCATATATCTACCTGAAATAATTTTAATCAAGATATTTAAGATAACAACGATAAACATAATGATAATTGCAATCGTTGCAGATAGTTCAATATTTGCTGGTTCATCGGTCATCATCGCCCAGATATGAACTGCAAGTGATGTCGACTTTCCGGTTAAAGAGACCTCATCTTTAATAGCGGTTCCGATGGCGAAAACTAACGCAGCGGATTCACCGATAATGCGGCCGATGGCTAATAGTGTAGCCGTCATAATTCCTGGAACCGCTGATGGTAAAACAATTTGAAATGTTGTTTGTGTTTTACTTGCGCCTAAAGCAAGTGATGCTTGCCTGTAATCATCTGGGATAACTTTTAAACTCTCTTCAGTTGTTCTTATAATGATTGGTAATAAAATGACTGCCAGTGTCATCGCTCCCGATAATAAATTCCCACCGGTTGCACTTGTTAATTTAACGGTTAATGGAACGAAAACTGCTAGTCCCATTAAACCGTATATAATTGATGGTACTCCCGTTAATGTTTCGATGAGCGATCGCATTAATTTAGTGACTTTATTGGCTGGCGCGTATTCATTTAAATAGATCGCTGCCGCTATGCCAATCGGTAGAGCAAATGCCAAGGTTAATACAATTAGATATAACGTTGTAATAATTGAACCTCGAATTCCTCCGCCCTCAGTTTGAAACTCGATTTCGCGTAATGAATCATTCGCTTCAAGATAATTAATCATATTTTCTGAACCATAACGTGATAGCGCAGTAGGATATTCATCAAAAGCAATTCGAATAATGTGGTACTCATCTCTTAATTCAATCGGATCATTGCCAATGCCTTTATCTCTTACTTTATATAAAGGACTATCTTTATCAACAAACTCGACCTTAACCACTGTTCTTCCTAATAAATCAGTAGTATCTGATAAAGCAACACCCCATTTGGGTGAATAATACGTATTCTCATCAAATTCAATCGTAGGTTCACAATTACAGAGCCTTACATTGTCATATAAATCCGCCACATATCCTTGTGATTCGAAGTTTTCAACAAGTAAATCAACGTTTAATAGTTTAAATCCTTGTCCAAAGATAAATATTAGTATTCCTAATAGGGTAATTAAGCTAACCGTTGAAGATAGATAAGTGATGGAGTTAAGAACAAAATCACTTGCTTTCCTTTTTTTATTCTTTGACATTCACCACACCTACCCTTCGCTTAATGGAATTTAACAATAGATTTGTTAATAAGATGACAACCATTAATACCAACCCAACTGAAAAGCGAATATCATAGTCAATTCCGGTTGTTTCTTTTAAACCTTCTAACATAATGGTTGTTAAGGTAGAGGTTGTATCAAGTAAATCAAAAGATATTCCCGCTCTTCTTCCACCCGCAACTAACGAAACAGCGGTTGCTTCTCCTAAAGAACGACCAATGCCTAAAATCGCTGCGGTAAATATTCCTGATTTAGCAGAGGATAATATAACTTTAAAATTGGTTTGAGTTTTACTGGCCCCTAATGCTAACGATCCTTGTTCGATTGATTTATCAACTGATCTTATTGCCACTTCAGAAATCGTCGTGATGGTTGGAATCGTCATGAGCGCTAAAACAATGACAACTGAGAGAATCGAATTTCCACCTTTGGATTGATATCCGATTAATGCGCTGAAATCGTATACAAGTTTTAGAATGACACCCGCTCCAAACAATCCGAAGACTATCGAAGGAATTGATGCCAAAGTTTCTATGACCGTTCTCAAGACTTTCGCTAATGGTTTTGGAGCTATTTTTGCAATAAATAACGCGGTTAAGACACCTACAGGAAATGAAATAGCTAACGATAACAGCGTAATGAATAAGGTAGATATAATAATAAAACCAATGCTATATAAATTCGATGCAAAGGTTTCGCCAATTAACCAAATATCACCGGTTAAAAAAGAGAATAAACTGACTCTGCCAACACCTAAATTATCCGTTGTAAAAGGAATAACGCCTCTTACTAGAACAATACCAGCAATGACAAAGATGAATGAAGCAGATAGTATCGTCGCTGACATAAAGATAATTTTAGCGATTTTATCCGTTATTTTCCCTTTTGAAGTACTTCTAAATTGTAATTTTTTTGCCTCTGCAATCATCGATGCACCCTCCTTATGAGATGGAAAAAGAACCTTTTCGGTCCTTTTTTTTATATCATTAATAATTATCCTTGAATGTCTGCCCAAGTGGTGTAAGTACCATCATACATTTTCTTTAAATCTTCAGCAGTTACACCTGTTAAAGGATTATTTAAATTAACGATTGCAACGATTGCGTCCCAAGCTAATTGACCTCTTTGAATGGCTGGAACTTCTAACTCTGCACCTCTAAAGTTACGTGATGCGAAACCAACATCTTTACCAACGGACGTATCTTTGATTGCTGGATCATTGGTTCTTTTATAAGCATCACTTGAACCAGTGTGATCATGTTCAGCGACGAAGTTTCCACATTTTGGCATGAACGCTGCAGTTAAAGCTTGAGCGACTTTTTGAATTGAATCTGATCCACCAAAACGAACTGTAATATCAGAGTTGTCTTGAATACAAACATCGTGATTTGCTTTAATTGAATCCCATGTCGTTGTACTTGGTAAAGCAATTGCACCTTGATTGTTAATGATATCTCCACCATCGGTTGTTCCTAAGAAAGCAACGAATGCATTGACGATATCTTCAACATCTTGACTTGGATAGTCTCCATCCGCACGAAGCATCCACATGAAAGGACGTTTTAATCCATACGTGTCGTTAATAACATTGGCTTCTGTTGGAGCAACTCCATTGAAGCTAAGACCCTTGATAGTGTTATTAACACTTGATAATGATACATAACCAATACCGTATTCATCGATACCGATGGTTGATAATATTCCGGTATTATCTTTAATTAAGAATCCTTCTACTAAGACTGAATCGCTTGTAGCAGCTTCAGCAAAGCCGATGCCTTCCATGAATCCTGTACGTGTTCCAGAAGTGGTATCACGGGTATAGACGTTAATAGTTTTTGTTTCGTCGAATGATGATGTTGAAACGGTGGTCGTTTTTTCGCCACATGCAATAAGCGAAACACCTAATAAAAGCATTGTTAGTATTGATAATATTTTTTTCATTTTAATCTCCTTATGATTTTGATTTATTTGACACTCTCATTTTAATTGAATCAAACAATTATCAATATCGAAAGAATGTAAAGCAATGTAAATTTTGCGTAAAAAAAATCGCTTTTACAAGCGACTCTTTATTTATCATATTTTGCGAATGGATCATCGTTATCATTGACAACTTTTTCTTTTTTCAAAACGACACTCTTGGGTTCCATGACAATTGCCATGATAATATAGGCTAATACACCCGTTCCAGCTAAAAATACAAGTAACACCCATATAACTCTTATTAAAGTCACATCAGCTTCAAGATAATCAGCCAATCCAGAACACACACCAAAGATTTTTTGATTGTCTGTATCACGATATAATTTTCTTGTGTTATTGTTAGACATGTTTTCACCTCCTAGATAATCATAATAATTAAATTTGTTTTGCTTTTCTAATTCTATTTATAACTTTAGATGGTTCGACATTTGTCGATAACAATACAAATGCAATACCAATCGTTAATGCCGGTAAACTAACAACTAAGATAAATGTGGATGTTTTTACTTTCGCCTTAATAATCATTGGAATTTCTTCATAAAGTCCATTGGCGAGCTCAACGCGAATAACGGCTTGTCCGTAATCAAACCCTTCAACCATACCTTCCGAAGATACTTGTACAATATCAGGGTTGCTTGAATAATATCCTACAACCGTTGAATCGCCAACAACGACAAATTGATTGATATCAATGCTTCCACGCATCGCTTGAAGAACAACGGGTGATAATTTGGTTCTAAGCAACTTAATAGCTTCATCAAGTTTTAAATATAATTCATCAACTTCTTTTTGTGAAACATTCAAATCAAGAATGAAAGCAACGGTTGTATCTAAAATCGATTGAAGATATCCAAAGGAAGTTAAGGTATAATCTGTTGCTTTTAATGATTTTGTAGAATCAATCAATTGAATCAAAAGTGTTTTATCAGCTAGATTTATCAATAGAGTCTCAGCGAATAACGCCTCTTGAAAAGTGGCATTTGCTATAGCTTGCGTCGTATTAGGGCTTAGGATTACTGAATGAATATCAGATAATTTTACTTGAAATAATGCAATTGAATTAGGTGTATAATTCGTTAAATCAATCAATAACAATTGATCATATTGATTTTGTAAATCGGTAATATTTCCTCGCTCAACGAGTAAATCTAAAGCGTTTTGAATGGTCGCAACCAATGAATCAACTTCAGCTTGCGTGACATTCAAATTTGAAATGACATTATTGACAAATAAGTAGGTTCCATAATCTAATACCGCTGCTTTGAACAGATTATGCGATTCTTCAGTATAAAGTAATCGTTCTTCGTAATAGGCAAGCAAGGCTAATGTATTCAGTGTTTCAAGAGTTGAAACATCTGCGAGTTCTACCAACACATCACGTAAAGAATCTAAATCTCCTAATGCGTTAATGACATCATACCATAACGCGTTTGGATCGTTGATGACCGCTTCAATCAGATCAAGCCCTTCATTAAATGCATCAATTGAATTAGGTGTATAAGAAGAGAGATCAAAAGTTTTCGCTGTATTAAATGCATTAATAAATATTGATTTATCAGTTCTTAAAACAAGCAAATCTAAAGCAATTGTGATTTGATTAATGGCAGCCTCAGCTTCTTCGACGCTCGCATCATTGAATTGATAGATTTCATTAACTGTCATTGTATAAGGGGCGACGTCAATTGTATCAAATGCATTGAACGCATCCGTATATAAAGCAAACGAGTTGGGTGTATAAAGTGTCCCATCGGATGTAGAAATCGTTATAGCCTGGGACATAAGATCATTAAGATTGGTTTTATCTGCGAGTAAGACTAATAAATCATAAGATAATTCGATGTCTGTTTCTAAAGCCAATATTACAGTATCTCCAGAACGAGGATTATTTAATATGGCTTCAATTCGATCAAGTTCATCATGAAAATCCGTTCTTGAACGTAATGTATAGGTTGTTAAATTAGAAGAATCCGCAACTTGAAAGTCAACATTAATCACAGCGTGAGCTAATTTCGTCACTAGATTATTTTGTAATGTTTGTAAATCAAGTGTCAATTGATCCACAATGGTTTGTTCAACCAAAGGGTCTGATATAACGCTATCAACATAAACCAAGCCACCCAGTAATGCCAAATCGGTATTAAATGCAGCGATTGATGAATCCATATAAGAAGAAGAATCATCGATAATTGATTGAATATGATTTCTTTCAATGATTAAATCGGTTTTAATAGCTTCAGCGTAAACAGAAGACAATGATAAAAACAAGGATGTCAATCCTGTTAATATCAAATATAGAATTACTTTATATCTTCTATTCACCTAAGTCCTCCTAAAATAAAACTTGATAAGCTTTTTCTAAGCGATATAATACTTTTTCAATAACGAGTCTTGAAGATGCAATATTCAACCGGTAGTAATATTGGCCGGCTTCGCCAAATAAAATGCCATCTTCACCTAAAACTTTCGCAGTTGTTTCAAAGAAATCTACGACTGGCATTGCTAATTGCCTGCAATCTAACCACATGAGATAAGTTCCTTCCATCAAAGTCACCTTAATTCTTGGCATTCTTTCTTCAATGAAATTTTTTATTAATTGGTAATTATATTCAACATAAGGAATTACTTCTTCAAGCCATTCTTCTCCTTTTTCATACGCCGCTAAGACAGCAGTCGTCGCAAAGATATTCATGGCACCTAAATGGAGACACTCCATTCTTTTTTTAATGACCTCATACATATGATCATTTCCAGGAATTATAAATGCAACACCGTTATTCGCTAAATTAAACGTCTTGGTCGCAGAAATGAGTGTGACCGTGTAATCTCTTGTTCTTTCATTCACATTGAAAAATGGAATATGTTGAAAACCTGGCATAATTAAATCCGAATGAATTTCATCACTGATGACTAATACATGGTATTTTTCGCATAAAGAAGCGATTTTCCGTTGTTCTTCCAGTGTCCAAACTCGACCTGTAGGGTTATGAGGTGAACAATGTAAAAATACTTTTGATTGAGATAAACAACGCTCTAAATCTTCGAAATCAATTTCAAAATGATGATTTGAATCGATTAGACGATTGTATATAATATTGCGTTTTACCCCATTCACAGCTGGCGGAAAATTCATATACGTTGGGGCCATTATTGTCACTGTGTCACCTTCGTTAGTTAATGACAACAGTACCAAAGATACCGCTGAAACAACGCTATAATACGTTAACATTTTTTTAGGATTGTAATCAACATCTTGACGTTTTTTATACCAATTAGAGACGGCGTTAAACAATCTATCTGGAATATATGAATATCCAAAAATTGGATGTTCAGCGCGTTTTTTGATGGCTTCTACAATGGGAGGCGCAACAGCGAAATCCATATCCGCTACCCACATGCAAATCATATCTTCACAGTTCTTATAATCATTTTTAATGCTACAAGTATTTTCTCTACAGATGATTTGATCCAAATCAAATTTGCTCATGTTATATTATTCTCCATCTATAAAAACCTGGTTGTAAATCATATCTATATTTCGTTTATAATAATTTAAATCAAATAACTGAACAATCTCCAAATTAGATAGTTTTGAGGTAATGTTTTGATCTTCTAAAACAAGTTTTTTAAAATCTAACCCTTCACGATAACTTTTTAAAGCTAATTGTTGAATCATATCATAGGCTAATTCTCTTGAGATTCCTTGATCAATTAAAGCGGTTAGTACACGCTGAGAAAAAATGACACCATGCGTTAAATTGATATTTTCTAACATTTTTTCAGGATAGACGATTAAAGTTTCTAAGGTGGCGGCATATCGATTTAACATATAATCAAGTAACGTTGTTGCATCTGGTAAGATGATTCGTTCAACGCTTGAATGCGATATGTCACGTTCATGCCATAGTGATACATCTTCGTAGGCGGGAATCATATACCCTCTTAATATTCTTGAAAGCCCAGTAATATTTTCTGAAACGATCGGATTTTGTTTATGAGGCATAGCTGAAGACCCTTTTTGTCCGAGTTCAAATTTTTCAGAAACTTCTCTGACTTCTGTTCTTTGCAAATGACGGATTTCTGTCGCTATTTTTTCTAAGGTCGCACCTATCAATGCAATGACTGATAAATAATGTGCATGACGGTCTCTTTGTAATGTTTGCGTTGAAATATTCGCTTTATGAATACCAAGTTTCTCAGTCACATAAGTTTCTACAAAGGGTTCAGTAAAAGCAAAGTTCCCAACAGCGCCACTAATTTTACCGCATTCAACATCTTTTGCGGCTTCATTAAAGCGACGAATATTTCGTTGCATTTCATCATACCATAATGCCCATTTTAAACCAAATATCGTAATATCTGCGTGAATACCGTGGGTTCTTCCGATACAGAAAGTATCTTTATATTCAAATGCTTTTTGTTTTAGTATTTTAGTAAAGCGTTCTAAATCCATTCTTAATAAATTGTTTACATGTTTTAAAATATAACCATTCGCTGTATCAACAACGTCAGTTGATGTTAATCCATAATGGATATAACGTTTTTCATCATTTAATGATTCAGAAACCGCTCTTGTAAAAGCAATAACATCATGTTTCGTTGTTTCTTCAATCTCATGAATTTGTTTCAAAGAGAATTTTGCATTCTTTTGGATGGCTATTAATTCATCGTTAGATAATAACCCTTTTTGATGCAACGCTTCAGCGTTAAAAATCTCGATTTTTAAAAAAGTGTCAAATTTAAATTGTTCACTCCATAGTGCCGCCATTTGCGGTCTCGTATATCGTTCAATCATCGTTTATTTTCAACCAAACTTTCATAACAAGTTAATGTATTTTCTAATAAACACGCAATCGTCATTGGCCCAACACCGCCAGGTACTGGGGTGATAAATCCGGCCACTTTTTCAGCGGATTCAAACTCAACGTCACCAACGATAACATCATCAACTCTAGAAATGCCCACATCAATAACCGTTGCGCCGGTTTTGATATAGGAACTATTAACCATTTTTGGTTTTCCCATGGCCACAACTAATATATCAGCGGTTTTAGCCATTGCTTGAAGATCTTTTGTTCTACTATGACAAATTGTAACGGTACCATTTTCTCTGAGTAATAAGGATGCCATCGGCTTACCAACAATTTGACTTCTTCCGATCACGACACAATGTTGTCCTTCGATAGGAATATGATATTTTTTTAAGATTCTTATAATTCCTAAAGGTGTGCAAGGAACTAAATGCGGAAACCCGTTTGTTAATAATGCAACATTTTTTGGTGTGAAGCCATCAACATCTTTATCTGATCTTATATGTTCGATCACGTTTTCAGCGTTTAAATGCTTTGGAATGGGGAGTTGTAATAAGATGCCATGAACTGAAGTGTCATTATTTAAATCATCGACGATTTTTAGTAATTCAACTTCTGAAATTAAAGCATCGACTTTAACGACCGTACTTATTATTCCCGCTTTGCGGCAAGCTGTTTCTTTCCCTTTAACATAACTCTGACTAGCTGGATTATCACCAACTAGAATAACAGCCAAATGGGGCGTTATTCCATTTTTATGAATGAGTTTTTCAACTCGATTTTTAACGTCTTCTCTAATTTCTAGTGACAATGATTTTCCATCTAATAATTGTGCCATTATTAATCTCCCTCGCTTTTTAATTAAGGATAATATATCAAAAAAGTATCATTCAAAATCAAGTGCAGGTTATAAGTTAAAAATCATTTCTTCTTAACAATTATAACATATCAATCCAATGATAAAAAGATAATCTAAAAGTAAATGTCCTGTTTATCCTGTTATTATGTAATGATTATTCGAATTTATCGAAAATCAGTATAAGTTTGCTTATATTATGATAAAATAATATAAAATATGACTGGGGGATGAAATCATGAACATTGGAATCGTTGGGTTGGGTTTAATGGGTGGCAGTATTGCCAAATCGCTTTTTGGAAGATATCAAATCCACGCTTTTGATAAAGATCCAAACGCCATTGAATATGCTTTAAAACATCAAATCATCGATTACGGATATTCAGATGTCGAAAAATTCTTTGCTTCGACAGAAGTTATCTATTTATGTTTATACCCACGTGCACTAGTTGAATTCATGAAGAGCAATTCCGAGTATATTAAAAAAGACACTGTTTTGATTGAAATTTCTGGAGTAAAAACTGAATTAGTTCAATCTTTAAAACCCTACCTAGATAATCGTTTTGATTTCATATTCACTCATCCGATTGCAGGAAGAGAAAAAGTTGGCGTCGCGTCTTCAAAAGTATCAATTTTTGTGAATGCTAATTATGTTATTTGTCCACTTGATATTAACCAAACAAAAAATCTTGAACTCACAGAAAATTTAGCGCGTTCAATGGGGTTTTCAACCATCTCGTATTTAAGTCCAGAAAAACACGATGAAATTATTGCATATACATCTCAGTTAACGCATGTCTTATCATTAGCCTTGGTTCAAAGTGATACTCAATCCTATGATACGGGTAAATTCATTGGTGACTCCTACCGTGATTTGACGAGAATTGCGATGATTAATGCGCCGCTATGGGCCGAGTTATTTTTAGAAAACAAAGAAAATCTACTTAAAAAGATTGAAAGCTTTAAATCTGCTTTATCTGAATATGAATCTTGTCTAAAAAATAATGATGAACTATCCTTAATTGAATTAATGCATAGCGCAAAAGAAATACGTCTAAATCTAGAAAAAGAGGATCAACGATGAATGTACTCATTACCCCCGGAAGGTTATCTGGATCAGTCACGATTCCTCCTTCCAAAAGTCAATCACATCGAGCTATCATCGCCGCTTCACTTTCAAAGGGGAAAAGCGTTTTAAATAACGTTGTTTTAAGCGAGGATGTACTAGCTACATTATCAGCAATGGAAAAATTAGGCGTAAAAATCGTTACAAATAATCACCAGTTGATTATTCATGGTATTTCACGGATAAATGTAGCGGATGATAATTTTGTTGATTGTAATGAATCCGGTTCAACGATTCGGTTTTTAATTCCTTTGTTATCATTAAGTAAGCAAAAAATTGTATTAACTGGAAAACCGGGGTTATTTAAACGCCCAATGTCAATTTATGAACAACTATTTAAAGATCGGGGTCTTTGTTTTCAACAAAATGAAAAATCCATCATTATCAATGGTGCGTTACCCGCAGATACCTATCAAATCCCAGGCAATGTATCGAGTCAATTTGTATCTGGATTAATGTTTGCATTACCTTTACAAAAAGAAGATTCTATCATCGAAGTAACTGGAGAATTAGAGTCTAAAGAATATATCGATATGACGATCGATATTTTAAAACGATTTGGAATAACCATCGAAATCGATGGTAACAGATATTTGATTCCGGGTAATCAAAAATATAAGGCAACAAGTATCGTCATTGAAGGTGATTATTCGCAAATGGCATTTTATGGCGTAGCGGGATTATTCTGCGGCGATTTAACTTGTAAAAACATGTCCTATGATTCAATTCAACCCGATCGTAGAGTTTTAGACTTCATTGAGAAAATGAATGGGTACTATACTTGGAATAATTCTGACATTGTCTTCCATTATTCAAATACCATCGGAACGACTATTGATGTTAGTCAATGTCCTGATATTGCACCAATTCTTTCAATTCTTGGCGCATTATCAACTGGAAAAACCGTGATTGAAAATGCGACAAGATTAAAATACAAAGAATCAAATCGTTTAAGTTCAACGTATGAAACACTCAAAAAGATGAATGTCATGGTCGAAATGACAGATTCTTCTCTTATCATTGAGGGAAAACCGATAATTGATGGCGGTACTTTTGATTCATACGGGGACCACCGAATTGTTATGTCCATCGCTATTGCTGCTATAAAAGCCAATCAAAATGTCATCATTAAAAATGCGGATGCGGTCAATAAATCATATCCAAATTTTTTCCAAGACTATCAAAATTTAGGTGGTAATGTCACGTTTTTGGAGGAATAATTTATGCGTCAATTAAGTGTTAAATCGCATCAAGGTACTTACGACGTCCTCATTGAGTCGGGCTTGTTAAAAAGATTAAAACACCATATCAATCCCGAACTATTCTATGTCATTATCGCTGATGACATGATTCCAATTGATTATGTCAACGATGTTAAGAATGCTTGTCCTGATCATCTATTGATTCGTTTTCCTGCGGGCGAAATGAGTAAGTCGCTCTTTGAGTTTTCTAGAATCATTGATATCATGGTAAAACATAATATCCGTAAAGATGCCGTTGTCGTTGCATTAGGTGGCGGCGTAACCGGAGATTTATCTGGTTTTATCGCTTCTGTTTATTCAAGAGGCCTTGATTTTATACAAATTCCAACAACCTTGCTTTCACAAATTGATTCTTCTGTTGGTGGAAAGGTGGCGATAAATACAACCGATGCTAAAAACATCATCGGTTCAATCTATCCGCCAAAGAAAGTATTAATTGATTCTCAAACTTTAAATACGTTAGATAAGCGTCAAATCAATGCTGGCATGGCAGAAATGATAAAATATGGTATGATCGCTGATAAAGCGTTTTTCGAAAAAATTAAAAACGAAGATCCGAGTCAAGACTGGGATTATTATATTCATAAATCTTTAGAAATCAAAAAAAGGTATGTCGAAGCCGATGAATTTGATAATTCCATTCGTCAATCGCTCAATTTTGGTCATACTATCGGTCATGCTTTAGAAACCTATTATGAATATAAAAAATATCTTCATGGCGAAGCGATTGCAATTGGTATGGTTCAAATTGTTTCAAACCCGCAAATTAAAAAAGAATTGATCGAATGTCTAAAAAAATATAACTTACCGACAAGTGATCCGGTCAGTTTCGATGAATTAAAAGTTTATATCAATCGTGATAAAAAAGGAAGAAAAGACTTACTTAAGATTGTTGATGTTACAGAAATCGGATTTTCAGTTATTGTAAAATCTCAGTTCAAATTATAAAAATTGGAAGTGAAACTATGAATTCTTTTGGAAACAATTTAAAAGTCTCCTTATTTGGTGAATCACACGGGGATAATATTGGTATCGTTATTGATGGTCTTGCATCTGGTATTGAAATAGATTTTAATTTAATCGATTTTGAACTAACAAAAAGAAGACCAAAAAGCATTTACTCTACCTCGCGTCAAGAAACTGATTTATATCAAGTTTTAAGTGGGTTATATCTCGGAAAAACGACGGGAGCCCCTTTAACTTTTGTGATTCCAAATACAAACAAAATATCAACAGATTATCAAAATGTCTTCGATACTCCACGTCCGAGCCATGCAGATTATTCAGCTTATGTTAAATTTGATGGATATAACGATCCTCGTGGTGGTGGAATGTTTTCTGGAAGAGTGACAGCTTTATTTATGATTGTGGGATCTATTGCGAAACAAATATTAAACAAACAAGGCATTGAAGTGGCTTCTCACATCTTGAAGATTCATCATGTGCATGATCAATCTTTTAATCCAGTTCATATTGAAGTAGATCAAGCCAAAAATTTACAAAATCTTGATTTCCCACTGATTGATTCTACAGTTGAAGCATCGATGCGTGAGACCATTTTAAATGCTAAAAACAATGAAGATTCCGTTGGGGGTATTGTTGAAACGGCAATACTTAATTTACCTGCAGGAATCGGTAATCCTTTGTTTAATTCAATTGAAAGCTATCTGTCATCGCTTTATTATAGCGTTCCTTCCGTTAAAGGTGTAGAATTCGGTGATGGCTTTAATATCACAAACGCTTTTGGATCTGAAGTCAATGATGGTTATCAAATCAATAACGGTAAAATTGAAACCTTGAGCAATCATAATGGTGGGATTTTAGGTGGTATTACTACGGGTATGCCTATCATTGTTAAATGTGCAATCAAACCGACGCCTTCGATTGGAAAACCACAATCATCGGTTAATCTTAAATCAAACGAAAACGTCACGTTAGAAATTAAAGGTAGACATGATCCCGCCATCGTCAACCGTGTTGTTCATGTTATAAACGCTGTTACTTATTATGGAATCTTAGATTTATTAATGGGTTCTAAAAAATCGGATTGGATGCGCTAATATGTTTGGCTTAGTAGGAAAATCACTATCTCATTCAATTTCACCGCTCATTCATTCAAGTTTAGGCGATCCTAATTATCGGGTATGGGAAACTCAAGACATTGAAAGTTTTATTAAAACTCAAGATTTTTCGGGATTAAATGTGACGATTCCTTATAAAGAAACGATCATTCCTTATCTTGATGAATTAGATGGCATTGCTAAAACCATTCAGTCTGTGAATACCGTCATTAAACGTGATGGCAAACTAATAGGTTATAATACGGATTATTATGGATTGTTTAAAACCATTCAATACCATAAAATATCAATCAAAAATAAAAAGGTATTAATCATTGGTAATGGTGGCGCATCTAAAACCGTCGCATTACTCATGAAAAATATGAATGCTCAGAAAATACAAATCATTTGTCGCAATCCAAAGAAAGAAACCGAAGCGCCTTTAACAGACATCGCTCTATTATATGATTCAAACGTCATTATCAATACAACCCCAATCGGAATGTATCCCCATAACAACGATGAATTAATTTTTACATTATCAAATTTCAATGCGTTAGAAACTGTTCTAGATTTAATTTATAATCCATTAAGAACAAAATTAATGATTGAAGCAGAGTCAAATGGCGCAAAAGCCTATAACGGTTTATATATGCTTGTGATGCAAGCAAAAGCTAGCCGGGAACTCTTTTTGAATGATTCAAATATCGATCATTCATTGCCTAAAAAAATCTATGATAATCTTAATAAAACTAGACACAATCTTGTATTTGTCGGTTTACCACTTTGTGGAAAATCAGCTTATGCAAAAATGGTAGCTCCGATTTATCAAAAACCAATTATCGACACTGATACTTTGATTGAAATGCTAGAAAATCAACCGATATCAGATATTTTTAAAGATAAAGGTGAACCTTACTTTAGACAATTAGAAAATAAAGTTGTGACTGATCTTTATCAAAGTAATCATATCATCATTTCTACCGGTGGAGGTATGATTCAAGATTCAGATATCATGAATAAATTAAAACAAAATGGCATTATCATCTATTTGGACAAAGATTACCATCAAATCATGGAAAAAGATATCAGAAACCGTCCTTTGATAAATTCGAAGGAAGATGTCGAAAGAATTGCACTTGCTCGTATCCCCTTATATGAAAAATACGCCGATATTTTAATAAAAGTCGATCGACCAAAAAATGAAGTATTATCAGAAATCGAGGCGATGTTAAGTGACTATTTTAGTCGTTAATGGCCCTAATTTAAATCTATTAGGTGAAAGAGAACCTGCAGTATACGGTAAAGAAACTTACGCTGATTTAGTAAAATCTATAACCTATTACGGTAAAACAAAGAATGTTAAAATCATCGTTAAACAATCAAATCACGAAGGTGAATTAATTGATATCATTCAAAATTATCGTAAAAAAATCGATGGAATCGTTATCAATCCTGGAGCATTAACGCATTATTCATATGCCTTGCACGATTGTATCAAAGGAATTGATGTTCCAACCATCGAAGTCCATTTGTCTGATATAGAAAAACGCGAAGAATTTCGCAAAATATCGGTTATCAAATCGGCTTGTATCAACCAAATAAAAGGGAAAGGTGTCAATGGTTATTATGAAGCCATCGACTTATTGCTTGAGAGGAAGCTAAAATCATGATTATTAAATTTAAAGAAGGTACACAGAAAAAAGATATAGAGATTTTAAGAAGTGCCTTAATGGGCATGGGTTTCAATATCCATGAAAGTATTGGGGAATCCATTACCATCTTTGGTGTTGTGGGTGATACAACAAAATTTGATGCGAATAGTTTATATGCTTATAAATTCGTTGATACAGTTTTAAGAGTTCAAGAACCCTTTAAGAAAGTTAATCGTAAATTTAAACCAGACGATACCATCGTTGATTGTAGTGGTGTGTTAGTTGGTGGTAAAAATATTGTTATTATGGGCGGTCCTTGCGCCGTTGAAAGTGAAGAACAAATCGATACCATCACCCCGCTCGTAAAAGCGTCTGGCGCAAGCGTTTTACGCGCTGGAGCCTACAAACCAAGAACAAGTCCTTACTCATTCCAAGGTATAGGGCCTGAAGGATTAGCTATTTTAAAAAGAGCGAGTGAAAAATATCATATTCCCGTTGTCAGTGAATTAATGTCGATTGAAGACTTACCAGCGTTTCTTGAAAACGTTGATATCATTCAAATCGGTGCACGAAATATGCAAAACTTCTCACTGTTAAAAGAATTAGGCAAAACAACAAAACCAATTTTATTAAAAAGAGGTTTAGCGAATACCATTGAAGAATGGTTAATGTCCGCTGAATATATTATGGCAGGCGGAAATCCTAATGTTATTTTATGTGAAAGAGGCATTAGAACCTTTGAAACTTCAACGAGAAATACGTTAGATATTAGTGCGATTCCAGTTATCAAAAAATTATCGCATTTACCGATCATCATTGATCCATCTCACGCAAGCGGAAGATGGGAATATATTGAATCGTTATCCAAAGCAGCGATCGCAGCTGGCGCAGACGGATTAATCATCGAAGTTCATCCAGAACCTGAAAAAGCGTTGTCAGATGGGCAACAATCTCTTAAACCAGAGCGCTTTGATGAACTCGTTAAGAATTGCCGCAGAATTGCTTTGGCGATTGATAGAACATTAGAATAAACGAAATATAAACTCCATTTTTAACGAATGGGTAGTAAAAATAAAAAACCTATGATATAATCACGTTTGAAAGGAGGGATCATATGAGTGAATATGTAAAACTTATCGATGGTCTCCCTCTTATTCTCAAGGTGATTTTGGCTTTACCTGGTTTAGATAACATTGTGTACGGTATCTATAGAATCGCTAAGGGTAAACTTATCATTGGTGTTTTATGGATCATCTTCGCAGGATGGATTGGTTTCATAATTGATCTATACACTATCTTAACTAAAGGCAAAGTCACATTCCTTGCTTAAAGAGGAACCAAGATAACAAAGAAAAAAAGGATTCAATTTTGAGAATCCTTTTTTTCATGGTTTTTTATTAAATATGTTTTTTAAGAATTTTAACTAGTCGTTCAATTTCTGTTAATTTAACCGAACTTAAGGCAATACGAATCATTCCAGGCATGGCAATGATAAAAACCCCATCGCTCACTAAATCTTTGAAGATATTTTGGTTCGTTGTTTCAACACCGACAAAGAATCCGCCCCCATAAGGAAGCATCTTTAATCCTTCTTTGTCCGCAACTTGATGGAACACTTCAATTCTTTTTCTTAATAAATCTTTCGCAACTTCGACTTCAGAAATAAATTTTTGTTTTATATCAGGATTAGAGAAAATTTTACCAATAACAGACATCGCTGGACGGCTAACGCTTGAAAAACGAGCACGAACTGAATAATCACCTACACGATTAAATTCATCCATAATCGCTTTAGATTTAGAAATTCCTAATTGTGCGCCAATACGGAATCCATACATAGAGAAGGTTTTGCTACCACTAAACGCAATAATCGCTAATATTTTATCATCGAGATCTAAAAACGCTTCATAGACATCTCTGGATTGATCATGTTCTTTCATTTGATAATCGATATAGGCACTATCATGTAATAAAATTACAGGAATATCCATTCTTGAGATTTCATTGAGAACAGAAATAACACCTTTCCAATCTTGTTTCGTTAAACAGAAACCCGTTGGATTATTACAGGGGTCATTTAAAATTAAAAACAAACGATTTTGACGCGTTGCTAAAGACTTCGCTTTTTCTTCAAAATCTTTTAAATTGAAATGATAATTTTCATCATATAATTGGAAAGTTTCAACCCCAACATGGGCTTCTTCTGCGATATTTTCATAAGGCGTCCAATAATAGTTCGGAACGAGCATCGATTGACCGAAATCGTTAAAGTTATAAAGTGAGTTACTTAACGCTCCAGATCCTCCCGTTGTCGGTATCACTGAAATATGGAATTTTTCCATCATTGATGCTTTATGTTTTCCAAAAACCCAATCAACAACGCCATTCGAAAACTCTTTTGTGCCATTCACAGGTGCATAAAAATACATTTCTGAATCTGATAAACCTTTCAGTAGTTCTTCAACTTGGATAAATTTAAAAAGTTTTCCATCCTCTTTGTGAAGCATTCCTACTGTCGCGTCGATAACCTCAGGATTTAATGCTTTCGCTGCCTTGGCTTCTTGCGAAATTTTTAAGATGTTAGATTCCATGACTTTATTTAAGGCATGGTTTCCAACGATGTGATTCGTCATTTTCTTCCTCCTAATTTATTCAAATATTTGTTTTAAGACGACAGTTTGAGTGCGGTCTGGACCAACAGAAAATAAGGTGATGGGAACACCTGTTAACTTCTCAATTGTACGAAGATAATTTTTTGCATTTTTTGGTAGTTCATCAAATGATTGAACGCCAGTAATATCTTCATTCCATCCCGGTAATTCTTGATAAATTGGATTAACACGAATAAAATCCGCATAATTGCCAGGGACATATTCAATAACCTTTCCATCAAGTTCGTAATGAGTACATATCTTTAAGGTTTCTAAACCTGAAAGGACATCTAATAACATAATAGCTAAACCGGTTAAACCAGATACCCGTTTTGTATGTTTTAATACAATGGTGTCTAACCATCCAATGCGTCTGGGTCTTCCGGTTGTCGTTCCGTATTCATGACCAACTTCTCTTATTTGTCTAGAAATATCATCTTCAAATTCTGTTGGAAATGCACCGCCGCCAACTCTAGTCGAATACGCTTTTGTAACACCCACAACATCAGTTAACGCCATCGGAGAAATACCTGCATTTAAAGGAACTGATGCAGCCGAGGGTGAACTACTTGTAACATAAGGGTATGTTCCTTGTTCAATACAAAGCATGACCCCTTGTGCGCCTTCAAATAAAATTCTTTTTCCTGCTTCTATTTCTTGATTCAATAACAAAGAAGTATCGCAAACATAAGGCGCAATCTTCTTGCCATAGTCGAGATATATTGGATATAATTCATCAAATTCATACATCTTTTCTCCTAAAGCAGAAAGAAGACGGTTCGTAAAATTCAAATTAGCAAGAAGTCTTTGTTTTAACATATCTGGATGGAGTAAATCACCAATACGAATCCCGCTTCTAGAGACTTTATCAGTATACGCTGGCCCAATACCTTTTTTAGTTGTTCCAACGGCTTCTGACCCTTTTAAATTTTCTAAGATTCCATCTAAAGCGATGTGATAAGGCATAATCACATGGGCTCTATCAGAAATATGTAGCTGATAATTTGTTATTCCTAATTTATTTAAACCTTCTAATTCTTGAAAGAAGGATTTTGGTTCAATAACCATACCATTAGTCATGTAATTTGTAATTTTTGGATTTAAAATCCCTGAAGGAAGAAAATGCAAAGCAAATTTTTGGTGATTAAAAAGGATCGTATGTCCTGCGTTATTTCCACCTTGACTACGAACGACGACGTCTGCTTGTGTGGCTAAAAAATCAGTGACTTTTCCTTTACCTTCGTCGCCCCATTGGGTTCCTACGACAACAACTAATTTACCCATGAACTCACCCCTCTTGAGAAACCATATACATTATAACACAACCATTCAGTGTTTCAAAGAGTGAAATGATGATAGAAAAAAGACCGATTTTCATTCGGTCTTTCATTTTAAAAATATTAGAATTTTTTAGCGATATCTCTAGCAATCCAGATTCCACTTGCGCCAGCTTGAGCAAGTCCTCGTGTAATACCAGCACCATCGCCGCCCACATATAAACCAGAAATTTTAGTTTCAAACTCTTTTGAAACTTCAGGTCTTGCGGAATAAAATTTTGCTTCTACACCATAAAATAAAGTATGTTCTGATGCAATACCAGGGGTAACATGATCTAATGCTTCAATCATTTCAATGATTGATTTCATGGTCTTGTACGGTAATACAAGCCCTAAATCACCCGGTACAGCTTCTTTTAATGTTGGGACGACAAATCCTTCACGAATACGTTTTTCAGTTGAACGTCGACCATTTTTTAAGTCTCCATAACGTTGTAAAATAATAGCGCCGTTTGATAACATGTTCGCAAGTCTTGAAACCCCGTGAGCAAATTCGTTTGGTTGATTAAACGGCTCAGTAAAATTATGACTGACCAGTAATGCAAAATTCGTGTTTTTTGATCCTAGTTTTGAGTTGTTATAAGCATGACCGTTTGCGAGAATGGTACCACTATGATTTTCAATAACAACATGCCCTGATGGGTTAGAACAAAAAGTTCTCACTTGTGTTCCCATGCTGGTTCGATAGATAAATTTACCTTCATATAAATGTTGATTGATTTCTTCCATGATTTCATCATTTGTTTCAACACGAACACCAATATCAACTCGGTTTGCGTGCATGGGGATATCAAATTTTTGGCAAATATCAGATAGCCATTGTGAACCGTCTCTCCCTGGAGTAATCACAACTTTTGTCGCTTTAATAACTTCATTAGTATCTAAAACAACCCCTTGAATCTTATCGTTTTCAATGATTAAATCAACGACTTCTGTTTTATGCATCATCGTGATTTTTGTTAAGAGGTCTTCATACATATTTTTAAGAATTTGAAGGTTAATCTCTGTTCCTAAATGTCTTACTTTACCACGAAGTAATTTTAAACCCACAGCTAATCCGCGTTTTTCAATAACTCGAACTGCATCCGTTGTTGGGTCGGTAATATTTAACGGGGCACCAAATTTAATGTTAATTTTATCAACGTAATCAATCAAATCTTCGACGAGTTCATCATCTAAGTAATCAGTCATCCATCCACCATATTCACTTGTAATATTGAATTTACCGTCAGAATATGCGCCAGAACCACCAAAACCATTGGTAATTGAGCAAGCTGGAAAACAACCGATTTCACCATCACGACGTGTCGGACATTTTTTTAGTTTCTTTTCAAGTATAGGACATCTTCTAGAATAAATATCGTGTCCTTTATCAATTAATAGAATTGATAGCTTAGGATTTTGTTCATATAACTCATAGGCAGTCATTGATCCTGCAGGGCCAGCACCGACAATGATAACATCATAAAATTTATCCATAGACATCCTCCTCAAAAAAACCGATAAGATAATAGCATTAATTGAGAGATATTGCAACTGGAAAAAGAAAAATGGAGCGTTTCAACTCCATCTCTTTTAATATAATAATAACTTCGGTTTATTTATTCAGTTCTAACAGGTAAAATCAATTGAACGAGACCTGGATCTAATTCACCTTCAATTACGAATGGACGGATTTCACCAGTAAATTTAACATATACTTGATCAGAGTTAAAAGTTTTTAATGCGTCCAAGAAATATTTGGAACTGAAAGCGATACGGATCGGAACACCGATAGGTTTTTCTACAGGTTGAACTTCTTCAACAACTTTACCAATCTCAGGACTATTGGATGTAATTTCAACACCATTATCGTTTCTTAAATATAATTTAACAATGCTTGCGCTCGTCTCTCTACTTGATAATAAAGCAGCACGATCAATTGCTACAAACAAATCGTTTTTGTTAAATTTAATGACGATTGGAAATTCAACTGGAATCAATCTTGATGTTTCAGGGAAATTACCATCAAGTAATCTTGATTGGAAAAGGATGTTTCCATATTCAAATAGAATTGATTTGTGATTTAAATGAATTAAAATTTCTTCTAAATTTAATTCTAAAATTTTAATTAATTCATCTAAACTTCTACCAGGAATAACAACATTCATGTTATCTAAATTGGTAGGAACATCAATCACTTTTTGACTTAAACGGAAAGAGTCTGTTGCAATGGCAACCAATCTTTCACCATCAACACGAATATTGACCCCTGTTAAAATAGGACGATTTTCGATTGCTGAAGTTGCAAAAGTCGTTTGTTTGATAATTGATTTCATCACTTTGGATTCAATCTTAATTGGATTGTCGTTCATCACAAAATCGATGTGAGGATAATCTTCAACATTTAACATATTTAAAGTGATGTCAGATTTACCGGCAACAATTTTTAAAACATTATCATCAACAACAGATAACGAAATGACCTCTCCATCGAGTTTTCGAATCAACTCAACAAAATACTTTCCTGGAATTAAAACTTCTCCTACTTCTTCAACGTGCAAACTTTCATCTTTTAAAGATAATTTAATTGAGATATCAGAATTACTTGTGATCATAATTAATTCGTTTTGATATATCTCTAATTTAATTCCTTGAAGATAAGGTGCAGGTGTTTTAGTAGATAAAGCTTTTTGAGCAACAAGTAAATTATTCAGAAGCACTTCTTTGTTAATCGTAAAGTTCATAAACGACCTCCCGTTTTATTGAATAAAGTATTTTTTAATTATTGTTATTATTAGGTGTGTTGAAACTGTTGAAAAAGAAAATCTATCTATATAATATTATACCATATATAGCCCTTAAAGTACATAATTATTGTGTAAGAAAGCGTATATTTTAGGCCTTTTTTCCACACTTTATTAACAATTTTTCAATATCAGTTTTTTTGTTTTGATTGGTCTGAATATCGTTTGTAATTTGTTCAATTGAATAGATAACAGTAGAGTGATCTTTATTGTTAAATATCTGACCAATTTTCTTATAAGTAAGATCATAAACCTCTTTTAAAATATACATTGATACTTGTCTTGGATAAACATATTGCTTTTGTCTTTTGTTTGATAATAAATCCGTTGGAGTTATATGATAATAAGAACTAACAATATCTAGTATGGTATTAAAATTACCATCATTCATTGATTTGTTTGAAATATTTTTTGAATTAATAAGATTTTTTAAAGATTCTTCAGCGTTTTGAATAGTGAAAGCATAATCAAATGCTGTACAGTAGAATAACACACGCTTAAGTGCGCCTTCAAGTTCACGCACATTGTTATCAAAGATACTTGCGATATATTCTAAGACTGCATCAGGAATTAAGTTAGGATCTGACGTTTCTGCTTGTAATTTCTTTTTTAAAATTAAGATACGGTGATCTAAATTTGGCCGGTTGATGTCAACAGATAAACCCCATTGGAATCTACTAGTTAAACGCGACATTATATCAAATAATTCGGGGGCAGGACGGTCTGAAGTAATAACAATCTGCTTATTAGCTTCTTTTAATTTTTCGAAGATTTTAAAGAACTCAAGTTGAGATTGTGTTTTTCCTGCTAAAAATTGAATATCGTCAACGAGTAAAATATCAACGTTTTCATATTTTTTAGAAAACTCATCAAATGATTTTCTTTGTGAAGCTCTCGCATAATCTTCGATAAATTGATCGGTTTTTGCATATAAAACACGTTTGTTAATATCATTTTCTAAGATATAGTTACCAACGCATTGCATTAAGTGTGTTTTTCCTAATCCGACATCACCAAAGATGTAGAGTGGATTAGCAATTTCACCAGGTTGATCAGCTACTTTAATTGCGGAAGTATAAGCTAATCGATTAGATGCTCCTACGACGAAATTATCGAAGGTGTAAGAATTGTTTAAACCTGTTTTATACTTATTTTCTAATCCTGATTCAGGAGAATTGATATTATACGTTGTTTTTGACAATTCTTCAGAGGCTTGTTCTTTGGTAATAATTTTAAATAAATGTTTTTCTGTAACTAGATCGTTTAACATTGCATTTAATCTATTCAAATAGAAGGTGTCGATTTTGCTTTTAACGAAAGAATTAGGCGCAACAAGATAAATGTTGTTATTGACAACTTTAAAGATGCCATTAATCGCGCCAAATGTTTCGTTGAAGACGTCTTCTTCGAGGGTTATTTTTAATTTGGATTTGATGTTTTCCCAAAGGTTTTCGTAATTGTCCATGTGTATACCTCATATCATACATAAAATATAACACAGAGTGATGGAAATTGGTTCATGAAGTTTTCCACAAAAAATGTGGAGAAAACTATAAATTAATCATCTAAATCAACACATAATGTGGAAAAAATACCGCGTGTTATAGCCAAGATTGTGAGTTTTCCACAGTGGTTGAAAACCGCTTTTCCTCACCCTTTGGGGAAAACGTAAAAGAGCTGTTTTAGATTGAAAATTAGCCAAAATTCAATTGTGGAAAAAAAACGAAAAAAAAGTATTTTAATCTCAGTTATTTATTTGTTGACAGATACCCTAAAATCATCTATAATAATGTAGCATGGTTTTTGGATCAGAAACAGGAGGTGTTGAACATGAAACAAACATTTCAACCTAGCAAGATTAAACGCGTAAGAACCCATGGTTTCTTAGCAAGAATGGCAAGTGCCACCGGTCGTAAAGTTCTAGCGAGACGCCGCGCAGCTGGCCGCAAATCACTGACCGTATCCGACCGTTAAAACATCATAAAAAACACCAACTTATAATAATACCCGAAATCACCAGAATATTATAGTTATTGGTGATTTTTGTTTTTTCTAAGGGGAGATTATCGTGAACAAAGATTTTCACGTAAAGAAAAGTACGGAAATCGAAAAAATCATAAAGGCTAAAATAAGTGTTGGAGATCAATATTTTGTTGTATATAAACAAGAAAACCATGACAATCTCCATATGCGGTTTGCCATCAGTGTTCCTAAAAAATATGGAAACGCTGTAGAGCGAAATAAAATGAAACGACGGATTCGAGAAGTTGTTTCAAAACTTGCATTTTTTAAGCACTATGATTTTTTTATCGTTGTTAAATCATCAGCTTCAAAACTCGATTTTAAAGCAATATCAGATGATTTATATAAATTATTCGCGCGTGCGAAAATATTAGAGGTATGAGACTAACATGAAAAAGAATTGGATTTTGACCATTGTAATGGCCGTCGTATTACTCTTCACAATGACTGCTTGCGGCACAAAAACCGGTGAAGTCAGTTATGCAAATTACACCAACATTGTTATTTTGTCAGAAGCTACAGATGGTAAAACAGTTTCGACTTATAGCAGCGTTATTGTTTTATTAGGTAATGCAACAAGTTATGATAACTATGATAACACAACACAAGACGGTTATTTAGTTTGGGAATCAGATAATTACTCAGTAAGAGTTGATTTCGTCGATAATCAAGCAACCGTTAAAACACAAACAGGATTATATCAATCAGTTTATACGACCCCAATCGGAGAAAAGACCGGAGCTTGGGAATGGGTCATTCTTCAAATTGGTAAATTTACATTTTATGCGAGTAACCTTTTTGGACTATTAGGTAATACCTATTATTACTGGGTTGGATTGTTAATTATGACATTAACGATTCGTACATTAGGTTGGCCAATTTATGCTAAAAGTAATGATTTGACATTAAAAATGCAAATCGCTCAACCTGAAATTAATAAAATCCAAGAAAAATATAAAGGTCGTACCGATCAAGCATCGCAACAACGCATGCAAATGGAAACCATGGAAGTATATAAACGCTATAAAATTAACTTACTTGGTTGTTTAATGCCAATTCTACAAATGCCTATCTTTATCGCAATGTACCAAGTTGTACAAAGATTCCCATTAACCGGTACTGGTATATTTGGTGATGCATCTGTGGTTATGAATACAACTTTCCTATGGACACACCTTGGTAACACAGCATGGTTAGCAAACTTACCACTTGCAATCATTGTTGGTGGAACAATGTTCTTAAGCCAATGGTTAACGACAAAACGTACGGCTGCACAATCCAAAAATAATAGCCGTTATCAATCCGCTCAACAGCAACAAACTCAAAAGACAATGAAATATATGATGTATTTTATGGTCTTAATGATGGCTTACATCGCGATTGGTAATGCGGGTATCGCGTTCTACTGGATTATCGGTAACGTATATCAATTGTTCCAAAGTTATATTAGCCATCGCAAGATGGGTTCTAAAATGGAACAAATGAAAAGCAAGATCTAATTATTGTCAGGGGGATACTCATGAAAACAATTCGTTTTGAAGCAAAAGCGATGAACGATGCAACGATCAAATACGCTGCAGAAGAACTAAAAGTTCATAAAGATTATATTGATTTAAAAGTCGTTGAAGAAAAGAATGGTTTTCTTCGTCTAAATAAAACATTTATCGTTGAAGCTTCGATTAAATTCGATGTTGTTAAGGATGGAATCAAATATATTCAAACCTTATTAGACAACATGGAAGTTGAAGCTTTTGTCGAAGCAAAGATTGTGGGCGAAAGAGAAATCAGTTTTATCATTAACGCTCAAGAAAACCCAATCTTAATTGGTAAGAACGGAAAAACACTAGACGCTATCCAAACACTAATTAAAAATTACATTCATGTTTTTACAGAAGAACATTACGTTATTTTAGTCGATATTGGCGGATATAAAGAACAACGCAAAAAACAACTAGAAATCTTAGCGACGAAAACCGCTAAAGAGGTTGCGAGAACGAAAGTTCCAGCAAAATTAGGCAAAATGAACGCTTATGAACGCAGAGTAATTCACACTAAACTAGCGGACTGGCGCGATGTATCGACGGAATCAGAGGGTGAAGAACCCAACCGTTTCATCGTCATCAAACCAAAACGCCACTAATCATGCGTTTGATTGTCGGTTTGGGTAATCCTGGAAAGGAATATGCCAAATCCAAGCATAACATTGGTTTTATGGTAATAGATGCTTATGCCAAGTTAAAAGAACTGAAGTTTGTTAAAGAAACCAAATTTCAAGGTGAACTTGTTAAGTATCAAGATGTTATTTTATTAAAACCAAAAACGTTTATGAATAATTCTGGTGTTTCTGTTAAAGCTGTTGCGCAGTTTTATCAAATTGCCAACGAAGATATCTTAGTCATTTCTGATGATTTGGATCTTCCGTTTGGAAAACTGAGATTGCGTGAATTTGGAAGTGCTGGCGGGCATAATGGACTAAAGTCGATTATTGCGATGTTAGGGGATCAAAAATTTAATCGTTTACGTATCGGAATCGATCGAGATGATAAAGAAGTTGTTGATTATGTTTTGAGTAAATTAACAAAAGAACAATCGAAACAACTTGCTGACTTATTAATAACAACCAATAATATTGTTGATGATTTTGTTTCTGGAAAAGTATATAACGATATTATGAATACTTACAACTCGAAAAAATAAAAAATGGGTGTTTCGTTTAATTGCGAAACACCCTTTTAGTTCATTTAAATTAGTTTGAGTATTTTGTATCCATAAGGAGATAATTCAATTTTTTCCTTCGCTAGCAAGGCTATATTTTGTTCAACATCTATAAGGTTTTTACCTATTAGATCAGAAGGAAAATCAATCACTTTTGTTTCTTGATTATTGTTAATAATGATGTATATTGATCCTTTTTGATAGATTAATATGCCGTCTTTGGCATGGTGCCAAGTGATATCGACCATCGTAAATTCTGGATTATTTTTACGAAGCTTAATTAAATTCTTAAAAAATGATAGTAACGATAAATCTTGTTTTGATTCATCCCAAATCATGCATCTTCTGTTATCAGGATCATGGTCGCCTTCCATGCCAATTTCATCTCCGTAATAGATGGCTGGAGAACCGCAGAAACTGAAGATAAAAAGGTAAATCAATTTTACTTTTCTAACGTCGTTATCACATCTTGTTTTGATGCGCATTGTATCATGTGACGAGACAAGATTGAACATGTTGATAGCGACAGTTTTAGGATATGATAGTAAGAGATTATTTACCCGATACTTAAACATTTCGGCGTCAATGGGATCACTATTTTTATAAGTCGAGATAAATTGCCATAAAGGATAACTAATTTCATAATTCATTACGGCATCAAATTGATCTCCTTGTAGCCAAGGGGTTGAATCGTCCCAATTTTCTCCAATGATGTATAAGTCTGGTTTGATTGCTCTAACAACTTGTCTAAACTTTCTCCAAAATGAATGACTGACTTCGTTTGAAACATCCAGTCTCCAACCATCAATATCATATTCTTTAACCCAATAAGCGGCGACATCAAGCAAATATTTCTCCATGATTGGATTAGAGGTATTGAGTTTTGGCATGAACGGTGTCATCGCAAAAGTTTTATATTTTGGGGTTATGTTATATACGGCAGGTCTACCATTTTTATCAAGAGGAAAATCAATAAAATTATCTTCTAAAATATAAAAACAATCCCAATATTTCGAAGCGCGTTTATTTTTAATAACATCCTGAAAATATGGATGATCCCATCCGCAATGATTGAATACGGCGTCAAGCATGACTTTAATTCCGGCTTTATGACAGGCATCGACCATTGCTTTAAAATCATCATTTGTACCAAAGGTTGGATCAATTGTAAAATAATCTTCTGTATCATATTTGTGTGCCGAATAAGCTTTAAATATCGGTGTGAAATAGATACCTGTAATTCCCAAGTCCACTAGATAAGGAATTTTTTCAATAACGCCTTTTAAGTCTCCACCGAAAAACATATTGTTTTTTATTTTATCGGTAATAGATCCGAAGGGAAGATATCCTTCCTTTTGATCTATGCTTTTATTAAAGCGGTCTAAAAATATTTGATACCATACTGTATCTTTTGTCCAAGATGGAGAATCAATTAAATCTTCTTCATTGATATAAGGATAATTGAAATATCCCGCTAAGTCATGAATAAAATTGAGATCTTTTTTAATATCAACTTCTTTTAGATGGCGACACCCATAGAAGTAAGTTTTGTCTTTTGAATGTAATAAAAAAGCATATTTTGAACGAGTTGACAAAGTACCTGATTCGATGAAGAAATGATCAAATAACTCCGTTTCATACACTTTTTCCATTTTTTCAAGTGGAAACAAGTTACCACTCCATACATATTTTCCATCTTCATATCGCCATTCAAAAGGATCACCAATGATTAATTCGATATAATCGACATCGTTTTTTGCGGTTTGTAAAAAGATATGAAGTTTTGATTGATTGAAAGCATAGGCCATTTTGCTTTTTGGGACATGTCTAATTGCAGCTAAATTCATAAATAAGATACCTACCTTTGAGTCTATTGACCCATAATCATTGTAACATTAAAACAAGAATTTACAATTATTGAAAAGGTGAAATAGCTTTCATCTTTTTGTAAACGAAGATATTATTTAAAAGATATGGAAAAATTATAGTATAATGTAAATGCAAGAATTTGATAGCGAGGCGATAATGATGAATTCATTTGAAAGACGAATCAGAGCGTTTTCAATTGATATTTCTATGGCAACAGTAATGTTCATATTAATGATTGTACTTATAGGTGCATTTGAAGCTGTTTCTAACGAACTTAAACTTACAATAGCGGCTGGAATATCTTATTTTGGGTCGCTTATCATCCCGCATTTTTTCTCTAAAGGTCAATCCTTTGGAAAAAGAAATCAAAAAATGAAAATTGTTAATATTAAAAGTAATGAACCTCCTCATTTGATAATTTTGGTTTTAAGAGAAATTGTTAAAGGGTTTTTAATGATAGGAACATTCGGATTTTATTTGATGATATGTGGCATCATTGCTTCTTCACGCAAAGACGGTAGAGTTATTCATGATTTTATGTTTAAAACGAAAGTGATTTGTTTGACACTCTATGTCAGCGATAAAGAAGGCTCAGTTTTAACCCAAACACAAAGCGTTAAAAAACATTTGGAGGGCAGTAGCTATGATTAAAAAGATTATTATCGTAACGGTTTTACTTATATCCTCTTTAACATTATTTGCATGCAATAAAGAAATGGATTGGGAATCAGTCAATCCTGAAAATGGAGTATACTACGAGATTTTTGTTCGTAGTTTTGCGGATAGTGATGAAGATGGTATCGGTGATTTCAAAGGCATAACCGATAAATTATCTTATCTTCATGATTTAGGGATCACCGGATTATGGCTTATGCCAATCCATCCGTCTTCTAGTTATCATGGTTATGACGTTGAAGATTATTATGATGTCAACGAAGATTACGGAACCATGGAAGATTTTGAAAATTTAGTTCAAGAAGCCAATAAATTAGGCATGAGGATCATGCTTGATATGGTATTTAATCATACTTCCAATCAACATCCTTGGTTTTTAGCCGCTTTAGAGGGTGATACAACTTACCAAAATTATTATAATTTTATTCCCAGCACCACTGACACTTCAAAATTAACTGGAAGCTGGAATCAAAATATTTGGCATACCACCGATATTGGTAAATATTGTGGATATTTTTCACATACAATGCCTGATTTAAATATGTTTAATGATGAAGTCGTCAATGAGATTGTCAATATCACGAAGTTTTGGATTGATAAAGGTGTCAAAGGTTTTAGGTTAGATGCTGCCCATCATTTCTTTGGTACGAATGAATTTATTGGTGAGTCTTATGACTATTTTGACAACGTCTTATTCTTAAGGGATTATACCGATGAAATCGATGAATACGCTGATGATATCTTTATCATTGGTGAAATTTATGAAGAATCATTATTTCAAGTTGTAGGCGAGTATTTTATGGGACTTGATTCGCCGATTGATTTTCCTGTTGCTGCTCGCATCCGCAGTTCGTTTATGAATAACGTCAACCGTGGGTATGTTTCGAATTTAAATACCATATATTCGAGTTACCGTGAAATTGATGCGAACTTTATCAGTACGCCTTTTATAATCAATCACGATATGGATCGACTAGCTTCTTTAGCTTATGGTGATCAAACATCCATGAGACTCGCTACTGAGATGCTGCTTGTATTACCTGGTAATCCTATTATTTATTATGGTGAAGAAATTGGAATGTATGGGTATAAAGCCAATGGCCCAGATATTTGGGATGAGACACGAAGATTACCAATTCTTTGGGGCGATGATTATACAACCGATTGGTTAACTTCTGGACACGCTACATTATTTGCGGTGAATGAACAAAATGACAATGTGTATACCGTTAAAGAACAATTAGAAGATAATGAATCGTTATTAAATTTATATAAAGCAATTTTAAAAGTTAGAAACGATAATATAGCGATGAAATACGGAAATAGTTTTGTTCCATATGAAGATAATACCGGATCAATTCAAGGATTTTATCGTGAATATGATTACGAGGATTATCATCAAAAACTATTGATTATCCATAATTTTGGCACTTCCGAATCAGTAGAAATTGAGTTTAATGGAACCATCATTTATCTCAGCAATACAACGGATTTTACCGGCGTAAGCAAGATTCCAGCTAAATCAACCATCATCATTGATGTCACAGAAGGTGCACCGGATGCTTAAGATTATTGCCAATAGTTTTAAATTTAAAAATATTTTTAAACTTCGAAATCATCCATTAAAACATTTTATTTTCTATTTTTTGATTTTAGTGTTTATCATCAGTTTTCCGTTAAATTATCAAATCATTAAAACCGGTGGGTGGGATTTATATAATTTTTCTGCGGGTATTAGGCAACAATATCCTGATTGGCTTCCTTCAGAGTTACCAGAAGATATAGAAATAAGTAAATCAGGGATGTATTTTGAAAATGAAGTAATTTCAACGTTTCAAACATCAAATTTAAATGGGGAAGAACTCAATATCATCTTCATGCCTTTTGATGACTATGATATCAATAACCGTTCGTTAGTATTCGAAACCGATAGAATTGTTTATTATGACGTTGATGGCATTCAAATACTTGAAGTTGGTTACTCAAACATTAAAACGGTTGTGAGATTTTCTGACTTAAGAATGACGACACAAGCGGATGCGGTTTCAAAATTCGCTACAATGCTTGATGAAGCATTTTCATCATATGCGATATTCGTTTCCGTCGTTTATTACACGGCAATAACCGCATTTCTAAATTTGGTATTAATACTGGTTGTAAGTGCGATTTTCATATTCGTTCGAATCAGATATCAAAAAGTAACGAATTTTAAAGAGAACTTAAAGATTGTTATTGCATCCATGACAATTCCGTCGCTCATCAGTTTTATCGTAGGGATTTTAGGAGTCATGGAAATCAATGCATTTACTGTCGTAATCTATCAGTTTGCCACCCCATTAATTGCATTAGTTGCGATTTATAAAGGGTCTAAAATTAAGGAAATCAGTAACAAAAACGTATAAGAAAAAAAATCACCAAATTTCTGGTGATTTTTTGTTTGATTTAATTAGATTTTTTTTCTAAATAAGAAGAATAAGCCAATGACTAATACGTTCATTCCTAAGATAGCTGCATTCAATTCTTGACAAGATCCGCAACCAGTTGGTTTTTCTATAGGAACTTCATTCAGTCCACGGTAGAGAATGACCGTTTCGTTTTCTAATAACGGTATATTTGCGCCACCTTCATAAGTCTTGATAATTTCTTCACCGATACCGTTGCGATTACCAATTAAAGCCCATGTTTCGCCTTCAGGAAGAGGAACTGAAGCGAAATCACCGGTATTATGAATAATCAATAGTTCATCATAAGGAGTAAATTCTTCATCATAATTAGATAAAGTATAACCAATGACAGTAGGATCGGTAAATTCCACAAAATTAAGCACGGCTTCAACTTGTTCAGCAGTCGATAATCTTAACATCGGTTGTGACTTTCTGAATTCGATTAAATCTTTGTAGTATTCAAAAACTGCTAAATTATCTTCTTCAGCTTTTAGATTCCATCGGAGTTGATTGACTGAATCAGGAGATTGATACGAGTTATGGTCATATTTTTTCCCTGCATCGCATGTATCGGTATAGCCGGTAGCACATGGTTTTGAACGCATGAATTCTTCACCGGCATGGATAAATGGAATTCCTTGCGCTAATAAAACAACAGCATTTGCTTGTTTAATCATGTTAGGAATATATTCTTTTTGAGTATAGTTCGTTGACATCATGAGTTTATCGTAAAGCGTGTTGTTATCATGAGCACTAACATAGTTAATCACTTGACTTGGATTATTTCCCCAGAATCTTGTATAGGATAAGTATGCACTATCAATACCTGCAAATTCAGTACCGCCAACGATACCATATTTTAACTTGTTAATGGTTGGAAGACTGATATTACCTTGAATAAATCCGCCTTCAGATGCATTAAATACAGAACCTTTTACACCATCACGAATTTCATCGTTAAATGCGGCAACGCCCGGCATATCTTCTAAGTTTACTTTATCTGCCGCAATACTCGATGAAAGAGTTGTTCCTCCACCCGTCCATGGTTCGCCAAAGACAAGAATTGTATCATCTATTTCATGTAAAGCAGCGACAATTTTATTCATTGTTTCAACATCGTGTAAAGCCATTAAGTCAAAACGGAATCCTGAGATATTATATTCGCTTGCCCAGAAGACTGTTGAATCCACCATAAATTTTTGCATCATGAAACGTTCTGAAGCTGTTTCATTACCAGTACCTGAACCATTTGAGAAGGAACCATCTTGATTCATTCTGTGATAATACCCAGGAAGAATCAAATTGAAATTCGAGTCTCCGCTTTGACCGGTATGATTATAAACAACATCCATGACAACTCTTAGATTATTTTTATCCATGGTCATCATTAGTTGTTTGAATTCATTGATTCTTACAGCTCCATCATACGGATTCGTAGAATAATGACCTTCTAATGCGTTGAAGTTAAGAGGCATATAACCCCAGTTGAATTGTGTTGAAGAACCAGATTCGTCAACTGCATTTCCATAATCGAAGAATGGAAGAATTTGTACGTGTGTTACACCTAATTCTTTAATGTGATCAATACCAGTTGAAACGCCTTCATAAGTAGTGCCTTCTACGGTGAATCCCATGAATTTACCACGGTATTTTTCAAATTCTGAAGCGACTTGCCAACTTGAATGACTGGTCAAATCACGAACATGAATTTCATAAATAATAGCATCGGTGTAATTTGTCATGGTATCTGGTCTTTTGTTATAAGTAAATCCTGTTGGATTCGTTTGAGAGAAATCAACAACCATACCCCTTAAACCATTGACGCCAACGCTTTTCGCGTATGGATCAACGACTTCATTGGTTTTGATACCGTTAGTCACTTCATAAGTATAATATTTTCCATGAAGATTTCCATTGATAGACGCAACCCAAGTTCCTTTTTCACTTTTTGTCATAGATATTGTTTGTGAAGGAGTATCAGTTGCGGTAGAATCTTTTTGAATTAAGTAAGCGGGTGAGCCTGAATCGTATATTTTAAGTACGACTGATGAAGATATCGGAGCCCATACTCTGAAATTCGTTGATGTAGCGCCAACTACAGCACCAAGATCATTACCGGTATATCCAAAAGCAGTTTCAAACTCTTCGGTATCATAAATACCATCAAAAGTGACATCGTAAGATTTTACACCTTCTGAGAATTCAACGTTTATCGTGTAAGTGTTTGATAAATCTACATCTGACGAAATGGTCATTGTTCCTGATTGATTGTTCATTGTAACAGTCGCTGATGCAGGTGCATTATTAATTAACAAACTGACTTTGTCCGAAGTAACAGCTGAAGTTAATGAGAATTTAATAGTTCTCATTGCATTAAAATAAGCGCCAGTCACTTTGTTGCTTTTATCAGGTCCAGACGGATCATCTACAGAGTAACCAATACGTTCATCACCTTCAACGAGATAAACATGGAATATTCCATCTTCAGCGGTGGTTGGAATATTGATAAAACGGTCTTTATCTATATCTTTTTTAACCCATTCTCCTAATCTAACAATTATTCCCATCCTTGAAGCAGTAACACTACTAATATCAACAATAGTCACAGAACCAAACGAATCAGTAACGATTGCGCCTAAATCATCTGTGTCGATTGCTTGTGAAGCTCCTGCTCCACCTTCTGGCCATACCCAGAAATTCCATCCATCGTCATAATCATTCGCATAACGAAAATAATGGATAACCATGGTATCTGGCGTGGTTAATTCTGCAGAAACTGTAACGGATGGTATAAATACCAACCCAAAAATAAACACGATAAATAATATCATTATTTTTTTCATTTTAAGTATTTTCTCCTTTTTTTTACAAACGTTTACATGAATATATTTTATCATATTTCTATAACATTTGTTATATATCATCACATATCCGCATGTAACCGATTACCCTTTAGAGGTTAATAAAAACGCTTGCATTCATTACATGTAAGTAGTATTATATTTGCGTAAATTGGCCCAATATATTTATTGGGTCACAAAATTCTTAATAGGAGGATAAAATGAAAAAAAGCTTATTGCTATTGTTTCTTGCAGTATTCACTTTAGTAGGAATCGCTACAACTGTACAAAATACTGTTGTTGAAGCGGCTACTGGTAAAGTGGTATACCATTATCAAAAATGGTATGGTGATTATGACAATGTCGGTCTTTGGGTCTGGGGAACCGGAACTGGTGGATCAAACGAGGGTGTTGAAGTAACAGGAACTGATGATTTCGGAGTATACTTTGATGTTAATATCGGTTCAGACGCTACTACAATGGGTTCTATCCCAATTGCTGACGAATTTGACGACGCTACAAATCGTTGGAATCACAAAGATACATATCCAGGCAATGATGGGCCAATGAATATTGAATTTGATGTTACAGCAGCAGCTGCTGGAGCAACAATGCATGTTTATTTCTTTAGTGGATCTAACAAAGTATTTGTTGCTAGCGCTGACTATTCAAACGTATTCATTGTTTACTTCACTGCAACCGAAGAATATGAAGCAAACTTAGGCCTTCATGCTTGGGGCGGATGGTACAATGACGCAAACGTTGGACAATGGGGCGTTTGGGGAACTCCAACACCAATCTTCACAGCTAACTTCTTAACTCCAGAAGGTAAAGAAGGACGTATCGGAATGGCTAACGGTCTTGTAGGAACGGAAGCTGCTTCAGCAAACTTAATCGTTTATGCTGGCAACGACGCTACTAAGAAAACTGGTGACGTTACCGATGCAGCCGCTGGACTTGAAGCTGGCGATGTAACAGCAATTTATGTAGCAGGTGATGTTTATAAAGGCCTCGACAAAGTACAACAATTTGCTGACGCTTCATTTGCTTTCAAGATGATTGCTTTCAATAATGCTTCTTATGTATTAAGTGGAACTTATGCTTCAATGAAAAATACTATTTTAGTAAAATTCTCAGCTGATGTTCCTATCGCTTTCTATGATGAAACACAAACTCCAACTGTAACAACTTATGAAAAATATGAAATCGTTGGTTATAATTATGTTCCTACCGGTGAAGGTGGAATTACAATTGACGATACCGCATATCCTGCATATGTTGCAACAGACATTCCTTCAAACGTTGCTGGACGTGTTGTATTCCATTACCAAAAATGGGATAGCAATTATGCTTCAGTTGGTCTTTGGACTTGGGGAACTGGTGCCGATGGTACAACTGCTCCCGTAGAAAAATCAGGTGTTGATGATTTTGGCGCTGTTATGGTTATTAACGTTGATGATGATGCATCAGATACAATTGGTATTATTCCTCTTGCTAAAGACATCACAACCGATGATCGTTGGGCATCTAGAGAAACACCAGATGGACAAGAAATTCAATTTGATGTTACAGCAATTAAAAACGGAACAGTTGATGAAATCCATGTTTATTACTTCCAAGGTGGACATCAAACCTATTTCGTTGCTGATCAAACAAAAGCTAACGTTATCGTTCTTTACTTAAATCAAACAAATACATACGAAGAATCTCTTGGTATCCATAACTGGGGTTGGGATGTCAACGCAGCTGGTTGGACAGAACCACTTCCAATGGTTGATGCTTTCAAAACTCCTGACGGCGTACCTGGTAAAGGTATTCTTGTAACAGGTGCTGTTCCTGCTACCGGCGGAATTATCGTTCATGCTGGCGACACTAAATATTCTGGTGATGCCAATATTGAAGGATTTGGAACAATGGTTGCTGGCGATGTTGAAGTTATTTACGCTGGTATTTCTGGCGAAACTTCTGGATCATTTGGATATACAACAAATCATGACGATTTCGTAATGGAATTAATGGTTCCAACAGAAAAAGTTGCAATTTATGACTATGTTGAATATGAAGAATTAACTTATCCAAGAGAATTAATCGATCTTGCTCCAAACTTTGTTTTAACGAAAAACGGAACAGTTGTTGCTGATCCATTTGAATCAATTGACTATGATAATGAAAAAGATTCATTAACAGAGTTAGTTCTAGTTCTTAATGCTGATCTTGATAATACCGCAACTTATGTATTAACATATGACAACGGTAAAGAAGGATTAGACGCTCAACAAGCTGATCTTACTATCAATATGGATACAACAGCTCCAGTAATCACTTTCATCGATGACGACACAGTAACTATCGTTGCTGGCGAAGGCTGGGATGATGCATTGTGGCCAAACATGAGAGCTATGGATGATCGTGATGGCAACGTTACAAATCGTCTATATGTTAAAGAAGGCAACGGAACAGTTAATGTTAACGTACCTGGTGAATACCCTGTTATTCTAACTGCTTTTGATGAATGGGGTAACGAAACTAACGCAACCTTTACAATTGTTGTAGAAGCTCCTGAAACAGGATGTGCTGCTAGAAACGCTTCAATCTTCACGATTGGCGGAATCGGCTTACTTTCTGTAGGATTCTTCTTAGCAAGACGTAAAGAATGGTTATAGTAGGTAGGAGGAAAATAAGATGAAAAAGCTTGCTGTTTTATTCGTATCAATTTTCGCACTTTTCACTTTGGTTGCTTGTACACCTACTTTAGAAGATCTCATTATCGACTTTAGTGAAAGTCAACAAAAAACCACCACTATCCGTGTATGGATGGATGATACTGACGGTTTATTCATGGCCGACTTGATTCCAGCTTTTAACGCGGTATATCCTGACATCGAAGTTCAATTCCAACACATGGGAGCTCTTGATTCTCGTGACCGTTTAAAAACTTATGGTGTTTCTGGTAACGGCGCTGACGTATTCATGTTCCCTCATGACCATTTGTCGCTTGCTATGTTAGAAGATTTGGTATACCAATTACCAAATGAATTATTCGAAACATTAGACGCTTCAATGCTTGATGTTGCTATGGATATTGCAACTGCAGGTACAAGAGATTCAGATCAACCTAAACTTTATGCAGTACCACTTTCTATCGAATCAATCTTCTTGATGTATAATAAAGATTTGATTACTGATGAAGAAGTAGCTGCTTTAACTTCTTGGGAAGATATCATTACTTATTCAGAAACTTTCAAAACTGAAAACCCAGGTAAACAATTATTAACAACGAATTCACACTGGGCTGATAACTATTACTTGCAAACTGTTTATTCAGCATTCGGATGGAGACCACACGGTGAAAACGGTGTTGATCCAACGGCTGTTGGTTTTGAATCAGATGAATTATTAGCTGCTTTAACTTGGTTAAGCACAGAATTAAAACCAGTTGTTACTGGTAATGCTGCTTACAACTCTTATGGAACAACTCCATTTGAACAAGGCAATGCTGCTATGATTATCACTGGTCCTTGGGCAATTACAACATTTGAAGATAAAATTGATCCAGATGGCGAAGGAAAACTAGGTGCTGTTGCGCTTCCTAACTTTGAAGGTATCGAAGGCGCTACAAACCCAGCTTCAACATTTGCTGGTTCACAAATGGTTGCAGTTTATAAATATTCTTCTAATAAAGAAGCTGCGATTAAATTTGTTGAATTCTTAGCGACTCCAGAAGCTCAAAACATTCTTTATCAAACTTCGAATGACTGTCCAGCTTTAAAAGATTTATCAGAAATCGAAGGAATTGCAACTGACCAATACATGCAAGTCATGCTTTCTCAATTAGCTACATCCATTCCAATGCCTACAATCGCCGAAGTAACTTATTACTGGGCTGCTGCGCAAACAATGGTTGTTAACGTTTGGGACCAAGGTGCAGATATCGTTACTGAACAAAAGAAAGCCGAAGCTTCATATCTTGCTTCTAAAGCTTTAGGTTCTAAATAATTCATTAGTGCATTATGTTAGCTGGCCTTCGCAAGAGGGCCTTCTTTCATAATATTCAAGATGCTTTAGATAGGAGAATGACATGGGAAACAGAACTAAACATGTATTGAAAGCTATTGCTTCAGGCTTCTTACCGGGGCTTGGGCAACTAATTAATAAACAATTTCTCAAAGCGCTATTCTTCTTTGTCTTTTTCGCCGCTTTTATATCAATTGAATTAACATCAGGTAAGTATTTCTCTGAGTTTGATCCCTATGATAATTTGACCGAAGAGACAGGAGAGCTATTCACTGATGACTTTTCTAAGAGTTTTTATCAGATGTATCAATTTCAAAAATCGTTAGGTGAAGTTGATCTTCCTGAATTTGAAGCTTATTATGAATCAGTCAAAAGTAATGGCTTTACGATGCGAGAATTAATTGATTACACTGCAGAGGATATTTTGAAGTCTTCGACGCCAAGATATTTCTTGTTAATTGACGATTTGGTTATCAGTGGGACGAAAGCTTCAACCTCAGATACTGGAGAAATCAATGATTCAGACTTAATTATTGGTGAAGATGATGCCGCTATTGAAGCAAAAGGTTTTTTACCAATCATTACTGGTGTATCGATTTATGAAATGAATGACAAAGAGTATTACCGAATTATTACCGGTGAAGGCGATACTCGCGAAATCACTTATATCAATGTCAACGATCCTTCTGATATTATTGATGACGTCACTGGATTCACCGTTTCAACCAGGACTGGACAATTATATTTAGAACAATCATCAGGAAAAATTTATGTACGTTCGACACAACAACTATCGGTTTTAGAAACCGTTGAATATCGTTATACGAATGTAGCAGATAGTACTGATTATTACGTTACTGCAGATTCTTTAACAACCATCGCTACTTTTAAATCATTAGTCATTAAAGGATCGGTTGTGTATGATAATGAGGGAACTATTTATGTTAAATACCTTCCTGAATTAGCGTATGAAATGGTTCATGGATATAATAAGACACCATTTTCTGAATATTTGCGCAACTATATTACTAAGCGATATAATGTTTCTACGAGTAGTTATAATTCAACGAATTACAACCGTTTTTTAATTGAAGTCTATTTTTCAATGCATCCAGAATTAAGAGCGGAGTTTGAAACAGAATTTTACAACTTTTATAACGACCGAGCAGGTTTCTTCGTCAAAGGTATTTGGGCAATATTGACATTAGGTACGAGAGAAAAAGTCACCTATAATTATAAGAGTTTACATGACCCATTAAAATCAGTAACCTTTACTGAAGATGGCATTCAATATGCTGGGGTATCTGGCATTTTAGATGAAACGCCTCTGCTTGGGCACGTATCGTCTTATTTATTGATTTTAGGCTTAATTTCGACCTTGTTAATGGCTTACTTTATCTTTGCGTGGATTTGGTCTGTTCGAGATGCATATGCTACAAGTATTAAATATGCGATTACAAAAACACATGTCAGTGATAAAGAATGGTTTATTGAAGTATACAGTCATGGATTTGAATATATCATGATTTTACCTGCTTTATTCGTCATTACGTTTATTTCTATCATGCCGATATTATTTGGCTTCTTAATCGCATTTTCAAGTTATAGTGGATTTGACTCCGACACAGGATTATTCTCATGGGTAGGATTTTATAACTTTACAAGAATCTTTAATTTTGGAGAAGGAATTCCATTCGCGGAAACCTTCTGGAAAGTCTTTGTTTGGACGGCAATATGGGCTGTTTTCTCAACCGCTACTGTCTTCTTCGGCGGTATGTTCCAAGCGCTTGTGATTAGTTCAGACCGTGTTCCGTTTAAAAAATTCTGGAGAACGTTATTGATTTTACCGTGGGCCGTTCCAGCGTTAATTTCACAAATGGCTTTCTCAATTATATTCAGTGAGAAAGGTATTATTAACTCGATACTAAAGAACATCGGATTTGGTAAAACATTCTATGAAGTCTTTACGGATTGGGGTATTTTAGGGGTTGGATATAATCCAGAAACAATGAATTTCTTCCAACGAATTTTCTACCTTGGTTATGATGACATCCAATGGTTTACCAACGCTAATAATATTTGGTTCGTCAGAATTATATTAATTGTCGTTAATATTTGGCTCGGTGCTCCTTATTTCATGGCATTAATGACATCGATTATGACATCGATTGACCGAACTTTATATGAAGCTGCCGATATTGATGGTGCGACGAAATCACAAAAATTCCGATTTATTACATTCCCATTGATTATGTATTCAACTGCACCACTGCTTGTTATGGCATTTTCAGGGAACTTTAATAACTTTGGTGTTATCTACTTCATTACTCAAGGAGGTACGGGTGCCGGTGATATCGACACTGCCTTTGCGGGTAGTACAGACATTTTGATTTCTTGGATGTATACCCTCACTGTCGAAAAGAAAGTTTATAACATGGCCTCGGTCTTCTCTATATTTATCTTCCTGATTGTGGGATCAGTAGCTGCATGGAACTACTCTCAGACAAAAGCGTTTAAGGAGGACTAATGATGTTATATACAATTATTGGCGTTTTCCTAGCACTTGTCTTATGGTTCACCCACAGTTCAATCGCAGGACAAGTATTTGAAAAGAAAGGCTATAGCAAGACTTGGGGTAGTTTAGTAGGATTAATTCCGGTTTACGGACTCTATAGCGCTTTTACAGTTAGAAGCAAGAAAGAACTTCATAAAGGTGCTTTTAGAAGCATTATTGGTTTCAAAGAAATATTGATGAAGATTTTGACTTTCGGTCAATTGGTTTTAGCCGCTGGCGTCGTGTTGTTCCCAATTTTATATTTAGTGGGATCTTCATTCACAAATACCAGTGAATTACCTAATACACTTTGGCCTTCAGTCATGTATTTCCAAAACTATACGAAATTATTCGCTGAAACAAAATTCCTTATCTGGTATAAAAATACCTTTATCATCGCAATATTAAGCATGGTTTTGGGTGTTATTTTCATTACTGGTGCGGGTTATGTTTTCGCTCGTTTCAAATTTAAAGGTAAAAAAGCAGGTTTAATGGGCATTTTAGTCTTACAGGTATTCCCTTCATTTATGGGACTCGTTGCAATGTTTACCTTGTTCCAAGTATTTGGACTCTTAGGGAAACCAACCGCATTAACAATTCTTTATGTCGGTGGATCTGTACCTGGTAATATTTGGTTAATTAAAGGGTATCTATCACAAATACCAAAAGACTTAGATGAATCTGCGATGTTAGACGGTGCAAGTAAATCACAAATATTCTTTAAGATTATTTTACCGTTGTCAGTCCCAATTCTATCCTTCGTTGCCGTTGGTCAATTTATGGCTCCATGGATGGATTATATGCTTCCAAAATATTTACTAGACGTTCAGCTCGCCGGATCGGTTGGCACCGATATTGTATCGAGACAATGGACGCTCGCAGTTGGGTTATTCTCAATGATTTCTAATCCACAAACAACCTCTTACACGATGTTTGCGGCTGGCGCATTAATCGTTGCAGTTCCAATTACAATTCTTTATATGTTGTTCCAACGTTACTTAATCGAAGGTATTACTGCGGGAGCAACAAAAGGATAAAAAATTTAAAAATCGGCATGAGAAAAACTCATGCCTTTTTTAATCAAATCAAGGATAATAATTTAACGAATTTTACACATTATTTTCGATGAACGCGTTTTTAAATACAGCGAAAATATGATATAATAGTCAATAAAAGGAGTGATGAAATGTATCCTTATCTTTGGCCGGAATTATTTGGTTTTAATATTCCAATGTATGATTTATTGATTACGATTGGGGTATTGTTTTTAATGATTTATGTTGCAAGACGTTTTGACAATCAAGACGGTTATGAAAGACGATATTCGAACCGAATTCTTGTTTTTCTTGCGGTTAGTTTAGGTGTTGCTTTAGGAACGTCTTATTTATTTGATGGATTATTTCATTCAATCGCTGAAGGAGAACCAACATTTGGCTCGATTACGTTTATCGGTGGATTGATTGGTGGATTAACGAGTTTTATTTTATTACTAAAATACGCTGTAAAAACCAACGGAGCTCAACTGCTTAAAATATTAAACACCGTCATCGTGGGTGTCGTTTTAGCGCATGCATTCGGTAGAATAGGATGTTATTTAGCGGGTTGTTGCTATGGTATACCAACAGAATCGTTTTTAGGTGTTGATTTTCATGCTGGCGAATCTGTCGGTTCGGTTCTTCCAACAAATCTCTATGAAGCCTTATTTTTGTTTGGATTATTCGCTGCATTAAACTTTGTTAAATCGTTTAAGAACAGAGAATTTAGCGTCTATTTAATGGCTTACGGAACTTTCCGTTTCCTTATAGAATTTATTCGTGGTGACGACCGTGGGTCTTTATTTGGTTTTATTCAAACCGCTTATAACACGTATCCCACACCATCACAATATTTAAGTTTAATCATGATTGGAATCGGCGTTTACATGTATATTAAATATCAAAAGAAATTGAATATTGTTGAAACAAACGAGGTAAAGGAATGAATCAACTAGGTTTTTTCCATCATGCGAATTCAGAGTGGAGTTATATCGATAATGATTTGATAACCCTTCGTTTTCGGTCGGTTAAAGATGATATATTATTGATAAACGTGGTTGAATATAACCGGTTTACCGATTATCAAAAACGGATAAAACATGATATGAAAAAGTATTTATCTGATACTTTTTTTGATTATTTCACGGTTACGTTTAAACCCTTTAATGAGGGTTGCATCTATTATTTCGAACTCAACGATGGTATAAACAAAGGTTATTATGGTGAATATGGATATTCATCTACGGAGTTTGTCCGAATGGGAGCGTATGAAATCCCAAGAATTCAAAAAACGGATGTCTATCAAGCTCCATCGTGGGTTCATGATGCCATATTTTATCAGATTTATCCCGATCGATTTTGCAAAGCAAATTTAAGCGATGATACGTTTGAACCTTGGGGAAATAAACCGACGTTTTGGAATGTTTTTGGTGGCGATTTTCAAGGGATCATCAAGCAAATTCCTTATTTAGTTGAATTAGGAATCAATGCGATATATATGACTCCTATAAGTTTGTCGCATTCTTCTCACCGCTATGATACCATCGACTATATGCAAGTCGATCCTCGTTTAGGAACTGAAGATGATTTTAAACAATTGGTGCAAACCTTACATCATAATGGCATTAAAATCGTTTTAGACGCGGTTTTTAATCACTCTAGCAGTGATTTCTATGCATTTCAAGATGTGCTTCAAAATCAAGAAAATAGTGTCTATAAAGAGTGGTTTTTAATAGAAAAGTTTCCAGTTAAAGTTCAAAGAGATAAAACGTATCAAACATTTGGTTATGAACCGCATATGCCAAAGTTAAATTCTCATCATCCTGACGTTAGATCTTATTTAATTAACGTTGGTAAACACTATATTGAAACCTTTGATATCGATGGTTGGAGGCTAGATGTGGCGGACGAAGTTGATTCAGAATTTTGGCGATTTTTTAGAAGTGAAATTAAAAAATTAAAACCTTCTGCTTTAATCATTGGCGAAGTTTGGCATAACAGCGATTATTACTTACGCGGTGATCAATTTGATTCTGTTCAAAATTATCAATTTTTCGAAGTGTGCAATAACTATTTTTTACGTAAAAATACGGATTTAGTCACATTTCATCATCAATTGGTCCATTTATTGATGATGTATCCTGATCCAGTTCAAAGAGCGCTCCTTAATCAACTTGGATCACACGATGTTCCAAGAATGCTAAGTGTTGCGAATGGGGATATTGAAGCTGTTAAACAAGCTGTCTTATTTCAAATGACCTATATCGGCATGCCTTGTATTTATTATGGCGATGAAATTGGCATGGAAGGGTTAAGTGATCCGGATAACCGTCGTTGTTTTAATTGGAATCGAGAAAGTTGGAATCAAGACCTCTTCAATTTTTATAAATCAGTTATTAATTTAAGAAACAACAATATAGCATTGAAATATGGATCATTTTCGATAATTGAACATTCAAAAATTCTAATTTATGAACGAATATATCAAAATCATGGTGTATTGATTTGCATTAATTCTTCAACCTCAGACGAATTAATTGATATTCCGTTTGACTATAGAACTAATGAAATCAAATCACCCGTCGCCATTCAATCGAAGTCTTTTCAATTGTTTTACAAAAATTAAAAGCGATGATATAAGTCATAATAAAAAATAGAAAAGTTGGGAGAAATAACGATGTACTCACTCATTACAGGAGCATCTAGCGGAATTGGTAGAGCAATGGCATTAGAATTAGCCAAAAGGGGAAGCGACCTTATTTTGGTTGCGAGACGAGAAACCGAACTTAAAGAATTGAAAGATATCATCACAACGCAATATAAAGTAGCGGTTGTAATTAAAGTTTTAGATATTTCTATAGTAGATAATTGTAAACAATTGCATTTAGAGGTACAACCATTGAATCCTTTCATTGTGATAAATAACGCCGGATTTGGTAGAGTCGGTTTATTTTCTGAAATTGATCTTGATACAGAACTATTAATGATTGATACCAATATCGTCGCCGTGCAAGTGTTAACCAAACTTTTCGTTAAATCAATGTCCGACGGCATTATATTAAATGTATCGAGTGTTGCGGGTATGTTACCAACACCTTTAATGGCAACGTATGCAGCGACTAAGTCTTACGTTTTAAATTTTAGTCGAGCGATTAATCACGAATTAAAATCATCGAAATCAAAATTAAGGGTATTATCTTTAAATCCAGGACCTGTGATTACAGAGTTTGGAAAAGTCGCTCAAACCAAGCAAAAAATGCAAGGAATGAGTGCAGAAAGATGTGCTAAAATCGCTGTAAAAGGATTATTAAAAAGAAAAAGCGTGATTGTCCCAGGCTTTTCCATGAAGATGATGAGACTCCTTGTAAAATTCATTCCAATGGGAATCGTTATGCCGCTTGCTTATAAAATTCAAAATAAAAAATAATGAAATTAGCGCTCATAAGAGCGTTTTTTTCTTCATTAATTCTGATTGTCATCATAGTATTATCCTTAAAAATATGATATACTATCGAATGAAATTTAATAGTGATACCTAGGCGAGTTGGATAAACTCGCCAAAACGACGTGAGGTGGATGCTGTGAAACAAATTATTAAACATGTCAATCAAAACTCCGTATTTAAACAGTATATCGATGGAATTATTCAAGATAAATCCCAGTTAATCAATGAGTTAACGGATGAAGCAATGGTGCTATTGATTATTGATGCGTTTTATTCTTCAAATAAAACGATTTTTGTGGCTACACCGAACTTATATAAAGCACAGCTTTTATACGATCGATTAAATTCTGCTATTTCTGCCGATTTTATTGCTTTTTTTCCTCAAGATGAATTTATTACAAGTGAAATGTTGGTCAGTTCCAATGAATTTAAGATGGAACGAATCAATACCATTAGAGATTTGTTATCAAATAAACGTAAAATTGTCATTACTCATACGACAGGTATCATCAAGCCTCAACTTCCAAAAAAGGCATGGATTAATGCAATTTTAAATTTAAAAACTAATTTTGAATATGGCATGAAAGAACTGTCAAAGATTTTTGTTTCATACGGTTATAAAAGAGAGTATACGGTTGAAAAACCGGGCGATTTTAGCGTTAGAGGCGGTATCCTTGATATTTTCCCTCTCAACCATACAAAACCTTATAGGCTCGATTTTTTTGGCGATACCATTGAAAAAATAAAAGTGTTTGATATTGAAACGCAACGTTCAACCGAACAAATCAATGAATTACAAATTATGCCAATGTATGAATTTTTCTATGGTGATAGTGAACTTGAGAAAATAAATGATTATATTAATGAAAAAAAGAAAGAGATTCAGTTTTCTGAGATTGCACTTGAAAAGATTCATAAAGATCAGGAATCATTGTACAAACATGAGGAATTAGACCGATTGACGAGATATATTCCATTAATGTACTCTGATAGAACAACCATTCTTGATTTTGTCGAAGATAAACTCGTATTTTTCTATGACTATCATCGAGTGTTAGAACAATATGAAATCATAACATCGGAAATAGCTGATTGGTATATGTCTACAGATGACTATACATTAATGGGATTTGAACTCATGTATTCTATTCAAAGCATCATGACTAAAAATCGAGTTTGCATGGATTACTTAGACCATTTCTATCGAGATAGTTTTGATATGAAACTTAAGATTTTTGGAAAAGAGCCATTCAAATATGATGGCGATTTTACTACGTTATATAGCAATTTAAAAAAACATCAAGGAAAAACAACAGTTTTACTCGCATTTAGTTCGATTAAAATGCGAGATAATATGAGAGATTTATTAGAACAAGAAAAGATACCTTATTCAATTTTATCTGAAGAAGATGATTTGTTTGAAAATCGATTGAATCTTATTTATGGAGATCATTTCGTTGATTTAGATTTAGAAACAGGTCACATTAAGGTATTAACAGAAAAATCGATTGTTAAAAAAGGACAAGTTCATAATAAGGGTCGATATGTTTCGGTATATCAAAACACAAAACGGGTTTTTTCAGTGAATGACTTAAAGCCCGGTGATTATATTGTTCATAACGATTATGGCATTGGTCAGTTCCTTGAAATAAAAACGATGGAACTTGGTTCAACAAAAAACGATTATATTCACATAGAATATCGTGATGGAGATAAATTATATATTCCCGTTGATGCAGTCTCTCAAATTCAAAAATACGCGGGTAGTGAAGGGTTCTCCCCAAGGCTTAATAAACTTGGAGGAACTGAATGGGCAAAAACTAAACAAAGAGTCAGAGCGAAAGTTAAAGATATTGCAGAAAAACTAATTACATTATACGCCGAGAGAGAACATAGTGAGGGATTTGCCTTCATTGAAAATAATTCAATGCAAGATGAATTCGATAACGATTTTGAATATGATGAAACACCAGATCAAATCAAAGCAATTGAAGATGTTAAAAAAGACATGGAAAGTCATAGACCCATGGATAGACTTCTTTGTGGGGATGTTGGTTTTGGTAAAACTGAGGTAGCATTAAGGGCGGCTTTTAAAGCGGTTTTATGTAATAAACAAGTCGCTTATCTTGCGCCAACGACAGTCCTTTCTAGACAACATTACTTAACGTTTAGCAACCGAATGGAAAAGTTCGGCATTAACGTGCGTTTGTTAAACAGGTTCGTAAGTCGTAAGCAGCAAACACAAACGATTAAGGACATAAAAGCGGGGAACGTTGATGTTCTTATAGGGACACATAGAATTTTAAGTAAGGATATAGAGTTCAAAGACTTAGGGCTACTTGTTATTGACGAAGAACAAAGATTTGGTGTAGAACATAAAGAAAGAATTAAGGAAATGAAGATTAATGTAGATGTTTTATCATTATCCGCAACCCCCATTCCAAGAACACTTCAAATGGCTATTATGGGTGTGAAAAGCATGTCGATTTTAGAAACAGCACCGGAAAATAGATACCCGATTCAAACCTACGTTTTAGAGAGAAATGACACGATTATTAAAGATGCTATAGAACGGGAACTCGCCAGAAATGGGCAAATATTTTATATTTATAATCGGGTTGACGATATCGATTTAATCGAAGCAAAAATCCAAAAATTAGTTCCAGATGCTCGTATAGATATCGCTCATGGACAGATGAATAAATTAGCACTTGAAGCTGTTGTATCAGACTTTATTGATAAAAAAATTGACGTATTAATATCAACTACGATTATTGAAACTGGGATTGATATACCCAACGCAAATACCCTTATTATTCATGACGCAGATCGTCTAGGTCTCTCTCAACTCTATCAAATTAGAGGTCGTGTTGGACGTTCAAATCGAATTGCTTATGCGTATTTAATGTATACAAAAAATAAAGTTTTAACTGAAGATGCGGAAAAAAGATTGCGAGTAATTAAGGAGTTTACGGAACTTGGGAGCGGTTTTAAAATTGCAGTTCGAGATCTTTCAATTCGTGGAGCTGGCGATGTTTTAGGTAGTGAACAGTCAGGATTTATCGACTCTGTTGGTGTCGATTTGTATATGAGAATCCTTCAAGAAGAAATCAAGAGACAGCAAGGAATTGAACCTGAAATTGAACCGATTTCAAAAGTTAGAGCGCGTGTATCTAAATACATTGACGAACAATATATTAATGACGATTTTGTTAAATTAGAGATGCACACGAAGATTACAAGCGTAAAAAGCGTTAACGAACTTCGCGCTTTACTTGATGAATTTATTGATAGGTTTGGTAGATATGATACTGATCTTGAAATTTACATGTATGAAAAACTGTTTGAATACTTTTCGGCCAAGTTAGACATTGAAAAAATTAACGAGTCAAAGACAAATATTTCATTGATCATATCGGAAGATGGCACTAAACGTTTAGCGGGAGATAAACTATTTTCAACCGGAATGAAAATATCTAAATTTTTACGCTTTACATACAAAGAAAATAAAATACATATTATCTTAGATACCATTCAACTTGATAAACATTGGTTATATACAATGTGTGAGTTTTTAGAATTAATTCAACCGACAAAATAATAAAATAGAGGATGCATTTTCCAAAGTGCAATCCTCTTTTTATTTGGTATTTTTGCATTAATAATACACCTTCATTTTATCAAATCAAAAGGAAATAAAAACTTGAAAATTATATATAAATATTATATAATATTATATATAAGTTATTAACGTTATTTTGAGGTGAAATCATGAAGAAAATTAAAATTAGCACTCCCTATATTACACTTGGACAATTCTTGAAATTCGCTGATTTAATTTCAAGTGGTGGCGAAACAAAATTTTATTTGACTGAAAATGACGTTCATGTAAATCAAGAATTAGAAGTAAGACGCGGCCGCAAATTGTATCCTGGAGATCAAGTAACAGTTGACGGCAAAGAATCTTATATGATTGTTCGCTGATAACAATGAAAATTCAACAAATACAACTAACTGATTATCGAAATTATACAAAACAATCATTGGCGTTAGGTACGGGTTTGAATTTTATTTTGGGACTTAATGGCGAAGGAAAAACGAATTTTCTTGAGTCAATTTATGTATTAGGTTTATCGAAATCATATCGCAGTGAAGACGTTGATTTGATTCGCTTTCAATCGGATTTCACCAAAATAAAAGCAAGCATTTCAATGAAAGATAATTTACAAGAAATGTCCATTATCATTTCTGAGATTGGCAAGAAAGTATTAGTCAATAATCAAGAAATAAAAAGGTTAAGTGATTACGTTGGTTTTTTGAATGTTGTTTTATTCGCACCAGAAGATTTGAATTTAGTAAAAGGGTCGCCAGTAGGGCGCCGTTATTTTTTTGATATCGTACTCGGCCAAGTTGATAAAACCTATCTTAAAGATTTATCAGATTTTAAATATGTTTTGAAGCAACGCAATGAGTTATTAAAACAAATGCAATTTCATCCATCAAAAGATGAGACGTTATTAGATGTAATAACTGAACAACTTGCATTATCGATGGATAAGATTATTCAAGCGAGAGAAAAGTTCATCGCAAACATTTCTAAAAGAGCGTCAGGAAACTACCAATTTTTAACTACAAAGAACGAAAGCTTTACCCTAACTTATTTACCATCTATTTCTGGAAACGTGCTACAATCGCTTAAATCGCGGTATAAAACCGATATTCAATCCGGAACAACAAACTATGGTCCCCATCGTGATGATTTTGATTTTATTGTCGCTGATAAATCAGCTAAAGGCCATGCTTCTCAAGGGGAACAACGTTTAATCATACTCGCGATTGACCTTGCATTAATTGATTATATTTTCGATCAAAAAAATGATAAGCCGATATTTTTGCTTGATGATGTACTGAGTGAATTAGATACCGAAAAACAAAACCGACTTCTCAACTACTTGTTAAGCACAGGTGGACAAGCAATTATTACCGCCACAGGAGTATTAGAAATCAATCAAGACATTTTGAAACAATCCAAGGTTTTTCGGGTTGTCAAAGGATATATCAAGGAGGATTTAAAACATGGACAATAACCACAATCACAACAACGGCACTTACGATGCCAGTAACATTCAGATTCTAGAAGGTCTAGAAGCTGTCAAAAAACGTCCTGGCATGTACATTGGTACAACTGGGCCAAGAGGATTGCATCATCTAGTATGGGAAATTGTCGATAACTCAGTTGATGAAGCTTTAGCAGGATACGCTGATTCAATTAGCGTTGAAATCCTTCCGGGAAATATTATCCGCGTTGAAGACAACGGTCGTGGAATTCCAGTGGATATTCATCCAAAAACGAAACGTCCTTCTGTAGAGACGGTTTATACTGTTTTGCATGCGGGTGGTAAATTTGACCATCAATCCTATAAAGTATCTGGTGGATTACATGGCGTTGGTGCTTCTGTTGTCAATGCGCTGAGCGAATACCTTGATATCGAAATTCATAAAGATGGAAAAATTTATGAAATTGGATTTCAACATGGATTTGTTAAAAAAGAATTAACCTATGTTGGCGATACTGATAAAACCGGTACAATCGTCACATTTTTAGCCGACCCATTAGTATTTACTGAGAGTCAAGTATATGATTTTGAAATATTAAGAAATCGTATTCAACAATTAGCATTCTTAAACAAGGGCATTCGCTTCACGATTAAAGATTCAAGAGACACCGGAAATATAATCTTTAAAGATTACCGTTATGAAGGTGGCGTTCGTGAATACGTTGAATTTTTAAATAAAACAAAAGAATTATTGCATCCGATGGTTGCGTATTTTGAAGGTGAAGAAGAAGGTATTACTGTAGAAATTGCGATGCAATACAATACAGAATATTCTTCAAATATTTACCCATTTACCAATAATATTACCAATCCTGAAGGTGGAACCCATGAAGAGGGTTTCAAAATGACTTTAACAAGAGTCATTAATAACTATGGTAGGAATTCAAATATTTTTAGAAAAGATGAATCGTTACTGGGTGAAGATACCCGCGAAGGTTTAGTTGCGATTGTATCAGTTAAACATCCAGACCCACAATTTGAAGGACAAACAAAAGCTAAATTAGGATCTTCTGATGCCCGTAGAGTCGTTAATAACATCATGGGTGCAGGATTAGAACGTTTCTTGTTAGAAAACCCAGCTGCCGCAAGATCTATTGTTGAAAAAGCAATTATGGCTCAACGCGCTAGAATCGCTGCTAAAAAAGCTCGTGAAGCAACAAGAAGAAAATCACCCTTAGATTCATTAGGATTTGCATCTAAATTAGCAGATTGCCGTACGAAAGACTCAACAAAGTCCGAAATATACATCGTCGAAGGAGACTCCGCAGGCGGTTCAGCTAAACAAGGAAGAGATTCAGAATATCAAGCAATTCTACCACTTCGCGGTAAAGTCTTGAATGTTGAAAAAGCAAGATTGGATAAAGCATTAGGTAATAAAGAAATCTTATCCATGATTCAAGCGTTTGGAACGGGTATTGGCGACGAATTCAATATTGCATCTGCAAGATACCATAAAATTATTATTATGACCGATGCCGACGTCGATGGAGCCCACATCCGTACGTTGTTATTAACCTTCTTCTATCGTTATATGCCTGAATTAATCGTCAAAGGCTATGTTTATATTGCTCAACCACCCCTATTTAAGGTGCAACAAGGCAAAATGATTGAATATGCTTATGAAGAAAAAGATTTAGATATTATTTTAGCTCGTTTGACTGGAAAACCTGTCATTCAAAGATACAAAGGATTAGGTGAAATGAATCCTGAACAATTATGGGACACCACCATGGATCCAAATACCAGAACATTATTGCAAGTGAACCTAGAAGACGCAATGGAAGCCGACATGGTCTTTTCAATGCTTATGGGTGAAGATGTAACAACGAGAAGAGAATTTATTCAAAATAACGCTGAATACGTTCGTAACTTGGATATTTAAGGGGGCTTATCATGGATGATCAAAACAAACCGGTTATAAATCCAGATTTTGTCAGTAAAGTTATTGAGGTCAACATTTCGAATGAAATGAAAACTTCTTTCTTAAGTTACGCAATGAGCGTTATTGTTGCTCGTGCACTTCCTGATGTTAGAGACGGTTTAAAACCCGTTCATAGACGTATATTATTTGGTATGGATGAATTAGGAGTCTACCCTGATAAATCGTATAAAAAGTCAGCGAGAATCGTCGGTGACGTTATGGGTAAATACCATCCTCATGGCGACTCAGCGATTTATGATTCGATGGTACGTATGGCTCAAGATTTCAGTTATCGATATCCACTTGTCAATGGCCATGGGAACTTTGGTTCCATTGATGGTGACGGCGCAGCAGCAATGCGATACACCGAAGCAAAAATGGAAAAAATCACCGTTGAGATGTTAAAAGATCTCAGAAAAAATACCGTCGATTTTGTCGATAACTATGATGGTTCAGAAAAAGAACCAAAAGTACTACCGTCAAAATTTCCAAATATTTTAGTCAACGGCGCAACGGGTATCGCTGTTGGTATGGCGACCAATATTCCGCCCCATAGTTTAACTGAAGTAATTGATGGTTATATCGCTTTTGTTAAAAATCCAGATATTACTACTGAAGAATTAATGGAACACATTAAAGGACCAGATTTTCCTACAGGTGGTATTATTTTAGGGTTATCAGGTATTAGAGAAGCCTACGCAACGGGTAGAGGAATCATACGCGTTAAAGCTAAAACCGAAGTCAAAGAAATGGCTAACGGGAAAAAGATGATTATCATCAAAGAAATACCTTATCAAGTTAATAAAACGACATTGATTGAACGTATCGCAGAATTAGCTAAAGATAAAAAAATTGAAGGGATTACCGATTTAAGAGATGAATCGAACCGCAATGGTATGCGTGTTGTGATGGAACTCAGAAAAGACGTTAATCCAGAAGTTTTACTGAATAACTTGTATAAAAATTCACAACTACAAATTACTTTTAGTATCAATATGCTTGCGCTTGTGAATGATAAACCTGAAACACTCCCATTAAAATCGGTTTTAAATCATTATTTCAATCATCAAGTAGAAGTTTTGATTCGTAAAACGAATTTCGATTTAGATAAAGCAATGCAAAGAGAACACTTATTAAAAGGATTCATCATTGCACTTGATAACATTGATGAAGTTGTAAAAACAATTCGTGAATCTTACGATAATACAGAAGCTAAATTAATGGAACGGTTTGCTTTATCTGAAATTCAAGCAAAAGCGATTTTAGCAATGCAACTTCGAAAATTATCAGGATTAGAACAAAACAAAATTCATGAAGAATTAAAAGAAATCGAGAAAGCTATTTCCTTCTTCAATTCCATATTATCAAGCAAAGAATTGCAACACCAAATTTTAATCGATGAAGCACTCGATATCAAAAACCGTTTTGGTGATGGTAGACGGACTGAAATTGATCCATTTGGCGATTATGACATTGAAGATGAAGATTTAATTCCGGTTGAAGAAGTTATCATCGCTGTCACAACGAATGGCTACGTTAAACGTATGAATATCGATGTCTATAAGTCACAAAATCGTGGTGGACGTGGTAAGACGGGTATGAAAATGAATGAAGATGATGTCATTGATTCAATCATCTCGACTTCAACCCATGATTATCTATTATTCTTTACTACTTTAGGTAGAGTATACAAGATGAAAGGATATAAAATTCCAAATCTTGGCAGAAACTCCAAAGGACTTCCAATCGTTAACCTTCTTAATTTATTAGAAGGCGAAGAGTTAGCTTCAATCATGAGTGTTAAAGATTTTAATGAAGGATATTTGTTCTTTACGACCTTGCAAGGTGTTGTAAAAAGAACGAGAGTTTCCGAATTTCAAAACATCAGGACAAACGGTATTCGCGCGGTTTCCTTGCGTGATGGAGACATGCTTCATAGCGTCAGATTAACTGATGGAAATAGAGATATTTTAATCGGTGCATCCAACGGAAAAGCGATTCGATTTAACGAAAATGATGTTCGTGATATGGGAAGAAACGCTGCCGGTGTCAAAGGTATTGACCTCACAGAAGGTGAAATTGTTATCGGAGTGACTGCTGTTGCGGATGAACAAAATGAAATATTAGCAATTACGGAAAAAGGTTATGGCAAACGGACTGTCGTTGATGAGTACCGTCTCCAAGGCCGTGGTGGTAAAGGTGTTAAAACCATTAATATTACGGAAAAGAACGGAAACCTTAAGAAACTAGTCAGTGTTACAAGTGAAGAAGATTTACTCGTTGTCACTGATAAAGGAATGATTATTAGAGTTCCGATTGACCAAATCGCCCAAACAAAACGTTCAACTCAAGGAGTTAAGATTATCAATTTGTTAGAATCGCATTTAGTTGCGACCATCGCAATTGTTCCTAAAACCGAAGAGGATGAAGGTGTTTTCGACGAAAATGACAATTCTGAAATTGAAATTTCCGATACATCTGTGAAGTCTTCTGTTACAATTGAAGATAATGAAGAATTTAACAAACAATACAAATCATTCCTCAACCAAGATTTTGATCAACTAGATGAAGATTCTGAAGAAGAAGATGAAGATTCAAGTGACGTCGATGATTTACTGAGCGACAGTTATTAAAAGGAGGTAATTCTAAATGTTAGATATTAAATTGATTCGCGAAGAAACTGATAAGGTTTATGAATTACTCTCACGTCGTAATGGTGATTTTCATTACATTTACGACATCGTTGCCAAAGATAAGGAACGTCGTGAAGCCATCCAACAAGTCGAAGCAATGAAGGCAAAGAAAAACGAAACTTCGCGTTTAATTGGCACTTATAAACGCGAAGGAAAAGACACTTCTGAAATTCAAGCTTCAATTCAATCGATTTCAGATGAAATCAAACGTCTAGATGATTTAGTTGTCAAACTCGATGAAGAAATCAAAAACTTATTGTTATGGACACCCAATATTCCAAATGAATCGATTAAAGTTGGAAAAGATGATTCTGAAAATCGTGAAATCAAACGATATAAAGAACCAACCGTCTTTGATTTTCCAATTAAGTCCCATTACGAACTAGGTGAATCACTCGATATATTAGATTTTAATCGTGCTGGCAAGATTACGGGTAGCCGTTTTGTAGTATATAAAGGACTAGGTGCAAGATTAGAACGCTCATTAATCATGTTCATGATGGATTTGCATTCTAATTACCATGGATACCGTGAAATCATCCCACCATATATTGTCAATGAAGCTTCAATGTATGCGACGGGACAATTTCCGAAATTTAAAGAAGACGCTTTTAAACTCTATGATGATCGTAACTTCTATTTAAATCCAACTGCAGAAGTTCCAACGATTAATCTTCATCGAGATGAAGTCTTAGATGTTGCTCAATTACCAATCAAATATGTCTCTTATACCACTGCGTTCCGTCAAGAAGCGGGATCTGCTGGTAGAGATACCAGAGGAATTTTACGTCAACACCAATTTAATAAAGTTGAATTGATTAAATTCTCTAAACCCGAAGAATCCTATGATGATTTAGAAGCCATGTTAAAGGATTCTGAATCCGTGCTTCAAGCATTAAACATTCCTTACCGTGTCGTTGAATTATGTACTGGTGATTTAGGTCAAAGTATGAGAAAAACCTATGATATTGAAGTTTGGTTACCTTCAGAAAACAAATACCGTGAAATTGGCTCAATTTCAAATGCTGAAGACTATCAAGCTAGAAGAGCAAATATCAAATTCCGACGCAGCGCTGATTCAAAACTTGAATTAGTTCATACCTTAAATGGTTCAGGACTCGCAGTCGGCAGAACGGTTATTGCGGTCATGGAAAACTATCAACAAAAAGATGGAACAATCATCGTACCTGATGTATTACGTCCCTACATGGGAACAACAATCATTAAATAAATAAAAAACCCTCGTTTCGGCGAGGGTTTTGTCTATTTATAGGTTATTTTAGTTTTTCTTGAATGGCTTTTTGGGCTTCGAGATATTGTTCTTTTGTTGTATTGCCCATATTGTTAATAAAGTCAATTTCAACACCGTCATGGACATATCTTGGAATCAAGTGAACATGGAAATGGAATACTGTTTGAAGTGGCTTTTCGGTGTTAATTAACACGTTTAATCCAATAGGATTGAAGGCGGCTTTAAGGGCGTTGGCGATTTTAGGAATTACTTTAAAGATTCTTCCCGCTAAATCTTCGTCAATGTCATATAAGTTTTTGAAATGTTGTTTCGCTAAAATTAAAGTATGACCTTTCGTTGCTTGTGAAATGTCGAGGATAGCAAGGACATTTTCATCTTCATAGACTTTGTAACTTGGAATTTCACCGTTTAAAATACGACAGAATACACAATCCATTATGATTCCTCCCATTGTTTATTATAGTTTACAATCATCTGATAAAGATGACTGAAATCATCTAACCAAAAATCCGGATTTAATTGTTTGATTTCTTCTTTTCTATAAGACCAATCTACGCCACATGATAATATACCAGCATTTATGCCCGCTAGTAAATCAGAAGGACTGTCACCAATCATCACAGCCCCTTGATGATTAAAACGCGCTAATGCTTTTTTAATCGGTTCTGGATGGGGTTTGTGATTCGTGACATCATCTAACCCAATAATGACGTCGATGTATTGATCAAGTCCATAATGTTTTAAAGATGGAATGGCGGATACCTTGAATTTTGTTGTGACAATACCAATGTTAAAGTGAGCTTCTTTCAATGTTTTTAAACATTCAATGACATGCGGATAAGGTTTAATAAAATCGAATTCGATTTCTTTGTAAATCGATCGATAAGTATTAATCATTTCATTTACCTCATCAGAAGAATCGGTCATCGATGCGAATGTTTCAGACAACGGCGGACCCATCATTTGTATTAAATCCGAATGAGTAAATGTTTTTAACGGAAAATGGACTTGATAGGTTCTTCTGAATGTCTCTAAGATTAAATCGTTTGAATCTACCAAAGTGCCATCTAAATCAAATAGTATCGTATCGATTGGAAGCATATTATCACCGTTGTTTATTATATCATTGATTACTTATCTTGTGATAAAAATACGAAAAATTCTCTTATTTCTAACAATGCTTTAGGCGTTGTGATATAATGAATTCGGTGATTTTAATGAAAAAATGTACATTGATTTATAATCCAAAAAGTGGTAAGCAAGACTTTGCGGATAAAGCAGATTATGTTGTAAAAAGATTAGAAGCAGCCGGATACGTCGTTAAAGCAAATGAAACCTGTTGCCAAAATGAAGCGACTGAGTTATCTCGAAATGCTTGTAAAGAAATGGTAGATTTACTTGTTATTGCTGGCGGAGATGGAACATTTAATGAGTGCGTTAACGGATTAATGCATTCCCATTATCGTCCTACAATAGGATATATTCCCGCAGGTACGTGTTGCGATATTGGTAATACGCTTGGATTATCTAAGGATGTTAAAATCGCTGTTGATAATATTTTAAACGGTAAAAATGTAAAAATGGATGTTGTAAAATCCAACGACCGTTATTTTTGTTATGTCTCAGGTAACGGTGCATATATCGATATTAGTTATGTTACTGATTCTAAATTAAAACGAAAAATTGGATATTTTGCTTACCTTATCAAGGGAGCAGAAGAACTCTTGACTATTCCTAAAATTAGAATGAGAGTTCAATATGACAAAGGGGAATTCAAAGGAAAGTTTTCTTTGATATTACTCATCAATTCTAAACGAGTAGCTGGAATTAATATGATTTATAAACCAACACTTGATGATGGTTTAATCAATGTTGTATTGTATAGATACTTGTTTCCATTTAATAATATCATCTATTTCATTTCGTTCTTCTTACCGTTTTGGTCAACGCCTTTGGTAAAAAGATTTAAGACAAAAAAATTAAAAATTACGACTAACTCAAAATCAAGATGGAACATTGATGGTGAATCTGGTGGAATTGGAAATCAAGAAATTCAAGTGGCCAAACAAGCCATCTCTATTATCGTTCCACAATACATTAAAAAACGCTATTTCCGTAATCAACCAACACCAAAACAATTAGATCAAGAGGTATAAATGTATAAAGAAATTATTGTCGTTGAGGGGACTCATGACAAACAAAAGTTAGAGAGTATTTTTCCTGGGATCGAGTGCATTATTACCAATGGTAGTTCAGTCAGTGAAGAGACAATAAGTGCTATTATCCTGGCTCAAAAGTCCAGAGGAGTCATCCTCTTTTTAGACCCCGATTTTCCGGGTAAGAAAATTTCAAATTTTATTTTAGAGCGTGTTTCAGGGCTAAAAATAGCGTTTCTTTTAAAAAAAGATGCTATCTCAAAGAATAAAAAGAAGGTTGGAATTGAGCATGCGTCTCCTGAGGCTATAAAACGAGCTTTAGAAGGCGTTTTTACTGTCGAGACAGAGATTTTTTCACCAATTTCAAGAGAAGATTTAGCACATCTACAATTGTTCGGACAATCCAACTCACAAGTTAAAAGACAAGCATTATGTGAGCGTTTAGGCATTCCTTTATGTAACGGAAAAGCGCTAATTAGCTGGATAAACCGATTACATATTACAATAAAACAGATTGAGGAGGCAATGTTATGAGTTCGAGTGATTTTCGTGATTCAGTTAAAGATTTGTTATCAAATAATCAATTCAGAATTAAGAAACATTTAGGACAAAATTTTCTAAAAGATCGTAATATCCTTCAAAAAATTGTAAAAGAAGCAAAAATTGATAAAACTGTCGGTGTCATCGAAGTTGGACCTGGTCTTGGTTCTCTCACTGAATACTTGATTGATTCTGCTCTAAAAGTTGTAGCTTATGAGATAGATAATGAACTTGTGCCTATCCTCAAAAACCGTTTCAGTCAGGCAGATAATTTGGAGCTTCTACACAAGGACATTTTGAGTGTAGAAATTGATAAAGATATCGATCAATATTTTACCGGATGTAACGAAATTGTTGTTGTGGCTAACCTTCCTTATTACATCACGACACCGATTTTAATGCGATTTTTAGAATCGTCAAAAAAGGTCAATCGAATGATTTTAATGATGCAATCTGAAGTTGGAATGCGGGTTACATCAAAACCTTCGACGAAAGATTATAATGCATTGACCGTTGTTATTAACTATCGAGCTGAGACTAAATATTTGTTTAAGGTTCCAAAAACCGTGTTTGTTCCTGAGCCTAATGTTGACTCCGCTATTATTGAAATAAAGATAAGAAATTTCATTGAAAGAAAACCAAATAACGAATCTTTCTTTTTTGATTTCGTGCACCGTTGTTTTACTCAGAGAAGAAAAACTTTACTCAATAATCTAAGGGATTCATATTCTCAATTTGATCGTGCTGTTTGGGAAACGTTATTGATTGATATGGGATATAATCCAACAATTCGCGCTGAAGCTTTAAGCATTGATGATTTTATTAAATTGTCTGATAGGGTTGACGAGATGATTAATCGGTAATACAAAGGAGTGGTAAGATGAAAAAAATAGGCGGGTTAATTTCTATATCGCTTGTCGTAATATTTTGGGGAATCTCTTTTGTTAGTATTTCGATAATGCTTGAGGTTGTGAATCCGGTTGTCTTAGGATTTTTACGATACGTTTTAGCGGTGTTATTTGTTTTGATACTTGCGTTTTCAAAACGAATGAGTTTTAAGATTACAAAAGCTGATTTCCTTATTTTCTTTTTAGCAGCACTCATCGGTATTTTTCTTTATTCATCACTAGAGAATACTGCATTACTTTTTATCTCTTCGTCGGCTGGAGCAATTTTTGCTTCACTAACGCCCATGTCGACTATGATTGGAAATCGACTTGTTTTTAAAGAATCGATTCGCCCAAGAAATATTCTATTCATTATTATTTCGATGATTGGTGTTGGATTGGTTGTTGCGTCCGATTTAACTTTAGAATTATCTTGGTGGTCTATATTAGGATATGGACTAATGATCCTTTCAATCATTTCGTGGACTGCATACAATATCTTTACAAAAAAAGTGACTCTAAAATACGATAGTTTAAAAGTAACGACGATTCAATCAATTATTGTCTTGTTTATCTTTTTGCCTTCCTTGTTTATCGCGCCGCCTAATTTTACCGCTTTTGAACCAAAACATTGGTTTCATTTATTGTTTTTAGGAATTATCTGTTCTGGTGTTGCTTATTACCTTTATGTTCATTCAGTTGATACATTAGGATTAACAATTCCAAACATATTTATTAATTTCTTACCTGTTGTAACCATAATAACAAATGCAATCCTATTTAAAACACAAATTCATTTCATTCAAGTTATTGGTGGATTGTTAATTATACTAACAATGACCTTATTAACGCTTGATAGTGTTCGTCAAACAAAAGAAAAGTTGCTTACGTAGTACTATTTTCTTTTTTTTCACACATTGATATGATAATATCTTTATGTAACAGGTTTCACATGAATGGAGAAGATAAAATATGCCTCGTAAACTCTTGCTTTTATTATTATCAGTTTTAACAGTTTTTACCGTTGTTGCTTGTGATGAAATAACCACAACCACAACTACATCGAATACTACATCAGATACAACAACCACAACAACGACTACTACCACCACCACTACTTCAGTGGTTACAACGCAACTCGTTGATTTAATTCCATCCGAATGTTCTTCTATTGATATCGTTGATGGTTGGGTCCCTACTTGGTGTGATGAATTCAAATACGAAGGATCTGTCGACCCTTTAAAATGGAAACATCAAAACGGTGGCGGAGGATTTGGCAATAATGAAGCACAATACTATACTAGCCGAACCGAAAATGCATATGTCGATGGGGAATATCTTACCATTACTGCGTTAAAAGAATCCTATATGGGATATGAATATACTTCTTCTAAAATTTGGACTCAAGGATTAGAAAATTTTAGATATGGTAAGTTTGAAATGCGCGCTAAATTACCATCGGGTCGCGGAACATGGCCTGCTTTTTGGATGATGCCTTCTATTTCTAAATATGGCGGATGGCCAGATAGTGGTGAAATTGATATTATGGAACATGTTGGGTACGACCCAAATGTTGTTCATGGAAATACTCATACAGATCGATTCTGGGGAACAAATGGTCGTGGTGCAAGCACGGAATCATTGCTTGACAACGGAACTTTTACTTCTATCGATGTTTTAAATGAATTCCACACTTATGGTGTTATTTGGACGGAAACAACAATTGAATGGTTCTTTGATGGTTATTCAATGGGATCAATGGGTTATACACCAACCAAAAACCAAAGTTTCTTATTACCTACATCCGTGGATTGGCCATTTGACCAAAATTTCTATTTAATATTGAACTTAGCGATTGGTGGAGATTGGGGCGGCGCACAAGGAATTGATAATACCATTTTCCCAACTGAGTTTGTCATTGATTATGTTCGTGTTTTCCAACAAGATTACATCAGCGATGACACTGAAAATCCAACAGCACCTAGTAGTCCTCAAGTTTTATCTTTAGTTGATCGTACTGCTTATTTGGTTTGGAAACCATCCACTGATGACAATGCGATACGTCGTTATGCAATCTATGTCAATGACATTTTAAAGGGTTATACTTCAGTATATGGTATTCAACTCACGGGATTACCTGCAGATCGAGATAATATTATTAAAGTCGTTGCAGAAGATTATGCCGGAAATTTATCAGAACCAATGGAAACATTGATTTCAACTTAAAAGGAGGTTAACATGATTAAGAAATCAGTACTCTTATTAACCTTTATCATGACTTTGTTTGCGATATTTGGTTGTACAAATGAAACTTCAACCACAACGACAGTAACTTCAATTTCATCATCTGAAACCGAATCAACGACCACAACCCAAAATCCTAATAGTTTACTTCTTCATATTCCTGCAGATTGCACGAATGTTGAAATCGTTGATGGATGGGTACCAACTTGGTGTGAAGAATTTGATTATGAAGGTGCAGTGGATTCAACTAAATGGCGTCACCAAACCGGTGGCGGCGGTTATGGAAACAATGAATTACAAAATTATACTTCTAGACCAGAAAATGCTTACGTTGATGGTGATAAATTAATCATAACAGCGTTAAGAGAAGATTATGGCAATGAAGATTACACTTCAGCTAAAATATGGACACAAGGCGTAAAAAATTGGAAATATGGTAAGTTTGAAATTCGTGCTAAAGTACCAGCAGGCGTTGGAACATGGCCAGCATTTTGGATGATGCCTAAAAGTTCTGTTTATGGCGGATGGCCAGCCAGTGGTGAGATTGATATTTTAGAACATACCGCTAACTTTGGTGGTTTAAATAAAGCTGTTGGATCGATTCATACTTTAGCTTATAATCATAAAATCGGAACACAAATCAGTTATTCAAGATTTGATGCAACACTTTCTTCTGAATTCCATACTTATTCGATCATTTGGAACGAATTTAGTATTACTTGGTACTTAGATGGTTCTCAATATGGAAAAACAACGTTTAACCCCTTAAAAGAAACAAGCGTTAACAAAGTTTCTGATGCATGGCCTTTTGATCAAGAATTCTATTTGATTATTAATCTAGCGATGGGTGGTGCAATGGGCGGTACGGTTGATCCTAACTTTGTTTCTGATACCTTCGAAATCGATTACGTTCGAGTTTTCCAACAAGATTACGGAATGAATGATTATGAAGCCCCAACAAGCGTTACGAATTTACAAGCTGTTAAGGCTGTAAACACAAAAGCTTATATGTTTTGGACCCGCGCTACTGATAATGAGGCAATCAAACGCTATAACATTTACGTTGATGGAGTATTCTTAAAATCCGTCGGAGTTAATATGTATATTTTTAATAACTTGACTGCAGGCCAAGAATATACGGTTGAAGTTGAAGCTGAAGATTATGCCGGTAACGTTTCAGAGAAAGAATCGATTACGGTTAAAACGACAATTGTTAGCTAATGAAAATAAATCATTTTTCAGCCCTGAATTTTCAGGGCTTTTCTTTTTAAAAAATGATATAATGATTTCGAGGTGAACTAAATGCCATTAGTTATTAATCAAGAAACAATACAAAAAACATTAAGAAGAATTACTCACGAAATCATTGAAAAGACCGATGATTTATCAACAGTTCTTTTAATTGGAATTAAAAATAAAGGTGTCCCAATTGCGAAAATGATTCAAGAGAATATTAAAACTTATACCAACACATCGGTTGAAATGGTTGAACTAGATATTTCAATGCATCGCGACGATGATAAAAAGAAACCAACACAACCCATCCAAATCGATGTCAATGGTAAAATTTGTATTTTAATAGACGATGTTTTATATACTGGAAGAACCGTTAGAGCGGCGATGGATGCGATTGTAGAATTTGGCCGTCCTAAAAAGATTGAACTGGTCGTTTTAATCGACCGGGGTCACCGTGAACTACCCATCCGTGCTGATTACGTAGGAAAAAACATGCCTACAGCGAAAGATGAGATTGTGAGAGTACAAATGGTCGGCAGTGAAGCTGGCGTATATATAGAAAAGAAAGGTACTGATTATGGGAAGACTAATTGATACAGATTTAGAGTTATTTGAGATTATTGAAAGAGAAAAAGCAAGACAAAAATCGCACATCGAATTAATCGCTTCTGAAAACTTTGTTTCACCTTCAGTTTTAGAAGCAGCTGGAAGTGTATTAACCAATAAATACGCTGAAGGTTACCCTAAGAAACGCTATTACGGTGGTTGTGAATTCGTTGACCAAGCAGAAGATTTAGCGAGAGAACGTTTAAAAGCGTTATTTGGCGTTAAATATGTGAATGTTCAACCTCATTCTGGTTCACAAGCCAATATGGGAGCTTACCGTGCAATTATCAATCCAAAAGATAAAGTCATGGGCTTAGCATTAGATCAAGGGGGACATTTAACGCATGGACATCCACTTAATTTTTCTGGTGTGGATTATGAGTTTCATCCTTACTTTGTATCTAAAGAAACTGAAATGATCGATTATGACGATTTAGCACAAAAAGCACTAGAGATTCAGCCTAAACTCATCGTCGCTGGCGCAAGCGCTTATCCAAGAACCTTAGATTTCAAACGTTTTAGAGAAATCGCTGATTCTGTTGGCGCACTTTTAATGGTTGATATGGCTCATATCGCTGGTTTAGTCGCCGCGAAAGTTCATCCTAATCCCTGTGATTACGCTGATATCGTAACTTCAACGACTCATAAGACATTAAGAGGTCCTAGAGGCGGTATTATTCTAACAAATAACCAAGCAATCTCAGAAAAACTTGACAAAATTGTATTTCCTGGCATTCAAGGTGGCCCTTTAATGCATGTTATCGCTGCGAAAGCAGTTGCTTTTAAAGAAGCATTAGAACCTTCTTTTACTGAATACCAAAAACAAGTTGTCATGAACGCTAAAGCATTCGCTGATGAATTTGTTAAATTAAATTACCATGTGGTTAGTGGTGGTACGGATAACCATTTATTACTTCTTGAAGTAAAATCAAAAACAGGATTAACCGGTAAAAAAGCAGAAAATTTACTCGATAGAGTCAATATTACCTGTAATAAAAATACCGTTCCTTATGACACTGAGAAACCTTTTATCACCAGTGGCATTCGTTTAGGAACACCGGCCATGACAACCAGAGGATTTAATGAAGAAGACTTTAGACTTGTTGCTCGCTTAATTGATAAAACATTATCGAATCCAGACAATGAAGTGATTCTTGAAGAAGTTAGAACATCAGTTCAAGTATTGACTGACCGTTATCCATTACCTTATTAACCTATGAAGAAGATTTTAGTATGTGCAGAAGACTCGCTTTCAATCATTCGGATTGAACGTCTTTTGTTCGCTAAAAATCTGGCCTTTGACATTCAGAAGTCACCCATCAAGAAAGATGAATTATTTCGCTATGAAATCATCATCATTCATTCTTCATGGCGACTTGCGAATGTCTTTTCTTTTATTGAAAATATCGTACTATCTAAAACTATACCTGTATTGTATGTTACTTCATTAATTAACATTGCCCCATTTACTAAAATCAAAGATCATCCGTATTTTTCCATCATTGAAGAAGGAAAACTTGACACTGAATTGCCAATTGCGATAACTTTAATGAAGAAATTCGCTAGTGAGATGGAAAAGTTACAAACAGAAAATAATAAAATCAAGAATAAAGAAGAATTATCAAAATTAATGGAATCCTGTAAAAAAGTACTTATTAATCAAGGGATGACTGAAGACACAGCCCACAAATATATCTTAAAACGGGCAATGGATGACCAAATAAGCAAATATGATAGTTGTTTACGAATTATTCAAGAGAATACTAAAAAAGATATTGATTAAATCATCGAAATTAGTATAATTATTAGCATATAAATGGGCAATGGCGCTCATAAAAAGAAAGGTTGTCGTTTTTTACCGAGTGCGATGCATGGTCGAAAAGAACAGACAAGGAAAAATTGTATGGCTAAATACACGAAAGAAGAGATTTTAAGAATTGCGAAAGAGGAGAATGTTCGGTACATAAGGCTCATGTTTACTGATATTAACTCCGTCATCAAGAGTGTTGAAATTCCAGTTAAAAGACTTGAAACGGCACTTGAAGGCAAGGTCATGTTTGATGGATCATCGATTGAAGGGTTTGTGAGAATCTTAGAAGCGGATATGTATCTTCGCCCGGATTTGAATACTTGGATGATTCTCAGTTGGGAAGAAACAAGTTACGGAAAAGTTGCAAGACTGATTTGTGATGTTTACACCCCTGAAGGAAAACCATTCCAAGGCGATCCACGTTCGAATTTAAAAAGAGTGGCAGCAAGAATGGAAAAGTTAGGATTTTCCACGTTAAATATTGGCTTTGAACCTGAATTTTTCTTATTTAAATTAGATGAAAAAGGCGAACCAACGTTAGAGTTCACCGATCATGGTGGTTATTTCGATTTATCACCGATTGACGGTGCTGGGGATTGCCGTAGAGATATCGTATTAGAATTAGAAAGAATTGGTTTTACCATTGAAGCAAGTCATCACGAAGTGGCGAATGGTCAAAATGAAATCAATTTTGAGTTTTCAAATATCGTTGAAGCGTGTGATAATATCCAAACATTTAAATTGGTGACGAAAAATATTGCAAGAAGACATGGATTGCATGCGACATTTATGCCAAAACCGGTTGCGAAGATCAATGGTTCTGGGATGCATACCAATTGTTCTCTAGCGGACTTAGAAGGTAAAAATGCTTTTTATGATCCCAATGATCCAATGGGTTTGTCCTTAACATGCCGCAAATGGATCACGGGAATTTTATCGCACGCAAGAGGATTCTGTGCAATCACTAATCCAATCGTTAATTCATATAAGCGTTTAGTTCCTGGATATGAAGCGCCATGTTACATTTCTTGGTCTGAACATAACCGTTCTGTCATGGTTCGAATTCCTGCAACGAGGGGTAGAACGACGAGAACTGAAGTTAGAAGCGTTGACGCTGCGACAAATCCATATTTAGCGATGGCAGTATTACTTGCAAGTGGTCTTGATGGCATTGAAAATGATATGCCACTCATTGGACCGGTTAATGAGAACTTATTTGAAAAAACACCCGAAGAAAGAAAAGCATTAGGTGTTAAGAACCTGCCAGATAATCTTTATGAAGCCATTAAAGCTTTAGGAGAAGATGAAGTGGTTAAAGAAGCATTAGGCTCTCACATTTATAATAAGTTCGTTGAACTTAAGAAACATGAGTGGGACGATTTTAGAACCACAGTGACTGAATGGGAAATTAAACGCTACATAAAAATGATGTAATTAAAATGGTAAACCGTTGCTGGTTTACCATTTTTTAATTATTTTGCGGCTTCAAGTAATTTTATTAAGTCTTCTTCAGAAAAAACATATTTTTTATTACAGAAGTGACAAACCGTTTCAACCGGTTCTTTTTCTAAAATCAATTTATCGATTTCATCTTTTCCTAACGCAATAAGTCCTTTAGAGAATCGTTCTCTTGAACAATCACAAGCATAGTGTAGACTCATTGTCTCAATGAATTGATGGCTTCCTTTTGTGATTTCGTTAATCATCATTTCCGGTGTATAATCCGCTTTGATTAACTCACTGACAGGACGCATTGCTTTAATATTTCTTTCGATTTCATCTAAAGTATTTGGTTTTGCGCCAGGCATAACTTGAAGAATAAATCCACCCGCGGCCTTTGTTTCATTCATTTCATTAATCAAGACACCTAAACCAACGGCAGAAGGAATTTGTTCACTCATTGTGAAATAATATGCTAAATCTTGTGCGATTTCTCCGGTTCTAATTTCAGAACTTGAAGTAAAGATATTTCTGACATTTAAGTCTTTGGTCACATGAATAAATCCATCATTACCAACCGCATAAGCGTCAGCGAGTTTATCATCATTGGTTGAAGCGTGGATATGGGGGTTCCCGACATAACCACGAACTTCACCATTCGCGTTCGTCGTTGTGACGATGCCCCCAATCGGTCCAGAACCATCAATTCGAATTGTTAAGTTTTGGTCGCCTTTGTACATCGCTCCCATAATGATTGAACCAGTTAAAGCCTTCCCAAAAGCAGCGGTCGCTGCGGGCCAAGTATCATGGATTTGTCTTGCTTCTTCAACTAAATCAGTTGTTTTCGCAGCATAGATCCTTACGGTGCCGTCAAATGCATAAGCTTTTACTAAATAATCTACCATGTTAGTCACACTCCGAAGAATATTATAACATATGAAATCATAATTGGTTTCAATTGTGTTTCATGAGGGTTTATAATATAATTGTTGCGAACGGTATGGTGAATTTTATGAAATGGAAAATTGGAAATGTAGAACTTAAAAATCAGGTAGTCGTCGCTCCCATGGCGGGGGTTACAAACCCTGCATTTAGAAAAATAGCAAAAGAGTTTGGCGCTGGTCTAATTTATACTGAAATGGTTTCAGATAAAGGATTAGGTCATAATAATGTTCGCACGAGAGAAATGCTAAGGGTTGATCTAGATGAAAAACCTATTAGTTTACAAATCTTTGGTGGTGACATTGAAAGCATGGTTCAAGCTGCGATTATCGTCGACCAAGAAACAAATGCCGATATCATTGATATTAATATGGGTTGTCCTGTTCCAAAAGTCACAAAAAGTGATGCTGGAGCCAAACTGATGAAAGAACCTGAAAAGGTCTATCAACTGGTTAAAATGATTGTTGACCAAGTGAAAAAACCGGTCACTGTTAAAATTCGAAGTGGTTGGGACTATGATAACATTACCGCGGTTGAAGTTGCGAAAAATGCCGCTAAAGCGGGGGCTAGCGCGATTGCGGTTCATCCGAGAACAAGAACACAAATGTATGAAGGAAAATCAGATTGGTCCATTATCAAAGCGGTTAAAGAAGCTGTCAATATCCCTGTGATTGGAAACGGTGATATTCATACACCAGAAGATGCCAAAAGAATGCTTGATGAAACCGGTTGTGACGCGGTCATGATTGGAAGAGGAATTTTAGGAAATCCATGGCTTGTTAAACAAGTCATTGATTATTTAGAAACCGGTCATTATGATAAAGAGATTTCATTAAGTGAAAAAGAAAGTTATATCTACAAACACCTTGATCAGTTAATGAAAGATCGCGGCGAGAAAGTCGCAGTTCTTGAAATGAGAGGACATACTGCCTGGTATTTAAAGGGGTTAAAACACTCTACACATGTCAAAAATCAAATCATGCAAGCAAAAACAGCGGATGAAATTCGTTTGATTGTTAAATCATATTTTGAATTACTTATAAAAGATGAATTATCGACTAAAGATTTATGAGGATAGGATGGAAGTAATATGAAAAGAGTACTATTGCTAGGTGATTCAATTAGAATTGGATATCAAGATTATGTTAGAGAATTTTTAAAAGAGGAATGCGAAGTCATTTATTGGGCTGATGATAATGGAAGGTTTGTCCAATATAATTACTGGCAACTTAATCAGATGTTTCGCATTCATGGCCATTTTGATATTGTCCATTTCAATAATGGTTATTGGGATATGAATATCGAACCCCCTTGTGAAGAAGCGTTAAATCCCATTCCTGAATATATTGCCGGATTAAAAAAGATTGTTACATATATTAAAAAACAAAAGGCAATTCCCATTTTCGCAAATACCGTTCCGATTTATTCAGATGGATCAAGTAATGATAACACTGGAACGAAAGCATCAATTACCTATAAAAATGAATGGGTCATTGACTATAATAAAGCAGCTGAAACATTAATGAAGAAAGAAAATGTTCAAATAAATGACATGTACTCAAGAATGTTAAGTGGTCCCAAGTATTTTAAATGTCCTGATATGTTACACCTAACAGAAAATGGTTATAAAGAATGTGCCATTCTTACCGCTGAAGCCATAAGAAGACATCTATAATAAAAAAAGTTGTTAGTTATTCCATTCAGGAATTTAACAACTTTTTATTTTGACTTAATTATTCTTTCTTGCCATTTTCAATGACATATTCATGATAGAGCTTCAAATGATAATCGGATAACTCAACATCTAAATGGATGCCATCGGCTTCGTAAACTGTCGCTTTAATATGTGCGTTTTCGCGTAAGAATCCATAAATATTTCCTTTTTCAAAGGGTAAAACCATTTTGACATGATGCATTTTATTATAAAGAGTCGAGTCAATTAATTCTACAAGGTCTTTCATACCTTCTCCGGTTATCGCAGAGACAGAAATTTGAGGAAGTTTATCAAAAACTTGTCTTTCTTTTACCATATCAATTTTGTTAAAAACATAGATTGTTGGGATATCGCTTGCTCCTAATTTGTTCAATACCTCTTCAACAACTTCCATTTGTTGAACACATTCTTTATTGGCCGCATCAATAACATGAAGGATTAATGAAGCTTCAGTGATTTCTTCTAACGTTGATTTAAATGCTTCAATTAAATGATGCGGTAATTTAGAGATGAAGCCAACCGTGTCAGTGACTAAAAATTGATGCTTATTCGCTAGCGTTATATTTCTCGTTGATGTTTCTAACGTAGCGAATAGCATATCTTTCTCAAACACATATTTTTCAGAATTTTGAGCGGAAAATTCAAGTAATTTATTGAGCATGGTTGATTTACCCGCATTGGTATATCCCGCTAAAGCAACGGTAAAGACATCCTCTTTTTTTCGCTTTTCACGTTGGACCCGGCGAATTGTCACCAATTCTTTTAATTCTTGTTTTAAATGATAAGCTCTATCTTTTAAAATACGGCGATCTAGTTCTAATTTAGTTTCACCAGGGCCCTTCGATCCAGTTCCGCTTTTTTGTCTTGATAAAGATGAATATAAACCCACAACTCTAGGAAGCATGTATTGACATTGGGCTAATTCAACTTGAAGCATTGCTTCTTTCGTTTTAGCACGTCTAGCGAAGATATCTAGAATTAAAATGGTGCGATCAATGACTTTAACATCTAATGATTTTTCTAGATTACGAATGTGAGAAGGCGATAACTCATCGTCAAAAACAACAACGTTGGCTTCTAACGTTATTACAGCTTGTTTTATTTCTTCAACTTTACCACTTCCAACATAAAAATTTGGCGTTGGACTGTTAAGTCTTTGTGTTATAGTATCAAGAACTTCGATGTTACAAGCCAATGCAAGATTCTTGAGTTCTTCCATTGCTTCCTTGAAATGATTTGATTCAGGGGTTTCAAGTCCCACTAAGATTGCTTTTTCCATTATCTCACCCATTACTATTATATAACATTATTTGGTTATCTGTGTTTATTTTCATATTTTAAATAATGTAGAAATAGAGCGCTTTATTATGGTATAATAACAAGTGCCATTTTAAATTAAAATGAGGTCTATGCATGACAACTACTAAGAAACGCTTTAGAGAATGGTTCAAAAAGAAATCTGAACTGTTCAATCTTAAAATCACGGAAACATTTGAATCTCCGAAAAAAACGTTCAAATTTTTGGCGATTTTTATATTTTCAATTTTATTCTTTATTGAGATGGGAATTATTTTAATTAACAATAGTTTTTATAATAATTTCTCTGATGACATCTTGCAATATTACACAATCATTGTTGATTTTGTCGCTCAAATCAAAGCAGGAACATTATCTTCGTTTAATTTAAATAATTATTTAGGGGCATCGTATTTTTCTGATGTTTATTATGTTCCTTTAGATATTTTCACTGCGATTACATTTGTATTAAGCTATATCATGCCTACAGAACTTGCTTATTCCGTTACTGAACTTGTCAAGATATGGGCAGGTGTGATGATATTTGCTTATTACCTCCATATGAATAAAATGAAACCTAGAACCATTTTTTGGATGGCGGTTATTTATTTTATCAGTGGTGGCTCCGTTAGTTTCATGGCATTCCCAGCATTCTTATCTTTAGCGTTTTATTTACCGTTAGGACTGGTTGTTATTCAGTGGTTTATGAGAGGGAAGAAGTGGGTTGTTCCTCTGTATGTCTTGGCTTTAATCCTTTATGACTTTTATCTTGGTTATACGGCCATTGCGTTTGTTTCAATTCTTTATATTATTGAAACCATTAAACAACCCGGTTTTAAATTCTTTAAATTTATCTTTGACGGAATGCAATTCTTAGGATTAATTCTTTTAGGGGTTTTAATGTCAACGGTGATATTATATCCTTCAATCCTCTTTATTTTAGAACAAACATACCGTCCAGAAAATACATTTAATGGATGGGTCGTTAATGTTTTGGGCCGTGAAATCAAATTATTTCAACCAACAATCTATATCAGAATGTTCGCTAAAATGTTCGTCGAACAAAAACCGATTGGCTTTTATGGGTTTGAGAATCATTATGGATTAGAACATTTCTCTTTATTCATATCAGTCATTGGATTTGTCTATATGAATTACATTTTTTTCATGAAGGATAAAATTGCTTGGATTTATAAAGTCGTCATGTTCTTAGGGATCATCATGATGTTTTTCCCAATCTTTAGTTACGTATTATCTGGAACGACGGATGTCCCTTATACAAGATGGATCAATATGTTGCCGCTGGTTCAAATCATGATTTTAGCCCATGTTTTTGACCGCTATGGCTTCGAAGAAATCAAAATGAAATGGTTGACTATCCCAATCGTCATTATGCTTGGAACGCTTGCTTATACGATGTATTATTACATCATTCATCTAATGACAGATGTGAAATATGTTTCTCGTGACGTGATGACAGCTGATACGGTTTTGATGGGTGTTGCAGGACTTATCTTAATTTTGATTATCATTTTTGGATGGCTCAAAAAATATCGATGGATTAAAAGAGTCTTTTGGGTCGAATTTATCATTGCGCTTGTTTATATCTATTCAGGTCCATTTTCAATTCGCAATAAAATTGATACATTCCAAGAAATGGATGAAATCAGTGATTTCTTAGAAGATTCACTGGATCATGATGAATTTTTCCGAGTGTATGTGGATTTTGAACACTTTGACGCAGAAGACATTAACTTCAACCGCATGACTCAGTTTCCGACAAACACTGAAATTTTCCATTCGTGGACCGATAAAGAAACGAATGATATTAGTATGCTTTTGTTTAACGTTTATGAGTATCAAAGTAAAGACAGACTAGATATGTTATCCGTCTATTTAAATCATTTCTTAGGATACAAATATATTTTAATCAGTGCAGAGGCTAATTTGGAGTTGCCTGAGGATTATTTCACTTTGTTCAGTGAAAATGAAAAATTTAGATTATATGAAATCTTGAACGCTGAACCGTTCCAAGTTTATGAGAGTTTTTTGACCTATAGTCAATTTAAATCAATGAGTGAGTATTCAAAACAAAAACTGCTATTAATGACGGCTGTTATTGACGCAGAAAGATATGCTACCAATGATTTAAATCTTGAAGATCAAAGCCCGATCAATCCAAGTTATTATTCAACAGCTAAATCTTATACATCAGTCACGAATTCAACTGGAACCGCAGTTATGGCTACAGGCATTACAAATACCGAATCAAGAGCTTTTATTCAGTATTCTGCAGAACAATTTAAAGTTGATTTCTCGAGTGGAGCCGCTTATATTCGGTCCACTTATGGCACCATGAGTCTAGGTGAGAGTGACTATGGTGAAATCTATATGACGTTTGATGATGGGACAAGTCAATCTTGTCAATTAATGACCGATTCTGATTTAACACATCGAATAAAATGCGAATTTGGAAAACAACCAAATGCATTCTTCTTCGAGGTCACTGATAATTATAAATCAATTGGAAAAACCGACGTTCGTTTAGAAAGAGCACTTAATGGAGCCGCTTATTTAGTGTATGATTTTAATAATATGCAACCCAACGGAATGATGGCTTTTAAGATTGGGTCAATGGATATCGAAAGAGCTTTTATGGTCGATATCGACGGAAACGAAACAGAATGCTTTAATAGACTTTGCTTCATAGAATCGCAACCGTTAAGAATCTATGTCTATAAAACGGGAGATATGTATAATTCTGACAATCTCTTCGCATTAGATTTCCAATATTTATATGATGATTTAAGTGATTACTCCGAAAATATTGAATCAAATATCTCAAACAATCATTCATTAATCATTGAAAATGGTAAAATTGAATTATCTTATACAAGAACAAGCGATACTTCATATGATCAAATTGTTATGATTCCAGTTGCATATTCAGAGGAATGGATTGTAACATCAGAGATTTTATATGAGACGATGTCGGTTTCAGGAGGGTTCTTAGGAATTGTTATTCCTCATGGAACCTCAAATATTGAAGTCAGCTTGAAATTTGTACCCGAAGGTTTAAAAGATGGCGCGAAAGCCAGTGTTGCTGGATTTGGAATTTACGCGGTAATCTTCCTTCCTGTTTTATTAGAAAGTCGCAAGCGTAAACTATTCAGTCGCTTGAAAGAAACGGAGGTCAATGACCATGAAGAAATTGACAATCATAGTACCAGCTTATAATGAGGAAAAAAACGTTCGTCCGTTTTATGATGAAACGCTTCAGTACCTGAATAATCCTAATTATGAATATGAGATTTTATATATCAATGATGGATCTAAAGATCAAACATTAAACGAAATCAAGGCTTTAAAGAAACTTGATCAAAGAGTCTCTTATATTAGTCTTTCAAGAAACTTTGGTAAGGAATCAGCGATGCACGCTGGATTAGTTCATTCTAAGAACAGCGATGCAGTTATCTTTATCGATTGCGATTTGCAACAACCACCGTTTTTAATTCCTGAAATGATCAAGGAATATGAAGCGGGAAATAAAATTGTTTATACCAAAGGTAGAAGTAGAAAAGGTGAGCCGAAAATGCGAACGATTTTCGCAAACCTTTATTACAAATTTTATAATTCATATACCGAACAGCCTTTGGATAATGGTGCAAAAGATTTCCAATTGCTCGATAAACAAGTCGTTGAAGCTTATTTAAGCATCAAAGATAATTACAGATTCATGAAAGGCATATTTTCTTGGGTAGGTTATCAACGTAAATGTCTTGAGTATGATTTTATTCCAAGAAAATATGGAAAAAGCACATGGAGCTTTAAATCATTATTTAAATATGGATTCAATGGAATGAATCAGTTCTCAAATGTCATGATGATTTTACCAATATTATCGCTCTTTTTTGGAGTTTTATTATTAACCGGAAATATCTTGTTATTAGTTTTTAATGTCTTTACGCTTCAAAACTTCTTAATTGGTTTACAAATTAATCTTCTTTGGTTCATGATGTCCTTTCTCGCCTATGGACTATTTTATCTTCAATACGGTTTGAAACGACAAGTAATGAACCGACCTATTTATCTTATTGACGAGGACTCGGATTTAAACAATGATAAGTAAAACTTGGAATTTTATCAAAACAAAGTTTTTAACGAAGAAGTTTTTGATCTTCGGATTAATCGGTGTCATTAATACCGGCATTCATATGGGTGTTTATTGGGTCGCATTTAATCCATTAAAACTCGGACCGTTTTTTTCAAATACGATTGCGTTTATCGTTGCATCGGTATTCTCTTATTTTGCGAATGCGATATTAACCTTCAAACCTAAAAATAAATCTTCAATGCAATTTACAGCCGTCATGGCTGTGTTCTTAATGAGATTAATTATTAGTGGTTTATTAACAACTGGTTTTGATTATATTATTCAAAACTGGATAGGAATCGACTACGGAACTTACAACTGGACGACTATTATTGCGCCGTTCTTCGCATCGGCGTTATTGATTCCGATTGCGTATTTTGCTTTAGAGTATGTGTTTAAGGCTACTGATCATCAAAAACAAATACAAGAATAAAGGGTTTGGTCTTTTCAAATATCAAATAATAGCGTAAAATAAAAGAAGAATATTTTTTTAGTTAATCAATATTTGTTTCTTCAATTATTTTTATGATTTATCGCTTAAAATAGGCTTTTCCTGTTTATATTTAACTACTTAATGGAAGAAGGGATTATATGAAAAGTTTTGATTTTCTTGTTTTAGTTAGTTACCTCTACGCCATTTTTATTTTGACGCTTAGAACCAAGGTCAGTCATAAAGCGATTCGGGTCTTTAAAATCTTTTTGATTGTTCTTTTTGGATTGTCAGTTTATTACATGTTCGCAGTTGGAGGTTCTGATTTACCACTTATCACAAAACTCGCCACAATCCTTCCGTTAGGGTATGTTTTCGTTATGATTTATATCAACGAGATAACGACTTTATTAAAAAAATTAGGTGTAGGCGCAACGAAAAAGAAAACAAAAGGATCAAAAACCAATAACGAACTCGCAAGTAAATTAATATCCACGATTGAGTTTTTATCGAACCGTAAAATCGGAGCGTTAATTACCATCGAAAGAGATATTAAATTATCGGGTTATGTTAATAAAGCAATGTTAATTAACGCTCCGGTTTCGAGCGAATTATTAGCATCAATCTTCATTCCAACGACCCCTTTACATGATGGAGCGGTTATTATTCGCGACAATACAATTGTATGTGCTAAAGCTTATTATCCTTCCACTGAAAGAACGGATTTACCTTTGCATTTTGGTACGAGACATCGCGCCGCGATTGGCATCAGCGAACAAACCGATGCTTTAACCGTAGTTGTATCGGAAGAAACGGGTTATGTTAGTCTAACAATTAATCGCCAAATTGACTATAACGTCAGCAAAGAGACACTCAATCTATATTTCGAAAAGTATCTTAAATTAAGATAAAGTGCCTTTGCACTTTTTCTTCTTTCATATCAACGTATCATCAATTAAAAAGCGAGGTGAGTGATTATGGAACAATATGATGTTTTAATTGTTGGCAATGACATCGGATCTTTAGTCACTGCGCTTTTTTTAGCACGTAAAATGCGTAAAGTTGTCGTATTTTCAGAACCTGAACCAAAGTCTTTTAAAGATATAATCGAACTTTCAGATGATCAAGGCAATAAATATACTTTTAAAAATCATTTGTTAAACACGGTACCAGGCATTGAAAAGCCTTCATTGATGTATCGCTTTTTAAATCTTTGCGGATTATCGAATGATCTTCAAACAATCGTATCTATTTCAGATAAAATTGTAAAAAAAGATAATACGATGGTTGAAAGACTACAGGATTTTGAAGGATTACTCATTTATTTCGTTAGATACTATCCGAAGCAACGCGATCGAATCCATAAATTTTTCCGAGATCTAAAACGACACTTTGATAATTATGTCGAGCAACAATATAGTATGATTGCTAATACGGGATATACGATTTCATCGTTGATGATCGAATGGGGAGATTATAGTTTAAAAGATTTGTTGCAAAAGTATTTTACTGATCCGGCATTAATCGATGAGTTCATGTATCACCCTTCGATTAACGGACTCAATATGAATGAGGTTTCTTGTTATAACTATTTTATTAATTTCTTTACCGGCGTTTATTCGAAAGAATACTATTTAAATCACAGCATTGAAGATATTCGTAAATTACTATTAACTAAGTTGTCTGCGATTAATCGCAATATCATTCAAAACCGGACGATTAAACAAATCATTCTTGATTCAGATGGAACGGTTTTAAAAGTTATCGCTGATAATTCTAATGAATTTCATGCAAAACATTATGTTATTGCTGGAAAACCTCATGATGTGTATCAAAACTATTTTCCGGAATTAGATAAAGAATTACTTGAAGTATTAAAATATTATCCTCATATTGAAACAAATAAAAGAATCCAACCGATTTATCTTGGTTTAAATCACAAACCAGAATCCATTGGCATAGATTCTTTGAATTACTTCTTTGAGACCAATGAAAATGAATCGGTTAAATTAGTTCGCATGTTCAATGAGAAACTTTTCAATAAGGATGCATGTTCTAATAAAAACGGTGCAATAATTCTTGAAGTAGTTTATGATGAAGGAACCAAAATTGATATTCCTAAAATCATATCTCAATTAGAGGATATTTTCCCTAAATTAGCTAAATCTATAGCAGTGTCTAAATTAGGAAAAATCAGACCTATTTACTCAATGCTTTCATTGCCCGAAGTCAGAAAAGGATTATCGATTGATGATCAAATTGCCATCGAAACCTTATCGCGGCAACAAATCTTCGAGAACTTATATTTGATTGGTGATTGGTTAAGACCAGAAGCGGGGTTATTCGGTTTATTTCAGGCGGGTATCATTTATGGTGACGCAATTGAAGAAAAACTGTATTACGGCGATGACGATGATGAATTTTTCTATTTATCGAATGATGAAATAATGATGATGTTACGCCATAATTATGGTAAAAAACTATTAGGAAAAACGGAAAAACACATCAACTTTCATATTGGTAAAAGTAATTATTTTATTCGGACGAAAGCGAAAAATATTACCGTTCACCGTGGAGAGTATTTTAGTCCAGATTTATCGATTTATACCACAAATGATAAATTATCGAGTTTATTACTGAAAAAAACCACATTGGAAGATGTATTAAAGAGTGGTGGATTTAAATATCAAGGAAAAGAATCAGACTTGTTTGATATCGCTGAAGCTTTTAATTTAGATGATTATAAAGAAGAAGATACTTCATATCAACCAAAATCCAAGATTTATTTCTTGGGGGTGAAGTTTTTATTCTTCTATCTCATGATTTGGAGTGCAATGGCATTTCTATCCAATTTCATTAAGATTTTATGGGTAGCTCCATTTGCGTTAATACTGACATTATTAACCACTTACACCAAGTATTTAAAGTATCGCGATATTTCTTGGTTTGAGTATTTGATGAATTCATTGCTAGCTTTAATTGTTTTAACATCTGCGCTATGGCCAGCCTTTAACAACGCTTTATCAGACGATATATATCTTGGGATGATGGCACTTGTCTTTCTAATCTCTTGGATTGTGAACAAGCCGATTGTTCATGATTTCCATCAATATGATTTCAAACGTGACTATGCGCAATCTTCCTTATTCAAAGTCATCAATAACGGGTTAACGCTCGTTTGGTCATTGATTTTTATATCCATATTAGTGTTCACATATGTTACAGGTGAGCGTTATATTTCAGCGCTTTATAATTTGGTTTTTTTAGGGTTCTTTATGACTTATTTTTACCCCGTTTTATACGTTAGGGGAAACATCAAAAGTTAATGTTCAAGTGAAATGAGGATGAATCTATGAACGACATACTTTTATACGCATCATTCGCCCTAGGAGTTGTACTAACGATACTATCCTCCTTGATTTATAAGAAATGGCGAATTTGGAAAATAATTGTTTTGATTTTATTGGGTGGAGCTTACGCTATCTACCGTCTAAAACCTGAATGGATTCCATTAATTTCGACTGAGTTGTTTATCGAATATTATGGATATGTTTTGTATTTAGCGGTTATTCTTATTGCCATTTTCTTTACTTCAAAAATTCGAATTACCCAGAATTTAACGGATTATGATTTCTTTGAAATGGAAAAAGAATTAGATGAAATCAAATCCTCATCTGAATTACTACGTTTAAGATATATTTCTACGATTGGTTTGGTACCTGATGCACTATTATTCTACAATGATGATTTAAATGGCTTTTTCGTCACAGAACAATTTCAAAGAATTATTGATAAAAAGCAAACTGAATTTACGTTAGATGAATACGCTGAATTAATTCACAATGATGACCGTAATCAATATCTCACAACGATTCGGAAAGTCAGTAAAAAAACACCGGCATTTGATTTTAAATACCGCGTATTACGCAATGGGGTTTATATTTGGGTTGAAGAGCGCGCAAAAGTCTTTGAGTTTGATAAAAAGATTCAATTGATATCAATCATTAAAGGCGTTGATATGAAGTTATTCCCTGAAACGTTGATTCATGAAATTGATTCCTTACCCACTGAACAACATCTTATTCAATATTTAACACAGGCCTCCAAAGAACCAGAAGCTTTTTACCTCGTCATGATTCAATTAACCAATATTCCCGATATCAATCAAAGATTTGGTCGGGACGTTGGGAATTTAATGATAGCGGAATATATCAAAAAAATGCGATACCATTTTGCGAAAGATATGAATTCAATTTTTAGAATTACAGGTATTCAATTTGCGTTGATTATCAAAGAACAACGCAAATACGATGTCTTATTACGAGCATTGCAAAGTGGCGGCGATTTAATCAATTTAGCGATTAATATTGGCGGAATCCAACAAGTTGTTTATCCTAATTTAGGTGTCATTAAACACGAACCTTGGTCTACTTATTCATTGAATGAATTTGTTGGTTTAGCTTCAAAAGCCCTAGATGAAGCAATTCGTAATCCTAAGAAAAATTACTCCATATTTGGTGAATAATCATCATAAGTAACAATTGTGAGGTGTGAGATGTATACAGCTTTGATTGTCGCAGCGGGAGCGGGATCTCGTGTTGATTTAGGATATAATAAAGTCTTTTATGAAGTTCATTCAAAACCGATTCTTTTATTTAGCGTGGATCAATTTATCAAAGATAGTGAATTTTCTGAGATTATCGTTGTTTACGCTAAAGGCGAATATGAGCGAATGAAGGATGTTTTGAAGAACCGTGAAATAATCCTCATCGAAGGTGGAACAACACGCCAAGAGAGCGTTTATAACGGTTTAAAAGCCGTTACGAATGCGGTGGTATTTATTCATGATGGAGCGAGACCTAATTTAAAAACTCAGTATTTAGAACAGTTAAAATCAAAACTCTGTGAAGCGCAAGCGTTGACGCTTGCGACGAAATCAAAAGATACGATTAAGATTGTTCAAAACGGAAAAATCATGAGTGACGTTCCTAGAGATCAAAGTTATCTCATTCAAACTCCTCAAGTCTTTATTACGGATGAAATAAAAAAGGCCCATGAAGCTTTTTTAAAGTCAGATAGATTATTTACTGATGACACAGCCATTTATATGGCGTATAATCAAGGTGTTGTTTTAATCGTTGAAGGCGACGATGAAAATATCAAAGTCACAACCAAATTTGATTTGTTAAAATTGGAGGATATTTTATGTTAAGGATTGGTTTTTCAAAAGACATTCACCCACTTGCAGAAGGAAGACCTTTTATTTTAGGTGGAATTAAACTCGATCATCCAAAGGGACCTGTTGGACATTCTGATGCGGATTGTTTATTGCACGCTATCGCAGAATCGATATTAGGAGCGATGGCATTGGGTGATTTAGGGAAATTTTTCCCAGACACAGATCCCAAATATAAAAATTATGATTCATCGCTCATCTTACAAGAAGTCTATAATTATATTGAAAGTAAAGGGTACGTAGTTAAAAATCTTGATTGTATGGTTTCATTAGAAAAACCAAAATTAAGACCTTACGTCGATGAAATGAGAAAACACATCGCGGGTATCTTAAATATTGATATCGGAGAAGTTTCTGTGAAAGCAACGACATTTGAAGGTTTGGGTATTGTTGGAGAAGAAAAAGCGATTATTTGTGAAGCAATTGTCATGTTGGAATCTGATGCAATTATCATGTTATAAAATACGGGCGAAAGCCCGTTTGTTTTCTCAAAACAAGGATACAGGACATATATTGCTTGTAAAACTTGAAAATATGATACAATATTAAGTGCGACAGGAGTTGGGACAATGTTAGAAACATTACATGGAGAATTCGAATTAATTAAAGACTATCGAGACGGTTTCGTACTTGATGATTTTAATAAACGTTATTTAGATATTTTTGATATCTATCCTTATATCGTAGGCGATTATGCATCGGGTGTTTTACGGATTAAAGGATTTTCAAAAAACGGTAAAACTAATAATTTTCGTTTGATTCCAGACTATTTGCTTGAATCATGTGCTATGAATTGTCCGTATTTTATCTTAAAAAATCCTAACTTTAATCCCAATAAGAAACGAGAACAATAAGAAAGTTCTCATGGCATCGAGGTGACCAATATGACATATGATGAAATAATTGAAGAAATCCAATCCGTTTTAAATGTGATTCGTCCTTATATCCAACGTGATGGCGGAGACGTAGAATTCATCAAATTTGAAGACGGTATTGTATATATTAACATGACTGGCGCTTGCGTCGGTTGTGGTGGATTTGAATCAACATTAAGAGAAATCGTTGAAGACACTTTATTAGAAAGAGTTCCAGGAGTAATTGGTGTCGATCACGTGTAATTAAGAGAGGTATATAATGGATAAGTATAGTGGCCCAATGAAAGATTTATGTATTAAACTATTTAAAGAACGTGGCGTTGAATTAAGTGATATTACTGAAATTGTCTATGACTTACAAAAAAAATACGTCCCAAATTTAAAGATGGAAGTATGCGCCGAAGCGGTAGATCGCGTTTTATCAAAACGTGAAGTTCATAATGCCATTTTAACCGGAATTGAACTTGATCGTTTAGCAGAAGAACATAAGTTATCTGAGCCGTTACAAACCTTAATTAACGAGGATAATGCACTTTATGGCATTGATGAAATTTTAGTGTTATCCATATGCAATATCTATGGTTCAATTGGATTAACTAATTTTGGTTATGTCGATAAAACAAAACCAGGAATCATCGGTAGACTTGATAAACTCGGAAAAGACACAGATGTTTGCCACACATTTATGGATGATCTCATCGGGGCGATAGCGGCCGCAGCGGCTAGTTCAGTTGCCCATAATTCTGCACTTTAAATTCTTTAAACTATCAAAAACGTTCGTAAAATTACAAACGTTTTTTTTCAAATCAATCGAAAATTTATAAAATTTATTGATTCTTATGGTATACTTTATTCATACAATCTATATGAGGTGTTTGATATGAAAAAAGGTGACGTCGTTAAAGGACGAATTACCGGAATCAAACCATATGGGGCGTTTGTCAAAATCGATGAGAATATCGATGGATTGGTACATATTTCAGAAATAAGCGACGGATACGTCAAGAACATTGAAGAGTATTTCAAAATCGGAGATGTAGTAAAATTAGAAATCCTTGATATCAACGCCGATGAAAAGGTCAGTCTTAGCTATAAAAAAGTCAATGTGACCAACAAGAAAAAATATGTCAACATTCATTTAAAAATCGGTTTCGAACCGCTCAAGACAATGTTACCAATATGGATCCAAAATTATGGAAAAAGCGACGATTAATCAGTCGCTTTTCTTTTTGAATTCAAGAAAGCGTTTTTAGCAATGAAACAATGTTTAAACGTGTTTCGAAATATGATATAATAATGAGTGTTTTTTTAGGAGGATAGCTATGGAAAAATATTTGAAACTTGATATTGCTCATGCGTTACCATTTGTCGATGAGTCAATGTTCAAAGTCATACAAAAGGAAATCAATCAAGCACATAAAACTTTAAAATTTAAATCCGGAAAAGGCAATGACTTTTTAGGGTGGGTTGACTTACCAAGCAATTATGATAAAGAAGAATTTAAAAGAATTCTTTCAGCGTCAAGGAAAATTCGCAAACAAGCAAAGATTTTGATAGTTATTGGTATTGGCGGTTCCTATTTAGGCGCAAAATCTGCACTTGAAATGTTAACACCTTACTTCGCTCAAAGAAAGAAACTTGAAGTCATATTTGCTGGACATCAAATGTCTTCAACGTACTTAAATGAGCTAGTTGAGTACGTGAAGAATAAAGATTTCTCAGTGAACGTTATTTCTAAATCAGGAACGACGACTGAACCGGCAGTTGCATTTAGAGTCTTTAAGAAATTACTTGAAGAAAAATATGGCTTAGAAGGTGCGAAAGACCGTATCTATGCTACCACAGATAAAACTAAAGGCGCATTAAGAACTTTAGCGGTTGAAAACAGCTATGAAACATTTATTGTACCCGATGATATTGGGGGAAGATACAGTGTGTTAACCGCTGTTGGATTACTTCCAATTGCGGCTGCGGGAATTGATATCAGAGAAATGATGAAAGGTGCGAAAGCAGCTAAATCTGAATATAAATCAGCTGATATTGAGAAAAATGATGTTTATAAATATGTCGCTATTAGGAACATGCTTTATAGAAGCAATAAAGCGATTGAAATGCTCATTAACTATGAACCATCATTAACGTATTTTTCAGAATGGTGGAAACAACTATTCGGTGAATCCGAAGGTAAAGATAGACAAGGACTCTTCGTCGCTAGTGCGAATTTCTCAACAGATTTGCATTCATTAGGTCAATATATTCAAGATGGACGTCGTTTAATGTTTGAAACAATTTTAAACGTTGACACACCTGCGAAAGAAATTTATATTGAAAAAGAAAAATTTGATTTAGATGGTTTAAACTATTTAGCGGGAAAATCCTTGGATTTCGTTAACAAAAAAGCATTTGAAGGTACCTTGCTCGCTCATGAAGAGGGGTTAGTTCCAAACATCGTCATTACCATTCCAAAGATTGATGCTTTTGCATTTGGTTATTTGGTTTACTTCTTTGAATTAGCATGTGGTGTAAGCGGGTATGTGTTAGGTGTCAATCCATTTGATCAACCTGGTGTTGAAGCTTATAAGAAGAATATGTTTGCTTTGTTAGGTAAGCCCGGATACGAAACTTTAAAAGCTGAACTTGAAAAGAAATTAAAATAAAAAAAATGGATAGCCGCGCTATCCATTTTCTAACAGTTATTTAGTTTCATTAATTTTTAAAACGTTTTTAGGATTATAAGCATAAAAATCTCTCGATATAGCTTTGTTCACTTCAACGATACTTACATTGTCGATTACTTCACCATCAGTTTGGAAGTAGTTTGGTAAATCAGACGATATTTTTATCGATTTTCCAGAAAGTATCGTGACCCATTTTTTGAGATGAACATGAAAACCAGAATATATTGTAACAAAAAGCAAACTGATTAATGCTTTTGAAATACTATGAGCTACAATCACTTGATACTCATCACTTGATGGGTTGGCATCTGGAGCGACTTTCATACCACCGCCAAAGTATTTTCCGTTTTGGACAGCTACAAAGAATGCTTTACTAAAATGATATAGTTTTCCATCAATGGTTACATCCATGTTCGTGGGTTTAAACTGGGAAATTGCTTTAAAAGTATTGATGAAATAGGAAAGTTTATTCTTTTTCGTATCTGCATTCACATAATGACAAACAGCTGCATCAACGCCAAGACCACAGCCATTGATAAAACGGACAGGAGTTGTATTGTTATTGGCTTGTCCAATGGTGATATTACCATATTGAATGCGTTTTAATGTACGAATAAAATCATTACCAGAACCACTTTGTGCAAGATGAATTCTTTGAGTAATAGCATTCACGTCTACGTGATTTACAAGATAGTTAAATGATCCATCTCCACCGCAATAGATGATATCGGTGATTTGTGGATTTTTGTTTAAAAAATCATTAAGATTGTCAATTTTTAATGTTGAACGAAGGTTAAATGCAATATCGTTCTTTTGACAGAACTTTACGATTTTTGAAGTTCTTTTCTTTGATTTTTTATTACTCGATAATGGGTTATGAATAATCAGGAACATGGTTTTCATGTATTATAGTCATGATAGGGTGTCGTTTATTGACTATACTCCTTGTTTGACAATTATAGCATATTAATGTGAATATCGATAGTGAATTACGCAAATTTTTCGTGCAAATCAGTGAATATACAAGTTATAAAAAAGTAATATATGATATAATTTTCATGAAGTAAGTTGAATGGGTGAAAAGATGAAAAGAAGCTTTATTGTTAAAAATTTGAATGATATGGAATTACTTGCTAAATCAGTTGCAGAAACAGTAAAACCAGGATTTATTATCGGTCTAAAAGGGACTTTAGGTAGTGGTAAAACAACATTTACCCAATTTTTGGCGAAGTATATCGGCATCAAAGATAACGTCAATTCTCCAACTTTCACAATTCTTAAGGTCTATAAAGGACCTCTACCCTTGTATCACATGGATGTATACCGGTTAGAAAATATTGGTTATGACTATGAACTAGATGATTTTATCTATGGTGATGGAGTAGCGGTTATCGAATGGTACCCATATATTTTAGGGATGCTACCAAAAGAAATTTTAGAAATATCAATAGATGTTGTAAACGAATCAAATCGTATCGTCACAATGGAAGGAAGTGGAATATATGAAGATGCCCTCGAAATTATTAGCAATCGATACGGCAACTAAGTCTATTTACCTTGCGTTAGTCATTAATGGCGTGGTCGTTGATTCAATTAATCAAGAAGGTGCAAGTAACCATTCAGTGACGATTATGCCATTGATTGATCAACTACTAAAAAAACAATCACTGACTCTTAGAATGATTGAAGGCGTTTTAGTTGGTATCGGACCAGGGAGTTATACCGGTGTAAGAATCGGTGTTGCTATTGCGAAAATGATTGGATATTTAAACCCTATTGAGATTTATACTTTTTCTTCATTGGCTTTATTAGCTACAGTATCGGAATCAGATGATATTTTAGCATATATTGATGCTAGAAGAGGAAATGCATTCCTCGCAACCTTTAGTCAGAAACAAAGTATAATGACCGTTGTTCAAGAAGACTCTTTAGTTAATTTTGAGGAGTATAAAAAATCATTAAAAACAAGTTATGATGAAGTCTCAGAAGGTATGCCAAACATTATCAAATTAATTGGTAGTGGACTCATTACCAAGGTTGAAGATGTTCATGCATTGGTTCCAAATTACTTACAAATCACAGAAGCCGAAAGAAATAAGGTTATTTAAATGAATACGAGAATACGGTTTATGGAAGAAAGTGACATATCAGTCGTTGTCTATAATGATCGCCGTATTTTAGGGCAATCATTGGGAGAAGAAACCTTAAAAAGCGAATTAAACAACAACCCTTTTGCTTATTATTTTGTTATGGAAAATCCCGAAGATTCGGCATTTCTTGGGCATGTCAGTTTATGGATTGATTCACCTATGGCACAGATACTAAATATCTATGTCATTCCTGAACTTCAATCGCACGGATTAGGGTCGGTCTTAATGGACTTTGTCTTGGAATTCTTAAAGCAACATGAGGTATCAACGTTAACCTTAGAAGTGAGACAAACAAATACTTCTGCACAGTTATATTATAAAAAATATGGATTTACTAAAGTCGCAATTAGAAAACAATATTATGAGAATGGCGAAGACGCTGATCTCATGCTAAAGAATCTTTAGCGAAAGTGAAGTGAAAAAATGATTGTATTAGGAATTGAAAGCAGCTGTGATGAGACCAGTGTAGCGGTCGTTAAAGATGGTAAGACAGTGCTTTCTAATGTGGTATTAAGCCAAATAGATATACATAAAGAGTATGGCGGTGTTGTTCCTGAAATCGCTTCAAGGGAACATGTTAAAGGCGTGACACTTGTCTTTGATCAAGCCATGAAAAAAGCGGGTATTTCCTATGAAGATGTTGGTTTAGTCGCTGTAACGGAAGGTCCTGGTTTAATTGGATCTTTACTGATTGGCGTTTCTGCCGCAAAAGTAATCGCCATGAATTATAATATACCGCTCATAGGCGTTCATCACATAGCGGGTCATATCTATGCAAACAACTTAGAACGAGACATTGAATTCCCTTGTTTGGCTCTTGTTGTATCAGGCGGACATACCGAATTGATTTTAATGAAAGAACACTTTGATTTTGAAAAGTTAGGTGAAACCATGGATGATGCAGTTGGTGAAGCCTACGATAAAATCGCTCGTGTTTTAAATTTACCTTATCCTGGCGGACCTCAAGTTGATAAATTATCGGCTTTAGGACAAGATTTATATCATTTTCCAAGACCGATGATGGACAGTGACGATTTCAATTTTAGTTTCTCTGGTTTAAAATCGCATGTGATAAACTTTCATCACAACAAAGTTCAAAGAGGCGAAGAAATTAACAACGCTGATTTTTCTAGAAGCTTTCAAGAAGCAGTCACCGATGTTTTAGTTCATAAAACTGCCAAAGCAGCCAAGACCTATCAAGTGAAACAAATTATCGTTGCTGGCGGTGTTGCTGCAAACCGTGGATTAAGAGCGAAAATGTTAGAACGTATTACGTTTGTTCCTGTCTATTTTCCATCGATGCAATATTGTACCGATAATGCAGCAATGATTGCTGCCGCAGGCTATTTTAAATATCAAAAAACACAAACCCCATCAGACTTTTACTTAAATGCTGATTCTAGGCTTGTACTCAAATAGGTTTAGGAGGAATTACTTATGGATATGTCATCAAATTTTATCAAAACGATTATGGAAGAAGATTTAGCGAGTGGAAAAGTCAAAGAGATTATAACGCGTTTTCCACCTGAACCCAATGCATACTTACACATTGGTCACGCTCGAGCAATTATAACGAATTTTGAATTAGCAAAAATGTTTGGTGGAAAGACAAACCTCCGTTTTGATGATACAAACCCCGTTAAAGAAGATGCTATGTTCGTTGAAGCAATTAAAGGTGATATCGAGTGGTTAGGTTATCATCCTGCAAATGTGTTATTTGGATCAGATTATTTTGAAGAATCCTACGAAAGAGCAATCATGCTAATCAAAAAAGGATTAGCTTATGTATGTGATTTGAATGCTGAAGATATGTCAAAATATCGTGGCACCTTAAATACACGTGGAACAGATTCCCCCAATAGAAACCGTAGTGTTGAAGAAAATTTAAAGTTGTTTAGTGAAATGCGTGATGGAAAATATAATGACGGAGAAAAAACACTAAGAGCGAAAATTGATATGGCAAGCCCTAATATTAATATGCGTGATCCGGTTATTTACCGTATCATCCATATTAATCATCATAATACCGGTAATAAATGGTGTATTTATCCGATGTATGATTTTGCTCACCCATTACAAGATGCGATTGAAGGAATTTCACATTCACTTTGTTCTTTAGAATATGTTGATCACAGAGTTTTATATGACTGGTTTGTTGAAAAATGTGAAATGCCTCATATTCCACACCAATATGAATTTGGCCGTTTGAATATTACTAATACAATCATGTCAAAAAGATATTTGAAACAACTCGTTGATGCAAAACTCGTTAAAGGGTATGATGATCCAAGAATGCCTACTTTAGTTGGCCTTCGTCGCAGAGGATACACCCCTTCAGCGATTCGTCATTTTGTCTTATCGACCGGTTTATCAAGGATAAACTCAACGGTATCTAATGAAATGTTAGAAAACTCCTTAAGAGACGATTTGAGATTGGTTAATAAACGTGTCAATGCGATATTAAATCCTCTAAAAGTTGTTATTACCAATTATCCTGTGGGTGAAATTGAATATTTAGAATTACCCAATAACAATGAAAATGAAGCGTTAGGCACAAGAACAATTGCTTTTGGAAGAGAAGTTTACATTGAAAAAGACGATTTCATTGACGGAACGCCTGAAAAAGGATGGAAACGTCTAGCAAAAGGATTAGAAGTTCGCTTAATGCATGCTTACTTTGTAAAATGTGAAGATATTATCTATAACCCCGACGGGTCAATTAAAGAATTACATTGTACCTATGATCCAGAAACGAAATCCGGTTCAGGATTTAATGCTAGAAAACCGAATGGAAATATTCATTTCGTTGAAGAAAGCACGGCTATCCCGGCTAAATTCAATTTATTTGAACCCTTAATGGTTGATAGTGATGCAGATAGAAAATTAGAAGATCGTTTGAATCCTAATTCATGGAAAACATTGGAAGGATTTGTAGAAGCGTCATTAAAGGATACTTTGCCAGAAGAAAAATTCCAATTTGTTCGTAATGGATATTTTTCAGTTGATTACGATACTGTAAAAGGAAACTTGGTATTCAATCGCACAGTTGAATTGAAATCAAGTTATAAATAGTCTTATGAGAAAACATATCATCAACGTGAGCGGGTATATTTTACTAGCCATCGCTTCTATGATAGGTGTAATCGCCAATTTATTAACCTTAATAAATTTTGATTCAGAGATTCACTCCATTTGGATAAAATGGCAAGCGATTGTCTTTGTTGCAGTACTGGGTATCTTGTTTATCCTTGCGGTATATTTCATTGTTGTATGGCTTATTCGGCTCATACAAGACATCAAAATTAATCGCGAATAACTAATTTATAAAGACGGAATTTTCCGTCTTTTTTTTGTAATTATCTCTGAGAAAACCACCTCAAAAAGGGAATATTATGATATAATATTCATGGGTGATATAATGGCTTCAAAATTATTCGACAACTTAAATTTACAACAAGCCGAAGCTGTTCGCATCGTCTCAGGACCCGTCATGGCAGTAGCCGGAGCGGGTTCAGGAAAAACACGAGTCCTCACTAATCGGGTAGCTTATTTAATTGATGAAGTCGGAATTCCTGCTAATCGGATTTTAGCAATTACATTTACAAACCGAGCTGCAGAAGAAATGAAATCACGTGTTTTTAAATTAATTCAATTACCGTTAAAAGGAATTTGGATTTCTACCTTCCATGCGATGGGTGCAAAGATTTTAAGAAACGATATTCATCATTTAGGGTATGAGAATAATTTTCAAATTATCGATGATGACGATACCGTCATTATCACAAAAAACATATTAAAAGAGTTAAATTATGATCCGAAACAATATAACCCTAAAGCCTTATCGAACTTGGTTGAAGCGGCGAAAGCGGACCCCATTGTCTTAGAAATTCAAACACAACCTTTTAAAAAAGTATTAGGTGAAGTGTTTGAAGAATATCAAGCATTCTTAAAAAAGAACAATCTTGTTGATTTTCAGGATTTGCTGGTTTTGATTCTTAAATTATTTCGAGAATTTCCTGAAGTATTAAAAAAATATCAAAACTGGTTTGAATATATTCTGGTGGATGAATTTCAAGACACCAACGACTTACAATATGATATTGTTCACCTATTAGCACAGAAACATAAAAACTTATTTATCGTTGGTGACGAGGATCAAAGTATATATGCTTTTCGTGGTGCAAACATTCAAAACATTCGAAAATTCATGCGTGATTTTCCAGATTTTCATAAAATCATTCTAAATCAAAATTATCGTTCGAAAAAAACGATTCTTGACGCTGCGAATGCCGTAATTAAGCATAACCGAAACCGAATTCCTAAAGATCTATTCAGCGAATTAGGTCAAGGTGAAAAAATCATCCACTATAAAGCTGAAAGTGACGATGAGGAGGCTTATTACGTTTATAACCGAATCAAACAATTTAGTAAAAGTGGCATTAACTATCGAGATATGGCTGTATTATATCGCAATAACGCAATGAGTCGTAAATTTGAGGACGTATTACTGAAATATAATATTCCTTATAAAGTTATCGGAAACATATCTTTCTATAAGCGCAAAGAAATCAAAGATATCATTTCATATTTGCGTTTAATCGTTAATCGCGGAGACGATTATGCCTTTGCGCGAGTATACAATGAACCGAAACGTGGCATAGGTCAAACAAGTTTTGAAAAAATTAGTGAATATGCAAAAGATCATCAAATGAAAATCATGGAATGTATCGAACAAGGCGTTGAGTTCTTAGTCGGTAAATCTACTGCAGCAAAACTTCAAGAGTTTAAAACGATGATTGATCAATTGTATGAAAATATTGAAAACGTAAATCTCTTAGTGACCTACGAAAATTTATTGACCAATAGCGGATATATCGGTGCATTACAAAAAGAAGCAGCGACCGGCGATAAGATGCTTGAGGCAGAACGTCGAATTGAAAATATTCAAGAGTTTAAATCAATTATCCTAGAAAAGATCAAAGAAATCGATTTAAGTAAAAATTATGATATTTTAGTCAATATATTAAATGAATTAGCGTTAAGAGCAGAAGCTGAAGATTTATTGGAGAATGATGAATATGTCTCATTAATGACAATGCATTCAGCCAAGGGGCTTGAGTTTAAAGTTGTATTTCTCACTTGTTTTGAACAAACTCTATTTCCTTCCTCACAAAGTTTGCTTGAACGTAATGATATCGAAGAAGAACGTCGTTTGTTTTATGTGGGGTTAACAAGAGCGAAGGAACATGTCTATATTACAAATTCAAAAGCAAGATTTATGTATGGGCATTATCAATCAAATCCAGATTCAGAGTTCTTAGGTGAAATTGAAGAAGATTTAATTGATCACCAAGGAATCATGAAACGGCAACATGCTTTTTCTGGAATGCCTAGTCGTGAAAGTAGATCTGTTAATGAACCTGCAGTAATGCCTTCATATACACCAACAAGAAATCAATTTGCGATAGGGGATAAAGTGAAACACATAACCTTCGGCGAAGGTATAGTGGTGATGATTGATAAGGATAAAGCAACCATTGCCTTTAAAGCAGAATATGGCATAAAAGTATTAATGAAAGATCATCCAAGCATTCAAAAAGTATAGGTGAGACTATGGATATAAAACAAAGAATTGACGAAATTAAACGATTGTTAAATCAGTACAATTATGAATATTATGCTTTAGATAATCCTTCTGTATCGGATTATGAGTATGATCGTTTACTCAATGAATTAATCTTGCTTGAAAATGAAAATCCTGAATTATCAACCGAAGATTCGCCTACTAAAAGAGTTGGTGGAATTGCGATTGATAAGTTTGTGAAAGTGGAACATAAATCACAAATGTTATCATTGAGCAATGTTTTTAATGAAGAAGACCTTCGAGATTTTGACGCTAAAATAAAAAAAGAAGTGTCCAAATATAGCTACGTCGCAGAACTAAAAATCGATGGCCTTTCAGTCGCATTACATTATGATAACGGACTATTAAAACTCGCGGCTACAAGAGGTGATGGCATCATCGGTGAAGATGTTACTGTTAATGTTAAAACCATTAAATCAATCCCGCTTTCAATTCCCTATTTTGATCCGATTGAAGTTCGCGGTGAAGTCTATATGAGTAAAAAAGCATTTGAAAATGCAAATATCGAAAGAATTTCTCAAAACGAAGAACCGTTTAAAAATCCAAGAAACGCCGCTGCAGGCACCTTAAGACAACTTGATTCAAAAGTGGTTGGAAAGAGAAAATTAGATGCTTTCATTTATTATCTGATGAACCGAGATTTGAAACCGCTTCATAGCGATGCATTAAATTTGTTGAAAACATTTGGTTTCAAAGTCAATCCATTGACCAAAGAATGTAAGTCGATTGAAGAGGTCATTGACTATGTTAATCATGTCGCAACCATAAGACATGATTTACCCTATGAAATTGATGGTGTTGTAATCAAAGTCAATGAATTAAATCTATATCAAAAAATTGGATATACCGCAAAATCACCGAAATGGGCGACTGCTTATAAATTTCCAGCCGAAGAAGTTATCACCCATTTAAATGCGATTACTTTCCAAATTGGAAGAACAGGGGTCATTACTCCGGTTGCAGAACTTGATCCTGTAGATGTGTCTGGTTCTGTTGTTCGCCGTGCAACACTACATAATGAAGATTATTGTTTGGATAAAGATATCCGTTTGGGTGATGATGTTATCATTCGAAAAGCGGGTGAAATTATTCCGGAGGTTGTTAGAACGATGCCTGAAAGAAGAACAGGCCATGAAGTTCTATTTAGAATGATTGAGAATTGCCCTAAATGCGATTCAAAACTAGTAAGAAAGCCAGGCGAAGCAGACTATTATTGCTTAAATCCTCATTGTGAAGCAAAAAAGATTGAAGGACTTATTCATTTTGCTTCAAGAGACGCTTATAACATTGAAGGTTTAGGTGAAAAAGTCGTGACAGAATTATTCAATGACGGATATTTATCGACCATCGCCGATATTTTTAGATTGAAGGATTATCGTCTAGAATTAATGAGCAAAGAAGGTTTTGGTCAAAAAAGTATCGATAATTTACTCCAAGCGATTGAAACCAGTAAAAACAATAATTTAGATAAATTGTTGTTTGGCTTAGGCATCAGGCATGTCGGTCAAAAAATTGCGAAAACATTAGCCAAACAACATCCTTCAATCGAGTTATTAAAACAAGCGACGGTTGAAAGTCTAATTGAGATTGACGATATTGGCGAAGCGATAGCATTAAGTTTAGTATCTTATTTTGATGATGAAACAAACGTCGAATTAATCAATGATTTATCAATGTTGGGTCTAAATATGCAGTACCGTTCTTCTGCAAAAGGTGGCGTTACGGTTTTCACCGGAAAAACCGTCGTATTAACAGGAACCCTCAATCATTATTCACGTAATGAAGCAGCGAAAGTCATCGAAGATTTAGGTGGAAAAGTTTCTTCTTCCGTATCCAAAAATACAGACTTTATTCTTGCGGGAAGCGAAGCGGGTTCAAAACTTGGTAAAGGCATTGAACTTGGCGTTAAAATATTATCAGAAGAAGAATTTATTGACATGACTAACGAAGAGTCGTAATTTGCGATTCTTTGTTTTCAATCTTGAAGAATGCTATATGATATAATATAGCAAGGTGAGCAAAATGAATGAACAGATTATCATCAAAGGCGCAAGAGAAAATAACTTAAAAAATATTGATCTCTCACTGCCTAAAAATAAGTTAATTGTGATGACAGGTCTTTCCGGTTCTGGGAAGACCAGTTTAGCATTTGATACCATTTATGAAGAAGGTAGAAGAAGGTACGTTGAAAGTTTATCAGCCTATGCAAGGCAATTCTTAGGTAATATGGAAAAACCTGATGTTGATTCGATTGAAGGTCTTTCACCAGCAATATCAATCGATCAAAAAACGACTTCTAATAATCCAAGGTCAACTGTTGGAACCGTCACAGAAATTTATGATTACGTCCGTCTTTTATATGCTCGAATTGGTATTCCATATTGTCCAATTCATGGCATCGAAATCACCAGTCAAACCATCCAAGAAATGACGAATAGAATCATGGAGGTTGATGGGGCCAAAGTGGTTATTTTATCACCTGTGGTTCGTGGTAAAAAGGGCATGCATGAAAAAGTATTAGCTGATTTACGAAAAGAAGGCTATACGAGAGTGCGTATCAACAAAGAAGATTTCGATTTAGATGATGAAATCGTCCTTGAAAAGACAAAACGGTATGATATTGAAGTCGTCATTGACCGGTTAGTAGTCAAAGATGGCGTTCGTTCTAGATTATATGATTCAATTGAAACGGCTACTAAATTATCTGAAGGACTCATGGTTGCATTGGTCAATGATGAAGAAAAACTTTTTTCTGAACACTTTAGTTGTCCTGAATGTGGTTTTCAAATTGGTTCGCTTGAACCTCGGTTATTTTCATTTAATGCACCTTACGGCGCATGCCCTGAATGTTCAGGATTAGGTTTTAAGCGTAAAATCGATATTAATTTACTCATACCCAATGACAAACTCTCGATTATGGAGGGCGTTTTAGACAAATACGCTAATATAGAATCTATTTACTTGCAACAAGTATTACAAGTCTGTAAAGCTTTTAACATTGATATTAAAAAACCATTTAACCAATTAAGCAAAGAAGAGCAAGATATCATTCTATATGGTACAGATAAAGTCATTCACTTTAAATTTCTTTCAAAATCAAGTGAGTTTGAACACAATCAAAAACGAACTTTTGAAGGAGTAATTAAAAGTTTAGAAAGACGATACGTTGAAACTACTTCTAGAATGATTCGTGATTGGTTAGAATCGATGATGAATGATATTCCTTGTGAAGTTTGTCACGGAAAACGGCTCAGTGAGGCGGCTTTATCAGTTAAAATCAATGGACTTAATATCTATGATTTTACATCTATGAGTATTGTTCATATGTATGATTTTATCAAGAATATGACCTTAACTGATAAGGAATATGAAATCGCTAGACCGATATTAAGAGAAGTTAAAACGCGTTTGAATTTTTTGATTAATGTTGGGTTAGATTATTTATCTCTAACGAGATCATCTGGCACATTATCAGGCGGTGAATCACAACGGATTCGTCTAGCCACTCAAATCGGTTCAAGACTCACGGGTGTATTATATGTTTTAGACGAACCCTCGATTGGACTTCATCAAAAAGACAATATGCGACTTATCAATACACTTAAAGGCATGAGAGACATCGGGAATACGATGATTGTCGTTGAACACGATATGGAAATGATTTCTGAAGCGGATTTTGTTGTCGACATCGGACCTGGTGCTGGACTTCACGGCGGTGAAGTTATTTTTGCAGGAACTCCTGATGAACTTCGCTTATGTGAAACATCGTTAACCGGAAAATATCTTTCTGGAAAAATGTCAATTCCAGTACCCAAAACTAGAAGAGCCCATGAACGAGGATATATTTCAATTATTAACGCAAGACAAAACAATTTAAAAAATCTCAATGTCGATATTCCAATTGGGTGTTTTACAGTCGTCACTGGAGTTTCTGGTTCCGGAAAATCGTCTTTAGTTAACGAAGTTCTTTATAAAGGTTTAATCAACCGAATTACAAGAAGAAACGAAATAGCTGGGGCATGCGATGATTTATTAGGGTATGAAGTCCTTGATAAAATCATCGATATTGATCAGTCTGCGATTGGTCGAACACCAAGAAGTAATCCAGCGACTTATACCGGTGTATTTGATGAAATCAGAGATCTTTTTAGCAAAACCAATGAAGCTAAAGTCAGAGGTTATGATAAAGGTCGTTTTTCATTCAACGTCAAAGGCGGTCGATGCGAACATTGTCAAGGCGATGGCGTGATTAAAATTGAAATGCATTTTATGCCCGATATCTACGTTGAATGCGAAGAGTGTCATGGTTCACGCTATAATCAAGAAACACTTGAAGTTAAATACAAAGGTAAAACAATTGCGGATGTGCTTGAGATGACCATTGAAGCAGGTGTTGATTTCTTTAAAAATGTTCCGAAAATATTTACGCGTTTAAAGACAATCAACGATGTTGGACTTGGGTATATTAAACTAGGTCAATCATCGACGACTTTATCGGGTGGTGAAGCGCAACGCGTTAAATTAGCGAGCGAATTATACAAACGCATCACGGATAAATCCATTTACATTTTAGATGAGCCGACGACGGGTCTTCATTCGCATGATATTGTCAATTTAATTAATGTTTTGAATGATATTGTTGATAAAGGCGCAACCGTCGTTGTTATAGAGCACAATTTAGATGTCATAAAAGTTGCGGATTATGTCATTGACTTAGGACCTGAAGGTGGAGACCGCGGTGGGAATATTGTTGCTCTAGGAACCCCTGAGGAAATTGCCAAACATCCGACGAGTTATACGGGGAGTTATCTTAAAACGGTTTTATGATGATTTATCACAAAGTTTATGATATGATGAATTTATCTTCTAGAAGAAGAAATAGGGATATCAATGGACAAAAAAGATAATAAAGATATTCGAAAAGACATCGAAGAATTAGAAAAACTAATCGAAGATGTCAAAAAACAGAATGCAGAAGAAAAAAAGCGGATAATAAAAGAACAAAAGTCCGCACAACCGAATGTAATAAAAATTAATTTAGCGCTCGATTATTCAAACAACATTGCGATTAATTTTATTGTCGGTTTTTTAGTCAATTTTATCTTATTTTATCTCATCATTGAAGGTTTTCGTCTTGCTTCCTCGAACAACCAAATGATTTATTTGTTAATTGCGATAATCTTTACGACGTTAGAGTTTCTAATGAAACAATTTATGTTAAAAAAACATGTCAAGTTAGTGCTTTATTCATCAGGACTCATCTTCTTTTTGTTTAATCTAACCTTTATTTATGCCATTGATTTATTAGTTCCACTTGAATTATTTTCATTTGAAAATTATTTATACCCCATTGTATTCGTTGTCATTTTTTTGATCGTAAGAGCCATATTTAAAAAACTCTATATCTTAAGTGTCAATTTTCTTAATAAGAAACTGAAAAAAAGCTGATAAAGCGGGTGAAGTGATGAACAGTTCAATTACTATAAAACAAGTTATTGAGGCATTAAAACTTGAAGTCATTGCGGGACATCTTGGTGTTGACCGCGAAGTAAAAAATCCAAGCCTTTCCAAACCAGGACTTGAACTTGCGGGTATGTTTGATTTTTATGAACATGACCGTATTCAAATCATAGGATCCAAAGAGGGCACTTTTTTTCACTGGCTCAATGAAACAGATCAAAACATTCGTGTTCGAATGTTATTTGAAAAACAACCACCCGCCTTTGTTTTTTCTAAGAATGTGGTGATACCGGATGTATTTATTAAATTTGGTAATGAATTCAATATCCCAATCTTGAAGAGTTCTTATAAAACATCATCATTATTCAGTGAACTTTTCACTTACTTACAATCAAAATTGTCAGAACGTGTTGCGATTCATGGTGTGTTATTAGATATCAATGGCGTTGGTGTCATTATTACCGGCCAAAGTGGCATCGGTAAAAGTGAAGTCGCCCTTGAATTGATAAGACGCGGATACATGTTGGTTGCGGACGATCTAATTGAAATCTATCAAAAAGAAAAAGGTGTTGTTATTGGTGAAGCACCAGACATCTTAAAAAAATTCCTTGAAATTCGTGGAATCGGTATTGTTAATGTCGTCTATTTATTTGGTGCGAGAGCTTATCGAGAAAACAAACGAATCTCATTAATTGTTAAACTTGAAAAATGGGATGATAATAAAACGTTTGATCGTTTGGGTTTAACGGAAGAAAAAGAAATGATTTTAGATACCGAAGTGACTGTTTTATCACTACCAATCACAGAAGCAAGAAATACAGCTACCCTCGTTGAAGCTGCGGCGTACGATTATAAATCAAAAATGCTTGGATATCATTCAGCGAAAGCATTCAGTGAGCAGCTTAATTATAAAATTAGTAAAAATGCCTCAAAACTAGGAGATAAAAAATGACCAAATTACTCAAATATACGATCGCATTATTATCTTTGTTTCTAACATTTTATTTGGTAGGTTGCGAGAATGAACCCATTACGAATGGCGACGGGACATTTACCGTCGAATTCTATGATAAATACGCTGATACTCCCTTATTGAAAAGTATTACTTGTACGGTGGGAGAACCTTGTGATATCGTTCCTCCAGCCGAGCCAAATAATAAAGAAAATACGTATTTTACTCGTTGGAGCGTTTGGGAAGATGATTTTGATGAAATTCAGTCAAACACAACCATTACACCCATCTATACGCTAGACAATCGCTTAGTGACGATTGGTGGAAGAAGTGTTGTATTTTATTCTTTCTTTATCATGTTAGGAATTATGACTGCTTTATTCTTAGGATTAAGAGAGATTAAAAGAACAGGTGTCGATCAAGATGATTTGATTGATGGGTTTTTATGGATTGTGCCTGTATCTATTTTAGGCGCACGGTTATGGTATGTGGTCTTTGAGTGGGATAATTTTGTTTATGGTGAGTTTTTTCCATCCCTATTAAGAGTTTTGGGCTTTTCAACAGGAAGATTAGATTTCTCGTCATTCGGATTATCAGGCTTAGCGATTCACGGTGCTTTCTTTGTGGCTTTTATTTGTGTTTTATTATTTACAAAAAAACGCAAAATGAACCTTTGGAAAGTCTTAGACGTCATGGCTGTTGGTTTCATCCTCGCACAAGCATTTGGAAGATGGGGTAATTTCTTCAATCAAGAGGCGCATGGCGGACTCGTTGGGGGCATGACAAATGGTGTTGCGAATTTATCGCTTCAAGATCAATTTAATTTTTTAAGATATTCCATTGGAATTCCAGAATTTATTGTTAATAATATGTATATTGCAGAAGGAACAGGCGGATATTTAGTGACTCCTGTTACAGGTTATTACCACCCTACTTTCTTCTATGAGTCAATGTTAAATCTCGTTGGTTTCGCAGTGATGCTTGTATTACGCCGAGTTAAAACAATCCGATTTGGTGAACTCATTGCTTTATACTTAGTTTGGTACGGCGGAGTTCGTATCTTCATCGAAACAATGAGAACAGATCCTTTAGTCTTTGAATTTTTAGGTATAACATTTAAATCAGCGATTGTGACTTCTGTCTTAATGATTTTAGGCGGTATTTTATTGTCATTATTTATTCGATTCAAACTCAAAGGTGAAAAATATGAAACTGTTCCTGGATGTATTGAATTTAATAAAATAAATGATAACAAAGAAGTCGTAGAATAATATGATTGATTGCGATTTATTAATTGTTGGCTGTGGACCTGCGGGCATGATGGCTGCAATTTACGCCAAAAGAGCGAATAAAAAAATCATTATTTTAGATAAAGGCAATCCAGGTGGAAGGGTATTATCGACGTATAAAGTTGATAACTATCTTGGATTCAGTCGTGTTAGCGCGGAAGAATTAGTTAGTAAAATGATTAATCATCTTCATGATTTAGAAATAGAAGATACCTATGGCGATGTACTAGATATAACTTATCAAGAGAGTATTTACACTGTTAAAACTGATATTTCTACTTATCAATCAAAAGCAGTGATTATCGCTTCAGGCACCGAGCCTAGACCGATGGGCGTTAAGAATGAAAAGTTTTACTTAAGCCGAGGTCTATCTTATTGTGCCGTCTGTGATGGTATCTTTTTTGAAGGTAAAGACGTTTGTGTTGTAGGCGGTGGAGACTCCGCTTTAGAAGAAAGTTTATATCTCGCAGAAATTGCAAAATCTGTTACCATTATCCATGATTTGCCGAATTTAACTGCTGCAGGCGGTCTTGTCAATCGGGTGAAGAAAAATCCGAAAGTATCGATTTTATCATCGACCCAAGTCATTGGTTTATTGGGTGATCCAATTTTATCAGCGGTAATAATTAAAGATTTAATTACCGGAGAAGAAAAATCGTTTCTTACTGAAGGCCTCTTTGTCTACGTCGGTAATCTTCCTAGAACTGAGTTCTTAAAAAACCTCAATGTGCTTGATAAAGCCGGATTTATTTCAGTTAATACAGAAATGAGTACAAAAATGCCAGGTCTTTTTGCTTGTGGTGATGTTACAAAAAAAGATTACCGTTTAATTGCGACCGCCATCTCTGATGGGGCAATCGCTGCTCTATCAGCGGTGAAGTTTTTAGATAAATAAAGAAAGGAGTAAGTTATGTCTTATACCAGTGAAGTTAAATCAGAATTATCCAATATTAAGAATTTGTCCTGTTGTCAAAAAGCAGAACTCTCTGCGATGTTACATATTAGTGGTTCGGTTGAACTTAGTAGTAAAGGACTATTGCTTGCCTTTCAAACAACGAATAATGCCGTAATACGTAAATTCATGAAACTCGTGAAGGAACGTTATAAAATCGAACCCGAACTCATCAGTAAAAAACAACTGAATCTTCAAAAAAACGATTTGTTTATTGCCCATATCGAAGATAAAGTTGATGCGATTATGAATGAATTGTCACTCATGAATAAACAGGCTTTGTTCTTCCAGGACGTAAATCCTGATTTGATAAAAAAGGAATGTTGTAAACGCGCTTACCTTCGAGGTGCTTTTCTAGCAGGAGGATCGATTAATTCTCCCGAGACGTCGACTTATCACCTTGAAATTCAAACATCGAGCGATAAACAAGCGGAAGTTTTAAAAGAACTCAGTGAAGAGTTTCAATTAAATGGAAAAGTTTCTAAAAACAAACGTGGTTATATCATGTACATCAAAGAAGCCGAAAAAATATCAGATTTTTTACGTGTGACCGGTGCAACAAATCAATTATTTGAATTTGAGGATTCGCGAATTAAACGCGATTTCAAAAACTCCATAAACCGAGTTATCAATTGTGATATCGCCAATGAAAGAAAAGCTTTAGATGCTGCAGCACACCAATTAAAACATATAGAAATCATTGAAAAGAAGAATGTCAGTGAATTACCAAAGAGTTTAAAAGAAGTGATAGAATTAAGGAAATTATATCCAGATTCGACATTAAATGAATTGTCATACGCAGCACTAGAACATTATGGCTATTTGATTTCGAAGTCTGCTTTAAATCATCGCTTCCGAGCTTTAAAGGATTTAGCGAATACACTATTGATGAATGAGGAAAACCATGATTAAAGGAATTGGGACAGATATTGTTAAAGTATCTAGGATGAACACTGATATTGCAAAACGGATTTTAAGCAAGTCCGAATTGGATAAATATCAAGGGTTTTCTTCTGATCAACGAAAATCTGAATTTCTTGCAGGGAGATTCGCAATTAAAGAAGCTATTTCAAAAGCCTTATCTCATATTGATTTTGCACTTTCATTTAATGAATTAGAAATTAAAAACAATGAATTTGGACAACCTTATCTTGTTTGTGATAAATTAAAAAATGATCGATTTTCATTATCTATTTCACACGAAAGTGACTACGCAATCGGTTTTTGTATCATCGAAGATGCCAATTTGTGATGTTTTGTAGAGTTGTGAAATAATTGCTTGCAAATTAAGTAAAAATTGAGTAAAATTATTAACACTGGGGTGATATATATGGCAACATATACAAAGGGATTTAAGAAAAAAAATAGTGAGCAAGCTTTACTTCTAACAATCGTTGGCATAATCGGAGCAGTTCTACTTATAGTTGGGGCTGTTTTCATATATGATCTAGCAACGGACACAGGTTCTTACGACGATTTTGAGCATATTGAAGCTTATGATTCAATCTTAGTCAATGTCGATGATCAAAATGTGGCTTATCAAGATTATTTAGTCTACTTTTATTCAGATGATTGTTCTAATTGCATTGAAATTAAACGTGACGTTTTAAAACTTTCAGAAAAAATTAACGGTGAAGAAAAAATCGTTTTCTTCGTTAATGCTTCAACCGTTAAAGAAACGGTTACCGGTGATAAAGCTGAATTCCTAGATGATGTCAATTTATCATCGATTCGTACACCGATGTTAATTTCGGTTGTCAACGGCGAATTCCTTGAATCATTTACGGGAACAACTAATGTTCTTCAAGTGCTTGAAGAAGTTGAAAGTGGAACTTATACACCATTTAACTAAGTTAACAATGAGTAAAACCCGAAAGGGTTTTTTCTTTTTTACATAGTCAAAATGATGATTTTATGGTATAAATAAAGTGAATAAAGTTGGAGGATGCTAAGATGGAATACGTGAATCAAGACTTATTAAAAAAAGTTGCATTGAGTTTAAATATTAAAGTATCACAAGCAGAAACAGTACTATCATTGCTTGAAGAAGGAAATACCGTTCCTTTTATTGCGCGTTATCGAAAAGAAGTAACGGGTTCTTTAGATGAAGAACAAATTCGGGCAATTGAAAAAGAATATGAATATGGTAAAAGTCTTCAAAAGCGAAAAGATGATATTTTGCGTCTTATCGATGAAAAAGGAATGCTTACAGAAGAATTAAAAGCCAAAATCAATGAAGCAATGAAACTCGTTGATTTAGAGGATTTATATCGTCCTTATAAAGAGAAAAAGAAAACAAAAGCCACAGAAGCCATTGCGAAGGGATTAGAACCTTTGGCAAAACTCATGTTAACATTCCCATTGAATGTTGATTTAGATGAAATGGCAAAACCATTTATTAACGAACAAGTTCCTTCTATTGAAGATGCTTATACCGGCGCAAAGTATATCATCGCTGAAACTGTATCTGATAATGCTAATTACCGTAAATGGATTCGTGATTTTACATTAAGAACGGGTAAGATTATCACGAAAAAGAAAAAAGACGCAACCGATGAGTTATCGACTTATCAAAACTACTACGAATACGAAGAACCATTAAAAGCGATTAAACTACATCGTATTTTAGCTATCAATCGCGCTGAAAACGAAAAAGTAATCACGGTTAACATCGATGTTCAAATCGAAGAGATTCATCAGTTCTTGAACCAACAAGTCATCAAGAACAAAACGTCAGTGGTTGTGCCTATGATTGAAAGTGCCATCCAAGACAGTTACAAACGATTAATTTCTGGTGCAATTGACCGTGAAATCAGAAGTGATTATACGGATAAAGCAGAAGATCAAGCCATTCATATTTTCTCTGAGAACTTAAGAAGTCTATTACTTCAACCACCGATGAAAGGTAAAATGGTTTTAGGAATTGACCCCGCTTTCAGAACTGGATGTAAATTCGCTGTTATCGATGCGTTTGGTAATTTCATTGATAAAGGTGTTATCTATCCACATGAAGCGTATATCGGTGAACATGTGAACCCTAAAAGAATTCAAGAAGCAAAAGATAAAATTATGAACACCATTGAAAAATACAACATTGAAATTATTGCGATTGGTAACGGAACCGCTTCTCGTGAAACTGAAGCGTTCGTCGTTGAAATCATCAAGAGCGTTAAACAAAAAGTGTATTACGTTATCGTGAGTGAAGCGGGGGCTTCTGTTTATTCAGCTTCTGATTTAGCAAGAGAAGAATTCCCTGATTTTCAAGTTGAAGAAAGATCAGCTGTATCCATCGCAAGACGGATGCAAGACCCTTTATCTGAACTCGTTAAAATCGATCCTAAAGCGATTGGTGTGGGTCAGTATCAACATGACGTTAGTATGGCAAAACTCAATGATTCGCTTGATTTCGTGGTTTCAACGGCGGTTAACCAAGTTGGTGTCAACGTCAACACGGCTTCTGCATCGCTATTAAGATATGTCTCTGGTTTATCTGCTTCCGTTGCGACCAACATTGTAAAACACCGTGAGGAAAAGGGACCCTTTAAAAGCCGTGAAGCCATTAAGAAAGTTTCTAAATTAGGGCCAAAAATCTTTGAACAAGCCGTTGGTTTTTTAAGAATTCCTGATTCTAAAAATCCTCTAGATAAAACACCTATTCATCCAGAAAGTTATGATTTAGCGCTTGATGTATTAAAATTACTTTCTGTCGATGTCTCAGAAATTGGATCAGAGATTTGTAAGGCGAAAGTTGCTTTCGCAGATAAAGATCAAATCATCAAAAAATTGAATATCAATCCAATTACTTTAGATGACCTACTAGATGCATTCGTATCGCCTCAACGTGATTTACGTGATAATTACCCACAACCTTTATTAAAGAGTGAATTATTGAAATTAGAAGACATGGTTCCTGGCATGGAGCTACAAGGAACGGTCAGAAATGTCGTTGATTTTGGTGCTTTTATCGATTGTGGTATTAAAGAAGCGGGATTAGTTCATATCTCAAAAATGAGTAAAAAATATATTAAACATCCATTAGAAGTGGTTTCGGTCGGCGATATTGTCAAAGTATGGGTTATCGCTGTAGATTTAGACCGCAAAAGATTACAATTAACCATGTTACAACCAGGAACTGAATATCGATCTTAATCAGCCTTTCAATTGCTTTTCATGGGGGTGAAATGATGCGTTATGATTTTATCATAGCTATATCATTATTTGTTATTGCTTCATTTTTATTTATTGGAGTAATCTACCTATTCACGAGAAAAGAACAGTTATCAGGGTTAAAATTAACTGGTATTTTTGTTTTGGCTAATGCAATATTTGCCGCATTTTATGCGGCTTTTATCTTGAATGATTTTGAAGTGCAAAAGTTACTATTTAATCATATTCAACATTTGGCAATTCCCTATTTAACGACACTTTGGTTTTTAATATCCTTAAGACTATTAAATAGACAACGCAAAATTAAGGTGACATATTATCTTTTTTTGTTTTTTATCCCTTTTTTAACAATGATTTCTAATTTCCTATATGTCTCAAATGGACAGTGGTTTCAAACCCTCTATTATACATCTCATGAAATGATTGCCTACCATGGTGTACACTGGGAAGGTTATAATGTCATTATTTATCAAAAAGGGCTGATGTATTATATACAAGCCGGTTTTAATCTATTTGTTTTAGGTTTAACAACATTTAATTTTTATAGTTCTTACCGACGAAGTGTGTTCTTAGCAAAAAGCCGGTCTTTTATTCTTTTTATTATTAGCTTTATTGGTTTTGGATTAATTACAACACAAGTAATAAGTCGGGAGTCTAGCCCTATCGATACAACGCCTTACTTTACATCATTATTTGCTTTTGTTTTGTTCTTTGCATTATTCCATTATGAGTTATTTGATTTAGTTCCCAAAGCATATCAACTGATATTTGAAAAATCCTTATCCCCAATTGTCATCATGGATGAGACATTTACACTTGTTAGTATGAACGAAAAAGCAAAGGAACTCTTTATCAATCAAAAAGAATACCCTCATGGGCTAAAATTAGGTGATTTATGTGGATCTGATGAACCAATTTGTGATGAATTATTAAAAAACCATCATCATGAGATTACACTTTTAATAGAGGGAAAGAATAAGTATTACTCCGTTGAACTTCAAGTATTAGCCAATCATTTTTTAGGACAAGTCAATAACGGATATTGTGCAATATTTTATGATATCACGCTGCAAAAAGAAGAATTTATAAAAATGGAGAGAATGGCTTCTTATGATAGTTTAACCAATATATATAACCGACGATATTTTTATAGATTAGCGACTGAGGCATTTGACTTAGCACAAATCGAACATAAAAATTTAGTTGTGGTGATGTTTGATTTAGATGATTTTAAAGTAGTGAATGATATTTATGGGCATCAAGCGGGCGATTATGTCCTTGAAGAAATGGCTTTGATTGTATCACAAAAATTTAATTCAAACGGAATTTTCGCACGTTATGGCGGAGAAGAATTCGTCTATATGCAAACAGGAGTCAACATCTCTGAAATAAAGAATACAATATTAGAAATATGTGAAGCATTAGCTAATCATCCGTTTGTATTTGCTAATCGAAAAATGAAAATTACAGCTAGTTTTGGTGTTAGTGGCACAAAAAAAGCCATAAAAAAATCTTTAGATACTTATATTAAAGAAGCAGATGATATGCTTTATTGTGCTAAGGGCAATGGTAAAAATCAAGTTTTCTTTACAAAAGAGATTCAGTAAATCTAGTATAGTGATATTGTTTTTAAAGAAATTGTTATATAATAGTATTACACAGGCTATTGAAAGCCAAGATTTAAAAAGGGGGTATCTGATTTATGAACAAACCTAAGTTTGGATATGGATGGTTAGTTAAATGGATTTTAGCTGCTATTTTACTTGCTGGTGGCATTTTAATGAAGTTGTATGAAATCGAAGTGGTTTACGCAACGACGGGTATTGCGATTGTTTTGTTTTCATTACTCCGGGTTGTACCGTTACTGAAAACATTAAAAAAAGAAGTATTGAGAACCATCAATTTGATTGAAATCATTTTTGATACAATCATGGGTGGTGTCATGATTTACGTTGTCTTCTCAGGTAAATCAAACGATGCTTTCTGGATTGGAATTTATGGTTACTTATTAGCTGTTTTCTTCTATGCTCGAGGCATCATTTATATGCTTTCACTGTATTATTTCCAAGAAAAATCAGAGCCGCTTAAATTTTGGTTTCATATCATATGTCTAACCCTAGGCCCTGTCATTTTTGTATTATCAGTCATGGGTGAAGATATTATATCAACCTTAGGTTGGATCGTTTTATTCATCTCTGTAGGTGGCGGTGCTTATTTAGGCTACGATGGTTATGGTGGATATAAATTATACCGTGAATCTTCAAAGTCATTAAACGAACGTAAACGGGAACAAAAACAACCAACTCCTGAAAAAGAATTACCAAAACCGATTCAAGAAGAACCAGAGGAAAAACAACCTTACGCAAGTTAATAAATATTGACAGTCAGCCAAAAATAATGTAATATTATAGGGCTGACTGTCTTAATGGAGTAATACTCAAGTGGCCGAAGAGGCGCCCCTGCTAAGGGCGTAGGTCGGGTGACCGGCGCGAGAGTTCAAATCTCTCTTACTCCGCCAGTTTTTAAAATATAGGCATTTATTGTAATTGCCTCATAATATACTAAGCACAGGTGGCCCAAAAGTCACCTGTGTTATTACGGAGGAGTACCCAAGTGGCTGAAGGGGCTGGCTTGGAAAGCTAGTAGATCGTTAATCCGGTGCGGGGGTTCGAATCCCCCTTCCTCCGCCATATATAATTATTAGGTTTGACTTTCAAAGAAATGTCAATACCTAATTATATATATTATGAACAAGATACAAAACCATAGAGAAAAAATCACAAAAAGTGACTATTTTATCAAAAGTATGGTAATATTATTTTGTAAAAGTACGTTCGTACTTACACAGAGAGAATAAAATTCTAATAAGTTTGGTGGACGACGCAATCACACTTTCCTTAGTAGATTTGTTCTCTTTTTCTTTTTTTGAAGTGTAGTAAATATTAATCGGATGTTCGGGATAGTTACTTCTTGAAGATTGAATAATGTTCATAATCACAGAATATAAAACTTTTCTAGCGAATGGATTTCCAGATTTCGTAATTTTACCATTGTAGAACGTTTTTCCAGATTGATAAACAGAAGGTTCAATACCGCAATAAGCATTGATTTGTTTATAGCTTCTAAATCTAGAAAATTCACCTATTTCAGCGATGAGTTGAGAAGCAGTTTGATCACCAATACCAGGAATAGAAGAGATATAGGTATATTCTTTGGTTTGTTTACCTAAGTGGATTAATCTTACTTTAGCCAATTCGTAGTGTCCCATGAATTCTTTAAGAATGATGATTGTTTGTTTTAAATTGTCGACTTCATTACTAGTGATAGAAACACCTGGATAGGCATCTTTAGAAATACTCTTTAGTTTGTTAGCTTCTTTTATTAAACGACTTTTATAACTCCGATTAAAGGTCAAATTCAGTATGCTTGCGATATGATCTACTCTCGTTTTCTGAATGAATTCACTGTGGGGAAAATGTTCAAACAATGTAATGTACTTTAAACTATATTTGTCGCTCTTATCGGAATAAAATAATTCATGTTCTGGAACACAGATGTCTAGTAATCTTGTATATCTATTTTTGATGGCTGTTAAAGCTTTTTCTAGACTGATTAGTTGTCTGTGTGCCGCTTGTAAATCGTCATATAGTCTACCTGTTTTTATCGCATTACTTTTGATTTCTTCTTTGAAATAAGTTTCTGCGATTTTTATCGCATCTAAGCGGTCCGTCTTCGTTCTACGAAATGTTGTGGAACTTTTTTTAACTAAATTGGGATTCACGACGATGACATCATAATCCTGTTCGAGAAAATATCTCATGACCGGATAATGATAAGTACTAGTTGATTCCATAAAGACAACAATTTCTTTTTTTATTTCCTCCTTTCCAATGATTTGATCAATCATCTTGAAATGACTTAAAGTATGTTTGCATTCGATAGCATCGAGAATGACTTCTCCATGAATCGACTGAATATAAAACATACTTTTTCCTTTGGCTACGTCGATAGCTAATACATAATTTTTCTTTTCATTCATTCAATCTCCTCTCTTAGTTTAAGCTTATACGTTTTTTCTCTTTCCAGTCATGCGTATTAAATGAGTTTCATCTATGATAGAATCTCCCAGCTTTCTCAATTGGAATATAAGAAAAAAGTATAAGTATGTCTCTCAAACCTATGGATTCAATGACCCTTGATACAAACTGACATTACTTAAACTAGTTTCTGTTTAGGACTGTTGTCCTATAAAAAAAGTATACACCAGACACAACGAATTGTTGATATCTAAATGTATACTCAAATCTTACATGATACAAAAGTATCAAGCCTTTTCATTTCAAAAACATAGGTAATCAATAGCATCCACTTTCTTGATGCAGATAAATATTGTATAATTATTAAAAAGGAGATATTAATGATGAATTGTATTGAAGAGTACGAAAAATACATAGCTAAAATTGGTGATAGAAAGTCATTATACCGATCAGTAGAAAGAACATTTAAAGTTAAGAAAGCTTTGTATCCGGGTAGCCACATAGATATAAGTGCTTCTTTAGTCATTCCTAATGTTACTTATATTGATAATTATAAGGGAACTATACAGTTTTTTAACCATATCAATGAAATCAAGAATTATATAAACTTAAACAAAGAATATCCTGAAGAATGCTCTATAGATTTTTTCGGGTTAGATTATAATGCAAATGTTCAGATAAAAAAAGTAGATATGTTAATATCACAATTTGCAGGATTTGTAGGACAAGCAACTAAAAAACATCTTAAAAAAGGCGGTATTTTACTTTGTAATGACAGCCATGGAGATGCTACATTAGCATATTTAGATGATGATTATGATTTCATAGGTGTCGTTGAATCTAATAATGCAATCATAACAAATGGACTCGAGAAATATTTTAAATTTACTAAAGAAAGACAAATAGATGTAAGTTTAGTGCTATCAAAAATGAAAGGACCAAGGTATAAATATCAACCTTATAATTATATTTTCATGTTGAAGTAAATATTTAATATTCACAAAGATTAGATTTTTGATAGAATAATTTCAATAAAATTAGTGTTAGAATAAAAATATGAGTTCGATGCTACAAACTAAATAGTTAGTATTATTCCTTGGTTTTATTCATAAGAAATCATCAATAGATACCTGCTTAACATAAAAAGACCCAAACAACGCCATTTTTATAGGGTACGTAATTATAGGACAAGGGTGCGTAAATTCTCACAATTGTATTAAAATAGGTTATACAACCCGTCTTACTAGAATAGGTCTGATACACAAATCAGGCCTTTTTTGTGCTTTAATTTAGCCAAAATTTGCCAATTATCGGTCGATTATCTCGCTTTTCGCATAGTGATAGTATAATTTTACATGTTATATTGATTGGTAAATTGGATCTTGAACTTTATCGTTTACACGATTTCCTGATTTCATAAAGTCATTCTCAAGTACAAGATGGATAAATGAATATCCATATGCTATAATAATTACAAATATGATAGTGGGATGGTGTGGTATGAAAAAAGCAGTGATTAACATTATTATTAATATTCTTGGAGCTATCATTGTTTTTGTTATATTCGCATTCCATGAATTTTTAAATATGATTGTGACTTCCAGCAATGATCATCAGTATTTTTTACTACCTTGGTGGGGTTGGGGTGCAATTGGATTGGTAACATTTGAGATTGTATTCTTCCTGGTGTTTTCAAAAAGAAAAAAAGCGGCACACCAGGATAATCTGTAAAAGGTTTATTCAACCACTCTCTACACTTGTCATTTTTGAACCTTTATTTATTTTTGTGAAATAATACAATAATTCAATTTATACATAAAAGAGGAATATATAATGAACATAACAATTGTCAATCTTCCTGAAATAGCAATCATAGGAAAATTGGGATTTTGTACGAAAGATAATAATATTGCTCCGGAACTTTGGAACCGGGCAAATTCTCATTTTGCTGATGTTGTTCCATTAGGAATGAAGGAAAAAAATGGAAATTATGTTGGATTCTGGGGCGCAATGAGTGATGAAACTATGTCATTTCTACCTTGGACTGATGATTTTTCTAGAGGATATTATCTTGCAGGAATTGAAGTATATAAGGATACTACAGTACCTAATGGTTGGACTAAGTGG
>PGXM01000012.1 GCA_002839155.1 Tenericutes bacterium HGW-Tenericutes-1
AATATTTACTATTATTACTTGGCATAGTTTATCATCCTTTCAGTTTGTACCCATATGATACCATATCTTACCCACTGATTAAAAACCATACCAATTCACATTCCAAACTTGATAAAATATCCATTTTATTCAATAAATTCAAACTGAAAGTGAATCCTACAAACAATATAAAAAATGAGACTCTCAAGTGAAGAGTCTCAAAAAGCAGAATAAAATAATCTTGTATTTGTTAAATCGATAATCAAAAGTCAAGAAAATATCGAATGACTAAATAGTAAATATTATGATAATTTCAAAATTAATAGCCAAAGTAATATTATTAATTCATATGTTCATCTACTAACATCAGAATTGAAAAATTAAGATTAAAACTTAATATTTTTAATAGTTTATTCTCACAAGATATAACCCAGATGAGGGTGCTAAATATTTTGTAACTTTTCGACTCTTTGATTCTAAGATTGCATTAATGTCTGAGTTAATTCGATTAGTTGCAATCCCTACGATGACCGCGACGATAATTCTGATCATATTATGTAAGAATCCATTACCAATAAAAGTAAGAATAATTTGATCACCAATTCGTTCTAGTCTAGTTTCATAAATGGTTCTAACTTTTGAAGATTTATCCCCTTTACAAAAACTGGTGAAATCATGAGTTCCTTCAATTTTCTTTAATTCTTGATTTAAAACGTCTAAATCAAGAGAATTTGGGATGTGCCACTCATAAAGCCTACTGAAGGGCGAATATTGCCCTAAATTAAGCACGTATCTATATTCCTTGCTAACGACATCAAATCGCGAGTGAAAGAGCTGGGAGACCAATTCTGCGGTTTTGACGCGGATGTCTTTAGGCAAACAATTGTTTAATGCAATCACCCATTTATCTAAAGGAATATCAAGTTCGGTATCAAAATGAGCAACTTGGCCGTAAGCATGAACGCCAGAGTCTGTTCTTGACGCTGCGAAGACATTTGTATTTTGATTGTTAATTTCAGAGACTGCTCTTTCAAGCTCTGATTGTATGGTGGTTAAGGTTGACTGTCTTTGAAATCCGGCATAATTGGTTCCGTCATACTCAAGGGTTAATTTAATTCGTTTTAACAATGGATTGGGTTGATGAATCACAATTTTTTGAATTTTATTATTTTTGAAAGATAGTTTAACGAGATGATTTTCATCCGTCAATCCAATAAAATTTTCCGATTCGTCGTCATGGGTAATTTTGAATCCTTTGAATAGCGTTGGATGGTTTTTCAAATAATCGGTGACAGGGTTAATATCAAAAATATTAGCTTCATCAATCGGTCTTAAAGCGACTGTTTCTAGTAAAACCGATTCATACTCACCTTGAAGTAATCCTTCAACTAAATCTTGCCGGTTCATAGGTAAATTCTCACCAAGATGGAGCCTGCTAGTAACAAGACTGTTGCGAGTCCTGTGAGTAAATCAAGACGTCCTAATTTCAAATCATGAATCCTTGTTCTTTCTCTGCCAGGAACGAAGTTTCTTGATTCCATCGCATCCGCTAAATCTTCACTCCGTTTAAAGGCGATGATAAACATCGGCACTAATAAAGAGATAATTTGTTTGATTTTGTCTTTGAGTTTACCTTCAGCGAAGTCTGCACCACGACTAGCTTGCGCTAACATGATTTTATTGGCTTCATCGAGAATGGTTGGAATATATCTTAAAGAAATCGAAATGATTAAAGCAAAATCTTCACTGCTGATGCCGATAACTTTCAGCGGACGCATTAATTTCTCAATGCCTTGGGTTAAATCCGTTGGTTTCGTGGTTAATGTTAAGACTGTTGATAAAGTAATGATTATGAGTAAGCGAATTACAACGAAGAAACTCATTTCAACACCTTTTTCATAAACTAGAAATTGCCAAGTCGTAAAAATGGTTCCATACGTTATATATTTCATAATGAGATAAAGTCCACCAATATAAAGAATAAATAGAATCATTTTGAATTTTTTAAATTTTGCGAGCATGCGCCAAATGATGGTCCATAGCACCATCGATGTAATCGATACAAAACCAATCGTCATGGTTTCATCCACCCAAAGCGCCCCTTCTTTGTTAAAGAAGATTTGGAAGACGAAGGTAAAAATGAGTAAGACAAAAATTGGTTTTAGTCCTCTAAAAATCCGGATAATCGAGATTTTACCAGCGATTAAAATCAGAATGGCTAAACCCATCGCAATCGATAATTGAACAATTGATTTGAGTAAGAAAACCGCCACCATTAAAACAATGACAGAGATAATTTTGGTTCTGGGATCGAGTTTATACAAGAATCCTGACCCAGGAATATATTGTCCGATAATAATGTTCTTCATGAGTTCAACCCCCGTTTAATAGCAGCGGTTGCGTCATGGACAGTCTTTTGATATATATCGATGGATAAATTAAAACGTTCATTGATTCCTTTTAACACCCGTATCGTTTGTGGGTAATCCAAATGGAATTTTGATAAATCATTCATCCGAAATAAAACTTCCGGTGATCCATCAAATACCAAATTCCCTTTATCAAGGACTAATACTCTTTTGGCATATTCGTACACTAAATCCATATCATGGGTAATGACAATGATACTTTTGCCCGTTTCCTCTTGAATCGATTTAAATAAATCCATCAATTGTCTTTTACCTTTAGGGTCTAATCCAGACGTAGGTTCATCTAATACTAAGACCTCTGGGTCTAATGCTAAGATGCCAGCGATAGAAACGCGTTTCTTTTCGCCGCCCGATAAATTAAACGGATTACGGTTTAAATAGTTGTCGTTTAATCCCACCATTTGTAAGGCTTTTTTAGCGAGAACTTTCGCCTCTTCCTCCGTCTTATGAAAATTCAAAGGACCAAACATAATATCCTTTTCGACGGTTTCTTCAAAGAGTTGATACTCTGGAAATTGAAAAACTAGTCCCACTTTTTGACGGATATCATTATATTTAATATGACGATCTCTTTTTGAAGTCACTTTCTTACCAAATATTTCCAAAGTCCCAGACGTTGGAAATACTAAAGCGTTCATATGTTGCGCTAGCGTTGACTTCCCACTGCCCGTTTGACCCACGAGCGTAATGAACTCGTTTTTGGATTCAATGGATAAAGATATATCTTTAATGGCTTCATAATAACCTTTTTGCATGCCAGTATAAGAAAAATTTACTTGCTTGAACTGAATGCCCATAAGTATTCCTCCAGTTCTTGATTGTCATGTCCCGCTTGTTTTAAATCGTAGTAGATTTGAATCGCCGTTGGTAATTCTAAATAAGCTTCTTTAAACCACTCTGGGTGCTTTAATAAAGTTGGTATATCGCCCTGTTGGTAGATTTCACCGGATTTAAGTATCACAAGTTTATCCGCATAAAGCGCTTCTTCGATATCATGGGTAATCATGATGATCGTTAATCCTTCTTGGTGCAATTCTTTAATATATTCCATCAATTCTGCCCGCGATCCTGGGTCTAACATCGAGGTCGCTTCATCAAAAATAATGATATCTGTTTGCATCGCTAAAATACCCGCAATCGCAATCCGTTGTTTTTGACCACCAGAGAGTTGTGAAGGTTCCTTATCTAAGAAATTTTGCATTCCAACTTTGGTTGCGTAGAAATCGATTTTCTTTAACATGTCGTCTTTCGATACCTGTAAGTTTTCCATGCCAAATGCAATGTCGTCTCTCACCGTAACTCCGACAAATTGATTGTCGGGATTTTGAAAGACGATACCGATTTTCTTTCTAATGTCATACACGTTTTCAGGAAGTAGGTCTACACCATCAACGGTTATACGACCTTCTTTGGGTTGTAATAGTCCGACAATTAGTTTTGCTAATGTTGACTTTCCACTCCCGTTGTGACCTAAAATAGCGATCCATTCGCCTTGATTGATTGATAAATTAATATCCTTCAAAATCATTCGTTTCGATGAATATTGAAAGTAAAGATGTTCGATATCGAGATATCCCATGTTCGTCACCTCACGCATAAAAATTATATCAAATTATCGCTTAAATTGCCACTAAAAACAAAAAACCGCACCCGAAGGCGCGGTTATGTAATTCGGTTAATTAAACGAGTTCGATGATTGCCATTGGGCAGCTATCGCCCAAGCGTGTTCCGATTTTGTAAATACGAGTATAGCCGCCATTGCGGGTTGCGTATTTCGGTCCAATTTCATTGAACAGTTTTTGTAATGCCGTTTCGTCATTGATTGACAGTTCTCTAACAGTAGCTCCTGCTAAACGTCTGCTTGCTAAGTCGCCTTTTTTTGCGAGTGTAATCAATTTTTCTACGGTGCGTCTTAATTCTTTCGCTTTGACTACTGACGTTTGAATACGTCCGTGTAAAATCAATTGCGTCGAGAGATCGCGGATAAGTGCTGTTCTATTGTCACTACGACGATTAAGTTTTGAATATCCTCTTGCCATGATTTACCTCCTACCCTTAGTGCTTCGCTAAGCCTAAGCCGAGTTCTTCGAGCTTTTGCTTAACTTCTTTGAGTGATTTTTTACCTAAGTTTCTGACTTTCATCATATCTTCCTCAGTTTTTTCGATTAACTCACCTAGCGAGTGAATGCCAGCACGTTTCAGACAGTTATAACTTCTGACTGAAAGGTCGAGATCTTCGATGGGTTTTTCCAAGTTACGAGATGATTCTTCATTTTTACGTTCAATCATGAAATCTTCTGCCATTGCCTTATTGGATAATTCAACGATAGAATATAAATGATCAATGAGCATTTTAGCTGCCATACCAATGGCTTCCTTCGGTCCGATAGAACCGTTGGTCCATACTTCGACAGAGAGTTTGTCATAATCGGCTGAATCATCGACACGGGTTTTATCAACGGAATAATTCGCTTTAACAACCGGTGTATAGATGGAATCAACAGGGATCACGCCAACCATGTTTTCGTATTGTGCATTTTTCGTTGCATTCACGTAGCCATTGCCTTTGCGAGCATACATCACCATACGGAAACGTTTGCCTTTATTGACATGGCAAATATAATGGTCGGGGTTGACGATATGAACTTCATCGTCGGCGATAATATCACCAGCGGTGACGTCACATGGACCGTCAACGATCACTTCTAGACGTTTTTCGACGTTTGGATTTTGATTATCAATCGTCAAAACGACGCCTTTCAAATTCAAAACGATAGCTGTTACGTCTTCTACGACGTTTTCAATAGCGCAGAACTCATGTTCAACACCATCGATTTGCGTATTGATGATCGCCGCTCCCGGCAATGAAGACAATAAAACTCGTCTTAATGAATTACCAATCGTAATGCCGAAACCACGATCTAGCGGTGTTACGATAAAACGACCGTAATTTTCAGTGATTTCTTCAGTAATGGTTTTCGGTTTTTCGAATTTCAAGTCCTTCATACATTACCTCCTAGCCGCGTGGGCGTTTTGGTGGACGACATCCATTATGAGGAACGGGTGTAACGTCTCTGATAGCCGTGATTTCTAAACCTGCAATTTGCAAGCTTCTGATGGCGGCTTCACGTCCAGGGCCAGGGCCCTTAACAGATACTTCAACTCTTTGCATGCCATTGTCGATAGCTACTTTTGCACAAGCTTCACTTGCAAGACCTGCGGCGAAAGGTGTCGATTTACGGCTGCCTTTATAACCGATAGCTCCTGCTGAACTCCATGCAATTGCATTGCCGGCTGGATCTGTAATCGTGATAATGGTATTATTGAAAGTCGAATGAATATGTGCTACCCCAGAAGGAATATTCTTTTTCAAGCGACGTTTTTTATTAACGACTTTACCTGCCATTTTCTATATCCTCCTATTTCTTCTTGTTCGCAACGGTTTTTCTCGGACCTTTTCTAGTACGAGCGTTGTTGCGTGTGTTTTGACCGCGGACCGGAAGGCCTTTGCGGTGACGGATTCCACGGTATGATCCAATTTCGATCAAACGTTTAATGTTAAGGGATACTTCTCTACGAAGATCGCCTTCTACTCTGAATTTTGCAACCTCAACACGAATACGTGATAATTCGTCTTCTGTTAGGTCTTTGACGCGTTTTGATTCATCAACGTTAGCGGCAGCTAAAATCTTTTGTGATGTAGCTTTGCCAATACCGAATACATACGTTAATGATATTACGACGCGTTTCTCTCTAGGAATATCTACTCCTGCAATACGTGCCATCGTCTACCTCCTATTTCCCTTGTCTTTGTTTATGTTTTGGATTTTCGCAAATGACCATAACATTGCCATTGCGTTTGATAACTTTACATTTTTCACAGATTTTTTTTACAGATGGTCTAATTTTCATACCATTTACCTCCCTGTAGGTTTTAATTGAATCATATTTTTATAACTTAGTTTATCCGGTAAGTAATACGTCCACGTGTTAAATCATAGGTTGACATTTCAACCTTGACTTTATCACCTGGTAAAATGCGTATGTAATGCATGCGGATTTTACCAGAAACGTGTCCAATAATCCGATGTCCGATTTCCAACTCGATTATGAATTGGGCATTAGGCAGTACTTCGACTACGGTTCCCATCATTTCGATTACATCATCTTTTTTTGCCATCGAATCTCTCCTTTTAAATCTTTGTCAGTATTTCGTAACCATCTTGAGTTACTAATACCGTGTGTTCATAGTGCGCGCTTAAACTGCCATCGATCGTTTTCGTTGTCCAGTTGTCGCTTAACACTTTGACTTCTTTGCGACCACTATTAATCATTGGCTCAATAGCCAATGTCATACCAGGTCTTAAAGTAATGCCCTTTCCAGGTAACCCGAAATTCGGGATTTGTGGGTCTTCATGCATGACTTTGCCGATGCCATGACCGACAAATTCTCTCACAACGGAACAACCTTGGCTTTCAGCGTAAACTTGAATTGCATGAGATACGTCTGATAAGCGGGCTCCCGGTTTAACCATTGAGAGACCTTGGAATAATGATTCTTCAGTCACTTTCATCAAGTGTTTTGCGGTTTCAGAGATGTCTCCACAAGCATACGTCCAAGCAGAATCGCCATGGTAGCCTTTGAGGATGGCTCCGATATCAACCGATACAATATCGCCTGATTTTAGAATTTGACTTTTAGAAGGAATTCCGTGAACGACAACGTCGTTGACACTGATACATGAGCTAGCGGGGAATCCATTGTAATTTAGAAACGATGGGATAGCGCCTAGTGAACGAATGGTATTTTCAACAATTCGGTTCAACTCATCTGTCGATACGCCAGGCAAAATATGCTTGGCAACTTCTTGGTGAGCAATGGCAACGACTCTCCCCGCTTCTCTCATGAGGTCTATTTCTCTTTGTGATTTAATGGTGACCATTTTTTTCACCTAACTTCTCAACGATGTCGTTAAAAACGTCATCAGATGATCTTACACCATCAATCACCATTAATTGGTGACGACGTTTGTAATAATCGAGTAAAGGTTTTGTCTTTTCGTTATAAATTCTTAATCGGTTCAACACCGATTCTTCTAAATCATCGGCTCTTTGAATGAGTTTTGTGCCACATGCGTCGCACGTACACTCAATTTTAGGAGGATGATTTTTAATATGGTAAGTTGCGTTACAAGAAGGACATACTCTGCGGCCTGCCATTCTTTCTAATAGAATCGAGTCATCAACTAAGACGTTGATAACCGCTGTAAGCGACATACCAAATTCTTCAAGCATTTGGTCTAAAGCAACCGCTTGGGCTTTGGTACGGGGGTATCCGTCAAGCATGAACCCATTTGGAAAATTGCCGTTAGCCAAAACGTCTCTTACGATGTTGTTGGTCAAATCATCGGGCACTAATTCCCCCTGGGAAATATACTTAGCCGCTTCGATGCCAATGGGTGAACCCTTTAGCATTTCTTCGCGGTAGATATTCCCAGTCGAAATATGTGTTAATTGATAATGGCGAAGCAATCTTTCAGACTGCGTTCCTTTACCGGCTCCCGGTTTGCCCATAATCAACAAGTTTAACATAGTGAAATTTATTCTCTCATGAAACCAGCGTACGTTTTTTCTTGCGTATCGGTTTCAATCTGTTTCGCTGTTTCCAAAGCCACACCCACAATAATTAAGAGTGAGGTTCCCCCGATTTGAGCATAGGAATGTCCTAAAATCATGGAAGTAACGATTGGTAATGCAGCGATCAAGACTAAGTATAAAGCACCGATAATAGTCACTCTAAAGAGTGTCTTGGTGATATAGGATTCTGTTTCCAAACCCGGTCTGACGCCTGGAATGTAAGCATTCTGTTTTTGTAAGTTTTCCGCGATATCTTCGGGTTTGACTAAAATAAATGAATAGAAGAATGTGAAGACCAATACTAAGATCATATAAATGACAAAACCAATCGGTTGATTATATGAAAATATCTGGTTGATCCAGTTTTGAGCGCTGACAGCCGCATCAGAGGTTCCCCAACCAATATAGTTAAATACGGTTGTTGGTAAGCTGAGCAGAATCGAAGCGAAGATAACTGGAATAACGTTTGCGGTATTCAATTTAATCGGTAAATTTGAATCATGTTTACCAGAAAATTTTGAACCGGCTGGACGATTTGCGTATTGAATTGGAATTTTTCTTACAGCACCTTGCATATAAGTTACGCCAACTAAAACGATGACGAACATTAAAATGCTCACTGCAAATAAGAGATATCCGTTCCAAGCACCTTGTCCGGCATAAACGTTTGTACCCATAACACCATTTGGATCTGATACATAGTATTGGATCAATGATGCGATGGTTCCTGGGAAGGAAATAACGATACCACCAACGATTAACATTGATGAACCGTTGCCGATGCCATGTAATGTGATTTGGTCGGCTAACCAAATCATGAACGCGGTTCCTGCTGTTAATACAACAGCGATGTATACATACACGAAGAACCATAAGTTACGTCCATTGGCAGTTGCCCAGTCAGCAACACCAAATTGGAAGAGGGATGCTTGTTGGGAATGGAAAGCAAACGTCATTGCTAAAGCTTGAACAAAAGCAAGTCCAATTGCGATATAACGAGTCAGTCTAGCTGTTTTTTGTCTACCAACTTCGCCTTCTTCGCTCCACTCTTTTAATACGGGAATGATATCCATTTGTAATAATTGGATAACGATTGAAGCCGTAATATAAGGGCTGATACCAAGGGCAATGATGGAATAGTTTCTTAAAGCGTCACCGCTGATTGAGTTAACGATTCCTAAGAATCCACTGTTATCGAATAAATCGGCTAAAGCAGTTGGATCAATCAAAGGCATCGTTACGTAAGTTAACAATTTGAAAACTAGAAAAGCTAATAAAGTAAATCCGATTTTTTTCAGAATATCTTTATTCTTTAAAACTCGTTTCAAAGTTTCCATTGTTAAATCACCTCGATTGTTCCACCAGCTGCTTCAATAATTGCTTTCGCTGACGAAGAAAATTTATGTGCTTGAACCGTGAGTTTAACGTTTAATGAGCCGTTGCCCAAAACTTTGATTCCCTTTTCAACACTTTTGATCTTCCCGTCTTTTAGTAACAATTCGGGGGTAACGACGGTGCTTTCGGCATACGTGTTTAGTTCGCTAACGTTGATAACGGCATATTCAACACGGAAATGATTGGTAAATCCGCGTTTTGGAAGACGTTTGAAGAACGGTGTTTGACCGCCTTCAAATCCTAATCTAACGCCGCCGCCTGTGCGAGAGTTTTGACCTCTCATACCGCGACCAGCACTTCTACCGACACCGCTTGATGTTCCGCGGCCTAAACGTTTTTTATAATGTGTGGCGCCTTGTACTGGTTGTAAAGCTTCTAATTTCATAGTCAGGCCTCCTACTTCACTTCTTTAACTTCAACAAGATGAGCAACAGTATTAATCATACCGCGAATCGCATCATTATCGTCTTTAACAACGGTAGAATTGATTTTTCTTGTTAAACCTAAAGCTTTAAGTGTCAAAATTTGATTCGGCTTATGGCCGATGGCGCTCTTAACGAGGGTCACTTGTAGTTTCGCCATTATTTCAAAACCTCCTCGGATGTTTTTCCGCGAGTTTGTGCAACAGTTTCAATGTTACGCATAGAAAGTAATCCAGCCATCGTTGCTCTAACCATGTTAATGGGTGAGTTTGATCCTAATGATTTACTTAATACGTCTTGAATACCAGCTAATTCTAATACAGCACGAACTGGGCCGCCGGCGATAATTCCGGTACCTTCAACAGCTGGACGAATAAATACTTTCGCAGCGCCGAATTTTCCTAATGCGGTATGAGGAACAGTGGTTCCATTCATTGGCACTTTAACAATGTTCTTTTTGGCATCTTCGATACCTTTTTTAATAGCGTCTGGAACTTCACTAGCTTTACCAGTTCCAAATCCAACGTTTCCGTTGCGGTCGCCAACAACAACGAGGGCAGCAAAACTGAAACGACGTCCGCCTTTAACAACTTTCGTTACACGGCCAATCGAAACAACTTTTTCCTCATAGAGTTTTTCTTCTTTTTTTCTGTCATTAAATTTTCTGGGCGGTCTTTTGTTATCTTTACCGTCTCTTACATTTCCTGTTTGCATTGGTTAACCTCCTCCATTAGAATTCCAAGCCTGCTTCACGAGCAGCCTCGGCTAATGCTTTTACTCTGCCGTGGTAAATATATCCGCCACGGTCGAAAACAACGGCTTTAATACCTTGTGCCAATGCTTTTTCTGCAACTAATTTACCAACTGCGGTCGCACCAACGATGTTTCCGCCGTTTACTTCTTTAATGTCTAGAGAAGAAGCGGATACCAATGTTACGGCTGCGACATCATCAATTAATTGAGCATAAATTGCTTTATTAGAACGGAAAACATTCAAGCGAGGTCTCGCCGAAGTACCGCTGAGATGCACTCTTGCTCTGCCATGTCTTTTTAAACGCTGAGCGTTCTTATCGATGGGTTTAAACATATCGTTTCACCAAGCTGCTACTTCTTAGCAGTTTTCCCTTCCTTACGACGTACGAATTCGCCACGATAACGAATACCTTTACCAAGATATGGTTCTGGTTCTCTGATCTTGCGAACGTAAGCCGAAAATTCTCCAACTAATTGTTTGTCTATACCTTTAATCCGGATTTCTGTATTAATTGGAATTTCTACAGTAATTCCTTCTGGAATCTCAACTTCAACAGGATTGGAATATCCAACGTTGACGATGAGGGTTTTGCTATCCTTTAATGAAGCACGATATCCGACACCTTTGATGTCTAAGACTTTTTCGTACCCTTCAGTTACACCTTTAACCATGTTATTGATTAACGCACGCGTAGTACCATGTAATGCGCGATGTGCTAATGAATCAGATGGTCGGGTTACAGAAATATCATTATGAGTGGAAGCAATCGTGATATCTTTATGGAATGTGAATTCCAATGAACCTTTTGGACCTTTAACCGTAACGTGATTGTGTTCACCAAGCGTTACAGTAACGCCAGCAGGCAAATGAATTGCTAATCTACCAACACGACTCATATCTTTCTTGCACCTCCAAATATTGTCTTTGTGTTAATTTTTCTTACCAAATGTAGGCGAGTACTTCGCCGCCGACTTGTAGTTTACGCGCTTCACGGTCGGTCATAATACCTTGTGAAGTTGAAACAACAGCAATACCTAAGCCATTTAAAACTCTTGGCATTTCATCGGTTTTTGCATACACACGAAGACCAGGTTTAGAGATTCTTTTTAAACCTCTTAATGCTCTTTCGCTGTTTGCTAAATATTTAAGTGTAACTTTAATGGTACCTTGAATGCCTGTATTAGCGACGGTAAAATCAGTGATATACCCTTCGTTTTTCAATACGTTCAAGATCTCTACTTTAAGTTTCGAGGCCGGAATTTCCACGACTGCATGTTTCATTTGATTCGCATTTCTGATTCTTGTCAGCAAATCTGCGATTGGATCGGTCATAACCATAATAGTGCCTCCTTATTACCAACTGGCCTTTTTGACGCCGGGAATTTGACCTTTGTAGGCTAATTCACGGAAGCAAATACGGCACAGTTTGAACTTGCGATAAACCGAATGAGGACGTCCGCAACGTTCGCATCTGGTATAGTCTCTAACAGCGAATTTAGCGCCGTTTTTTTGTCTGACTTTAATGGATGTTTTAGCCATGGTTTCCTCCTAATTCTTTCTGAAAGGCATTCCGAACAATTTTAAGAGTTCGAAAGCTTCCTGATCGGTTTTTGCAGTAGTGACAATAACAATGTCCATTCCGCGGACTTTGTTGACCTTGTCATAGTTGATTTCTGGGAAAATTAATTGTTCTTTAATACCTAATGTGTAGTTTCCACGTCCGTCAAATCCTTTAGGATTGATACCGCGGAAGTCTCTTACGCGTGGTAACGCGATCGTGACGAGTTTATCAAAAAAGTCATACATTCTTTCGCCGCGAAGAGTTACTTTGCAACCGATTGGCATATCTTCACGAAGTTTGAAGTTCGCGATAGATTTTTTAGCACGTGTCACTAACGGTTTTTGACCAGTGATTTGTCCTAATTCGCTAACGGCGTCATCTAAAACTTTTGGGTTAGCAACTGCGTCGCCAGCACCAATGTTTAAAACGATTTTGCTTAGTTTCGGAGCTTCCATGACGGAAGAATAATTAAATTTTGACATTAAAGCAGGAATTAACTCGCTTTTATATCTTTCTTGTAGACGATTCATTTATATTCTCCCTTCATTATTCTAAGACTTCGCCAGATTTTTTAGCATATCTGACAACTTCTTGAACTTCTTGTTTTTTGACTTTTTTTGTAATGGTTTTGTATCCGATTCTGGTTGGTTTTTTGGTTTTTGGATCGATTAACATCACGTTAGAAACATGAATAGGTTTATCTAATTCCATAATACCGCCATCAGGATTAGCTTGTGAAGGTTTTAAGTGTTTCTTAACCTTACCAAGTCCTTCTCCTTCTAAAACAACGCGTTCAGATTTGTTGAGGACTTTAGAGATGGTGCCTTGTTTGCCTTTGTCAGCACCAGCAATGATAATGACTTTATCGCCTTTTTTAAGATTCATAAGTTACCTCCTACAACACTTCGGGAGCAAGCGAAACAATTTTCGTGAATTCGGCTTCTCTCAATTCGCGCGCGACCGGTCCAAAAATACGGGTACCTTTCGGGCTTTTGTCATCTTTAATGATGACTGCGGCGTTGTCGTCAAACTTAATGTAAGAGCCATCTGCACGGCGTACGCCACGCGTTGTTCTTACGATAACAGCTTTAACTACTTCACCTTTTTTTACGATACCACCGGGAGTGGCAAACTTCACGGTAGCGATGATAATATCGCCAATATTGGCGTATTTGCGGCTTGTACCGCCTAGGACTTTGATGGTTAGGATTTCGCGGGCACCGGAGTTATCCGCGATCTTTAATCTGGATTCTTGTTGTATCATAATAGTCTCCTCCTTCGCCCTTAAATTGCCTTACGCTCAACTATTTCAAGCAGACGGAATCTTTTGGTTTTCGAAATAGGACGGCATTCAACGATGTTTACGACGTCGCCAACTTTAGCTTCATTTTTTTCATCGTGAGCGTGGAATTTTTTTGAAGAGATGACGCGTTTATTGTATAGAGCGTGTTTCTTATAAGTTGTGACTAATACAGTGATAGATTTGTCATTCTTAATCGAGAAAACGACTCCACTGAATACTCTTTGATTTGTTTCCATATTTAGCTCCTCCTACTCAACTTCTCGTTCGGAAAGAATTGTTTTCATCCGAGCGATCGTTTTTTTAACGGCATTCAAGCGGGCGGTATTTTCAAGTTGTCCGGTCGCGTGTTTAAAACGCAGATCGAATAGTTCTTTTTTCAGGTTTTCGATTTCATTCAAAATGGTAGAACTTTCCATTTTGCGGATTTCGCTAACGTGCAACATTGGCATCTCCACTCACTTTCTTGACAAACTTAGTTTTAATTGGGAGCTTGTAAGATGCTAAGCGTAAAGCTTCTTTAGCAACATCTTCTGGAACACCCGCTACTTCAAAAAGGATTAATCCTTCTTTAACAACGGCAACCCAATCATCTGGGGCACCTTTACCAGAGCCCATTCGAACTTCCATTGGTTTTTTTGTTTTAGCCAAATGTGGGAATATTTTAACCCATACTTGACCAGCACGTTTCATAAAACGTGTCATAGCAATACGTGAAGCTTCAATTTGACGAGCACTGATCCATGCGCCTTCTAAAGCGACAAGACCATATTCGCCAAATGCTATTTCAGTTCCGCCTTTTGCTTTTCCTTCATAGCTAACGCGATGAGGACGGCGATATTTTGTTCTTTTTGGCATTAACATGATTATTTGGCCTCCTTCTTAGCTGGAAGGATTTCACCTTTATAAATCCATACTTTGACGCCTAGTTTCCCATAAGTGGTTTTTGCTTCGGCCAAAGCATAGTCGATATTGGCTCTTAAAGTATGCAAAGGAACATTTCCTTCGCTATAACCTTCGCTGCGAGCGATTTCGGCTCCAGCTAAACGTCCAGAAATCAAAGTTTTGCATCCTTTAGCGCCTGTTTTTAAAGCACGTTGAATGGCAACTTTTTGAACACGTCTAAAGGAAGCACGGTTCTCAAGTTGTTGCGCAATGCTTTCAGCAACTAATTTAGCATCTAATTCAGGATGTTTGATTTCGACGATGTTTAAGTAAACTTCTTTTTTCGTGAGTGTTTTTAATTTTTCGATAACAGCTGTCTTAGTTACACCGTCACGACCGATAACCATACCTGGTTTTGCGGTGTTGACTGTGATAATAACTTTTGATTTGCTGCGTTCGATTTCAATTTTTGAAACGCTCGCATTTTTATAAAGTTCATAGAGTAAGGAACGAATTTTAATATCTTCGAGTAATAAATCTGCAACATCTTTCTTGTCTGCGTACCATCTGGATTCCCAATCAAGGATGATGCCGATTCTAAGTCCTATTGGACTGACTTTTTGTCCCATGTGTTAGATTCCCCTATTCCCTTTCTGCCACTGTGATATACACATGGCTAGTTCTTTTCAAGATTGCGAATCCGCGACCTTGAGAGTGAGGTTGCATTCTCTTCAAAGTTTTTCCGCCGCCAACGAAGATTTCCTTGACGTAGAGTTTATTTTGATCGAGTTGGTAGTTGTGCTCTGCGTTGGCTACTGCTGATTTCAACAGTTTTTCAACAACGATTGAAGCACCTCTTGGCGTTCCCCTAAGGATGGCGTAAGCGTCGCCTACGTTTTTCCCTCTAATTAAATTGATTACCAATTCAACTTTACGAGGAGCGATTCTAACGCTGTTTACACTTGCTTTAGCTTCCATTATTATCTCTCCTCCTACTTCTTAACGACTTTCTTGTCTGCATGACCGCGGAAAACTCGGGTCGGAGCAAACTCACCTAGTTTGTGGCCGACCATATCTTCAGTGACATAGACTGGAATATGTTCTTTACCGTTGTGAACGCCGAACGTTAATCCAACAAATTGTGGGAAAATCGTCGAACGTCTTGACCAGGTTTGAATGACTTTTTTAGAATTGATTTTTGCCGCTTCTAAAACTTTTTTCATTAAGTGGTCGTCGCAAAACGGACCTTTTTTAATTGAACGTGACATTTATGAGCTCCTCCTCCCTTATTTATTTCTGCGTCTAACGATTAGTTTGTCGCTAGCTTTTTTATTTTTTCTAGTAATCATACCACGAGCACATTTGCCCCATGGTGTTAATGGTGATGCATGTCCAACAGGTTGTTTACCTTCACCACCACCGTGAGGATGGTCAACTGGGTTCATAACGGATCCGCGAACGGTTGGTCTGATTCCCATGTGACGTGTTCTTCCGGCTTTACCGATGGATACGAGTTCATGGAATTCGTTTCCAACTTCACCGATGGTTGCTTTACATACGCCTAAGATTCTTCTAACTTCACCAGAAGTTAAACGAACTAAGACATATCTTTCTTCACGGCCAAGGATTTGAGCGCTTGTGCCGGCAGCTCTTACAAGCTGACCACCTTTACCAGGTGACAATTCGATATTGTGGATAACAGAACCCACAGGGATATTCATAATTGGTAATGCATTACCGATGACGATATCCGCATTCACACCAGATTCAACGGTTTGTCCTACGACTAACCCTTTAGGTGCTAGAATGTATCTTTTTTCGCCGTCTGCGTAATGGATGAGGGCGATGTTTGCCGTACGATTTGGATCGTATTCGATGGTCGCTACTTTGCCGACGATCCCATCTTTATTACGTTTGAAATCGATAATACGGTATTTTTGTTTCGCTCCGCCGCCTTGATGACGAACGGTTAATTTGCCTTGGTTATTGCGACCGCCTTGTTTCTTTACGGTCTCAAGCAAGGATTTCTCTGGCTTATCGGTTGTGATCTCGGCGTAATCCAACTTCGACATTTGTCTTGTACCAGGTGTCATTGGTCTGTATTTAATGATAGCCATTAGTTGATTCCTCCCGATTACGCTTTGTAAACGTCGATCTTAAATCCTTCCGCCAAAGTGACAATCGCTTTGGATACGGCGGGTTTAAAACCTGAATGTTGCCCGACTCTTTTAGCCTTGGCAATTTCATTAATGACGTTTACGCTGGTTACTTTCACGTTGAAGATTTCTTCAACTGCGAGTTTAATTTCAATTTTGTTTGCGTTTTTATCTACTTCGAACGTGTACTTATTTTGTTCGGCGAGTTTCGTCGATTTTTCGGTCACGATCGGACGCTTGATTACTTGATATTTGTCCATATTAACCTAATAGTACCTCCTCGAGTTTTTTAGCTGCGACTTCTGTGGTTACAACAAAGTTTTGATTCATAATGTCATAAACACTAGCATGTTCTGTTGTTTGAGCAACAATATTTGGCATATTTCTTGATGCGGTATCAAGATTTTCATTGACACTTTCGAGTAAGAACATTACTTTTCCAGTGACATTTAAATTCTTCAATACTTCAACTAATCCTTTTGTTTTGAAAGTTTCTAAGAATAAGTTATCAAGAACGATGAATTCGTTCGTACGGACTTTATCCGACAGAACGATTTTCAATGCCAAGCGACGGATTTTTTTATTGACTTTGTAGTCATAGCTTCTTGGTTTTGGTCCAAAAGCGATACCACCACCAACATAATGCGGGTTACGCAATGAGCCTTGGCGGGCATGACCAGTTCCTTTTTGACGGAACGGTTTTTTATTTGTTCCAGAAACTTCAGCTTTAGTTTTAGTGCTGTTAGTTCCTTGACGCATAGCGGCTCTTTGAGCTTTTACAACGTCATAGATGACTTGTTGGTTTGGTTCAACACCGTAAACGGCATCAGATAATGTAATCTCCCCAACAGCTTGTCCTGCTTGATTTAACAATGTTAATTTAGGCATAGCGAATCCTCCTTTCGATATCGATCCTATTTATAATTTTTAACTGCATTTTTAATGACGAGAAGCGATTTATGTGGTCCTGGGACATTGCCTTTAACCAAGATAATATTGTTCTCTACATCAGCTCTAACAATGACCAAGTTTTGAATTGTCACAGTATCATGACCCATTCTTCCTGGCATTTTCTTTGCTTTGAAGATTCTATTTGGAGCCATGGAGCCCATTGAACCAATACCTCTGTGGTATTTGGATCCGTGTGTTGCAGGACCGGTTCCGAAGCCGTAACGTTTAATTACGCCTGAGTAACCTTTCCCTTTTGTTGTTCCTGTCACGTCTACAATATCCCCAGCGGTAAATATATCACATTTTACCTCTTGGCCAACTTCGTAACCCATCATTTCTGGTAAACGAATTTCTTTAATGTAGCGCTTAGGCGTCGTTCCCGCTTTTTGCATATGAGTTGTTAATGGTTTATTGACAAGCGTCGCACGCTTTTCCATAAAACCTAATTGAACAGCTTCATAACCATCGGTTTCGACTGTTTTCTTTTGTAGGACAACGTTTGGAGTAACTTCAACCACTGTAACTGGGATGAGTCTGCCTTCGTTGTCAAACACTTGAGTCATTCCTACTTTTCTTCCTAAGATACCTTTTGCCATGAGTGCACCTCCTACTTAATATTTTCTTTCTTTTCGATTTTTTTATTCATAATACTTGTTACTTCAATACGATGTCGACGCCAGACGGTAAGTCTAAGTGCATCAACGAATCGATTGTTTGCGCAGATGGATTGACGATATCGATTAAACGTTTGTGTGTACGTCTTTCGAATTGTTCGCGAGAATCCTTGTTGACATGCGGAGATCTAAGAACTGTAAAGATTTCTTTTTCGGTTGGTAGAGGGATTGGACCTGATACCGTTGCACCGGTTTTCTTCGCTGTTTCAACGATTTTCTTTGCTGATTGATCTAACAATCTGTGATCGTAAGATTTCAATCTAATTCTAATTACTTGATTTTGAGCCATTGTGGTTCCTCCTTTGCATATAATCTGCTTATATACTTGCTCGTTGTGAGTGACCTGACGTCTTTCACGCTTTACGTAACAACGCTTACGTGTGTGTCAGCAATCTCACAAGTCATAGCCTACCTGTTTTTACAGGCATTAACTATTTTAGCAAATAAAAAGCATTAAAGCAAGAACTTTTTCTTGTCATTTAACGCTTTTTTTCTTTCCTATTATTATTTACGCGTATATAAGGGTAAAAACCCGATATTTTTGCTAAATAATTATATTTTCATTATAGTCAATGATGATTTCCATGACGGCATCATTGAAGTCTTTGTAGTTTGAATCGGAATAATCGACCATGATTATGGGCATAGCAGTCATCCAAGATAAGAAATCTTCATGCGCAATCAATAAAGGGTTTAACTGTCTAGCTTTCGATAAAAGCGACCAAGAAGTCAAAGCTTCGATGATTCCTTCCCCATTCATTTGCATCGTTAAGACCCCTTGCATGACGCGAAAACCTTTTAAAGCGTTAATGCCTTCATATCCTGCAATTTGATTTCCGGTTTTCGCTGCCCCTAAGGCAATGGTCATTGCTTCATCGGTCAGGAAGGTATATAAAGCGTCTTCGCTATCCGTGTTTGCCCAAGCAGATCGAATTGAATCGCCATAACTCCAAAAGGCATTATCCGTCTCTTCAAATTTAGAAAGGATTATCACACCAGATTTTGTAAGATTATTTGTTATGTCGCCATATGTAATCTGTTCTAAAGGTTTGATGCCTTCTAAATAAGCATAAGATAAAACCCCTGAGTCTTCAAATAAGGCTTTTATATCGGTAAAATCATCATTTTCATCATAAAGGATTCCGTTAACGTGTTGAATATCTAGAATCAAAAATTCACCTGGATGGTCTTCTAAGAATGTATTGATGTCTTCTAAGATATCATCAAAGGGTGTACTAAAATAGGTATGAGCGGTCATCCACATATCATGTGTTGTATTATAGGTTAAACGAATATCAAAATACCTTACCCCTCTTTCTAATAAGGTTGTGACATTCGATACTTGAGTTTTGGATTGTTTCACTGAAAATCCTCTAATGATTGCTCCTGGAACGCCCGTTTGGATGGCGGCGGCTGTCGATAAATCGAGCTCACTGCCATAACGTATTTGATAGGTAAAAGCATCGTGCGCTCCAAGCATTCCGATATCGATAATTCGTTTTTCAGGAGATAAAGTTTCAAACATCCAATCAGAATAATCGGAATCAGTTTCTATTTGACGATAAAAGTTGAGTGGGATATTAATCGTAACCAAAAGAATTGAAATGACTAAAACGATTGCTAGTATGATCCGTGTGATAATACGTCTAATTTTTCCCATCTTTCATCCTCCAAAACTTATCAATTCTTTTTTCTAAAGTAACGTTATCGTTAATGACTTCTAAATGACTCCATTCTTTGGGATAAAGTCCCATATATCTTCTAGTGGTAAAACGGTCATCGAGTAATATGGCAATCCCTCTATCTGTTTCACTTCTGATGACTCTGCCAACGGCTTGAATGACTTTATTGAGTCCGGGATACGTATAAGCAAAATCAAATCCACTGGAAAATTCTTCATCGAAATGAGATTTCAAGACATTATTGAAAGGTGCAATCATCGGTAATCCGACGCCAACAATGAGAACTCCGGATAACTGATCACCGATGAGGTCGATTGATTCTCCGAATACCCCACCCATCACAAAAAGTCCCACTTGGGTTTTATCACTGGCGGTTTTAAACAAATCAAGAGTTTCTTGGCGGTCTCTTAAAGACATCTCGCGTTTTTGGACAATAATATCAAAGTCTTCAGGATCTAAATCCAGGTTATCGAATACTTGATTGAGATAAACGTAAGATGGGAAGAAAACAATATAATTACCTTTTTTTCCATTAACCAAGGTTTCAATGGTTTCTACGATTTTATCTAGGGAGTTTTCTCTATCATTATACCGAGTCGATACATCATCGATCGCAACCAACATCAGGTTCTCCTGAGGGAAAGAGGATAACATCTTAACATCTTTTCCTTTGCCCTGGGTTAAGAGGGTTTTATAATAAAAAATGGGATCTAACGTTGCACTGAAAAAGACAGTGGAACGACTTCTGTTTTTAGAGGTATCATAGATAAATTCAGCCGCATTTAAACACTTGATTGAGACGCTTAATTTAGGGCCTTCTTTTTCTAACAAGAAGACGAATTGTTCATTAAAAAACTCATTAATTTTAACAAACTGGAAGAGTTCATAATAAAGCGGTGTAATCAAACTTTTATTGGGGAACTTCTTGTCATCTAAGAATGCTTGATCAAACTTTCTTAACAGCTTTTTTAAATATAATAGCAGCATCTCGTTGACGTTATCTTTTCTTAAAAAGTCTACTTCTAATAACTCGATATCAACTTCATTAAAATAATCCATTATCTTATTTAATTCCGGTTTTGGGGATGGTTTCATCCCTTTGGTTAATGCAAGTAATGAGGCAAAAGTTTCGTTAGTTAATGTGGCTGAATACATCTCACGACTGCGTGAAATTAAATTATGAGCTTCATCGACGAGTAATATTGGTTCGTAAGTTGTATCTTCAAAATACCGGATGAGATGGGCTCTTGGATCAAATGCATAATTATAATCGGCGATGATAATATCACAGTAATTTGAGATATCAAGGGATAATTCAAAGGGACAAACCCGGTGTTTCTTTCCGTAACCGATAATCAATTCTTTGGTCAATAATGACTCATTACGAAAGACATCATCAATCGCTTTATAGATTCGGTTGTAATACCCTTTTGCGTATTTACAGACCTCAGGATCACAATCTCTTTCTTTGAGTAAGCACATTGAATCTTTCGCTGTTATTTCGCATGTTTTGGCGACTAACCCGTGTTTTTCTAATAAGGAAACCGTGTCGATTGCGACACGCTTTCCATCATTTTTTGCGGTTAAATAGAAGATTTTTTGTCTCGGTACATTAATGGTTTTTAACCCAGAAAATAAAACAGCGATGGTTTTCCCAATGCCTGTTGGCGCAATGGCATAAAGGATATCTTTATCCATAATATTGCGGTATACATGACCCATAAGTTCACGTTGGTTGCTACGGAAATCAGGAAAGGGGAATGTTATTCCGGCAATGGATTTCATTCTTGATTCTTCGTGCTGATCAATCGCCTTTACCCAATCTAAGTATTGGTTTAAGGTTTTAATAAAATACTTTTCTAACGTTTTAAACGTTAACGATTTATCAATGGTTTTGACGTCACGATTTTCAACTGTTATATAGGTTAAACGAACGATAATTTTATTGAGATTATTCGCAAAACAATACATATAAGCATATAGTTTTGCTTGTGCCAAATGAGCGGGTGAGGTCGTTTCATCAATGAGTTCTAAATCCATGCGTGTCGATTTGATTTCTTCTAAGATGATTTCTCCATCACGAACGGTAATGCCATCAATCCTGCCACTGATATCTATCAAAAAATCGTCGGCGCGATATTCGGCTTGGACGACAACTTCTTTTTGATCTTTTTCGGTGTATTGCGACTGCCAAAACTGATGAATTAACATTCCTTCTTCAGCTCTCGCCATCATTAACCGGTCGCTGGTAATATTACCGCTACCGAATAATAATTCCGCAATCTCTTTGGCACTGATGTGAACTGACTTCATATAATCACCGTGTTTATTATACTACAAAAATATCAATCATGGTACATCGTATTGTATTCATTAGTCTTGAATACAACATTCAAATTAATCTGTTAAAAATGATAGTTATAAAAATTCAGAGAAACAAACTCACTGCCACGATAAGATATGCGCTACATTTTTAATTATCAATAGTTATAGTAGAAGAAAATCTTCGATATTTAAATGAATTACCCCATTTTGTGAAAAATTAACCTTATCCATGGAAATCACATATTTTGGATAGTTATCTTTGATTTGATCAAATATTCCAAATTCTCTATCTCGTGTAGATTCCGTCTCCATTAGATATGAAACTTGATAATAATTTCTTTGATTACCCTTATAGGCCACAAAATCAATTTCCTTATCATTGACTTTTCCAACATATACAAGATATCCTCTTCGAATCAGTTCAATATACACGATATTTTCTAGAACCGCCTCGATAACTTTCATATTATTGCCAGCTATTGCTTCACGAATACCATGATCTGCAATGTAATATTTTTCTTCGGTTTTCAGTACGTTTTTTCCAATCAAATCATTTCTGCTGACTTTATAAATAAGAAACGCCTCTTGAATCATGTTTAAGTAACTCAATATTGTATCTACAGAAATTGTAATTTTTTGAGATTTGAAATATTTAGCGATTGATAATGCAGAAAACGTCTTTCCAACATTTGTAAAAACATACTCAATTAACTTTTCTAAAACATAAGCATTTCTAATTTGGTATCTTGAAATCACATTTTGAAGTACTGCAGACCTAAACGAATCTCGCAAGGCATTCATAGAAAAATCGTAATTTAGATTTAACGAATGAATCGAAGGAATTCCACCAAAAATTAAAAAGTCATTAAAACCAGCTTGTGGATAAAGCAATTTAAATTCCTTATATGAAAATGGATGAATTAATATTTCAATATATCTTCCGGCCAAAAATGTTGATAGTTCTGATGAAAGCATATCAGCATTTGATCCAGTTATATATAAATCAAACTGCTCTAGAGCATGAAGAGCATTAACTGCTTTTTCCCAATCTTTAACTCTTCCTATCTCATCCAAAAAGACATAAAGAGTATCATTTTTATCTTTAGCCCATTGTAAAATATAATTTGTCAACGATTTATAATCTTCAATCTCAAATGTGTTTGGTAATTCGAAATTAATCTTTAGTATATTTGATTGATGGACTCCTTGATTCAATAAATTTTCAATAAATAGGGTTATTAAAGTTGATTTTCCAACCCTTCTTAAACCCGTTAATACTTTGATAAAAGGTTTGTTTTTGTATCCATTCAATAATTCAAAATACGATTCTCTTTCTATCATCGCCATCACCTCTATTTCGATTATAATCTAAATAAAATAAAATGTCAACATTTATTTCGATTACAGTCTAAACCGTTTCTGATTTAAATTCCCAAAGGATTTGCCTAAAACAAAAAAAGCAGACTCTTTTTTAATTGAAGTCTGCTTATTGGGGTTCGGTTCGATTGGGTCTTTTAGAAATTCATAAAATCTTCAATTTCTTTTCAGTTTCTTTTTTCTATATTTAGTATCGTGTTTATCTAAGTGTCTTTCTCGTATAAAATCCATCGTGTCATGAATGGTTTCTTTAATGTTTCTTGTCACATATCCTAATTCGGTTTTTGCTTTATCATTAGAGAAATGGTAATTGGAGTTAAGAACGATGATTGAGTATCTCGTAAACAAAGGTTTTTGTCTAACGACTTTATAATAGATTTCTGCGAAATAACTCATGGCCAAAATAAACCAATAAGCAATTTTCGTCTTAATCTTCTTTTTACCACTGGATAATGCAATTTCATCGAGTAATTCTTTAACTGTTATTTCTGAACCAGATAGAATATAACATTCGCCTCTTCTACCTTTTTCTGCAGCTAAACGAATGCCTTCAGCGGCGTCTCTCACATCAACGAAGTTATAGCCGCCTTTTAAATAAGCGGTGAGTCTGCCTAGCATGAAGTCAATAAACATTTGTGACGTATTGGACATTTTATAATCAAAAGGACCGATAACCCCAGAGGGATGAACAATGACGATATCCATCGGGCAATTCTTTTGTTCTAAAACAATTTTGGTAGCTAAAGCTTTGGATTTCGCATATAACCCATTGACTTTATCAGGATCAAACTCAGTAATTTCGCTTTGCACTTGCGGCTTTGGAAGTTCTGGAATCGCATGAACGCTTGAGGTATAGATGAACCGTTTGACGTTACATTTAATCGCTGCGTTCAAAACGTTTCTAGTACCTTCAACGTTCACGAGATTAATCAGTTTCTTTTTCCCAGAACCTATTTCGACGATACCTGCTAAATGGAAGACATAATCCATATCTTGGAATACCGTCTCAAGAAATGTGGTATCAAGAATGTTGCCATAAGCAATGGTAGAATAAGCTTCAATCATCGAAATATCATCGCTAGGCAAAACAACGGCTGTTATATCATAGCCGTGTTGATAAAGATTACGAACTAATACATTGCCAATATGACCGGTAGCTCCCGTTACGATACATTTCATGCTCTCACTTCCCTTATCATAATTTCATTATATACCTGTAAAATAAAAAAGTAAACAATAGTTTATTATTAAGATATCAATCAAATCTCGGTTTCACTATTCGTTTAGTGTAAGACAATAGTTTCCCATTAAATATTGAATATATGTTATTTATGATTTATAATAGAAGAAATTAGTGAGGTGACCAAATGTCAAAATATCAAAAAATATTCCTTTATATTACCTTAGTTCTTGCGCTTCCAGCCATTTATATATTAATTAGGTCATTTTTTGGCGGACTATCTTTTACAAATCCACTGATATACTACGCTATTCTTATCACTGTCTTACACTGGTTGTTCTTTTTTATTCGAGTCAAATCTAATAATCAACTTAAATTTATCATTTATCTTCCTGCAATCTTTTTTGGTATAGTAACCCTCTTTTTAGGGACAATTGCAATTATTAATTCAGGAGTCAGTTGCGAGGCAAGTGACCCAGGATGTATGAACGAAGATTATTCTTTCGTTCTCGCTGTCATTGCTTTTGTCATTATGATATTAAGTTTTTCTTACTCTTTCATTTTTAAATTCTTTTGGTTTAAAAGTGATATAAAGAAAATCAATTAAAACCCAACAAATGTATACAAACGCTTTTGTCATTTCTCCTTTGATGTGATATAATTCACTTTAGTGATTTATCAAATTATGGGAGATTTTTTTATGAAGAAAAAACTCATTTTACTTGCAGTTATCTATATCATCTTTATTGCACTTGGATTACCTGATGCGTTAATCGGATCAGGTTGGAATTTAATCAGAGAAGATTTAAACGTCTCTTTAGGGACATTAGGAATTATGACAATTGCGATTTATTCGATGTCTGTATTAGCGACGTTTAACGCTCCAAGGTTATTAAGGCTATTAGAAACGAAAGCAATATCGATTATTAGTGTCTTCATGACCGGATTTGCATTAATCATGATTAGTCAAATCAATGAATTCTATCAAATGCTCTTCTTTGCGATTCCTTTAGGACTCGGGGCGGGTGCAATTGATGTTTCATTAAATCATTATTTAGCTGCGAATTATGAAGCAAAACATATGAATTATCTTCATTCATTTTATGGCATCGGCGTAACGTTAGGTCCTTCTGTCATGGCGTATACCTTAAGTCAAAATTCATGGCGAAATGGATATATCATTGTTGGGATCATGTTACTAGTGATTGCCTCCATTGCATTGTTTACGAACAAACTTTGGGCAAAAGAACCAAAACAGGAACGTGAAGATACACATGCCCACATAAAAATGAGCGAGATATTTAAAACCAGAGGCGCAATAGCAAGTATCTTAATTTTTATGATCTATGTTCATATTGAATCTTTAGGTGGCGTCTGGATTGCGAGTTATTTTTATATCGATAAAGGCGTATCTTACGCGACTGCGGCATTATTTACAACTGTCTTCTATTTAGGATTAACGGTGGGTAGATTGTCTTCAGGGATTTTATCATCAAAACTCAGTCCAAGTTTTATGGTTAGGATGGGCCAAACATTCATTGTCATCGCAGCTGTTTTAATGTTATTTAAAGGTTTACCTATTTGGACTTACTTTGTGATGGTTGGGTTATTTGGATTAGGATGTGCGCCGATTTATCCAAACATGATGTTTTTAAATTCAGTGTATTTTGAGAAGAAAAAATTAAGCAAAATGGTCAGCCTTCAAATGGCGCTCGGTTATTGTGGTTTTGGGATTCTAACGCCACTTGCAGGATTATTCTTTGATAAAATATCAATTGGTTTTTATCCAGTGTTTCTCATTGTTTCTAGTTCGTTACTTTATTTTATAACCTTTAAACTGATGCTTCATAAAAAATCAGCACCTAAATATATCGAAATTATTGAAGCCTAAACAAACAAAAAAGTCGCAATGTGAATTGCGGCTTTTCTTTTGGGTCTAAATGATATTTTATAAAGGATGATATTCCATACCAAAGGCTTCTGCGACGCCTTGGCAAGTGACTTTACCGTCATAGGTATTTACACCAAATTTTAATGGTCTAGAAAGTTCAATGGCTTGTTCTAAACCAAATTTAGCAATGAGAAGGCCATAACGAATGGTTGAGTTATTTAAAGCGATGGTTGATGTTCTTGGAACGGCACCAGGCATATTCGCTACGCAGTAATGTGTAATGCCATCGACAACAAATGTTGGGTTGTCATGGTACGTTGCTTTAGAAACTTCAGTGGATCCACCTTGGTCAATGGCGACGTCAACGATGACTGAACCAGGTCTCATATGTTTGTAATATTCACGTTTAATCAGTTTCGGAGCTTTTGCGCCAGGAAGTAATACGCCACTGATAACTAAGTCAGCTCTGGTAATTGCTCTTTCTAAGTTTTCAGCGTTACTATATAATGTCGTGACTTTATTGCCATAAATATCATCAATATAAGTCAATTTTTTCAGATTCACGTCAAGAATTGTTACATTTGCGTTGAGTCCAACAGCCATTTTTAAGGCGTTTTCACCAACAACACCAGCACCGATAATCGTTACGTTCGCTCTTTCAACGCCAGGAACACCCGATAATAAAATTCCAGATCCGCCAAATGGCTTTTCAAGATGTTTTGCTCCTTCGATGACGCCTAATCTGCCAGCAACTTCACTCATCGGTTTTAAACAAGGTAGTCCACCATCTTCAGTAACGATTGTTTCATACGCAACGGATTTCACTTTGCTTTCGATTAAAGCATTCGTTAATGTTTCATCAGCCGCTAAATGAAGATACGTATAAAGAATCAAGTTTTCACGGAAATATTTATATTCCGGTTCGAGTGGTTCTTTTACTTTGACGATCATGTCTGATTGATTCCAAACATCTTTTGGATTGTCGATGATTAAAGCTCCGGCTTTAATATAATCGGCATCGAGAAAACCTGAAGATTCTCCTGCTTTTGTTTCAATTAACACTTTTTGACCCGCGTTGACATATTCTTTGACAGCACTTGGAGTCAATCCAACGCGACTTTCGTATTTCTTAATCTCTTTGACACATCCTATTACCATTATTTCACCTCTTATTTTACCTATATTTTATCAAAATGTTAGGGTTTTCACAAGAAATATCGTATCTAATGATGAAAAATTTAAACGATTGTTATCATAAGTTGAAAAAATTAAATAGCGACCTAGATAATTCTAAAAATACACCGAATAATATCCTTAATTTGTTAGTAAGTGTTTATGATTTTTCTATATCTTTGATTTCTATTAGTCGGTATATCGGGTATTGTCATTTCGATGAACCCAAGATCAAGAGCGGGATTAATATAATTCTTTTTTAGGGTCGCTAAGGACCTAAGATGAAGTAAGTCTAATAGTTCTTTTGCCATGTAGGCTTTATTGCCTTTCATAACATTTAACAATTTATCAACATAAATGGGTATATCAGTTATTATTGTTTTATTTGATTCAAGTACTCTATTGATAGTTTCTCTAATAGAATCGAGCATAAACTCTATGAAGATATCGGAATTTCCAAGTTGATTACATTTAGCTATAGACTCGTAATACTTGTCTTGACGCTCCTTAATTATCGATTCAATTGGTAGGAACGCAAATATCTCCTCAGTCTTTGCTAGTATGCAAGTCTGAAAAAGTCTGCCTATTCTACCATTACCATCTGAAAAAGGATGAATAAATTCAAATTCATAATGAAATACACATGACTTAATTAGAAAATTTTCACTAGCGTCATTTAAATATTCATATAAATTAGCAATCAGTTCAGGAACCAATTCTGCAGAAGGCGCGATAAATATGACGGTATCTCCATCGAAAACGCCTTCTTGTTTTATTCTAAAATTTCCCGCGTCTTCAATTAATCCATTCATCATGATTTGGTGGTATTTTAATAATTCTTTTATATCAAAAGGATTGATGTTTAGAATATTATCATAGCAATTGATAGCATTCTGAACTTCTATTATGTCCCTCATTGGACCTATAACCGGTTTTCCATTTATTATATCTCTGACTTGGTCCTTGCTTAAAACGTTATTTTCTATTGCCAATGAGGAATAGATTGAATTGATTTTATTGGTTCTCCTAAGTAGTGGTTTATTATTTAGGTTCTGACTATTTGAGATATAACCAATGAGTTTCATGATATCTGATATATATTCTATCATTTTTGAATTGATTGTATATGGAGGCTTGTATGTCATAATAATCACCCATTCCTTATAAACAATTATACTTCAAATGTAATAATAATGCAATTTCTTGTATGTTTTCTTATATGTTTTCTTGTATGCTTTCTTGTATAAAAAGAAAAGAGAAGCAAATTCTGCTTCTCCTAATTGGTTCTTTAACAAGCTAATAAGTATATCTTTCTTGCATCTTCTCTTGATAGTTTTTGGAAGTTGCCAAACGGGAATCCGCGGTTGATATCGAGTTTTTCTAATAACTTATCGATATCTTCTTTTTTAGCTCCAATTTCTTCAAAGGTCAAAGGCATTCCGATTTCATTAAAGAACGATTCAAGACGTGCAATCCCTTCTAAAGCAACGGCTTTAGGATTGTTTGGATTATCATCCACACCAAAGACTCGTATGGCTAATTGACGGTATCTCTCAATGTCGGAATCAACGGTATATTTCATATAAGCAGGGAACATGACAGCGAGTCCTGCTCCGTGCGTCACATCGTAAAGCGCTGATAGTTCATGTTCAAGTCCGTGCGTGCTCCAGTCTTCTTCTCTACCGACGCCTAAGAATCCATTATGTGCAATCGTTCCTGCCCAACAAATCGTCGCTCTAGCATCATAATTTAATGGATCATGAACGACGACTCTTGCTGCATTGATAATCGATTTTAACGTCGCTTCACATAAATAATCTGTGAGTTCAACACCCTCAGTATGTGTTAAGTATCTTTCAAAGATATGAGACATCATATCAACAACTCCGGCAGAAGTTTGATATGCAGGCAGTGTGAAGGTTAATTCAGGATTCATAATCGCAAATACAGGTCTTAGTAAATCACTCCCCATGCCGCGTTTTAACATTCCGTTTTCATTGGTGATTACGGTCGCTGTGGATGCTTCAGAACCAGCGGCAGGAATTGTTAGAATAACACCAACGGGTAATGCTTTTTCTACTCGGGCTTTACGGTCATATAAGTCCCAGAAATCTCCGTTATATAAGACCCCCGCAGCGATAGCTTTCGCTGAATCAATCGCTGAACCGCCACCAACTGCTAAGATAAAATCGATGGCTTCTTTTTTTACAAGGTCAATTCCTTGATAAACTAAACCGCTTCTAGGATTGGGTTGTACTCCACCTAATAAAATATAAGGGATATTTTCTTTTTTTAACGCAGCTTCAACTTTTCCAAGCAAACCGCTTCTGATAATTGATCCGCCACCATAATGAATTAAAACTTTGTTGGCTTTTGCTTTTTTAACAAGTTTACCAACTTCGTTTTCAGTATTTTTACCGAATACAAATTGGGTCGGACTATAAAATCTAAAATTTTCCATCTCAAAACCTCCATGTGATTAAAAATATTATAACATAGGAAAGAATCATTCGCAAAAAATCAAGCTGAATCATAAATTGAGATGACTTGATACAGTAAATAGTGCTATAATAAAAGTAATGATTGCGTAGGAGATGATACTTTATGAAAGATTTAAATTGGATTAAAAATGGACTATTCACGCACCGAGGATTACATACCTTAGATAAATCCGTTCCAGAAAATACACTGACTGCTTTTAAAAATGCAATAGCGAAAAGCTATGGCATTGAAATGGATGTCAATCAATTAAAAGATGGAACGATTGTTGTATTTCACGACAAGAACTTATTAAGATTATGTGGCGTTGATTTATATTTAAAAGATCTAAACTTTGAAGATTTAAAAGAATACCGGATTTTAAATACAGAAGAAAAAATATACAAACTTGAAGACATTCTAAAGATTATTGATGGAAAAGTTCCTTTATTAATTGAATTAAAACCGTTTGGGGAGAAGGAAAGATTTTGTTCCAAATTCATGGAAGTCATGGATACCTATCACGGACAATGGGCAATGCATTCATTTCATCCAGCGTTTGTGGCGTGGTTTAAAAAGAATCGTCCCGAAGTTATTCGCGGCCAAATCAGTGAATATTTTGAAGATGATCCGAAGATGAATAAAATCAATAAATTCTTAATGAAACATTTATGGATCAATTTAGTATCAAAGCCTGATTTCATTAATTATGGCATCCATAACATGCCTAACATTTATCTGAACCGGGCTCAAAAACATGGAACTCTAGTCATCGGTTATGCGGCGAGATCTCAAGAAGAGTTTGATAAGGTGAGAAAGTATTATTCTAATCCTGTCTTTGAATTCTTCGAACCAAAATTATAAAGAAAATGGCGTATCTCAAACACTGAGATGCGCCATTCTTATTTATATAAATTAATTCAATTAATCCATGTCAACGTCAAAGGATTCTAAGACCGATTCTTTTTGAATAATCTTTGCGTCTCCGTGTTTGACTAAGAACATTGTAATGAATGCAGCACCAACGAATAAAGCGGCGTATGGGAACAAGATCTTTCTTCCGAGAGCGTCCATCAAAATACCGGATAAAATCGGTGTTAAGATTTGAGCTGCCATTGAGAAAGTGTAATAATAACCAGTATATTTACCTACATTGGATCCCTTAGAAAGTTCCACAACCATTGGATAAGAGTTAACGTTAATCGTTGCCCAACCAATGCCCGTTAATGCGAAGATAATATACATAAAGAAACTTGTGCTTTCGGTAATGAAGAAAACCGAACCGAAACAAAGTGTTAATAATGTAATACCAATTAATATCGTTTTTCTACGTCCAATTTTAGTCGCAAGGATTCCGATAGGAATGAATGCGATTAACGCTGCGCCTTGAGCAATCAGTAATGGCATAGAGAATCCCATACCTAATACTTTAGGAGCGTAATCGGATAATTTGGTTGTAACGGCGTTATAACCAATAAACCATAAGAAAACGGAGATTAAAATTAAGAATAAAGAGCGACGTTTTTCTTTTGATAATTCTTCTACGGATTCATTCTTTTCTTTTGCTTCATCTTCTTCAGTTAATCCGTATTTAATATCTTCAGCGACTTTTTCTTCGACGAGTTTTGGCTCTTTAACTTTCCACAAGAAGATGGCTAATAAGATTAACATTAAGATTCCAACAGAAACAAATGCAGGAGTATAATCGACATACGATTTTTTATCTAACGCAAAAACCGTTAATAATAAAATCGATAAGATTCCACCAAACGTTCCCATTAAGTTAATAATCGCATTGGCTTTACTTCTTAACGGTTTAATAATAACATCTGGCATTAACGCAACCGCTGGTGAACGGAAAGTTGCCATGGAAACTAAAGCGATAAATAAAACAATAACAAAGACGATAAAGACACCGGGTTGACTCATTGTTTTACTCCATGCGGCTTGTGATAATGAGGCGTCATAAATACCGTCATAGATTTCATCAGCCCAGTATGAATACTCTGCTTGAGAAAGTCCACCGTCAGTTTTTGCGTTTGCGATAGCGAGTTCCATATTTAAATAGACGTTTTTATACCAACGATCATATTTTGCTTGAGAAATGGATTCATTGGCTAAATCGAGATTCATTTTTTCTAATAAAACCTCGGTATTAAAAGCTTCCCATTTATCAATGGCTAAAGCAAATTCTTCTTTCCAAGCTAAATAGTCGTCATGGGCGACTTTAATAGCGTCCCAATATTCATCAAAGGTATATTCGCCATCTTCATATAATACTTCAATAGCGGCGTATTCTTCATTGAGTTCTGCTTTTCTTGTGGTGATACTACCTTTAAAGACACCACCTAGCATGATATCTTTTTCAACGAGATAGTCTTCGTATTTTTCAACGATTTGAGTTTCACTTTCAATCATCGTTGTTTGTAAATTGTCAGTGAAAGATAAGCCAACAAAGGCAAAAGCAGCGACAATCGTACCAACGATAATATATGGTGTTCTTCTTCCACGTTTGGAATTTGTTTTGTCTGATAATCCTCCAAAGAGTGGTAATAAGAATAAAGCTAAAACATTGTCAAAAGCCATGACAACTCCCGACCAAGTTTGGTTTAAACCAAATTTGTCGATTAGGATTTTGGTGATTACAGAATCATACGTTTGCCAGAATAGTGAAATCAAAAAAAAGGCTAAACCGACATAAAAGACTTTCTTAGTATCTAACTTCATAAAAAGTTCTCCTCATCACATATTAAGTTTCTTGCGGTATAACCGCAGCGTTAAGTATATTATATCACGGCTCATTCAATAAATAGAGCCAAAAAAAGAAAAAACACCCGAAGGTGTTTATTCGACATGGATTTTTCCGGCAATGTATTTTATAGCTTCTTCATTGCGTTTGGTAGGGAAGAATAGTAACGTCGTCTTTTCTTCCATTCCCGATTTTATTTTTAAAGTGAGTAAACTTCTTGTTTTAAATAACATGAACAATCCAATTAAAAAGAAGAAAGCTCCGGCACCGTAGATGTAAAGCGTATAAAACGCAGCGATGGGAACATAAGCAACTAATAAGCCACAATAATTACCATATATTAGTGCACCAAAGATTAAAACGATTAAGAATCCGATAAAACGTTTGAATCCCGTTCCTCTAGGATACTCTAAATAATATTCAAACCGATGAATCGAACGAATATCGATTTCATTCATCATTCTTCGTTTTACTTTTTTGCCCTTTTCAACTTCAAGACCATACGTATAAATAATCAAGCGTTTGTTCGTTAACATCATCGAACAAATCTTTCCTTTTGCCTTCATATCTTTAAAGTTTTTTTGAATTGATTCATTCTTTTGAAGAATGACATTGCCTTGAATATTCGTTTTCATCGGATCAACTCCTAAAATGCAATTCTTTATACTGTATTTTAAACTATTTTATAGCATTTATCAACAACTTGACAAATAAACCTTGTTTTAGGCGTCAAATTACTCTTTACTATAAAGTTTCTTGGATGTAATCGCCGATTTAGTGTATGAAAAACGACGAATGAATTGTTCTAAGATGACAACGATGATAATGAGTAATAACGTCCAAGCAAAAACAGAAGCGTAATCTAAATTGACTTTGGCTAAATAAAGTGAATTACCGATTGAATTTCTTGTTTGTGATAAATATTCCGCCATCACTAATACTTTAATGCCTAATCCTGCGGATTGTAATAACACGGTTTTAATTTGTGGGCCGATCAAGGGTAAGTAACAATATCTAACGCCATCCAATAAAGAATCGTCTTCTAGTTTAAATACATCGATAAGTTCTTGTTCAAGATTTTCGATGCCATCTGAGATGGCTTGGAAAATTAGAGGAAATATCATTAAGAATGTAATGAGATAAGGCGTTATTGTAAAACCAAAGACAATCAGTAAAATCACAACAATTGAAATAACGGGGATGGTTCTTAAGAAGGTGACGATGGGTCTTAATACATATCTGATGCTTGTATTAAGTCCAGAAAACACGCCTAGAGTGACACCTAATAAAGTGGCGAAGAATAAGGCAACTAATAGTCTAAAAAGGGTTAAGAAAATCGCTTCTAAATGTTTTCCTTCAGTCATTATGCTAAAAAACGCCTTCAGTGTTGATAATGGTGAAGGCATAACAATCTCATTTGAAATGAGACTAGATGCAATAATCCAAATGATAAAAAGAATAAAGACGCTTCCTAAAGACCATAAGTTTTTCTTCATCTGAACTCCTTAAGGTTGATAATAAAAATCATCACCAGGTAATGCATTGCCAATTAAAGCCGGATTCAACGCTAGTATCCTATTAAAATAATCCTCGATTGCGGCTTTTGAGTCAAGGGCATTGGTGAAATTTAAATGACTATTCGGTATCGCCGCTTCAACTATTAAAGCGGTAAACCCAATTTCAAGTTCTTCTGCGAGAATCCCAGTCTCAGAAGGATTGTCATTGGCGTGATCAATCGAAGCTTTTAAATCAGATAATACCTGATTGATCTGACGTTTTGATAAAGTGTTTAAAACAAAAATTCCTGATTGAGGATAACTCGATTCACCCGTCACATCTTCATAAATTGCTTGTAAGTCAATGACTTGTAATGAAGCTACTTTTGAGGCAATTGTTGAGAGTGTTGGTTCAGCGACCATCACAATTTTTGTTTGATCAGCCATATAAAGGGCAGCCGCATTCGCAACCGAGTCAACGTAGTCTATAGTCACGCTGATATTTAGTTCATCTATCAAGTATTTGATAATAATATCAGACGTTTGATTTTGACCGAAAACAATTATCTCTTGCCCCTCTAAAGACGCCATATCGAACGTTGTTTTATCCTTGGAGATTAAATAATAATTCCCCCATACGACTGTTCCAGCAAATAAATAATTAGAGCCAGAATTATAGGATCTAGCCCCTAAATTCGTTGGGGCAAAAATGATATCATGGGTCGGTGTTAACGCCATGAACGCCGCAACCAAGGGATCAGCGCCATTGACAACATCAACGCTATATTTTTCAGTATCTTCTTGCATATAAAGTTGCGCAAGCGTCGGTGAACCCGCTGGAGTAATGATTCTTAACTGCGACTTTTCTTGACAGCCGATAAGTATCATTGATAGAAATGTGAAAATCAAAACTAGAACTATTTTTTTCATAAGCAACTCCTAAAGTAGGAAAGGGACTTGACCCAAATAGCCAAGTCCCTCAGGGTTAAAATTTGGTATAATAATCTCTTTTCTTGTAATGGGTATGTAATAACTCATGTGCTTCATGTGAAGCCGGATGTTTTAAGAATTCAGCGTAAACTTGTTTAACCGCTTCACTCTCATGCGATTTACGGAAGGTGGCATTTTGATCGATGTTGTATAAAACTTTTGAACGTTTTTCACGAACATCGACTTTACCTTGCATCTTCGCTGTAACGATGGGTTGACCGCCGCCGTTGATACAACCGCCGGTGCATCCCATGAATTCAACGAAGTGATATTGTTTATTGGACGATTTCATATGTTCTAAGAATTCACCGATGGCTTTTCCACCATGAACAACCGCAACGTTCACATCCATACCTTGAACTTTATAGGTAGCTTCTTTGATATTTTCAAGTCCACGTACTTCATTAAATTCAACGGGCGTTGAATGACCTTCTAAGATTTCGGTCACCGTTCTTAACGCCGCTTCCATAACACCGCCGGTAGCCCCAAATATTGAAGCAGCGCCGGTGTATTCCGCCAACTGACCAAAAGGTTTAATCGGTTCAAGTTCATTGAATTTGATACCACGATGTCTGATTAATCTTGCGAGTTCTCTCGTGGTTAAAACAATATCAACGTCTTTATAACCGTCACGACCCATATCCGGTCTTAAAGCTTCAGCTTTTTTTGCGACGCATGGCATGATGGAGACTGAAACGATGTCGGTAGGTTCTAAGTTTAATTTTTCTGCATAATACGTTTTGATTAATGCACCAGCCATTTGTTGGGGTGATTTACAAGAGGATAAGTTAGGAATATATTCAGGATAATAAAGTTCTAAATAATTGACCCAACCCGGTGAACAAGAGGTAAATAAGGGAAGTACTCCACCGTTTTGTACTCGGTTAATGAATTCCGTTCCTTCTTCCATAATCGTTAAGTCTGCGGTAAAGTTGGTATCCATGATTTCATTGATGCCTAATTCTTTTAATGCCGCAAACATTTGGCCTTCAACGTTCGTACCAATTTTATAACCGAATTCTTCACCCAATGCGGCACGGACCGATGGAGCGACTTGAACGATAACGGTTTTCTTTGGATCACGAATTGCTCTTTCAAAGGTTCTAATATCATCTTTTTCTCTTAATGCTCCGGTTGGACAAGATTGAATGCATTTACCGCAATAAATACAACCAGCGTCTTCTAAGTTATGAAATAATGCCGGTCCAACATAAGTTTGAGATCCTCTTCTGTTAAAGTTTAAAATTCCTAAACCGGTATAATGTTCACAAGCACTGACACAACGTCCACATAGAATACATTTAGAAGAGTCAACGACAATGGCTTTTGACGTATCGTTGAGCATCGAATCTTTATGCTTAAACAAATCGGCGTTAGAATAATCATTATCAACGTTAAAACGTCTTAATAAATCTAAAAATTCGCAGTTCGTTTCTCTTGAACATTTCCAACATTCAAATTTATGATTTCCCGCGAGAAGTTCTAAGTTGGTTTGAACTGAATTATAAACATCTTTTGAATTTGTTGTAATAAACATCCCTTCAGACACTTGGGTACGACAAGCAGGTTTTAATCCTTTTTGTCCTTCGATTTTTACAACACATACACGACAGTTGCCTTCTTCGTGAATGCCTTCTAAGAAGCAAAGTCTAGGAATATCAACTCCAGCAACTTCTGATGCCTTTAAAATTGAGTAATCTGAAGGAACTGATACTTGGTTTCCGTTAATGGTTAAATTCACGAGATTAGACATGGTGTTCACGACTCCAATCTTCTGGTCTAGAAGAGATTGCATTCACTGGGCAGGCTTTCTTACAAGCACCGCAGCGGATACAGACATCTAGATCAATAAAATGTTTTTGTTTGACTGATCCCGTGATGGCATTCACTGGACAGTTCTTAGCACATTTCGTACAACCGATACAATTGTCAAGCACAATGTAGTTGGTTAGGTTACGACAAACACCCGCTGCACAGACTTTTTCAACGACATGTTGCTCATATTCCTTACGGAAATGTTTTAATGTTGATAATACTGGATTTGGCGCTGTTTGGCCAAGTCCGCAAAGGGATGAATCTTTAATCATATTCCCTAAATACTCTAAAACATCGAGATGTTCTAAAGTACCTTCACCCGCACAAATCTTATTTAAGATATCAAGCATTCTTCTGGTGCCTTCGCGGCATGGTGTGCATTTTCCGCAAGATTCATCTACGGTAAATTCAAGATAAAATCTCGCAACGTCCACCATACAGTTATCTTCATCCATGACAATCATACCACCTGAGCCCATCATCGAGCCTAAGGCAATTAAATTGTCAAAATCAATTGGCGTGTCTAAAGATTCTTCAGTAATACAGCCCCCTGAAGGTCCGCCGGTTTGTACAGCTTTAAATTTACGGCGGTTAGGAATACCTCCACCGATATCGAATATAACTTCTCTTAAGGTGGTGCCCATCGGAACTTCAAGTAATCCCGTGTTCGCAATTTTGCCCCCTAAAGCGAAGACTTTGGTCCCAGATGATTTTTCAGTACCAATCGATTTAAACCAATCAGCACCTTTTAAATAAACGACAGGAACGTTCGCAAACGTTTCAACGTTATTGACGTTGGTTGGATGTCCCCATAACCCTTTTACTGCAGGGAAAGGTGGTTTTAGTCTTGGCATTCCACGGTTACCTTCAATGGAAGCCATTAAAGCAGTTTCTTCACCGCAAACGAAAGCTCCGGCTCCAAGACGAATCTCTAAGTCAAAATCAAATCCGGTGTTAAAGATATTTTTACCAAGCAAACCGAGTTCTTTTGCTTGTCCGATCGCGTGATTTAAACGTTCTACCGCTAATGGATATTCAGCACGGCAGTACACATAACCTTGATTTGAACCAATGGCGTACCCACAGATTTCCATTGCTTCAATCACAGAATGAGGATCACCTTCTAAGACAGCACGGTCCATGAATGCACCGGGGTCACCTTCATCGGCGTTACATATAACATATTTAATTGGGTCAACTGATTTGGAAGCAAATTCCCATTTCAAACCAGTAGGGAATCCACCGCCGCCGCGTCCTCTTAAACCGCTCTTTTTCATTTCATCAATGGTTTCTTTAGGAGACATGGTGGTAAGGACTTTACCAACTGCTTGATAACCATCTTTCGCAATGTATTCATTGATGTCTAAAGGATTAATGTTACCGCAGTTTCTTAACGCGATGCGTTTTTGTTTTGAATAAAACTTGAGTTCACTGAAGTTCTTAACTTTCTTTTTATCGACGGGATCCGTGACGATTAAACGTTCAACGGGACGACCTTTTAAGATATGTTCTTCACAGATGTCAGTGACATCGCTGACGCGAACATGGGAGTAAAAAATTTCGTCAGGATAGACAATGACGACGGGTCCTTTTTCGCATAAACCAAAACAACCTGTCATGACAAGTCCAACTTCTTCTCGGAGATTCATCTCTGTTAATACTTTATCAAATTCATTGCGAATTTCTTTTGAATGGGAGCTCAGACATCCCGTACCGCCACAGATTAAAATCTGGATTCTTTCTAACATAATTATCCGTTACCTTTTAATGGTGCCAAGCATATAACGGTCTAACCGTTTGCCTGCCATTAAATGTTCTTCGACAATTTCTGCGACCATACGTTCTGAGACCTTCGCATAAATTGTTTTTGTGCCATCTTGTTCCACAATTTCAACAATCGGTTCAAAAGCACATTCACCCATACAGCCAACTTGAGTGACGATAACGTCTTTTAAGTGACGCGCTGATATTTCTTCTAAAAATTTGTTCATTACCGGTCTAGCACCAGCGGCGATGCCGCACGTTGCCATCCCGATTTGGATGCGTGTACCTCCGTTATGGTATCGCATATCCATGGTTTTGATTGCTTGATCACGGAGTTTTTTTAGATCCTCTAGTGATTTCATAGGGTCCTCCTCAGGTTAATGATATTGTCTTTAATATATGATTTTAAATACGTCATGATGGAGGGTTCTGTTAAAGGCACACCGTCTAAGATGGAGTTAATGGTGCCTAAATTAAAAGTAAAGGTAGAATCATCAACAACATGGTTGTATTTTAAGTCCTTGAGTTCAGGGTGAATCATTAATAAAAATAATGTTTCTTCAATTGCGCCTAATGGCGGCGTATTGATATGATTAAGCTTGAAAGTTGCTTCAATGCTTGTTCCTAGTCCTAGGGTTGAGTCGATGGTTAATTCACCTTCTGCTAGATTTGAAGCCATTTTAAGAAAGGGAATGCCTAATCCAACCGTTCTAGTATTTCTGGTTGTAAAGAAAGGATCTGTTACTTTCGATATGATTTCTTTCGTCATACCGATACCATTGTCTTTAATGGTTAAAGATAATAAATTCTTAGAAGCATTTTCTTCAATGATAATCTCAATAATCGACGCTTTGGCCGCAATTGAATTTTGAGCGATATCTAAAATATAAAGTGATAAATCATTCATTTTGTAAATACCTAAAAAAAGCATCTATTGATAAACTTTCAAGTTCAATCGTGTTGTGCTTTTTTGCTTCGGAGATCTGTAATATATCATGAGCGTCTGAATTGTAAAAAATTAAGTAGCGCGATAATCCGTAGTGAGTAATAAATAATTCATCGCAACTTGTCAGTTCAATTCCATTAAATTTGTACTGATTTAATCGGTTAATGATTGTGCTATTAGGTCTATCAACATGGGCTAAAATTATTCGGCAATCAAATAGTTTTAACTCATCAAGCAACATAAGATAATCCAATGTTAAGGGTTCACTTGAGATAAAAGGATACGTCTCAGTTACAAAATCTTCGATATCCGTTAGACTCGCTAGTCCGTTACTATTTATAACAAGTGGACGGTATTTATCTAGTACTTCATCAAACTTCATTGCATCTTCAATCGTTTTAAAATAAATCAGTAGGTGTTCGTTTGTTTTTAAAGTAACCTCAACGCCAGGAATGAGTAGAAAATCATAACTTTTCGCTAGTTCATAAATCACCGGTAATTGTTTTAAACTATTGTGATCAGTGATTGAAATTATATCTAATCCTTTAAGCATTGCCATATTGAGGATATTATTGGGAGTCATTAAACAATCTGCACACGGACTTAAAACCGAATGAATGTGAAGATCATAATGATACATCATAAACAACCACGGTCTTTCAAATCTATGATGACTTCATGAGTTTTAAGTCTTGTTGAAATCAAAGCAATTGCTTCTTTATCCGCTCTTTCTATCATCGCTTGCGATACTTCTTGATTCTCCGTAATAATAATGGCTGGTATGTCTAGTAAAACCGCTACGGCGATGGTATTAAGATTAGAAATAACACTGATTAAAACACATCCTTTTGAAGCACTTCTCATGACAACGCTTAATAAATCGCCAGCATATACACTTTCATAGTGATTATCTAACGTGTCTGAATGATTCATCAAAAGATATTGATTCGTCATGATATCTTTAATGAGCATCGTAACTGTCCTCCGTTATATAAAACTTGAGTTTTAAAACAGTTCCGTTAACATCAGATATCAGTGACATTTCATCTGATGAATTTTTGATATTGGTTAATCCCATGCCCGCCCCAAAACCATTCAGTCTTGATTCTTCATTCGCAGTTGTATACCCTGGTGTCATCGCAAGATTAATATCTTGAATGCCAGGACCACAATCGATAAACTGTAAGTACACTGCTTTATCAACGATACTGAAATCACCGTAACCGCCATGACTATGGATGACGATATTGATTTCAGCTTCGTAACAAGCAACACTCACGCGTTTAATAAAATCAAACTCAAATTTGAGTTGTTTTAAGGTTCGTTTGATATCTGAAGACATCGCGCCTGCTAAATCAAAATCAAATGCTTTGATCTCGTAATGCTTCTTTAACGTATTCATTTTTTTGCGGTAATGCCTTTAATGCCTTTAGAATAAAGTGCGCCGCTAAAGTTGAACATCGTCAAATCAGTTCCAATTAAAATAATTCCTGATTCATTCGCAACTTCAATCACTTGAGAAGCAGGAATTTTACCTCTAACCAAAATCACTACATTGATATCAAGCATTTCTGCCGTCCTGATGGATTGATTCGTTGTAAGTCCGGTGATTAAAGCGGCGTTATTAAGAACATTTTCGTCTTTAACAGTATTCATAATCATGAGCGCGTCACTCATAAGGTCAGCACAAAAGCCATAATTTATTTCTTTATCTGGTTCGTAAAGATCATTGGTATAAACAATACATTGATAATCTTTTACAATCTCAGAGAGCTTCATGAAGCGTTCCTCAATTGAGCGACGATTTCTTTCGCTTTTTGGACCGTTGAATTACCGTATACTTGATTGTTCACAGTAATCACGGGTGCGAGGCCACAAGCACCAATGCAACGCGTTGCTTGAAGGGTATACTTACCATCTTCTGAGGTTTGTCCCGCTTTTAATTTTAATTCATCGCTAAATGCATCTAACAAGCCTTGAGAACCTCTGACGTAACAAGCGGTTCCTAAGCAAACGTTAATAACATTTTCACCTTTTGGTTCAACAGAAAAGTTGCCGTAGAAGGTTACGACACCGTTGATTTTAGCGATACTTTCATTTAATCCTTCCGCAATAATCTTTTGGATTTCAATTGGTATGCATCCAAATATGGATTGTGCGTCATGCAGAGTAGGCATCAATGGACCCGGTTTTAGTTTGTTTTTTTCCATTGACGCAGACAATTTGGCAAGTTTCTCTTCAGTAATCTGAATTTTTATGCCCACAGTAATAAAAATCTCCTTTCATTAATTTTAAGCACTCTAATTATAACACGGATTTAAATAAAAAAAAGCGTAAGAAAACGCTTTCTTTCTATGAAAACGGTGTTATCTTTTTTTATACATCACAAACCAAATTATATTTGATATAAGTGCGATGATAAAAATACCACCTAAGGCTAAATAGTGCCAATATCGAAGGATGAACTTTTGTTCAGATTGTTCACCACTAAAATCGATGTCTGGAAGTTCGTAATCGAAATCTGGGGATTTCTCTCTTACAACGATTTCTAAAGTTTTCGAAAGTTCAGTCTCCCCCGATTTGTTTTTAAAATCGAGACTGATATGATAGACGCCTTTTTGGGTAGAACGAGCGGTATATGAGTCAAATATAACAAACACTTCATAAGCCTCGGTGCTTGAAAGTTCACCGCTATTGATCAGTAATTGTGTAAAGTCTGACAATCCTAAAATCGTATTATTATAAACCATGATAACCGAAGTATCTAAATAAACCACCGGTCCGATAACATCAGTAATTTGAACGCTAATGGTTTTGTCTTGAATGTTGCCGCTCGAATCCGAGACTGTTAATACAATTGGATACGTTCCAATTTTTTTCATGTTTGGGGTATATAAATCAGTTTTGATGGTAATTGAAGTTGTTAAGTTTTGATCATAATCATCCATGACGGTTTGTGAGGCAATCACGTCTTGAACGGTTAATATGGCATTATATCCTATTACAAATGATTCAGGCCCACTAAAGATAGGTGATGCTTCGTCGATGACCTCAATTTCAACCATATAAAAAGTGGTATTATTACTCGAATCCGTCACTTTAAAGGTAATTTCATAAAACCCTAAAATCGATTGATTTAATGTATAGTTTTCTTCAACTAATTCAATACTGCTTGAAATATCACCGTCCACGTTATCGGAAGCATTCAACTGACTTTTAATTGCATCTATGGTTAATGTATTGGGATAACTTAAAACAATCGTATTATTCCCTGAAATAATCGGTTTCGTCACATCGACGACTTTGACAAGAATATTAAAGTATGTAACATTACCACTCGAGTCAGACACAGAATACTCAACTAAGTATTCTCCGACCGTAGACAAGTTCGTTGTGTAGGTATCATTGACGACGATAATATTACTTGATACATCGCCTTCAATCGCATCATACGCACTGAGTCCAGATGTAATTTCAGCTAAGGTAAAAGGATTATCAATATTGACAATCACAACCCCTGAACCGTTATAATAGGGTCCATTGATATCAATCAGATTGCCTATCACAAACGGTTCATAACTGGTGAAACTCAAACCTTCTTCAAGAATCAATCCATTCACATTATGTGTTAATAAATAATCATTATTATCATTGATAGTGATGGCAATATAGTTGGCGTTGGTTGGGGTTTGAAAAGTAAAGGATCCATAATAGGGTTCGCTTGAATGAACAAACAAATCATAGCTATCGTGAGATAAAAAATCAATCTCATTGTCATTTTCATAGTAGGAAATTGTCCATGAGATTTCACCCGGATCATAAAAGTCTCTGGGGAAAGATAATGTATAATACGTATGCGCTTTAATAGCGAAATTATCATTGCTAGAAAGTACACCATTTGAATACGTGAAATTGTCGGTAGACAAGTAATTCTTTCCCCCAGGTAAATAATGGGGTGAATAGGTATCTGCGGATACCATCAGAATCATCGGAAAAAATCCAAGCAAAAGTGTTAAAACCAATAGTAATTTCTTCAAAAAAAATCATCTCCTTGCATAAATATTACACAGGAGATGATTTCATTCTTTATTTATATATCGAAGTCATGTATTTCATTAATATCTTATAGTCTTTTGTAAAGCAATCTTTTATTAACTCGCTTCGTTGATAAAGTGGATAATTTGTTCAGTCGAGGGAACTCTGCCGACAGATTTGACAATGCCATTAATAACTAATGCTGGTGTACTCATGATATTATATTTCATAATTTCTTCAATTTTATCAACTTTGATAATTGAAATATCACTACGGTTCAATTCAGAGACAACACGTCTTACTTGTGATTCAGTGACTTTACATTTAGAACACCCAGGACCTAATATTTTAATCTCAACCATTTGAGACCACTCCTGTATTTGAATCTGATTTAGGGAACCAGTGAGTTGTCTTGTTCGCAATCTTCACTAATATTAACATGACCGGAACTTCTGTCAAAACACCCACGATGGTTGCTAAGGCAACCCCGGGATTGAGCGGAAAGAGCGCTATTGCGACCGCTACCGCAAGTTCAAAGAAATTGGATGCTCCTATCATCCCTGCAGGTGCAGCGATATCATGAGGCAATTTCAACGCTTTAGAAGCTCCATACGCAATACTGAAGATTAAGAACGTTTGAATGATTAAGGGAATAGCGATTAATAAGATGTGAAGTGGATTCGATAATATCAATTCACTTTGAAGTGAGAAGATTAATATGAGTGTCAGTAACAATCCTGAGATTGTCACCTTGTTAAACTTAGAAATAAAGTTGTTATTTAGATAATCTATTCCTTTTTTCTTAATGATAAAGTGTCTCGTGATGGCAGCCGCAACTAAAGGAATCACCACAAACAAGAAAACCGATAAGAATAACGTTAACCAAGGGACAGATATACCACTGACATTGAGTAAGAATCCTACAATCGGTGCGAATAACAAAAGAATGATTAAATCATTGGTCGCCACTTGAACGAGTGTATAGGCAGGATTGCCTTTCGTTAATCCGCTCCAAACAAAGACCATCGCTGTACAAGGTGCGGCACCTAACAAAACGGCACCCGCTAGATAATCATTGGCTAGATTTAAAGGAATCAACGTTTTAAAGATAACGAAAAAGAATAGATAAGCAATGCCATACATCGTGAAGGGTTTAATAACCCAGTTTGTGATCCACGTCACAAAGAGTCCTTTCGGATTCTTTCCAACATTTTTAATGGAGCCAAAATCAATCTTTAACATCATCGGATAAATCATGAGCCAGATCAAGATACCAATCGGAATATTGACACTGGCAATCTCAAATTGATTTAAGAACTCGGGGACGATTGGAAACAACTGCCCAAGCAATACTCCTATGACCATGCATACTAAGACAAATAAAGTTAAATACTTTTCAAAGAATCCGATTTTCATAAGTCCTCTTAGAGTTGATTGTTAATCAAAGATTTCACTTCTTCAAGTGAGGGTACACGTCCATAAGATGCAACTTTGTTATTGATGATTAATCCAGGCGTTCTTAGTAATCTTGCATTCGCAATTTGCATCATGTCAGTAATATATAATACGTTCGCTTCGACTTTTAATTCAGCTACAGCAGTTTTCACCGTTTCATAAAGTTTTTTACAGTTTGCACAACCTGATCCTAATACTTTAATTTCCATAAATAGTCCTCCCTTCTATACAAATAAATGTCCAAATGCATTAAACAAATATCCCATGATGATGATTCCAATCGTGACGATTGAAACAAACATCACTAGTAATTTTGTTTTAATCACTTTTTTAATCATAATAATCGACGGTAATGATAAAGCCGTCACAGCCATCATAAAGGCTAATACTGTACCAATCCCTACACCTTTTAAAACTAAGGCTTCAGCGATCGGTAAGGTTCCAAAAATATCAGCGTACATCGGAATTCCGACTAAAGTTGCTAAGATAACTGAGAAAGGATTATTGGAACCTAATACTGTTTCAATCCAAGTTTGAGGAATAAATCCATGAATGATTGAACCTATACCGACACCGATTAAAACATATAACCAAACCTTATGAATAATTTCTTTAACTTGATCGATAGAATAGTTGATTCTATCTTTTCTTGTCATTTTATATTCTTCTATAGCATCAAAATCAACTGATTCTACATTTTCTTGTTTTGCGGTAACAAATTGTTCAACGTATCTTTCCATTTTGAATACACTGATTAACGTGCCACCTAATACAGCGATGATAAGCCCAACGATGACATACGCTAAAGCGATTTGCCAGTTGAAAATCGTCGCGAGCAACAATACAGAAGCCAAATCAACTAAAGGTGAAGAGATTAAGAATGAGAAGGTAACACCTATTGGCAGTCCTGCCTTCGTGAATCCGATAAAAATCGGAATTGATGAGCAGGAGCAAAACGGTGTGACCGTTCCTAAGAGTGCCCCAATGACATTGGCCCAAACACCCTTAAACTTACTTAAAATCTTTCTGGTTCTTTCTGGTGAAAAGAAGGATTGAATATAAGAAGCTAAAAAGATTAAGACTGATAACAAAATGAAGATTTTAATTACGTCATAAAAGAAGAAAGATAAAGCTTTATAAAGTAATCCCTCAATATCTAATTTAATAACGTCACGAAAAAACCAATTGACGATATCTTGAAGCCAAGTCATCTTTAAAAACGCATCATTCATCCAACTAAATAGCTCTTTTACCACGCGCAAGATGCCTCCGTATTCTTTAAGTCCGTTAAGAATTGAATCAACTGATCAATCTTTGTTTTATCGACAAAATGCTTTTTCCAGTTTCCTTCTTTTTTAGCAACCGTTAACCCTGCATCGGTTAATAACCGCAAATGATAAGAAAGCGTTGGTTGAGAAATTGGAAGTTTATCAATCAAGGTACAACCACAGGTTTCACCTTGAATGAGCAACTCTAAAATCTTTAACCGATTTTCATCGCTTAAGGCTTTAAATAATAATGCATTTTCTTCAAACATAAAAGCACCTCACAATATAGATAAAACAGAAGATAAAAAATATAAAAAAATAAATTGACACAATAAAATGAAAGCGTTATACTTTAACTGGTCATGACAACATGACAACATGACAATGTTTTAAAAGGGGGATATTTATTGATGTCAACAGGATACAAAATTCCAAAGTATTATGTTTTAAAACAAGATATCATCCGAAAAATTGAACAAGACGAACTGAATGATGATCAGATGATACCAAGTGAAAGAGAATTGACCGAAAAACATGGTATTAGTCGAATTACAGTTCGAAAAGCAATTGATGAACTGGTAAATGAGGGATATCTATATAGAATTCAAGGCAAAGGCACCTACGTTAAAGGTGATTCAGTCAAACAAGAACTGTTCTCTATAACGAGTTGTACACGCGATATTCTTCAAATGGGTAAAATACCAACAAGAAAAGTCATAAATGCACTTGTCATCGTTCCAAATTCAAAAAGAATGCGCGAACTAGAAATTACTGCAACCGATAAAATATTCACACTTGACCGTGTCTATTGTGCAGATGGAGCCCCTGTCAATAGAACTATAGTTTATCTGCCAATGAAATTATTTCCTGAAATAAACAGGCATGATTTTGGTAGTCAATCACTCTATGACGTTCTTGAAAGAGAGTATAACGTTAAAATCACTAGAGCAACAAGAACTATTGAAGCCATCGCTGCAGAATCAAAAATTGCTGAATTATTGATGATTCCTGAAGGAATCCCAATTCTATTATTCCGTGGTGTAACATACGGTATTGTCAATGGTAAAGAAGTCCCAATTGAAACCTTTAAATCATATTATCGCTCAGACAATCGAAGATTTTACATCAATCAAGTTAAGGTTGATTAAAATAATATAAAAATAATAAAAATACAGGAGGATTTATGAAAAAAGTTTTAGTAGTAGCATTTTCTTTATTCGCATTATTCTTGTTAGTCGGATGCACTAACGAGAACAACGAAGACATCAAAGTTGGCCTAATTGTGTCAGCTGCTGGTGCTAATGACAATGGTTATAATCAATTCGCCATTGAAGGTTTAAACCAAGCAAAAGATGAATTCGGAATTCAAATCCAAGTTGTTAATACAGCTAATGATGTTCCTGGTTCGCTAGAAACCCTTGGAGAAGAAGGCTTTGATTTAGTCTTCTCATTGGAATACAATTTTGGTGCATTAATTACAGATGACGGGTCAGGTCAATCAATCGCTGAAAAATATCCAGATACAACATTTGTCGTGTTTAACGCTTTCGCAAACACCGATGAAAATGGTGACAAAATTCATGATAACGTCATCGAGGTATTGTTCAATGTTAATGAAGGATCATTCCTTGCAGGAGCACTCGCTGTTCTTGTTAACGAAAATCATGAACTTTTATTTACTGATGAAGATTACCATTTCACTCCAACTTCCACTTCTAGAGCTGTAGGATTTGTTGGTGGAACACAATCAGATGGAATATCAGTTTTCGGATATGGATTCGCACAAGGAGTTAACTATATTGCCACTGAGTTAAATGTAGATTATGATTTATATGAAACATATTCTGCTGGTTTTGGTGCCTCTACAGAAAACTATAATGTAATCAATTCATATTACACTTCCGGCGCAAACTTTGTTTTTGCTGCTGCTGGCGGAGTTAGTACAAACATGAAAAACGCTGCTGCTGCTAATGGTAAATTAGCCATCGATGTTGATGCTAACCAAGATGCTTCAGTCCCTGGTTCAGTATTAACAAGCGTTTTGAAAAATACAAACGTTGCCATTTATGATATCGTTGAACAATTTGTTGAAGATAAACTAGAAAGTGGAAAACATGTATTCTATGATTTAGCCTCTGGAGCAACAGGAATTACTGATTTAACAACCATTCAAGGATTTGTGTCAACAGAAGCTGCCGCACAAACAAAATGGAATGAAATTAAAGCTAAAATTGCCGAACTAGTAGCAGATATCTCTGATGGAACAATTGATGTTATCGATGCACAAGCTGGTGAAGTATTAGACTATTCAACATTAACGCATGTAAATAAAGCTAACTAACAAATTTTTATTTTGAGGTGATCGGTGTGGAAATCATCAAAACCATTGAATTGACAAGGATGTTTGGCGATTTTATCGCAAACAATCAAATTGACCTAACAGTTGAAGAAAATGAAATTAAGGCAATTGTTGGTGAAAATGGCGCTGGAAAATCCACGCTGATGAACATGTTATATGGACTATTAAAACCTACCGCGGGTGAAATTTACATCCGCGGTGAGGTTGTTCATTTTGATTCACCAAATGATGCAATCAAAAAAGGAATCGGTATGGTGCATCAGCATTTCAAATTAGTCCCAAGCTTAACAATCTATGAGAATGTGATATTAGGTATCGAAGTAGAAAGAAAAATCAAACTCGGAAAATATTCTTTTTCTTTGCCTTCAATTGACCACAAATATGAAGCAAAAGCAATCCAAGATTTAATCGATCGATTTCAATTTGGTTTGAAATCAACCGACATTGTTAAAAATTTGTCTATTGGAGCAAAGCAAAAAGTTGAAATATTAAAAATGTTATATCGCAATGTTGATATTGTTATATTTGATGAACCCACTGCAGTATTAACTCCTCAAGAAATAAAAGCCTTTTTTGTGACATTAAAAGAACTAAAAAAACAAGGAAAATCAATTATCTTAATTACCCATAAACTGCAAGAGGTAATGGAGGTCAGTGATTCTGTCACTGTCATAAAACAAGGGAAAGTCATAGGCAACAGAGTAACAAAAGAAACTTCAGATAAAGAACTAGCCAGAATGATGGTTGGAAGAGAAGTTTTATTAAATGTTGAGAAGAAATATCAAGACTATAGTAAAAATGAAATCGTATATGAAATAAAGGACTTAACAACCTATAACCATGATGGAATTAAAGTAGTAAATGGCATATCATTTCACTTGCGAAAAGGTGAAATTCTTGGTATCGCTGGTGTAGAAGGAAATGGTCAGTCAGAATTACTCGATCTACTAACAGGTTTGTCGCAATCAATAAGCGGAAAAATCATATTTAACGGTATTGATATAACTAATAAATGGCCAGATGAAATGCGTACACAAAAAATCGGATTTATTCCTGAAGATCGCTATGAACAAGGACTTTGTCTAGACATGTCAATCGCTGAAAATATGATTGCCGGTCATCATGGTAAAAAAGAAGTTTGTAAACATGGATTACTTCTCACACAAAAGATCAACGAAAAACGAGATCGATTAATTAAATCTAATGATATAAGAGTCTCCGATTGTGAAGGAAATGTCTCATCGTTATCAGGTGGAAATGCTCAAAAAATTATTCTTGCGCGCGAATTTGATGCAAATCCTGAATTATTAATCGCCGCACAACCGACGAGAGGTGTAGATATTGGCGCAATTGAATATATTCACAAAAGTCTATTGAACTTACAAGCTCAAGGAAAATCGATATTACTCATATCAAGTGAGTTATCAGAAATAATGTCATTAGCTGATCGAATCGCCGTAATATACAAAGGCCAAATCATTGGAGAAGTCAATGGCATAAACGCTTCTCGTGAAGAAATCGGATTACTCATGGCCGGAATTTGTGAAAGGAAACCTGAAAATGAAGTACGATAAACAGGCCCTTAAACAATCGGGCTTTAAAATTTTAAGCATGATAATTCCAGTACTCATCGCCTTTGCGATTGGTGCAATTGTGATTCTATTCGCAAAAGAGAACCCTTTAAAAATCTATTTTATATTATTTGATCGTTCTTTCTTTAGAATTCAAGGATTATTAAAGACGCTCCATTATGCTGGACCACTCATTTTAGCGGGACTAGCAATCGCATTGAGTTTTAAAGCAGGGCTGTTTAATATGGGTATTGAAGGACAAATAATCTCTGCTGGATTTGTGGTAGCTGTTTTAGGATACCTATGGCAATCACTTCCATCGATAGTTTTAATACCACTATTATTAATCATCGGTACACTCGTTGGAGTCATTGTAGCGATACTTCCAGCTATTCTAAAAGCGCGATATAATGTCAATGAAATGGTCGTTACTTTACTTTTAAATTATGCGATTATTCAAGTTTTAGAATATTTAACTTCCAATGTATTCAGAGATCCATCTAGCGGTTATGTATCAACCAACATGATTGGACAAAGTGCAATTATGACTCGATTGTTTGGGTCGAAACTTACCATGTTTTTCTTTGTTGTCGTTGTAGTATTTGTGATTTTTTATTATATCTTTAATCGATCCAAATTAGGCTACGAGATAACAGCGATGGGAAAAAATCGTTTCTTTGCAGAAGCAACTGGAATGAGAATACAAAGAAAGATTATGATAATAATGCTTACCAGCGGTGCGCTAGCTGGGCTAGCTGGAGCTGGATGGATGTTATCAGAAAAATTTTCATACACCCTTGATTTTTCCGGTACTCCAGGTTTGGGATGGGATGGAATGTTAATAGCATTATTAGGAAGTCATAGTCCGATTGGGATATTGGTTGCTGGTATCTTTTATGCTATATTAAAAACTGGTAGTTCTAATATTGCAATTTTTACCAATGTTCCAGCAGAAATTATTGTTCTTCTTCAAGCGCTTATAGTCCTATTTTTATCATTAAAAATGATTATTAAAGCCGCTTCTAAAAGGGCATCAAAAAGAAAGGAGAAAAACTGATGGACTTCATCATAAAAATTTTCTCTGATTCTCTCTATTTTACCGGGCCGATACTTTTGTGTACATTAGGTGGCCTCTTTGCTTATAAAGCCAATATGATTAATATTGGATTAGAAGGTATGATGTTATTTGGAGGCTTTATATCTGCGTTAATCTTATTCTTTACTCACAGTTGGATTATTGCATTTATAGCAGCGATATTATTAGCAATCTTACTGGGTCTATTATTTAGTTATTTTGGAGTAACTAAAAAAGCAAACTTTATTATTACAGGGTTCGCCATCAATTTATTAGCAATTGCGGTCGGAAAGTATGTTTTGGCCGCATTAGGGTCAATTGATATCAACGTCATTTCAGATGTGACTCGACAAATGGCTGCAATCGACTTAGGCATTATCGGTGAAATTCCAGTCATTGGACCCATTATCAATAAACAATCATTCTTAACTTACTTTTCATTCATTTTGATATTTATCTGCCAATTTGTTTTATTTAATACCAAATTTGGAACTTATGTTCGCGTTGTTGGTGAATCAGAGGAAGCGGCTAAGTCAATTGGTATATCCATTAATAAAATTAAATATTTAGCTGTCATTATCGGTGCGTTATTATGCGCTTTTGCAGGATACAATGTCGCAATTAATCAATTAGCTTCTTATACACCAGATATTACTGCGGGAACGGGATTTATTGCAATTGCTGCGATCTATTGTGGTGCAGGAAACCCAAAAAATTCATCACTCTACGCCATTTTATTTGGATTATCAAGATCATTAGCCGTCAACTTATCATTAAGAATTGGAACAATTGCTGGATTACTTGAGATGATTCCATATATTATGATTATTATTGTCCTAACCGTTGTCGGAATAATCCGAAAACGCAAAACATTATATAGGGGGTTTTTACATGAATAAAACAGCGCTCATTGTCGTTGATATGATCTATGATTTTACCAACCCCGAGGGAAAAGTTTATTACCCACAAAATCAAAAAGTAATCTATCATATTATTGATTTAGTTCGAGAGGCGAGACAATCTAATTGTCAAATTATCTACATTCAACATACCGTTACGAAAGAAATGTTAGCTAATAATATCAAAAAAACACGCGAGTGTTGTGTAGAAGGCACGGGCGGAAATAACATTGATGAACGTCTTGAGGTTCAACCAAATGATTGGATTATTAAAAAGCATAAGTATAGTGCGTTTTTTGAAACGCCACTCAATCATTTACTTAAGAAAAATGACATCACACAATTAATTGTCGTTGGAACAAAGACCAACAATTGTGTGTATGCTACAATTTTAGATGCTTACAATCATGATTACATTACCTACGTTGTAAAAGAATGTGTTGGAACAAGCGATATAACAACGAATGAAATTTATTTACGTGATATTGGCAAGTACTTAGGTGAAGTACGATCAATGGATGAAATAAAAGTGTTATTAAGAGCAGGTGTTTTATAATGTTCGATTTAATTGCGAGTGGCTATTGTTCAATGGACCGAATCATCAAGATTGATCCAAAAGCAAAAATATCGAAAACTTCTATTGTTCAAAATGATGATAACTCAGTGATTCGATATGGTGGTTGTGGTATTAACGTAGCCACATGCCTTTCAAGACTTGATAAAAAAGCATTACCAATCATCCGTGTCGGTGATGATTATGAATCAACTGGATTTAAAGATTTTATCGAGAAAGAAAAACTAAGTTCTGATGCAATTACTCGTGTTCAAGGTGTGTCTACGAGTTGCTGTTATTTGATTGAAAATCCCACATCTGAACATATCACATTGTTTTATCCTGGTGCTATGAATGCAGATCACTTCCGAAAGTATGATAGACAATGGTTTTCATCATCTAAATTAGCTTTAATGACAGTAGCATCGAAAATTGATAATGTTGAATTTTTAAAAAGAACGATGGAAGCAAAGTTACCTTTATTTTTAGGTATGAAGTTTGATAAAAATGCTTTTCCATCCAGATTCTTAAATAAAGTTGTAAGAAATGCAACAGGTATTTTTGCAAATGAGATTGAGTCAGATTATATTTTATCGGTCATGAAACAAAACACGATTGAGGACCTATTTAAGACTAATCCGTTGCTTGATTTTTATATCATCACCAAAGGGAAACAAGGAAGTTTAGGATACTTCCGTCATAACAAGGAAGTTCATATTCAAAATGCACCAATTGTTCCAGCTAAACAATTCGTAGACGCAGTTGGATCAGGAGATGCGTATATCGCAGGTTTCATCTATGGATATCTTGGTGGTCAATCAATCCTCGATTCCATGCGAATTGGAGCTACATTAGCCAGTTTTGTTATTGAAGGCATGGGGGCAACTTCTAATGCACCAAATATAGAGTCATTAAACGCAAGATATCATGCCACATTTTTTGAAGGAGATCAATTATGAAGCCAACACTTTATATGAAATGTACCAACGAGACCGTCTCACCTTATGTCATCTTTTCAGGAGATCCGTGGCGAGTTGAAGTTTTAAAAACATATCTTGATAACCCAACTCACGTTGCGTTTTCAAGAGAATTTAATACCTATACTGGATATTATAAAGGGATGAAAGTGACTGTTTCATCGACTGGAATTGGAGCTCCATCTGCCGCAATAGCCATGGAAGAGATGTATGAATGTGGCATGAAAGTGGCACTTCGAATGGGTACTGTTATGTCATTAAAAGATGAACTTCTAGGGCATTACATTGTTCCAGTTGGTTCTGTAAGAGACGAATCCACGAGTTCGACATATATCGATAAATCATACCCTGCGGTTGCTGATTTTAATTTTGTGAGCATTATAAGCCGAGTCATCAAAAACACAGGGTCAAAAGTAGATAATGGTATTAATGCCACTATGGATGGATACTACTCACAAATGAGAGAATCAAAACTATCTCTTGAAAGAGAAATTAACATCCAATCAATTTTTGATAATCTCAAAAAAAATCACGTTTCAGGTATTGATATGGAATCAGCTTGTATGCTTGTCGTAGGTCGATTGATGAATGTTAAGACGGCATCTCTTACCCTTGTTACCGTTCTAGAAAATCTTAAAGACATGTTGAAAGATAAAGAACGTGAAACTAAAGAACAAGAATTATGTCAAATAGCATTAGAGAGCATTTATCAATATTACTTAGAGGAGAATAAAAATGAATCAAAATAATGTAATAGGATTAAACAAAAAAACAGTTATCGGCATGGTCCACTGTTTACCTTTACCTGGAAGTGCTGGATTTCAAAATAATATGAATGAAATTCGAGTTCAAGCAATTGAGGATGCAATCACGCTTGAAAAAGCGGGGTGTGATGCACTAATCGTAGAAAATATGGGTGATGGACCTTTTTCAGTCTTTCTTAACACAGAACAAATTGCTGCCTTATCATCAATTGCAACTTTAGTAAAAGAAAAAGTATCAATTCCGATTGGAATTGATGCTGCATTTAGTGATTATAAGGCGTCTTTAGCTATTGCTAAAGCAATTGAAGCTGATTTTGTTAGAATCCCTGTTTTTGTAGACACTGTCATGTTTTACGGAGGTACTATTGAACCTTGTGCTCGTGAAACACTGCTTTATAGAAAACAACTAAATGCTGATAATATTCTCATATTGGCTGATATTCAAGTAAAACATACGTATATGATTAATCCAAGTATCTCAATTGAAGATTCAGCACATATGGCAGAAAAGTGTGGCGCTGACGCCATCATCGTTACAGGAGCTTCTATCGGCGCAGAAACGCCCTTTGATATTATTGAAAGAGTCAAAAAAGTAGTGAGTATTCCTGTTATCGCGGGCTCTGGAATAAAACCATCCAATATAAAGAAACAGTTATCACTTGCAGATGGATGTGTCGTTGGTTCAAGTTTAAAAGAAAACGGCATCATCAGTAATCCCGTTTCTTATGATTTGACAAAAAAAGTGATTGACGCTTTAAGGAAGGGTGAGTAAATACACATGATGAGACCGATGAAATTAGGTGGACAAGAACTGTTATTTGGCGAAGGGACACTAGCTCACCTAGCTACATTAAAGTATAAAAAAGCGGTGATTGTTCTTGCCAACGATGTGATGATTCAAAACGGTGTCATGTCGATTATAAAAGGCCACTTAACTACTGCACAAATTCCATTTGAATCATTTATTGGTATTGAATCTGATCCAGGCTTTTCAACGGTCATGCGAGGCGCAGAGTTCATGAGAAAACACGAACCAGATTTAATAATCGCTGTTGGTGGCGGTTCAGCAATGGACGCTGCGAAAGCGATGTGGATTTATTATGAAAATCCTGAGATAAAAGATTTAGTGACGTTAATGGATAAAAATAAATTCCCGTTATTAAGAAAAAAAGCAAAACTAATTTGTATTCCTTCAACAGCCGGCACCGCCTCAGAAGTATCTCGTTCAATCGTCATTACTGATGATAAAACAGGGATAAAATACGGCATTGGAAACATGGAAATGGTCCCTGATATTGCCATATGTGACCCTGTCACGACCTTATCACTACCAAAATCAATTACTGCTGAGACTGGTATGGATGCAATGTGCCATGCTTTAGAAGCTATTGTATCAAATCGTGCTAATTATATATCAGATATTTTAGCAGAAAAGGCTATACTAGATATCTTTGAAACCTTACCTAAAGTTCTCAAGGATGGATCAAATGTATCCTATAGAGAAAAAATGCTGACCGCAGCGATGGTGGCTGGTTTAGCATTTACCAATGTATCGTTGGGGATAACACATTCGATCGCTCATGGATTAGGAAGTTTATTTAAAATGCCCCATGGGTTGGCAAATGCTATATTATTACCCTATATCGTAGAATTCAATTCACAAAATGAAAGTGCCAAAAAAATCTATGATGGTTTAGCAACGAAACTAGGTTATGTCGATTTAGTCTCTGCCCTAAAAGATTTAAATCATACATTGGGTATTCCAAGTAATCTGTCCGAAAAACTATCAGACAAGTCAAAATTTGATGAAAATCTTTCTACATTAATCGAGTATGCTCTTTCAGATGGTTGCACAAAAACGAATCCAATTATTCCAACAAAAGCACAAATGCAAGCCATTATTGAATTGGCTTATAAAGGAGGACAATAAACGATGAATTTGATTCTTTATATGTCATTAGGATCGCCTTCACTTGAAAAAAGCATTGAGACTGCTCGTAACTACGTTGCGGGTGGTTGTGATGTGATAGAGGCTGATTTCCCAGCCAAAGATCCTTATCTTGATAGTCCTTATATTCAAAGTCGTATGGCTGAAGCATTAAGAAATTGTCCAGATTATGATCAATATATGGCTGCCATTGAGACAATAAAATTACAAAATCCAAAAACTCAGTTTTTTTATTTAATTTACGAAAGAACAATTCTTGAAATCGGTCTCCAGAAATTTATTGATTTTTGTCATCGAAGCAATCAAAAAGATGTCATCTTAGTGGGCACTGAGTTTCCTCATGTCAGAAAAGCTCTGGTTGATTCAGGCTTGCTCGCAAGTGCGTTTATTCGTTATCATTTACCGGATGAAGATATCGAAGTAGCCAAGAAAGCCAATGGTTTTATTTACTTACAAGCCTCTCCTGCCGGGCTATTACACCCTAAGTATCAAACGCTTAAAGATATTATTCATCACTTAAGGGTTGATCATGGATTACAAAACCGTATTAACTGTGGTATTGGTGTATCATCCCCTGAATACGTAAAACTTGTTAAAGAGGCTGGGGCAGATGGCGCATTTGTTGGAGCTATTGTCTTGCATCTTCATGAAAAACCAGAAGAAATGAAACAATTAATTCGAAAATTAAAAGATCAAACACTATAAAATAATAAAAAGATTCTTGCTGAATACAAGAATCTTTCTTTTTTATGTAAAAAATCCAAATAAATATAAATTAACGATATTAAAACTAAAAATCAAATGAGAAGCTATAATTCTTTTCTTAAAATCATTTGAATAAATGTTTCAGCTAATGTCGGATCGAACTGCGTTCCAGAAAATTTTCTAATTTCAGCTAACGCTTGTTCTTTTGTCATCGTTTCGCGGTACGGTCTTTTAGAAGTCATCGCATCGTAGGCATCTGCTAAAGCAATCATTCTCGCTTGAATTGAAATATTATTCCCCTTTAATTTCCTAGGATAGCCAGTCCCATTCCATTTTTCTTGATGTTCTAAAACATAAATTGACATCTTTGAAAACTCATTGACAGAAGATAAGATTCTAAATCCAACTTCAGGATGTTTCGCAATCTCTTTCCATTCTAAGTCGGTGAGTTTTCCTTCTTTATTCAGGATGACTTCAGGAATACCAATTTTGCCAATATCATGAAGTAATCCTGCAACTTCGATTTCTTTAATATCATTATCATCCCAGTAGAGTTCTTTAGCGAATTCAGCGCAGATTTTACTAACACGTTTAGAATGATAGAGTTCTCTATCGTTTTTAGCATATAATGCGTTCATCACCACATCGATGGTTTTACTCTTTTGAGACGAATTCTCCGTAATTTTATGTCGGTACATATGATTTTCTGCTTCAGTTAATATTTCACGAATATTATTTGTAACATCAGTGACGACTTCAAACCCCATGGCCATTGAAACGGTGATGGGTTCAAACTGTTTAAATGAGAAAGATTCTTTCAAATGCGTTATCATTGATAAGCCTTCTTCATATTTCATCTTCGGAAATGCCATGACAAATTCATCACCACCATAGCGGAAGATTAATGCGTCTTTTGGACAATATTCTATTAATTGTTTAGCAAACGATATTAATAGTTGATCCCCAGCCGCGTGTCCAAAGGAATCATTGATTAATTTGAGACCATTAACGTCTCCCATCATGAGCGTTAATGGTAGATTTTCTTCTTTTAATAGTTTGTTTATTTCAATGTCAAAAGCACGGTAATTATATAATCCCGTTAAAGAGTCATGAAGACTAGCATATAAGATCTCTTCTTGACGTTGCTTCATAAAAGAGATATCTCTAAAGATTAAAACAACACCATCCAAATTGTGGTCCTTATCAAAAATCGGTGATACGGATCCTGAGATTGGAATCGCTTTATCATTCTTCAATTTTAATGTCGCACAATCACTAAGTTCTTCCGTTCGTGCCCCCTGAATTACCCGATGCACGACGTGAATGGCTTTATTCAAATCGCAATCTTCATGAATTCTCATGAAATTTTCGATTGGTAATTTATAGACCTTTTCAATCGATACTTCAAGCATCTTTTCTGCCGCTTTATTCATTAACAAAATAAGGCCTTGGTTATTACATGAAATAACCGCATCAGCGACAGATTGAAGGGTTGTTTCCAATAAATCCTTTTGTTTCTTTAAACTGATTTCTAGTAATTTGCGAGCAGTAACCACTTCAGTATAAACTATGATTCCACCGATAGTTCCGTCATCTTCATAAAACGGACGACATTCCCAACTGGTCCAATCGATTTTACCGTTTTCATGAACATAAGGATCATCTTTCGCACTTGAAACGACGCCTTGCATTGCGAGTTGATGTACTTTTCTCCATTTTTCTGGAAGATCCGGAAAAACATCATAATGATTTTTTCCGATTACATCTTCTTTTGAAATGCCATATTCATCTAAATAATGTTGGCTGACATAAATATAGTTCATATTAAGATCATGAACGGCGACACCTCCATTGTTATGCTCAATGATGTATCGCATTAAATTCATGGAATGATTGAGTTTCTTTTGAGATAAGACCCGTTCGGTCATGTCGATTCCGACACCGGTAAAGTAAGTTTTACCATTCATTTCTAAAGGAACACCATTAAATAACATCGGGATTTTAGAACCATCTTTGATTTTAAGATTGGCTTGAACTTGACCAAATCCGTGGTCATAAATACTTTTAACACCCGCAATAATTTCAACATAGTCTTCATGATCAAACCATTTTTCTAAAGGCATGTTGGTAAGTTCTTCTTTAGTATACCCTGATATTCCTTCGTGTTTAGCATTCCAAAGGATTAATCTTTGTTGATCATCATAGACATAAAGCATTCCAGGAATACTATCAAAGAGTGCTTCTTTAAACCTAAGTTCTTGTTGTAAAAGATACGTTTTTTCCGCTACCGCTGCTTCAAGTCTTAGTCTTTCAATTTCGTTGTTAGGATTTTTTTCCACAAGTGTTGTGATATCTTGGACAAACGAAACAATTTTTTTCGTTTTCTCAAATAGAATTGGAAAAGATCTGACTTCAACATTTCTAATCTCGCCACTGGCTAAACGATGTTTAAAGTAGAAAACCTCTCTCTTCAGTTCTTGAGCGAGTTTCATTTCTTCCTTGATTTGTTCTAGTGATAAAGTATTGATTTCAAGAATCGTCATGGCTAAAAGGCGTTCTCTTGGATAACCATAGAACTGTATGGCAGCAAGATTGGCATTTTCTATCCGACCATCACTTGGATTAATGACTAAGACAATGGTAGGATTGTTTTCAAAAAACTCGGAGTAAAATAAAGGTGTTGAGTTATTCATTGTCATGAAATCTAGTCTCCTAATAAATAGTTTAAGGTCGGTCGTTTTCTTATATTGTCGAGTTATTAAAAATATCATTTTAATTATATCATTACTTTTATGATTGTATGGCGAGATATTGAGAATATCTAGTTAAAAAAATAAATATATTGGGTAAAAAAGGACACAATAAAGTCTTTCGTTAATTTGTAAAGACAGGCTTTCATTAATCATAATTAAGTGATACAATTACTTTATATTACAATAATAGATTTCATTGAAAGGAACCCCTTATGAAAAGAACGAAACTGATTAAAACACTTAAGAAAATCATCGTTTCAAAACCCTTTATTATTCTCATATGTGTGTTGATTGTTTATTTGTTATTGAAACTCGGTATCGGCGTTAGCGAACAAGATAGCATCTTAGATTTAATTGAGTTTAACGTTGTTATCAGTGTTGGGATAACAACAGTCGTTGCAGTATTTGTGAATTGGATCTCAAATTATTTAAATAAATATCTTGAGGAAGGCTTAAAACTAACAGAGAGTTATGAAGCATTGATTAAACGTTACAAGAAAGAAAAATTTATGCCAGGCAAAATTATCACAAAACAAAAAGGACTATATGTCGTAAAAGACGTAGATTGTCCTATAGTTGAATTGGCAGATAAACCAAGTTCACTTGACATTATCGTGAACAAAGAAAATTTTAAACTTGATCCCATCATCGTCACTAACGCAAATAAACTTATTAGCGCTCATGAAAATTCTAAAATTAACAATAAAGATATTTTGAGATTAGATCATTTTGATAAAGATGTTAATGGAAAAATCACCTTAGAAATCTCAATGACTAATTTTTATAATACCCTTTTGACTAATCGGGCTATGGACTATGAATTGACTAAAAAAATGTCCGTTAGAGAGATGTTTGAGTATGGTCCACACTTAAACACATTCAAACTTTCTAAGATGGCAAATGGTGTTGGTGTTTCAAGTATTGTATTAACGAAAGATGGATACTATGTGATGTTATATCGAGGGATGAAAAACCCAACAGGAAAACATCAAATAAGCATCTGTAATAGTACTTTAAACTTCTATTTATCAAACAAAAATACATTGATTAAAAACGCAGATTCAAGTCAAAAATTGAGTAAAGAATTAACCGATGATTTAATCTATGAAAGCATTCTTAATGGCTTAATCGTCAAATTACATTATCCTACAAAAGGCGAATACGCGTTAAGCAAAAAAGACTATCAACTTATAGGGATGGTCAGAAACATCAAAGAAGGCGGAAAGCCTGAGTTGTTTTATGTTGTTAAAACGAAGTATACAAAACAAGGACTTCTAGATAGAATGAAGCATTGGTATGAAGAAGATTATAATTCAGAGAACAAAGATGAAGTAAGACCTAAAAAGAAAGAAAACGAAGATACTTACAAAGCTGTTTTCATTAACAAAGAATCCATTGAAAGTTGTTCGCTATATTGTTTAAAAACTGGTGGAAAACGCTATAATATGCACTTTAACGCTTTATATTTTGTTCAAAAAATAATGACTGATTCAATCTAATTAGAGGTAAATAAGATAAAGGACCCATTCGTTTGAATGGATCCTTTTTGATATAGAAGAAATGATTAGTTGTTTAGGAATTAAATAACCATTATATCAAAATAGTCGCTATCATTACGATTGCTGATAAATATATAAGGGGTTTTACAGACTGAATTATTGCGATATAATAATTTATTAGTTTCATAATCATAGATTTCAAGATATCCTGAAATGCTAAAACCATGAAGTCCATTGCCAGAAACAACATAATATAATTGATTGTTAATTTGAACAATCCGTATAAATGTTATCAATGTTTCCATTGTCAATTTCGGTAGTTCTTTGATTGTAACGTTTGATTCACTATCAATGATATAGTAGGTAAAATGATGATTCTCATTTACGATGACATGTGTATTAAAATCACTATCAAAATAAAGTTCACCCGGGGTTGCGCTCAATAGATTATCAGGAGTTGATTCGTCTCTTAAATCAGATAGAATGAAATGTGTCCACTCAGTTCCATTATATTGAAAGTACCTTGTATAGTCTCTTGCTGGATTGGGATAGGATTGCCCATATTCATCCTTGCTTGTATCCCTACTCGCAACAACCCTGATTTGGTTAATGCCATTTAATCTTACGTAGGGATAGAGATTACTATCTCCTTCATAGGTATCAAGGTAGTGTATGATTTCATGTTTTATCCATAGGTCATTTGAAGCATCATAAACATGGACAAACATGACGCCATGATAATTACCAAATGCTATAGCTAAATTCCCTAAAGCATCAATATGAGCCCCAACGCGAGGGTTTGATTCTTCTACTATATTTTGGTCATCTGCCAGAGTATGAGTGTTGATTAGAGATATTACATCTCCCTCTATATGATACGTATATATTTTTACTGATGAATAATAGACACCTTCCACAAGCACTTCTTCATAGGTTGTATAATAGATTAAGTTTCTTGTTTCATCAGTTAAGACATTACCATGCATCCATACGGGGATTGAATCAAAGATACTATATGTTCCATCTTCTTTGATTCGAATCAATTGTAATGTTTTATCATTTCCACGGGCGTTAGGATCAAAACAATTAGAGTTATCGAGATAATAAGTGAAAACATCATTATTTAATCTTGATAATTTAATTTGATTATCACCCTTCGCCGTTGAAGTGACTTTAAATTCTTCACTCTTGGGTAATATGATATTCACTTCTTCAGTCAATGCATCATTAATCATATTTGGTCCATTAGAAGCTAATAAATACAATACTGCACTTGAAATCAGCAACAAACCAAAGATTGATATAAAAATAATTATTATTACTTTCTTCAATAGAATCAACTCTTCTCCATATAGACGGGAATAAAATCAATGTTATCTAAATCCTCTTGATTGATGAGATGTTTGGGCATTTGACTTCTGACAAATCCAAGTCTTTCATATAATGAGATAGCTTTTATATTATTTGGATTGGGATCAACCCAAACTTTAATCGCACCTTGTTTGAAAGCTTCTTCAATAGCGTAAGATAATGCTTTATAAGCAATACCTCTACCCTGAGCAACCGGTAATAGTTTGATATCTAAAGAAGCATACCCTAATTCATAGATTGAGTAAAAAGTTTCTCCACAATAGCCAATAACTTCATCATAGATTGAATAATGGTTGGTCTTGGGTCTTTTATTTTCGATATATTTCAGCCACTTTTGAAGTTTTTCATGAGTTATCCCAAGTCCATTTGGAAAACCAACAAACTTCATAACTTCACCGCTATTCCATAAAGTAAAGGTATTGTCCAAGTCTTCAAATGAAGTTTCTTTAATAATAATAATATGAGTATTGTCTAGTGCCATAAGCTAAATGCCTTTCCATATTTTATCTATTAAATTATAATAGTACTTCTTGATTTGTTCCATAAAAGATATCAGAATGATTCCCTAATCTTTGACAGATCTTTTCGATTAAATCCCAGTTATCATCAACATCAAATTCATAACTATGACCAAATAAATAAAAGATTTGGGGTTCATCAGATTTTGAATTTAAGAACTCATCAATGAGTTCAAAAATGTGAGGATATAAATGATGACAGGTGGGTTTAAATCTCAGTAAATCGGTTTGAATTTTAAAATCATGAGATTCATCGCAGGTTCTTGCGTACTTGACACCTAACTCTTTTAAAATTGAAACATTGTTATCATTATATTGGCCAAAAGGATAAGCAAACCCAACCGTTTCTTGATTAAAGATTCTATTAATATTATTGATATCTTCTTTAACTTCATATATGATTTCATCTTGATTAAGTTTTGGTAAAAAAGGATGTGTTAACGTATGAGAAGCGACTTCATGTCCTTGATAAAGCGGAACTAAATCTTCGATTTTAAACCTTCTCGCTATAATATTTCCAACAGGAAAAGATCCCTTTTCATTACCAAGAGATGTATTGATATTAAAGGTACATTTAATACCATAATGATTTAAAAGTTTTACAAATCTCTCGTCTTGTAAAACACCATCATCATAACTGAACGTCACTGCTTTTTTATAAGTCTTCATCCATTCCATATTAAACCTAGTTTCATTTTGACATAGTTATGTATTTTTTTATCTTAGAATTTTTGATAAAGGTTTACCTTTAGCGAGTTCATCAATCAGTTTATCTAAATACCTGATTCTCTTCATTAAAGGATCGGTGATTTCTTCAATCTTGACACCGCAAATATTCCCAGTAATAAGATTAGCTTTAGGATTAAAGTTGAGTGCGTGATTAAAAAACATTCGAACTGAGATATCATTCTTTAGTATCATCTCTAAAGATTCTTTGTTATAACCTGTTAACCAATAAATGAGGTTATTAACTTCCTCTTTTGATCGATTTTTCTTTTCTGCTTTCGCAACATACAAACGATAAAGTTCTGAAAAAGGCATATCATATATTTTGGTGTTTGCCATATCTTATTCTCCTAACGAATCATTATCAGTGATGAAGGATAATTTCATTGTATCTTTCATTGTATCACTGATTAATGATTCAAGGACATCCATATTGATATCTGATAGTTTTTTGATATATAAACACCCTTTTCCAATTGAGTGTTTGCCTAATTTGCTTAGTTGAGGGTATTGTTCTAAATTAAAGGATAGATAGAGTGTAATGGCTTGTTTCCGACTTGCAAGACCAAGGAGCGGCATATTACCTTCATGTCCTGTTTGATATTTATAATGAAGGTTACCAAAACCAATGATACTTCCCCAAAGTGCTGGTTCTTTATGCGTTAATTTTTTGCCTAATTCAATTAAAGTAAAAATATCAGATTTTCTTGGCTCTGATATTTCATTGATGTAGTTTTGAACTTCGTTATTGGTGATTTTCATAGTTTCCTCGATTCTTTATTTATAACAATGTCGTATAACATTATTATAACCTAAAAGCAATCAAAGAAGTAATTTCAAGTACTCATGCATTTTTTCAAAGGGACGATGCGTTACCTTCCAGTGATTAGTTCCTACAAAAGATTCATTGATTGAAACCGCGATTTGAGGTTGTTCAAAGGTATCGATATAGATACCATCTTCAATACACCATGAAGCTTCAAACATCGCTCGGTTTAACTGAGAAATGAGAAAACGATTCTTTGTTCGATCATATGTGACCTCTTCAATGCCATATAGGTAGTTTATAATCAGTTCTTCTTCAAAGTTTTGTTCAATCATCGTAATATATATGGCATTTTTTATGATGATGAGAATATCTTTAAAGTCACTTTTCTTTAGACCATAAAGCACAATACAATAACGCGTTAAATCATTCATAATAACATAGAACTTTTTTCTTCCAATGTTCATATAATCCGCATGCCATGCATAGATATCATCATCGGTATTCTTAATGGTCATTGGCGGTTTTAAGAAATCAAGTAGTTTTTTCGTACATTGAATATGCATGTTTTATTCCTCCGAAATTACTGACTTTTCATCTTTCTTTTAGTAATCGAAACCCAAATAATATTGGGAATAAGCATACTTAAAATAAAAATTACAATGACACCAACTTCATACATATAAATTCCTATTTTAAATGACGTTTTTGAATGCTTTTTAAAAGAATATACCATCCACTAGTCAGAAGAATAATCGTTATAATCCACAGGATTGTGTAGAGTGGTAATCCAAAGAAATCAGAGATCTCTTTAACAGGGCTTTCAAAGAGGTAAAACCAATTTTCTTCGAGAATTAGGTCCGCTATTAATACAATCATCGTATAAGAAAAAAGGGATATTGTAGCGATTAAATACTTCTTCTTTGTAATAACGATTCGTTTTGTTATAAAGTAATAAAGTGATGCTAATAAAAAACCATAGTGAACGATGAAATAGTGAAAATATCTAAAATGAGGAATAGCATACGATGTATCAACGAATATAAGAGCAAATAATGAGCCTGTTAGAGCATAATAGATGAGATAGTCAAATAGATGTGTCTTATTGAATAAAAGCGCATAGATCGTCAATACGTTCGTCATAGCACAAAAACCAGTGAGTGGCAACATGTTATAACTGTATCCGCCATTCAAAGCTGTCCATAGATGAAAACCTGATTCAAATACCAGCAAGAGAATACCTAATGATATTCTAAATATTTTATCATTTTTGGGTTTCGATAATTTGTCTTTTAACAAATAGACAAACACAAAAATAAGAATCAATACAATTAACGTGATGATGTGTAATGTATCAAACATCGAAAGTTGTCCATTATAGTATTCGTTAAACATTAAGTTCACTTCCTAAGCGTAATATAATTATACTAAGAACAAATATTATGATATTAATCCAGACCCATACATAAACCCAATGACAAATGCGAGTACTCCTAAAAATATACCAATGACATTCAGTGCTAAACCGGTTTTGGAATAATTCTTGAATTTGATTTTATCTTTATTAGCTAATCTAGCGCCAATGATGCCAAAGGTTATTCCAACTAAATGAACAAATGGGATACCAACGTAATTAAGAATACAAAAGATAATTGACATAGCACCACAAACAAGGATTGTCGTGCTGTTTTCTGGTTTTGTATAGGCGTCATCATTGTAAGTATTGATTATTTGACCCGTTTGAGTATCAAAAACATCTTCTTCAATCTTTTCACCACAAGCAAGACAATACTTCGCGTTATCATTCATTAACGATCCACATTTCTTACAATACATAATTAAATACTCCTTTATTAGAATAAAATATAAAAATATTATAACGCAAATAATATTAGCACATATTTTAATACTAAACAATCACCTTAAAGAAAAACTCTTATCATTTTTGTGAATAGATAACATAAACAAGATATGACAATACCTTGATGAAATAAGTGCCCTGTATTGAGAACACATTAAAGACATGTGAAAAACCATACAGGGCACATTATATCTTGAAGTTTTTTAATATTCCTTAAACGCTATTTTCTTTCTTGTTAAAGTGAGTCTTTATTATTTTGACTAAAGAAGTTTGTGATAATTTGACAACGATTTTTCAATTGTCTAATAACAAATTCACTTGGATATTCTTTTTCAAAAGCATGATATGATCCTTGAATAACATTCAAGATTGTTGGTACATTCGATGCTTCAAGTCTTTTTGCGTAAGCTATTCCTTCATCAAATAAACAATCAATCTCTTGAGGTTCAATGTAGGCTGGAGGTAGATTTTCTAACGATTTAGCATATAGAGGCGAAGCATAATCAATGGGTTCAGGAATTGTATTTCCTAAATAGAGTTTCCACATTTGGGTGTTTCCAATTGTTGACCAAGTCGTGTCTTTATACTTTATTAAGCTAGTCCCTTTTTGAAGATAATCCGTTACCGGATATATCAGCATTTGATAAGCTATTTTAAATTCTTTTCGATCTCTTGCCATAATTGATACTGCAGCAGCAAGACATCCTCCAGCGCTATCTCCATAGATAACTACTTTATTTTTATTAACACCCAATTCTTCATAGCGTGCGATGATGTCTTTTGTTGCATCGTAACAATCTTCTACGGGAATTGGATACTTATGTTTATAGGTTGTACGGTATCTTGGAATAAAAACTTTGCAGCTTAATTCATTGGCATAGAAACAGGCTTTATTAATAATTACAGGCGATATATCAGCAAAGAATCCTCCTCCATGCAAGTAAATAATCGTAGGAGCATTCAAATCAAGATGATTTGATTCAATGACATGGCAATCAAGGATTGCTTCTTGATAACCTTTAACAGATATCCTACTTCTTTTAGTATCAAGGATTGGTTTTGAGTTCGTTCCTTTGATATAATCTATCCAAAAAAAGAGTCTTAAAAAAGGATTGGTTAGTTTTAGATTACCAGTTCCTACTTTTGGTCCTTTGAGTTCTTTGGTATAAGGATATTTTGTCATAGTGATTTCCTTGTTTTGGTTTGACATATAATACGGATTTATGTTACCACAATCAAATGAAAAAGTCAGTTCAAGTTACGATTTTCTAATGAAAAAAGTAAAGTGTTTAAACTTTACTTCTTGTTAATATGAAATATAACTTTTAAGATTGACATGAAATTATTTAATTGATAAAGTTTATCGATGCTATACCATTGTTTTGGTTTCTTTGGATTGACTAAAATAGTAATAAATTCACCAGAATCAAAATAAGGGTAGTAAAGATTGATAGCTGCACTATATTCAACCGTCTCAACCGTGTAGGCAAAAACATATCGATATAACACAGATGTATTATGATGTTGTTTACGTAATAAGTTTAACGTTTTAGAAACAATATCAGCTTTGATTATAATACCGTTTTTGAAGAGATTCTTTATAATATTGTAACGAGGAATAAAAAGTAATAAAAATAGAAATGCAATAATCGCAAATACTATCCCAAAACCAATCATTGGTTCTTATGATACGTAAAAGGAAATGGATATAAATGAGCTGACAGCCAAAAATCAGATAGTATGAGCAAGATTGTTTTTGGGATTTTCTTCATCATAATCACCATAGATAAAAATTTGATATATAGATAACATAAATGTTTACATACAAAATTCTACAAGTTTTCTTCTTTATTCATTAATCTACCTATAATTTCTTGATCTATAGGAATAAACCCATCAGATCCCTTTAAATCTCCCCCAAAATAATTTATTCCGATAACTTCATGCTTTTCGTTAAGAACTGGCCCACCAGACATGCCGTGAAAAATAGAATCTCCATGAACATTCACCATTTTCCTACCAAGACAAATAGATTCAGAAATTGTCCTAGTCTCCATAATAAACGGTCTTAATGTATCCTTATAGAATTCCTTGTATCCCATACAAAAGACTTTTTCACCATAACTAAAGATATATTTTTTGCAAACAGGAATCACTTTTTGAACTGAGACTTGGTGAAAAAAAACATCAGAATTTTGGTTTGACTCCGAAATATGAACATCTAGAAAAAATGTTGGATTTTCCTTATTTTTTAATGTGAAATATGAATATAGGTTGTCTTGATTTGGAACTTCACTTATAGAAATCGACCTAGGATTAGATAAGAATTTTTCTTTACAATACTTGTCGCCATTTTCACTCAAAAAAACATGTGTAGATGTAACCAGATACACCTTATCCCTAAAAGAAATATAAAATCCCGTCCCTTGTGAACATCCGGAATAATTAGTGATAATTAATAATCTTTCTCTCGATAAATCTATTAAAGACATAATTTTATCTGTAGGAAAAATTTCTACACCCGTAAGATCATTATACATTTTTCCGAATTTTTGAAATACGTAATCTTCCTTTCCTCGAATCATACCTAGAAAACTCAATTTACCAGACACAACCTCAAGTAATTCTTTTTCATATCCGTTTTCTACTATAGGATACCCCTTCGTTTTTGAAAAATATCTATTCGATGTTACTTTTAATCCGATTGTACTCCATGAATGAAATAACGCTCTCAAATCTCTTATATATTTACGATTAACATTAACCATTGAATTTATAGTTAAATTCGTGGCAACTTGTCTCATATATCTTGGTGCAATATAAGTTTTATCATTGTTTATTATAAATCCATTTTTTTTAATAATTTTGGGTATCATATCTCCAAGTTCAAATACTCCATTTTTCTTTATAAGAAAACTGTGCGGAATATTTTCACGATTTGTTGAAAAAGTCATGTCATCAGCGTATCTTGAAAAAGAAATACCATATTTAACACAATATCTATTTAAGTCAGCATCCATTTTGTATGATATCATGTTTGATAATATTGGAGAAGTTGGTGCTCCTT
>PGXM01000013.1 GCA_002839155.1 Tenericutes bacterium HGW-Tenericutes-1
AGAAAAGGTAACCCCGATGCCATATGGATAGGGTCTAGAGGTTGGAACACGCCTAAACGGACATACTTGTTTTAATGTTATCGTTTAAATGAGTAATTTGAAAAAATTACTTTTGTTCTATAATGCGCGAAAAATCGTATCATTCTTGTTCGATTCCTCTTCAAATGAAAGCGTTTGTATGATAGAATATTCATAGTGAAGGCAGGTAATAGGATGAGATACTACCGAGATACTTACCTTGAAATCAATTTAGACAATGTTATTCATAACATTACTCACATCATGGCTAAAACTAAAGATATGACCCTTATGGCGGTCATCAAGGCAGATTCTTATGGACACGGTGCCTTCATGATCGCCAAAACATTGCTTGAAGCGGGTGTGAGTCATTTCGCAGTTGCGACGGTGGATGAAGGCATTGAATTAAGACGGGCACGAATTAAATGCCCGATTTTGGTTTTAGGTGGAGTTCGTGTTGAAGATTTAAGAATTGTTTCAAAATATAACTTAACAATTAGTGTGCATAGTTTAGATTGGTTAAAAAAAGCAATGGTGGCTTATCAAGGAAAAATCATTTCAATTCATTTGAAAATTGATACTGGAATGGGCAGATTAGGTCTGACAACCAAAGAAGAGTTAGATGAAGCAATTCAATTATTACACTCGCATAAACATTTCTATTTTGAAGGTATTTTCTCCCATTTAGCGACATCTGAAGAATCCGATGAAACGTACTATCAAATGCAGCTTCACCGTTTTGAATCGATGCTTAATGGCCTCGATTTAATCAATAAATACGTTCATATTGCGAATAGTGCAGGGTCGTTAAAAACCCCACCAAAGTACGTGAATGCTATCCGAGTTGGGTTGATGATTAATGGTCAAAAACCATCAAAAGATATTCCATTTGATTTTGAATTAAAACAATCAATGAGTCTTTACTCAAAATTAGTTCAAGTTAAAGTAGTTCCAAAAGGGGAAAAACTTTCTTATAACGGCATCTATGAAACACAAGATATCGAAGAATATATTGGAACTATTCCCATTGGTTATGCGGATGGTTATGACCGTAGATTAGAAAATGGTCGAGTCTATATTGATGGTGAGTACTGTAAAATCGTTGGAAGAATTTGCATGGATTACTGTTTAGTCAAATTGCCAAGACTCCTCCCTGAAGGAACTATGGTTGAATTAATCGGTGAGCATATTTCCATCGATGAATACGCTGAAAAAATCAAAACTAATAACTATCAAGCAACTTGTATCTTTAGTGACAGATTGCCTAGGGTATATAAAAGAAATGGTCAAATTATTAAAACAATCAATCGCAGATTACTAGCAAGAATTGGAGGGGTAAAATGAAAATATTGAATGTAACATCAGAAATTGGAAAACTCAAAACCGTCATGTTACACAGACCGGGTGGTGAAATTGAGAATTTAACACCTAAATGGTTGGAATCGCTCTTATTTGATGACATACCTTGGCTAGATAAAGCAAGAGTTGAACATGATACTTTTGCTGGCGTATTTAAAAAAGCCGGCGTTAAAGTCGTTTATTTAGCTGATTTAGTCGCTGAGTCTTTAGATCAAAGCGAAGATATCAAACGACAATTTATCAAACAATTTATCTCTGAAGCTCAAGTGACGAGCGAAACACTCGCTGAAGTTATCAGTGATTATTTATGGAAATTTCCCAATACCAAAGCCATGGTCGAAAAGACGATGGCGGGAATTTTAAAATCTGAAGTTCCTAATTTCGTAGTCAGAACGTTATCGGACTATATTAGAGATTATCCTTTCGTCACGGACCCCATGCCAAATCTTTACTTTACGCGAGATCCATTTAGCGTGATAGGTCAAGGTGTCGCCATCTCAAAAATGTCGACACTAACAAGAAGTAGAGAAACTATCTATGGGGATTACATATTTAAGTATCATCCGACTTATAAAAAGACGATTCAACATCTATATGGTCGCGATGAACTTTCTTCCATTGAAGGCGGAGATATTCTCATCCTTAATGATAAATTACTCGCAGTTGGTGTGAGTCAAAGAACGCATCCTGCAGCCATTGAAAAACTTGCGAAGAACTTATTTTATAAGTATGAAACAACCTTTGAAAGAGTATTAGCTTTTGATATTCCAAAAGGACGTGCTTTCATGCACTTAGACACCGTCTTGACTCAAGTCGATTATGGTAAGTTTGTAATTCATAATGAATTGACAAAAACCATCAAAGTCTATGAATTAACAAAAGATCCAAAACGTGTCGGTAAACTACATGTCAAACCCATTGAACAATCCTTGCAAAAAATCTTAGATAACTATCTCAATACCAAAGTAACGCTCATCCCTTGTGGTGGTGGCGATGTTGTTGCATCCGACCGTGAGCAATGGAATGATGGCGCAAACATGATGGCGATTGCACCTGGGGAAGTCATTAGCTATGAAAGAAATCATATCACGAATGCGATTTTAAGAAATCATGGAATCACCGTTCACGAAATTCCATCGAGCGAACTTTCAAGAGGTCGCGGTGGACCCAGATGTATGAGCATGCCTTTAGAACGTGAAAGTATTTAACTTAATATAGAGGAGAAAACACATGAAAATCAATTTGAAAAACCGTCATTTATTAACATTACTCGATTTTACTCCAGAAGAAATAAAGTACTTACTCGATTTATCAGCAAAATTAAAAAAAGATAAATCAATGGGCCAAGAAGTTCAACATCACAAAGGAAAAAACGTGGTATTATTGTTTGAAAAAGATTCTACGAGAACCCGTTGTGCCTTTGAAGTTGGCGCATTAGACCAAGGAATGAATGTCACTTATTTAGGACCAACTGGTTCACAAATGGGAAAAAAAGAATCCATTAAAGATACTGCTAGAGTGTTAGGCAGAATGTATGATGGCATCGAATACCGTGGATTTAAACAAGAAACCGTTGAAATATTAGCGAAATATTCCGGTGTTCCAGTATGGAATGGCCTCACTGACTTATATCATCCCACGCAAATCTTAGCCGACTTTTTGACAATCATTGAACATAAAGGCCATTTAAAAGGCATTAAATTTGCTTATATGGGAGATGCTAGAAACAATATGGGCAACTCTTTAATGATTGGGTCTGCGAAAATGGGACTAGATTTCCGTGCCGTTGCGCCAAAGAATTTATGGCCCGATGAAAATTTAGTCAAAAAGTGTCAAGAAATCGCAAAAATCACGGGCGCAAAAATCACCTTAACTGATGATGTAAAAGCCGGTTGCGATGGTGCAGATGTCTTATATACTGACGTTTGGGTTTCGATGGGTGAGCCTGATTCTGTTTGGGAAGAAAGAATCAAATTATTACTTCCTTATCAGATCAATAAACAAGCCATGGATTACGCCGATAAAAATGCAATTTTCATGCATTGTTTACCTGCGTTTCATAATATTGAAACCGCTGTTGGTTTAGATATATACAAGAAATTTGGTCTGAATGGACTTGAAGTGACAGAAGAAGTCTTTGAATCAAAACAATCCGTTGTGTTTGATGAAGCAGAAAATCGTTTGCATACCATTAAAGCAGTAATGGTTGCGACCTTGGGGTATAACGAATGAGCCGTATCGTCGTTGCATTAGGGGGAAACGCTTTAGGCAATTCACCCGAAGAACAATTACAATTAGTCAAAAATACAGTTAAACCCATCGCAGAACTGATTGCGAGAGGGCATGAAGTTTTAATCGCTCATGGCAATGGCCCTCAAGTTGGCATGATCAACTTAGTTTTTGAAACCGCAGAACACGATAAGGTCATCAAGCACGCAATGCCTTTTCCTGAGTGTGGAGCGATGAGTCAAGGTTACATTGGTTATCATCTTCAAAACGCGCTTAGAGCTGAATTAAATGCCATTGGACATCATAAGGAAGTCACAACCCTTGTGACTGAAGTCGAAGTTGATCCAAATGACGCTGCTTTTGAACATCCTTCGAAGCCGATTGGTTCATTTCATACGGAAGCCGAAGCAAAAGAACTTGAAATCAAAAAAGGGTATATCATGAAAGAAGATGCGGGCCGTGGCTATAGAAGAGTCGTCCCTAGTCCCAAACCCATGGGTGTCGTTGGCATCGATATCGTTAAATGCTTGGTAAATGCTGGCCATGTTGTCATTACCGTTGGCGGTGGTGGAATACCTGTTGCAAAGGATGGATTTGGGTACCGTGGCGTAGCGGCAGTCATCGATAAGGATTTTGCTTCACAAAAACTCGCAGATTTAGTCGAAGCGGATTATTTATTTATCTTAACAGCCGTAGAGCGTGTCGCCATTAATTTTAATAAGCCTAATCAACTTGAGTTAGATCATTTGTCAGTCGCTCAAGCGAAAGAATATATCAAAGAAGGTCATTTCGCAAAAGGATCCATGCTTCCAAAAGTTGAAGCAGCGATCCTCTTCGCAGAATCAAAACCAGGACGCGTCGCTATTATTGCTTCTTTAGAAAAAGCAGCACTCGCCCTGGAAGGTAACTCAGGAACTAAAATTACACTTTAGGAGGTATTATAATGCGTCAAGAATCAGTGAAAGTTGTCATTTGGGGATTTGGAGCGATGGGCTCAGGAATGGCTAAAATGATACTCAAGAAGAAAGGATTTGAAATCACAGGTGTCTGTGATCGCAATCCTGAAATCGTTGGTAAAAGTGTTTTTGATGTCTTGAATTTACCGAAACCTAAAAAAGATGTCATTGTTCAACCGAATATTGAGAATGTCGTTAAAAAAGATACCTGTGACATTGTTTTGCTTGCGACGGATTCATTTACCAAAAAAGCCTATCCTAAAATCGAGTGGCTTGTCCGTCAAGGTGTCAATGTTATCTCAACGGCTGAGGAAATGAGTTATCCAAAAGCAGGAGAAGCTGAACTTGCAGATAAGATGAATTTACTAGCCAAGGAATATGGCGTGACCGTTTTAGGAACGGGTGTTAATCCAGGTATGATGATGGATGTCTTAGCCATCGCTTTAACGGGTGTGATGGAAGATGTTCATGAAATTGAAGTTTCAAGAATCAATTCATTATCACCTTTTGGGGTCACCGTCATGGAAGAACAAGGCGTTGGCATGTCAGTCAAAGAATTTAAAGAATTAATGCATAAAGGCGAATTAGCAGGTCATGTTGGGTTTAAAGAGTCTGTGGGATTAATGACAGAAGCTTTAGGTTTAAATTTAACAAAGTTTGAACAAACCATGGCACCGATTGTGACTGATATTGACCGTAAATCACCGTACGGATTTGCAAAAAGTGGAGATGTCGCAGGCGTTGATATGAATGCTATTGCTTATATCGATGGAAAACCGATGATTAAACTTCATCATCCCCAACAAATCGAACCGGAACTAGCAGGCGTTGAAACCGGAGATTACATCACGATTAAAGGTAGTCCAGAAATTCATATGTCTATCAAACCAGAAGTTAATGGTGGCATTGGTACAATTGCGATTTGCGTCAATATGATTCCTCATGTTATGAATGCTCGTCCTGGTCTAAAAACCATGATTGATTTACCTATTCCAAGAGCCATCATGGGTGATGTTCGAGCAATGATTGAAAGCGAGTGAGTTTGATGATTAAAAAAGGCTCATGGGTTCAAATCCATAAAGTCGTTTTAAAACCGGAAGAAAGAACTGCTCAAATACCTGAAGAAACAAAAAAAGTGCCTTTAGAAATGTGGGTTAAAGGATTTCTTTGTGAGGATTCTTTATTGCATGACTTTGTCGAAATCACCACATTGACTGGAAGAACTGAATCTGGTACGTTAATTGCAGTCAATCCGAGTTACCACCATGATTATGGTGATTTTGTCCCTGAACTACTTCAGATTGATAAACTCGTAAAAACGGCATTACAGGAGGGAAAAAATGAATAAACCTTCTGATTACCAAAGTGTATTATCGCGTAAAAACGAGATTATGAAAACGGCCATACAGATTGATTATGACCGATATAACTATGGAAAAATCGGATTTAACTATGAACAGATGCTTGAAGAAAATAGTTATCCATTTGAATTAACTAAAGCCATTCAAATAGATCATGGGGTTGGAAAAACGCCCTTAAAAGAACTGAAGAATTTAACAGCCTTAGCTAGAACTTGTGCAAAGCCAGGAAAAGGCGCAAGAATATTTATTAAAGACGAAGCCTTAAATGATTCTGGTTCTTTTAAAGCAAGAAGAGCGTCGATGGCGTGTTATCAAGCGAAAAAACTAGGATTTAAAGGTGTCATTGCTGCAACGTCTGGAAATTATGGAGCGGCTGTTGCCTCACAAGCAGCGAAATATGGAATAAAATGCATCATCGTTCAAGAGTGTTATGATTCTAAAGGCGTTGGTCAACCAGAGATTATCGAAAAAGCAAGAGCGTGCGAAGCTTATGGCGCAGAAGTTATTCAAACCACCGTTGGTCCAGAATTATTTTACGTCTTTTTAAAATTACTTGAAGAGACTGGGTATTTCAACGCATCTTTATATTCGCCTTTTGGCGTCACCGGGATTGAGACTCTTGGGTATGAACTCGTTGAAGATACGCTTAAATTAACTGGAAAATATCCTGATAAAGTCGTTGTAACCAATGCGGGTGGTGGGAATTTAACTGGAACCGCCCGGGGAATAAAAAGAATTACCAAAAGACCGATTGAAATCATTGGTGCATCCGTTAATTTAAAAGGACTGCATATGGCATCTGATACCGACTTTAATCGCAAGTCATTTACAACGGGACATACTGGATTTGGTATTCCTTTTGTGACCTATCCTGATCGTAGTGACGTTCCTAGATCAGCTGCTCGTCCTTTAAGGTACATGGACCGCTATGTGACCGTAAGACAAGGTGAAGTCTTTTTTATCACAGAAACCTTGGTAGCTTTAGAAGGAATTGAACGAGGACCTGCAGGCAATATATCGCTTGCTGCAGCGTTTTCCCTAGCACAAGAAATGGATGAGAATCAAATCATCGTCGTTCAGGAAACCGAATATACCGGTGCAGGAAAGCATCATCAGGCGCAATTATCTTTTGCAAGGAAGAATGGAATTGACATCCGATTTGGTCATCCGAGTGAAGAAATTCCAGGGGTAAATATCATTTTACCTTCTGATATATCATTAATCAAAACCGAAGAACTTGAGTTAGATAAATTACGGGTTTCTCTAATTAAGAATCTTGTAAAAAATGAAACTTCTTTATTCAAGTCTGATTTAGAATTCCTCGTAGAAGAGACAAATTCTTCCGTGGAGTTTGTTAAAAACGTCCTAAAAGCAAATCATATCCAGTGGGAGGAATAACATGGACAAATCAAATGTAAGAATCGACGATTTTGAGACTCGTCGTCAACACTTGAAAGATCTTTCAGATGAAGCTTTAAAAACCTATTTTTGGAAATTAACTGATCAATCTGTTGAGCCCCTTATCTCATTAGCGAAAACACACACATCCCCTTCAATTGAAAGATCGGTCTTGCTTCGTATGGGTTTTTCATCGATTGAAGCTAAAACCATCGTCGATCAAACAATCGAACATCATCTAATGGGTAAAGGTGCTGGACATTGTGTATATAAATACTCTCTATTAACAAAAAAATCAATACGTAAAGCTGGCTTAAGTCTTTTAAGAGGCGAAGGTTGGCAAGATGTGATGTCTTCATTTGGGGTGGAAAAATAATGAAACCAAATGAGAAACTCGACATTCGTTATATCTTAAAAGACTTAGAAAACTATGCACCTAGACGTCATGGTTGGACATGGAGAATACCTTCTCCTAATTTTAGTGCTCATGGATATGTATATAGTGATCTTTCTGAACCGCTAAAAAATAGTGTTGCCTTACCAGCTTCAAAATATTTTAGTGGAATAGATCCTCAACCCATTCAAGTCATCACGACGGAGATTGCTTCAGGAAGATTTGAAGATGATATTAGAAGAATGCGAATGGCCGCATGGCATGGTGCTGATCATATCATGGTCATCCGTACAGCGGGGCAATCCCATTTTGATTCCTTAATCGAAGGAACACCTCAAGGAGTAGGGGGTGTCCCAATCTCAAGAAAACAAGTGAGAGCACAACGAAAAGCGCTCGACTTGATTGAAGATGAAGTTGGAAGACCGATTAATTACCATTCTTATGTTTCTGGTGTTGCTGGACCAGAAATTGCGGTCATGTTCGCTGAAGAAGGCGTCAATGGCGCGCATCAAGACCCACAATATAATGTACTTTATCGAAATATTAATATGATTCGATCATTTATTGATGCGGCAGAGTCGAAAAAGATTATGTCTCATGCAAAAATATTACAAATCGATGGAGCTCATAATGCGAATGCAACAGCTAAAGAAGCATGGAAAGTTATGCCAGAACTTTTAGTTCAACACGGCATTAACTGCCGCTTCTCTGAAGCCGCAGGCATGAGCAATGAATTAATCGCATTATCAACCGTTCCACCGACCGCATCTCCTGCACCCGATTTAAAAATTAATCTACCATACGCTGTCGCATTACGCGATTTCTTTAACCGTTATAAAATGCGCGCACAGATGAATACGAAATATATGGAATCTTCAACAAGAGAAGCGACTGTAACCCATGTATTAAATATGATGATTTCAAAACTAACGTCCGCTGATATCCAATCAACGATTACCCCTGATGAAGGAAGAAACGTACCTTGGCATATGTATAATGTTGAAGCTTGCGATACAGCGAAACAAACTTTAGTGGGACTTGATGGATTAAAAGATCTTGTTAGTGTCAGAACCGATGGATACATGAAAGACAAGGTCCGTGAAATTAAAGAAAGAGCTGTTTTATTCTTAGAAGAACTCCTTGAAAAAGGCGGTTATTTTGAAGCCGTTGAAAAAGGTTTCTTTATTGATTCAGGAATTTATCCAGAACGCAACGGTGATGGCATTATCAGAAAAATTCATGGCGGGATTGGCGCAAATACCGTTTATGAAAGAGATGAAGATTATTTCGCGCCAGTACCTGCGCATTTTGGGTATAACAATGTCGCTCAATATGGGTTAAAAGTGACTGATAATCCAGCAATTCTCATCCACGGTTCGACATTTGAAGATCGTTCGAAAATTCAATATATCGATGAACTCGATAATGAAGATAATGTCTACGTCAGAATGGATCAAACTGAAAAATATCGTCAAGGGAATATCCTTAAACCAGAAGTTGAATGGATGGGCGATGGAACAGTTGTGGTTGATTTGACTCTCCCCATTGACGTTCGTCATGCAGAAGCAGCGGCGATTGAAATTGGATTAAAGATGAACTTGAAAAACGTTGAAGTAATTCATCGTGAAGTATTGCATGTATCTGAAGCAACGAGGATTCAAATCAAAGGACAATTTGATATGGATATCGATATTTCCAAACTAAAATTAGCAAAATTACCGGATACTTTATCTGATGAAGAAATTAGAGAATTTATCAAAGATCATCCGATTAAAATTGTCGCTGGAACTGTTGGAGAAGATGAACACTCCGTTGGATTAAGAGAAATTATCGATATTAAGCATGGTGGAATTGAAAAATATGGTATTATGGCAGAGTACTTAGGAACCTCTGTTCCTACTCAAAAATTGGTAGACGCGGCAATCGAAACAAATGCGAACGCGATTTTGATGTCAACCATCATTTCGCATGATGAAATCCATTATAAGAATATGAAAAAAGTTGTCGATTACGCCATCGAAAAAGGCGTGAGAGATAAACTTATCATCATTGCTGGCGGAACGCAAGTAACCCCTGACATCGCTTTAGAACAAGGCGTAGATGCGGGTTTTGGCAGAGGAACAAAAGGAAAAGATGTTGCTTCGTTTATTGTGAAAAAAATGAGGGAAATGAAAAAATGAAAATCGATTGTTTAGTCGCAGAAATTGGTTCAACGACCACCGTTGTGAATGCATTCAATGGAATACATACAGAAAATCCGACTTTTGTTGGGCAAGGCTTTGCCCCAACATCAGTTCTTTTTGGTGATGTCACGATAGGACTGAATCAAGCGATTGAACAATTAAAACAATGTTTAGCTGTATCCACCCTTGAAATTGATGAAACTTTTGCTTGCTCGAGTGCTGCAGGGGGACTAAAGATGAGTGTTCATGGTCTAGTTCATGACATGACGGTAAAAGCAGCTAGAGAAGCTGCCTTAGGCGCTGGAGCGAACTTACATTATGTGACTTCAGGGGTATTAAACTATTTTGATTTAGAAAAAATTAAGTCGCTTAAATTGAATATCATTTTACTTGCTGGTGGCGTCGATTATGGAGAAACGAAAACCGCTTTAGAAAACGCTGAAAAGATAGCGAATCTAAAATTATCAATTCCGGTTATTTATGCAGGCAATGTACAAAATAGGGATGCGATCAAAGCGATATTTAAACATCACAATCAGGAAAAGTATTTGTTTATTGCGCCGAATGTTTATCCAAGAATTGATCATTTGGATGTCATTGAAACACGTAAGATAATTCAGAATGTTTTCGAAGAAAATATTACGAAAGCACCTGGAATGGAAAAAGTTAGAGAGTTAATCTCAGGACACATTATTCCGGTTCCCGGAGCAGTGATGGAAGCGACTAATCTTCTTTATCAAATATTAGGCGATTTGGTTACAGTTGACATTGGTGGGGCTACGACAGACGTTCATTCTGTCACTGAAGGAAGTGAAGAAGTCAAACGCAAACTCATTTCTCCAGAACCCTTATCTAAACGTACTGTTGAAGGTGACTTAGGGCTCTATATTAATAAAGATACATTGATTGAAACCATTGGCAAAGACAAAATCATCAAAGAATTGAAAATTGACAATGATCAATTATCTCAATTAATTCGGGATTATCAATCAATTCCTAATGATGATCAACTGCCTTTGACAGAACTATTAGCCTATCATGCTTTGTCAATTTCGATGAAGCGTCATAGTGGTCGGTTTATCAATGTCTATGGCACCTCGGGTATGACAAAACTGGCAGAAGGAAAAGATTTAACGGCGGTAAAATACTTCATTGGAACCGGTGGGGCATTATCAAGATTAAAGCATCGACTCTCGATTATCGAACGCTATTTGAACGAAAAAGACGAGATGGTTCTTAAACCACTTTCAACGGTTAAAGTCTTAATTGACAATCAGTATATAATGGCTACATTAGGCGTTTTATCACTAAAATACCCTGAAGCTTCTATAAAACTACTAAAAGCTTCACTAGCCATCAACGAGTAGGTGAAATGATGTATCCTAAATTGACGATTAATCTTCAGAAATTGGTAGAAAATACAAATAGAATGAAAGATCTATGCTTAGAGAATAACATAACAAACTTGTGTGTTGTGGTGAAAGTGATGTCTGGAGATCTTCGATGTATCCAAGCTATTTCCTCAGTTGACATTGATTATTTAGGGGATTCAAGAATTGAAAACTTAAAAAGATTTCAAGAATTGAAACCAAAAAAAGCGTTAATGCGTCTGCCCATGCCACATCAAGCCTATCAAGTAGTTAAGTATTCAGATATGTCACTTAATTCAGAAATTGATACTATTAGGAAATTGAATATTGCGGCACAAAAACAAAATAAGAAACATGAAATTATATTAATGTTTGATATGGGTGATTTAAGAGAAGGCATCTTTTTTCAAGACCCTTATCTTGAAATTGTGGATGAGATACTATCCATGGATAATATCATCTTAAAAGGCATAGGAACCAATTTGACTTGTTATGGCGGGGTTATACCGAGTCAAGAAAATTTAACTAATCTTGTAAAAATTGCACATTCCATTGAACATGAGTTTGACATAACCTTACCGATTATATCCGGCGGAAACTCTTCATCAGTTTTCTTATTTGGAAAAGGGTTAATCCCACATGAAATAAATAATCTAAGAATTGGTGAAGCAATCTTTTTAGGCCGTGAAACGGCTTATGGAAATCAAATACCTTATATGCATGAAGATATTTTTACCCTATACGCTGAAATAATTGAAATCAAAGAAAAGCCGTCTTATCCCATTGGTGAGATTGGGATGAATTCATTTGGTGAAGTGCCTCAAATCAAAGATTTAGGGATGATGAAAAGAGCGATTTTAGCCGTTGGTAAACAAGATGTTCAAATTGATAATATCGTGCCTATTGATTCCAATATTTCAATTGTTGGCGGAAGTAGTGACCACTTGATTATTGATTTGAAATCATCAAACTATCAACTAGGAGATGTCATTTCTTTTAGGCCTAATTATCCAGGGTTACTTCAATTGATGACTTCAAAATACATCAAGAAAGAACATATGTAAAATAAGAGGCTTATCTCAACGGATAAGCCTTTTTGATTTGATTAATGTTGATGTTTATGATGAGTATCAGGTGTATGTGGATGAGTGTGTTCTAATTCATCATGACTATGATTGTGACTGTGTTCGCCAATAATATTATCATCATGAGTGTGGGTGTGATGCAAATCATTGTGATTATGCAGGTGATCATGTGATAGTATCTCGTGAATATGAAAATGGCCGTGTTTTTCACTGACTGCTAAGTATGATCCAAATAACATAATTGCTAATGCGATAAGGAACGGTATCGTAATAGACTCGCTTAAAATGACGATGGACAGTATGACGCCAACAAAAGGAGCAGCGGCATAGAAGGTAGCAGTTCGCGTTGCGCCAATATCTCTTTGAGCACGAATGTAAAAAAATAAAGACATGCCATAAGCAACAAAGCCCAGTAATAAAGCATATATTATATAAAACCAATCAGTCGATAATTGTTTTAATGTGATAGCAATTATTAAGGAACCCAATCCACTTCCTAATCCCTTAACAACAACGATTTGAAGGGAATTTTTTAATGAAAGCATCCTCGTAAAATTATTTTCAAGACCCCAACAGATACTCGCGCCAATGACAAACAAAGAGCCAATTGAAAATTGAAATTGATTAATATCTTCAAAAGATAAGACAACCCCCGCAATAACAATCAATACTATGGCCCAAGCCATTCTTTTTCCAATCGATTCTTTGAAAAATAACATCGCTATAAATGTCGTCGCAACGATTTCAAAATTATTGAGCAACGATACATTCGATGCATTCGAATAAGTTAAGCCAATCATTAGTAATATTGGAGCTAAAATATCGAGTAATATCATTCCAATAGTATAGGGTAAATCCTTTTTTGATAACTTTGATTCTTTGACTGAGTCTTTTCTTAACCGGATATTCAATAAATTAACAAAAAACATCCCAATACCAGCACCAAAATAAAGCAAAGAAGCCATTAAGTAAGGAGATATCTTGACCAATAATAGTTTTGATAATGGCGAGCTAAATCCATAGAGAATCGCAGCCATTATTGCGAATAGAATTGCGATACTTCTTTTGTTTTGAAAGATTAATTTCATGGTTTCAACCCTTCGTATTCGAGAATAACCTATTTGGTTTTAGCGGATGATCTTTCGTTGATTACATCAATCAATTTATAAGTCAAAATAATGATACTAAAAATTGCAGTAACACCATTTGCGAGTAATACAGCCCAATTAAGAATATGTATACCATAAACTAACCAACATAAAACGCCGGTTGTAAATATCACATACATCGTAAGTGAGATGCTTGAAGTATCTTTTGTTTTAATGATTTTAACGGCTTGGGGTAAAAAAGAAATTGTCGTTAAAATCGCTGCGAGAAATCCGATAATTTCGAACATGATGTTGCTCCTTAAAGTTGTAGATATTGAAATTGACGTTTACGTCTGATGATTCTAAAAGCCACGAATCGTTTTGATTCTTTCAATGGCTTTGGTATAGACTGCGTACATTCTAGGTTCGCTAACTTGAGCAATGACATCTTCGATATCAAACCATTTTACGCCTGAATTTTCATCTTTTTTAATGAATAAAGGATCATTTTCATCTGCCACAAGTAAATACGTGATATTAAGATGTAAATGGTCAGGGACAAAAGCACCCTTTTTTATATGATTTTTCACATATATGGTATCAATCATAAAGATTTGATCGTTATATGGCGTAATATTTTTAACGCCTGTTTCTTCTTTAGCTTCTTTGATTGCGACAGCTAAACAGTCATCGTCACCATCGTTATGTCCGCCTACCCACGCCCAAGATTGATAGATATTATGAAATGCAAACAAAACTTTTGTCATCGATTGATTGACCACAATAGCTGATGATGTTAAATGTGCAACTTCATTCGTTCGATGCAAGACATCAGGATTGTTTTTTATGAATTTTAAAATCGTTCTTTTATCGGCGATTTCTTGTTCGTTTTTAGGAATGTAATTCGTAATTTTTTCAATAAACATATAAAGACCTCTTTAATAAAGTATATATCTATAAAGATATATCAAGATGCATCAATTGTCAATTTGAATATCTTTAAATCGATGATACTTTTAGCCACTTTTTAGAAGTTGAATCGATGAGTATTGCTCCTAAGGGGGCGGTGATTAAAATCGAAATGACCGCAACCGCCAAAATTAATTGACCATTTGGTAATCCTAACCCTAAGGGAATTGAACCAATCGCTGCCTGAACCGTCGCTTTTGGAAGATAAGCAAAAATCACGAATAGTTTTTCTCTTTTTGATAAATCAGTTTTTAACACTGATAGAAAGACGCCAACACTACGGATGATTAATGCAATGATGATGAGTAAAATCACTTGAAGACCAACGGTAGGAATCACACGAATGTCAACGGCTGCCCCAACTAAAACAAATAAAATGATTTCTGCGAAAACCCATATTTTTTCAAATTTACCAACTAATCGTTTTGCTAATACGACATATTTTTTTAAGATTACAATCCCCATCGTTATCACTCCGATAAGCCCGGATATTGATAGAATTGGTTTTAACCATTCTTGTAAAGCAATCATTAAGAAGGCAAAACTGAAAATGATCAGCACTTTTATTGTATCGCGAATATGAATTTTCTTGAATAACCATACCAGAAAAACCCCGATTCCCGCTCCTAATAAAATGCCTGCTAAAATTGTGAACGGTAAGGCCATGAATGAGATGAACGAAAATGAATTATTTTGTGTCATTTCAATAAGTGAGGTAAATAGTACTATAACATAAATGTCATCAACGGATGCACCTGCCATCAGCATTTGAGGAATTGATTTATCAGTACCTCGGTTTGATTCAATGAGCTTAATCATTCGTGGAACGACAACGGCAGGAGAGACGGCCGCTAAAACGCTCCCCATTAATGCAGCTTCTAAATAAGTGATGCCAAACAAAAGTGGCGCAAATATGATGACCGCTATGATTTCAAAAGTCGCTGGAATAAAAGATAGTAAAAGTGCGGGTCTACCAACCCGTTTTAAATCTTTTAAGTCTAATGTAAGACCCACTCTTAATAAAATGACGATTAACGCGATTTGTCTTAAATCGAGGGATAGATTAAGAATGCTTGAATCGATTAGATTTAAAACATAAGGGCCTAATATAATGCCTGTTAACAACATTGCAATGAGTCCTGGTAGTTTAATTTTGATGAATATTTGAGAAAGTATCAAACTTAATAAAACGATTAAAGCCAGACTGAGTAACATAACCATTCGTTCCTTTCATAAAAAAAATGACTTTACGCCCAAAAATGAGAGTAGAAGTCATCAGCGTTCAACGCGGTTTAAGCAAAATGCTTGGGGAGAACATCATTCCCGTGTATGATTATACTAAATTGAGATTTGCGCGTCAACGTAATTCGTCTTTCTATATAATAAAAGGAAAATGATATTGATTTTTAAGAGTAAGTTCTCAATTCACCAATCATCGATAAAAAATATCACTTTATAAAGTGAGGAAATTTCTCAAATTAATCTGGTTGACATCAACACACATTGTGAGTATAGTTATATAATGAAATGGGGTAATAGCTATGGCTGAATATTTAGTTATCGTTGAATCGCCCTCCAAATCAAAGACCATCGGTCAATATTTGGGAGACGATTATATTGTAAAATCATCAAAAGGACATGTTAGAGATCTATCAATATCCGGCGCAGGTGGATTAGGGATTGATGTGCAAAACAACTTCAAACCAGACTATGTCATTCTTCAAGATAAAAAAGCCATTGTCAAAGAACTCAATGATGCTTCAAAAAAAGTTAAAGCGATTTATCTAGCAACCGACCCCGACCGTGAAGGGGAAGCGATTAGTTGGCATTTATCCCAAGTCATTACAACGAAAAATAAAACGGTTAAACGGGTTATCTTTAATGAAATTACGAAGTCTGCGATATTAGAAGCTTTCAAAACACCGGGCGAAATCGATATGAATTTAGTGTTTAGCCAGGAAACTAGACGAATAGAAGATCGAATCATTGGTTTTAAACTAAGTAAATTACTTCAAAGCAAGATTAAATCAAAATCTGCAGGTCGCGTTCAAAGTGCTGCTTTAAAATTAATTGTTGATCGCGATAAACAAGTCAATGACTTCGTTAGTGAAGAATATTATGAAATATATGCAAAATTTAGTCAATTTGAAACTGAATTAACGAAATATAACGACAAAACTCCGAAGATTACAACTTCTGAGATGGCTGATCAGATTATTCAATCATTAGTCAATCCGATGACCGTCGAATCATTAGAAACTAAACGTCGTTTGACCGAAAGTAAACCCCCCTTTATTACATCTACGCTCCAGCAAGATGCATCGAATAAACTGGGTTTTAATTCCAAAAAAACGATGCAAATAGCGCAAAAACTATATGAAGGTATTGACATTGGAAATGAAACCGTGGGTTTGATTTCCTATATGCGTACGGATTCAAACCGTATGTCTCAATCTTTTATTTCGATTGCGAATCATTATATCGAATCAACGTATGGAAAACAGTATTTGGGATCTACGAAGCAGTCGATTAAAGGTAGTAATGTTCAAGACGCTCATGAAGCTATTCGCCCTACCGATGTATCTCGAACCCCTGAATTGATGAAATCTCATTTGACAAAAGACGAATACGCTTTATATCAAATGATTTTTGCAAGAACCATCGCTTCCTTAATGAAACCAGTTCAAAGAGATATCACAACCTTATTATTAAGAAGTGGTGAAGCACTCTTTAAAGCAACTGCTTCAAAACAAGTCTTTGATGGTTACTTAAAGGCTTACGGAAAATTTGAAACCCCTGAAGAACAAGAAAAGAATGTCTTGCCAGTGCTTGAAATCGGTTCAAAAATGACTGCTTTAGAAATATCGAAGAAACAATGTTTCACGCAACCACCGATGAGATATAATGAAGCAAGACTCATTAAAGAAATGGAAGATCAGGGGATTGGAAGACCTTCAACTTATGCTCAAACCATTGATACTTTAAAAACCAGAAAATATGTAACCCTCGTTGATAAGAAATTCATTGCCACCGAACAAGGCAATAAAACCATTGAACAATTAGATCTATTTTTCCATGAATTTATCAGTGCAACATACTCCAGTGAAATGGAAGATATTTTGGACGAAATTGCTCAAGGTGAAGCAGATTCTATGAAAGTTTTACATGAGTTTTATCATTACTTCATGCCAATGGTTGAAAACGCTCAAAAGAACATGGAAAAAGTCAAACCTCAAGAAACGGGTGAAACTTGTCCGTTATGCGGACACAAAATGGTTCATCGCAAAGGTGCATACGGCGAATTTGAAGCGTGTGGGGACTATCCAAAATGCAAATATATCAAACAAAAATCTTCTGATAATTTAACCGTTAAAAAAGCACTCAATACTTTGGTTCCTTGTCCACAGTGTCATAAAGGCACGTTGATTGAACGCGTTGCGACAAAAGGTCAAAACAAAGGTAAAAAATTCTATGCTTGTTCTAATTATCCGAAATGTAAATTTATTGCACCATTTCGAGCAACAGATAAACTTTGTCCTAAATGTAACAAACCTATTATCGTTGATGAACAAGGTGTCGTACGTTGTATTGACAATATAAAGTGTGCTTATACTGAATCAGACTTATCCGCTTAATGCGGATTTTCTTTTGTGATTTTCATGTAAAATCATGATTTTATGATATAATACTTTTGATAAGGTTAGGTGAGCTTATGGGGATATTTCAAAAACTCTTTCAATCAAAAGAACAAAAATTAAAAGCGCAAAAATATCGTCTTGGAATGGAAAAAACGCGAAAATCAATGTCATCATTGAAAGAAGTTTTAACCAAATCTAAAAAAATAGATGAAGCATTATTTGATAAACTTGAAGAAATCTTTTTCATGGCCGATATCGGAATTGATACCGTTGTTTTATTCATTGAAGCTCTAAGAAAAGAAGTCAATCATTTAAAAATAGAAAAACCGATTGATTTAGAAAACCTCATCGTCGATAAGATGTTTGATTTATACCTTAAAGGTGATATCATTGATACGAATATCAAATTCAATGAATCTGGATTAACTTTAATCTTGTTTGTGGGCGTCAATGGAACTGGTAAAACGACTTCAATTGGCAAAATGGCTTATAAATTAAAACAAGATGGTAAAACCGTCATGTTAGCGGCTGGCGATACATTTAGAGCAGGCGCAATTAATCAACTCAAGGTATGGGGAGAACGTGTTGGATGCCCAGTTATCGCCAAAGACGAAGGATCAGACCCTTCAAGTGTTATCTTTGATGCAATTCGGGAAGCAAAAAAGCAAAACATCGATGTTTTATTATGTGATACTGCGGGACGACTTCAAAATAAAGTGAATTTGATGAAAGAACTCGATAAAATTAACCGAACGATTAAGCGTGAATTACCAAATACTTATTACGAAAGTTATTTAGTCATTGATGCAACAACCGGACAAAATGGGTTAAACCAAGCAAAAGTATTTAAAGAAGCAACTGATATTTCTGGCATCATTTTAACAAAATTAGATGGAACTGCTAAAGGTGGTATTGTATTAGCCATAAGAAATGAACTCAATATTCCAATTTCATTTGTTGGTTTAGGAGAAAAAATTACGGATTTAGATTACTTTGATATTGAGAACTATATTTATGGTTTGTTTGCGGATTTCTTTGAATAAGGTGATTATATGGATAAAGACTTAGATAAAAAAATTCGAATTCATCAATTATATGATTTATATGGCGCTTTATTAACCGAGAAACAAAAAACAGCGTTTGAGTATTATTATTTAGACGACTATTCACTGTCTGAAATCGCAGAAATTTTAAAAGTGAGTCGCAATGCTATTCATGAACAAATTACGATTGCGGCTACTTATTTAGAAGATTATGAACACAAATTAGGTTTATTATCAAATCGAGAAAAATTATCTAAATTGATTGAAAAATTTAAAAAATTATCGAATCATAATGACGATTTATTAGCGTTTATTCATGAACTAGAAATAATGGAGTGAGAAAATGGCATTTGAGAATTTAACCAGCAGAATGCAAATGGCTTTTAGAAGAATTACTGGTAAAGCCAAATTAACGGAAAACGATATTGAAGAAATGATGAAGGAAGTCCGCCTTTCTTTACTTGAAGCGGACGTCAACTATAAAGTAGTCAAAGAATTTACTTCAGAAATCAAAGAACTCGCCATGGGCGAAAAGATTATGAAAGGTTTAGACCCAGGCCAACAAGTTGTTAAAATCGTGAACGATGAACTTGTTAAGTTGATGGGAACTGAAGCTGTTTTAGTCAAGTTTAGTGATAGTGGACCCACGGTTATTATGATGGTTGGGTTGCAAGGCGCAGGTAAAACAACCAGTGCCGGTAAACTTGGTAATTATTTACGAAAAAATCATTCAAAAAAACCGTTATTAATCGCAGCGGATATTTACCGCCCAGCAGCGATTGATCAATTAATCACTGTCGGAAATCAACTTGAGATTCCTGTATTTTCTATGGGAACGGATGTCAATCCTCGTGAAATCGTTAAGGCGGGTTTAAAGAAAGCCGCCTTAGAAAACTTTGATTTGGTGATTATTGACACCGCAGGACGCCTTCATGTCAATGAGACCTTAATGGATGAATTAATCGACATTAAGAAATTATCGAAACCAAATGAAATTTTACTCACCGTTGATGCCATGACCGGACAAGACGCCGTCAACGTCTCAGTAGCGTTCAATGAAGCATTAGGTATTACTGGATGTATTTTAACGAAACTTGATGGCGACACCCGTGGTGGCGCTGCGTTATCAATTCGTAAAATGACGGGAATTCCGATCAAGTTTGCAGGTACCGGAGAAAAATTAACCGAAATTGAATTATTCCATCCAGAACGGATGGCCTCAAGAATTTTAGGCATGGGAGACGTTTTAACCTTAATCGAAAAAGCGCAAGAAGAAATCGATGAAGATGAAGCCATGTCGATGATGGAAAAAATGATGAGTGGCCATTTCAATTTCAATGATTTGTTAAAACAAATGAAAATGATAAAACGGATGGGCGCATTTTCAGGTATCTTAAAGTTCTTGCCAGGCATGAGTCAATTACAAAATATCGACAAGGTTGATGATAAACAACTTGTCTATGTTGAAGCAATCATACATTCAATGACGCCAGAAGAACGAAAGAATCCTGACTTACTACAACGAAGCAGTTCGAGAAGAAACCGTATAGCTAGTGGCTCAGGTCGTAGTACAACAGAAGTCAATCGTTTAATCGGCATGCTTGAGAAGCAAAGAGAAATGATGAAACGTTTTCAAGGTATGAATCCTTCCTCTTTAGAGAAAATGGGTCAAAATCCAATGAGCCAACCCTCCGCCATCAATAAAGGCAAGGGCAAAGGTAAAGGCGGATTTAGAATATGATATCATCCCCGAATGAAATCGGGGATTTTTTATTTATGATATAATAAACTTATGAGGTGATTTTATGTGTGGTCGCTTTTCTATTAGTTTAAGTAAAGAAGAAGTTACTCGATACCTGAAAGATGAATATGCCATTGATGAATTAAAAGAGGGTATTATTTTGCCAAGATTTAATATCGCACCTTCTCAAATGGTTTTGACTGTCATTAACGATGGTCAAAAATACCGTGCAGGACTAATTAAATGGGGGTTTGTCCCTTCTTTTGCAAAAGATGAAAATTCTAGTTTTGGGATGATTAACGCAAAAGCAGAAACCTTAAGAGAAAAACCGGCGTTTAGAACGGCATTAAAAACCAAAAGATGTATCATTTTAGCCGATGGTTTTTATGAGTGGCAAAAATCAAATCAAACAAAGCTACCGATGCGTTTCCAAGTAAAAAATCAGAAATTATTTCCCATGGCAGGTCTATGGAGCACCTTTGTCAGACCGGATGGTAGTAAACTCTATACCTGTATAATCATTACTTGTGAAGCCAATGAACTTATGAAAAACATCCATAATCGAATGCCGGTTATTCTTGATAAAGAAGCTGAAAGAATTTGGTTAAATCCTAAAGAAGATAATCCAGATACGCTATCAAATCTATTAATTCCTTATGATTCAACTCAAATGATGTATTATAAAATCTCTAGTTTGGTTAATAATGCGTCAAATGAATCAAAAGATATTATTAATGAAATATAAAAAATAGGTCTGAATCCAACCGGATTCAGACCCTTATATATCCTATAGTTTTAAGAAATCACGAATGAAATGAACCACGGCATTTTCTCTTGGCCCTTTATCAATCTGTTGATCGGCGACTGCGACTAAATCGGGATGACTTCCTTTAACAGCAACACCTATTCCTGCGTATTCAATCATTTCGATGTCGTTATGTCCATCGCCAATGGCTATGACATTTTCTCTTGGGATATTTAGATATTCGGCAACGTACTTTAGCCCTTTACCTTTATTATTTTCTGGCGTAAAGATTTCAATAATCGAATCGAATTCAGCTTGTAAGTTCCAAATTCTAGCTAACACCAACCCTTGATACTTTTGTTTGACATAGGCTTCAATGGCTTTACCGCTTCCTTGTTTTCCAATGATGATAAATCCATTTGGATCAACTTTTAACGTATCTTTTAAATGTCCTAAATAGAGATTTGAATCTGGGGTTAGATGTAACAAAGGTTCAATTGCTTTTTCTTCATGAAAAAGATAAATATTGTCTCTTACTTCGCTGAAAGCATTCCTAATTAAATCAACGTTATTTTCAAATATATCGATAATATATTCCTTCTTAAGAGTAATATTGACAATTTTGAATTGTTCGTCGAGTGGATGAGTGATTAACCCCCCATTATAGTTAATAATGGGAGTGTTTAAACCAAATCGTTCATACGCAAAACGACTACTGCGGAAAGGTCTTCCAGTCGCTATGACGACTTTGTGACCTAACGTTTGAATCGATTTTATAAATTCACAGGTTGATTCTTCGAGTGAATCAAAGTCATAAAGTAATGTACCATCTAAATCTAACGCAAATAAATATTGAGTCATATCAGTCACCTTTTTGAGATAATTATCTCATAATGGACAGTATTTTGCAAACGATAATTTTATTGAACCGCTACCTATGATATAATATAATTTAATCTAGTTTGAGGTGCGCCTATGTTGTTTATCAAATCACTATTAAACATCCAACTATATCTATTAGCCATTGAATGGGTTGACATTCGTAATTTCTTATTAGGAATGGGTACCGGATTCGTTCTTTTAGCGTTATTCGTGGCTTTTATCTTAATAACAGGAAGAAAAAGACAATCAAAAATCTATAAAAGTAAAGAGAAAACATTAAATGATACAGCTATCCAAGAATTGATTGAGTTTAAACAAAACCAATTGATTGAAACTGCAAGAATTGCGGATAATGCTTATTTTAGAGTAGCTTTTGAATTATCTATGGAATTAATGACAGATATTGCAAAATATTACTTCAAAGATTCAAAGTATCCAATGTATGAATTATCGATTCAAGAATTATTAGATTTGAACTATTATATTACAAAACGCTTAACGAAGTTGATTAATGGTAAATTTATCAGGAGATTTAAAAATTACCGCATCTCAACGATTGTGAATCTATTAAACAAAAAGAAAGCGTTGGATAATTCTAAAATTATGAAACTCAATCGTCAATATAAAGTCTCAAAGATTTTATCGATTGGCGCAGCAGTTTTGAATTATGCTAATCCGATTTATTGGTTCCGTAAGATTGCGATAAAACCTTCTACGACCCTCGTGACGAAAGAAGCATGTAAATTGATTATCCGAATCGTTGGTGAAGAAACGAATAATCTTTATAGTAAAAAAATGTTTGAAACACCAACCGATGAAACCGTCGTTGAGCATGAATTTGACAAAGCGGTTGAAGAAGCAGAAATACTTGAAAGTCAAGAAGGGGGAGACGCCGATGTTATTCAAACGAAAAAAAGTCGCTGATCGGATTATTCCAGGATCAACTAGAACGGAAGATACACGTCCATTTTTTATTCCAAAGATATCCCAACTCGCAGATAAAGAAACCTTAAAACGATCTTTCGTCTCGCCAATCTTTGGAAAAAGCGTTAAAGATAACGTTGTAATCACGAATGATCGTAAATATTTTGGCGATATTGACAAAAAGTACGATGCTTTTCGTAAAGATAAAAAATTAACCAAAGAAGAAGCCAAAAAAAGATTTGGTGATTCTTACTATGAGTTTCACGCAATCAATAACGCTGATAAGAAAAAAATCTTGTCAGGTGAACTAGATATCGCCGATTTACAACGAAGAAGAACGGAAGTTGTTGAACCGGAAGCTCAAATAGAAACCCCCTCTTCGATTGAAGATGATCAAGTTTCTATTGATGAATTTTTCGCCGCTGTAGGTGAAAAAAGAAATAATCCAGAGGAGGATGTTGCCTTTCCTAAAGAAGAATTTAACGAAAGTGATAGTCCTTTGACGGACAAATTTGATATCAATCGTTTTGGTCCCATTGATGAAGAAGACGAAGATGAAATATTATTTCCAGATAACGATGTTGCTGAACCTGTCAATACGCCTAAACCCGTTATTGAAACACCGATACAAGAAAAACCTGTATCAAAACTCGAAAAATATCGTGAACAGATTATTTCCAATTTTGATACGTATCGACTACCTTCCATCGCATTATTAAAAAAATCACCGCCAAAATCGAATGAAGGTCAAGAATGGATTCAAGCTAATATTGATATCATCAATCAAACACTAGTGGCCTTTGATATTGCGGGAGAAGTCACAAACTTTACAAAAGGTCCTACAGTCACGCGATATGAAATCTCTTTAGGCGCAGGGGTTCAAACAAAGAAGATAACCTCGATTTCTGACAATATTCAAATGAACCTTGCGGCATTATCCATTCGTATTGAAGCTCCAATTCCTGGAAAAACAACCATTGGTATTGAAGTTCCTAATAAAGTTCGCGAATCAGTCTTCTTTGGCGATGTCGTTGACAATCCAAGATTCTTACAGTCGAAAGATCCTTTACTGCTAGGAATTGGATTAGATATCGATGCCAATCCTGTGTATACATCCATTGAAGCCATGCCTCACGGATTAGTTGCAGGATCAACTCAGTCAGGTAAATCCGTTTGTATTGCTTCCATTATTGCTTCTATCATTTTCAAGAACAAACCAGATCAAGTGAAACTTTTATTAATTGACCCGAAAAAAGTTGATTTGCAACAATTCGCTGATATTCCCCATTTACTAACACCGATTATTGATGATTCGAAAGTTGCGATTGAATCTTTAAAATGGGCAGTAACAGAAATGGAACGACGTTATGATGTTTTAAAGAAGTTTAAATCGATAAATGTTAAAGACTACTATGAACGTAGATTTAATGATCCTGAATTTGAAGCCATGCCTAGAATTGTCATTATTGTCGAAGAAGCTTCTGACCTTTTAATCAATGGAGGTCCTGAAGTTGAAGAACAAATATTGAGATTAACCCAAAAATCAAGAGCTGTTGGCATTCATTTGATTTTAGCGACTCAACGTCCATCCGCAGATATTATTAAAGGTTCCATTAAGGCTAATATCCCAACGCGTTTTGCTTTTAGAGTTCCATCTTCAACGGATTCCATGGTTGTACTTGATACCACAGGTGCAGATAAACTACTGGGACAAGGCGATATGCTTTTATCTGAAAATGGAAAAATTCGACGTCTTCAAGGAGCGTTCCTTTCTCCAAGCGAAATTGAAGCGATTACCGATTATATTAAAGAACAGGCTTATCCACAGTATGTCTTTACCCATGAAGCGTTGATAAAAACCAGTAAAGCGACGGAAGAATCAGCGGAGATTGATGATTTATTCCCCGATGTTGCCCGTTATGTCATTAATGAAGAAAAATGCTCGTTAAATAAAATAACTCAAGAGTTTGCGATTGGATTCAATCGCGCAACACAAATTGTTTCAGCTTTAGAATTTTATGGTGTTGTATCACAAAATGTAGGAACAAAACCAAGAGAAGTTTTAATCAATTTTGAACAATTGAACCGTATTCTAGAACAATTAGGACGTAAATAATACTATGGATGAACTTAATGAATTAATACCAGAAATCGAAGATAATACAGTTGATGAACATAAGAAATTGAATAAAAAAATTATACTAAAGATGATTGAGGTTATCCTTTCAACGATTACTGTGATGATTTTGATTGCATTTAATCAAGGAAAAAAGTTATTCTTATTCGATTTTCTTTCGAATTCAACTGAGGGTGATACCATTCAATCTGTTATTTCAGGTGTTGCTTTTGGCTATGTTATATATGGCTTTTTAGTATTCATCCTTGGTTTTTCAGTTTATCTGGCAGTTCTTGTTTATCAGAAAAAAATGGCATATATCCCTCTAAAACATCGCTATGACTTTTATGATTTAATGGGTGTTGTCCCTGTATTTTTAAGCATCGTTGTAATTCTAAATGCATTTTTCTTTAGTCCAGCGATTGTTCATGGCCCATCGATGGAACCGACATTCTATGAAGATGACGCTGTAATTATCTATCATTTAAATCGCCATTTTGAAAGTCAAGATGTTATTATTTTTGATCGTGGTGATGCATTGCTTATCAAACGTTTAATTGGGCTGCCTGGAGATCATTTAAAAGTTGATCTAACGGGGGTTTACCTAAATGGTGAAAATTTGAACGTCGAAGGCTATGAGACTGAGTATCATCAGTACGACGGAGTCATTCCTGAAGGTTTTTATTTTATTATGGGCGATAACCATGATGAAAGTAATGATTCTAGGTATTTTGGTCTCGTTGAAGAAAAAGATTTACTCGGTAAAGTAATTATCAAATTTTAACAATTGATGGAGGTGTCCGAATGGCACAAATACAATGGTTTCCCGGACACATGGCAAAAGCAAGACGTCAAGTTGAAGAAAAATTATCTATTATTGACATTGTTTTTGTTCTATTAGATGCTCGTATTCCGAAAGCGTCGGAGAATCCGATGCTTTTTGAAATTATAAAAGACAAGCCCATTCTTTATATTCTTAATAAATCTGATTTGGCTGATGAATTAGAATTAAAGAGATGGTTAGAGTACTATCAATCTCTAGGATTAAACGCAGTTGCGGTTAATTCGATTGAAGGAGAATCCTCTAAAGTCATTGTTCCCGTCGCCAAAAAAATATTATCGCCCGTCTTTGAAAAAGAAGCGAAAAAAGGTATGAGACCTCGCCCGTTTCGTGCAATGGTTGTGGGGATTCCTAATGTTGGGAAATCTGCTTTTATTAATCGCTTAGCTAAAAGACCTGCTGCTCAAACCGGAGATAAACCCGGGGTCACTAAAGCACAAAAATACATTCGTGTCGACGAAGACTTAGAATTGCTGGATAATCCGGGTATATTATGGCCGAAGTTTGAAGATCCTGAAGTCGGGTTAAAATTAGCTTTAGTAGGTTCAATCAAAGATGATATTATGCCCATCGATGACATTGCTTTATATGGTATTAGATATTTGACAACTTATTATCCCGGTAGAATTGAAAAACGGTATTCAATCGATAAAGTCGATTTAGACGATATCGTTAAAACACTGGATCAAATTGGCACAAAACGTGGAGCGATATTACCCGGCAAACATATCGATTACGACCGTGTCATAAAATTATTCTTATTTGAATTTCGTAATCAGAAGTTTGGACGAATTTGTTTAGAAAAGGCACCGAAAAATGTATGAGTATGAAAATGCGTTAAGGGCACGTGGCGTTCAAACTATTTGTGGCGTCGATGAAGCCGGAAGAGGACCTTTAGCGGGGCCGGTGGTTGCTGGAGCGGTCATATTGAATGATAATGATATGATTGAGGGACTCAATGATTCGAAGCAATTATCTGAGAAGAAACGTCAAGAGTTAGCAAAAGAAATCAAGGCCAGATCACTGGCTTATGCGATTTCTTTCATATCACCAGAAAAAATTGATGAAATTAATATTTATCAAGCTTCTAAATTAGCAATGATGGAAGCCATAAAATCCTTAAAAATTCAACCCCAACATATCTTATCTGATGCCATGCCACTCTCAGAAATAAATATCCCTTTTACTGCTATTATCAAAGGAGATTGCTTAAGTGCATCGATTGCGGCTGGATCGATATTGGCCAAAGTGGCAAGAGATGATTACATGATAAAAATGGCTGAGATTTATCCGGGATATGGATTTGAACAAAACAAAGGGTATCCCACTAAAATTCATTTAGAAGCGATAGAAAAAATCGGAATCACACCGATTCATAGAAAAAGTTATCATCCAGTGAAAGCTGTGATTGAAAAACAATTAACATTTAATTTTTAAAGAGGGACAAGATGAGTATAAAAGCCGTGATATTTGATCTCGATGGCACATTATTAGATACCATTGATGATATTACAAACAGTATGAATGAAGCGTTAGCTTGCCATAATCTTCAAACTTATACGATTGAGGATTATAAATATTTTGTGGGCAAGGGTGTTGATATCCTTGTGTCGGAAGTATTAAACGCTCAAAATGCAAATCATGAACATTTTGATGCTATCAAACAACAGTATTTAACCAACTATCTTCTTAAACAACGAGAAATGACAAAGCCTTACGCAGGAATTACGACATTATTAGAAACACTTAAAGATAATTCAATCAAAGTATGTGTGTTATCAAATAAACCAGATATTGACACACAGTTAGTTATCAAATACTATTTTAAAGATTATCCATTTTTCGTGGTGATGGGCAAACGTCCTGAGTATGAAATTAAGCCTAATCCGGCTTCAGTGAATGAAATCATATCTTTGTTACAAATGACAAAAGAGGAAGTCTTGTATGTTGGTGATACTGCTACAGATATGCAAACTGCTGTCAACGCATCCTTAACGCCAGTGGGTGTTTTATGGGGCTTTAGACAAAAAGATGAATTATTGATGAGTGGTGCAGAATATATCATTCATCACCCCAGCGAATTATTACAAGTGATTGAAAAGAGGGCATAAGATGGTTATATCATTATCTCAACTATTAAATCAAAATCTAAAAGGCAAGGTTATCATTTTCGAAACGGATACCGTTTATGGAATTGGTTGTCTTTATGATGATATTGAGATGGTCAAAAGAATATATGGGATTAAACGACGTGAACCGCAGAAACCAATGGCTTTGCTTTGTTCTTCCGTAGAACAAGTTCGGTCTTTGGTCTTAAATTATGAAATCGGCGAACCCTATGCTTTAAAATATTGGCCAGGAGCACTCACCTTAATTTTTAATAAAAATCACCAGATTAACGATTTGATTACAGCCAATCAAAATACAGTCGGTGTTAGAATTCCAAATAGCGAAACTGCCAAAGCAATCTTAAATCATTTTGGCCCGATGGTTGTAACATCACTTAATATTAGCAGTGAACCACCTATTTTAAAATTTTATGACACTCTCAAATTTGAACATGAAGTTGATTATATCGTTCAAGGAAATGATTTATTAGGGGTTGCTTCAACGGTTTATGACCCCATGAATCATAAAACCTTGAGACAGGGTGAAGTCATAATCGAATAAAAACGCTTACGAATATTAATGGCAAATATTCGTAACTTTTGTTTGTCAAACACAGGTCGTTTTGTTATAATTGTATTGGCAAACTGACAAAGACTTTATATTATATATAAGAATGAGGAGGAACGCTAATGAAAATTGCGATTGGGGCAGATCATGCAGGGTTTGAATATAAACCACAAGTAGTTAAACTTATCGAAGAACTCGGTCACGAGGTCATAGACTTTGGAACCCATAGTCTTGATTCAACTGATTATCCCTCTTATGCTTTTTTAGTGGGAAATGCAGTTTCAAAGCACCAAGCAGACTTAGGAGTTCTTATATGTGGAACTGGAATTGGCATGTCTATAGCCGCCAATAAAGTTAAGGGTATTCGTGCCGCCGCCATTCAAAATCAAATCGCTGCGAAAGCGACGAGAGAACATAATGATGCGAATGTATTATGTGTTGGCAGTCGCACCAATCCTTTAGAAGAAGTATTAGAGTTTGTCCGAATCTTTCTAGATACACCGTACTCAAATGGCGTGCGACATACGAAACGCGTACATATGATAACAGAATATGAGGAGGAATAATATTTTGGGTAAATTAGTGATTATTAATCATCCGTTAATTGAACACAAACTCTCAATCATTCGTAATAAGTTAACCGATACAAAAACATTCCGTGAAAATGTTAATGAAATCGGTAGTCTTGTGACTTATGAAATCACTCGTGATTTAGCAACTAAAACTGTTGAGGTAGAAACACCGATTACGACAACAACTTGTTTGACTTTAGCCAAAGAAGTCGTCATCGTTCCGATATTAAGAGCGGGACTTGGCATGGTCGATGGTATTCATACCGTCATTCCAACGGCTAAAATTGGTCACATTGGCCTTTACCGTGATGAAAATACTTTACTACCCCATGAATATTATGTCAAACTACCTGAATCTTTAGAACTAGCAACGATTTTAGTGGTCGACCCAATGCTCGCAACGGGTGGATCTGCGATTGTCGCAATTAATAAAATCAAACAAAGAGGCGGAAAAGATATCCGTTTCGTAGGATTAGTTGGCTGCCCTGAAGGTGTAAAAGCTTTAAGAGAAGCCCATCCTGATGTTGATATTTTCTTAGTTAAACAAGATAGTCATCTCAATGATAAAGGATATATTGTTCCTGGACTTGGTGATTGTGGCGATCGTTTATTTGGAACAAAATAGGTTAATACATTGAAAGAGTGGAAAACCGCTGCAGTAGTATTTCAATTTATTACACATTTTTTTATCGAGCTCATCGTCACAATGGGTTTGGGCTATTTTATCGGTAAAGAAATTGATAGTTTGTTATGGGAAGATAAGCATCTGTTTGTATTTATTTTAATTTTTGTTGGGTTACTTTCTAGTTTTCGAAATTTATATGTAAGATCATTAAAAATGTTTGGAGGCGAAAATAAAAATGAGAAAAAACCTTAGTATAACTGAAAGAACATTTTTATTTTTGTGGCCAGTGTCTATTGTAGTTGGTATTATCATTTTTTTGATAACAAAAGAAACGAATGATTTAGTTAGTTATTTATTAGGTGTTTTTACAGCGATGTTAGTGAATTCTCTTCATTACCGCATCCTGAAAAACGCTTTAGAAAAGCCTAAATCTAAGATACAAGTCACGACTTTTATCATCTATTTAGTTAAGATGGGATTATATGGTTTTATTTTGTATTTTGTCATTACAAATAGCAATTGGAATGTTTTATATACCGTCGGGGGTTTCATTACTTACCGAGTCGTATTTTTCCTTATAGCCTATATAATGAATACAAGAAAGCCTAGTAATGGTGATCTATAATGTTAGACTTTAAATTAGTAGGAGCACTATCTCCTCAAGTAATTTCATCTTTAATCGTCATTGTCTTTTTATCGGTTGTTTCAATCGTCGTTGGACTTAAGATTGATAAATTAAAACCCACCGATGTTCCAAAAGGAATTGTATTTATTGTCATTATGCTAACTGAGATGATTCGCGATATGTTAAAAGACAATTTCCCTGGAAAGAAATTACAAGTCTTTGGACCCTATTTATTTTCTGTGTTAATCTATCTTGCTTTCGCCAATACAATTGCACTATTTGGTTTGGTTGCTCCACTCTCAAATGTGGGTGTCGCTATGTCATTCTCAATTATTACATTTGTAATGTTAAAATTTGCTGAAATGAAATATAAAGGTCTAAAGCGAAAATTGCATAGTGTTTTTCTCGGTGAGGTTTGGTGGTTGTTTCCCATTATGACACCCATTAACCTTATTGGTGAAGTCTCAACTCCAATTACGATGGGGATTCGTCTTTTTGGAAATCTTATCAGTGGCGCAGTCATTTCAACAATGATTTATACCGTGCTTCATTGGTCTTTGGGGATTTTTGCTGGCGTATTTATTCATGCTGTTTTTGATGTATTTTTTGGATTAATTCAAGCGTTTGTTTTTTTCATGTTGTCGTCGGTTAATATTTCGATGGCAGCGGATGTTTCATAAAGTAACTATATATTAATAGGAGGATTTAATTATGTTTGATTCAATTTTGAGATTTGCTGCAGAGTACAATGAATTTTTTTCAACTGGAATGAGATTTCTTGGTGCGGGACTAGCTGTTATCGCTGGTATTGGCCCTGGAATTGGGCAAGGTTATGCCGCAGGCAAATGTGCTGAAGCAGTCGGAAGACAACCTGAGGCTAGAGGACAAATTATTTCTGCAACACTTGTTACAGCAGCTTTAGCGGAAACAACGGGTCTTTATGGATTGCTAGTCGCTTTACTACTCATTTTTGGCTAGGATTTTGATTCCGTTTAAAGAAGGTGATTTTATGATGGCATCAGTGCAAGATATTGCACAAGCTGTATCTGATATTATTAAAGGAGCACTTGGTGTAAGTTTAAGTGACCTTATTATCCAAATTTTAGCGACGGTATTGCTCGTAATTATTGTACGTCATTTTTTGTGGAACAAAATTACTGCATACCTTGAAAATCGAAGAAAATTTATTGAATCTGAGATTGAAAATGCTAAAAATGAAAACCTTGAAGCTTCTAAGAATCGACTAGAAACTGAAAAGGAATGCGAAGAAATGCGAAGTAAGTCACTTGAATTACTCAAATCGACAAAACTCAAAGCAGAACAAGAACGTTCTGTTATTTTGTCAGAAGCAAAATTAGAAGCGAATCGTGTATTAAAGAGTTCTCTTATAAACCTAGAAAAAGAAACAGAAAAAGCGAAAAGTCAGATTAAGAATGATGTGGTTGTTTTAGCATCGCTTATGGCCGAAAAAATAATCAATAAGTCCATTGATCCCGCTGATTATCAATCGTTATCTATTTCTATGACAGAGGGCAGTGAAGATAAATGACAGATATCGCTAATCAATACGCGTTAGCCGTTTATAATTATGCATGTGAATTGAATAAATTGACAGAGACTGTAGAAACAATAAAAGCATTTCATGAATCACTTGATATGCAATCTATGAAGTTTTTTAGCCATCCAAAAATAACTAAAAGTGAAAAAAAGTCAGTCATTGATAAGACGGTTGAATTTTCACTTGTTAAACATTTTCTTTATGTCATTATAGATAATGATCGAATGAATGATCTTTCAGATATCTACCAAGCATTAATTGAACGAATAAATGAGAAAAATCAGATTTTGAATGTCAATGTTTTCACAAAAGAAATATTATCGCTTCAAGAAAAAGAAACGTTAATTAAAAGACTTGAAAACAAGACAAAAAGACAGATAAATATTATTTCAATCATAGATCCAACAATCATATCAGGGTTTCGATTGGAATATGATGGTTTTGTATACGATGAAACCATTAATAACAAGTTATCTGAATTGACAAATACATTATTGAGAAATTGAGGGCGATCTAATGAAAATTTCACCTATGGAAATAAGCTCATTGCTTAAAGAACAAATAAAAAAATATGAAATGCACATTAAAACCGAAGAAATCGGAACTGTTGTTTCGGTCGGAGACGGTATCGCCTTAGTATTTGGACTTGAAAACGCGATGAGTGGAGAGTTACTAGTCTTCCCTCATGGTGTCTACGGTATGGTTCAAAACTTAGAAAAAGATAATGTTGGTGTTATCCTATTAAATGATTCCTCATCCATTATAGAAGGCGACGAGGTTAAAACAACCGGTAAAATTCTAGAAGTACCCGTGGGTGATGAATTAATTGGTAGAGTTGTCAATCCTTTAGGTCAACCTATTGATGGTCTAGGAGCAATCAATACAAAAAAGACCCGTCCAGTAGAGAGTAAAGCAATGGGGGTTATTGACCGTGAGTCAGTTAATGAACCCTTAAAAACGGGGATTAAAGTTTTAGATGCTTTAGTTCCCATTGGCCGTGGCCAACGTGAACTTATCATTGGAGACCGTCAAACAGGAAAAACATCACTCGCTATCGATACAATCATCAACCAAAAAGCTGAGGATGTCATCTGTATTTATGTTGCAATAGGTCAAAAGGAATCAACGGTTTTAAATGTCGTTGAAACCTTAAAAAAATATGATGCTATGAAATATTCAATCGTTGTTTCAGCGTCTGCTTCAGAACCTGCGCCTTTACTTTACTTAGCACCTTACGCTGGCGTCACAATGGCTGAAGAGTTCATGTTCTCTGGCAAAAATGTTTTAGTTATCTATGATGATTTAACAAAACATGCGATTGCTTACCGTGAATTATCATTGCTTTTAAGAAGACCACCCGGTCGAGAAGCATTTCCTGGCGATGTCTTCTATCTGCATTCACGTTTGTTAGAACGCGCAGCGAAACTCAATAAAAAATTGGGTGGAGGTTCGATTACGGCTCTTCCGATAATTGAAACTCAAGAAGGCGACATTTCTGCTTATATTCCAACCAATGTAATTTCAATTACCGATGGCCAAATCTTCCTACAATCGAATTTATTCTATTCAGGAATACGACCTGCTATTAATGCTGGTCTCTCGGTATCGCGTGTTGGTGGATCAGCTCAATACAGCGCAATTAAAAAAATATCAGGGACGTTAAGACTTGATTTAGCAAGTTACCGCGAATTAGAGGCTTTCACGCAATTTGGTTCTGATTTAGATGATGCAACGAAAGCAAAACTTGAACGCGGGCAAAGAACTGTTGAAATCATGAAGCAAGAATTGCATAAACCGCTTCCTTTTGAATTACAAGCGATGAGTATCTTTGCCTTAACAAAAGGACACCTTGATACGATTAAAATAGAAGACATAAAACGATTTGAATCTGAACTGCATCATTTCTTTAATAGTGATAAAGAAGGTCAAAAAATATTATCTGAAATTCGCGAAACTAAAGCTTTGCCGGATTTCAAACGAATCGGTGAAACAATCGATCGCTTTAAAGGCGATTTCTTATAAGATATTGAAAGGAGGGTTTGCTCATGTCCTCGATGAGAGAAATTAAAAATCGAATTACTGCAACGTCTAAAACATCTCAAATTACGAAGGCTATGAACATGGTCTCCGCATCTAAACTAAGAAAAGCTGATAAACAAAACCGTGCTTTTATTCCCAATAAAGAACGAATAAAATCGGTTTTAGAAGATATATTAGCTACTTTTATTGATGTCACTCATCCTTTGCTTACTGCTCGAGAAACCAAAAGAACTGGCTATATTTTAGTGACATCAGATAGAGGTTTAGCGGGCCCATACAATAATAATGTTTTAAAAGCATTTAAGGCACATTTAGCTAAGAATCATGCGAATCAAGAAGATTTTATTGTCGGAACCATCGGATACAAAGCATTTTCATTTTGTAAAAGAAATAATTTTCCGATGATTAACTCTGAATCAGTTAATTCGCGAGATGACCTTGAATTTATCGATTTTCAGATAATGTCTCGAACATTCATTAAACATTACTTAGATCATAAGATTGATAAGATTGTTATTTTTTATAATCATTATGTCAATACTTTGACTCAAACTGTTGAAACATATACGTTATTACCGATTTCAACATTAGTCAAAAAGAAAGATGATCAAGTAGCTGAATTTCTATTTGAACCGAGTCCACAAGAGGTTATAAATCAATTGTTACCTATTTATTTAGAAAATACATTATTTGGAATTATCCTCGATGCTAAAAGCAGTGAACACGCAGCTCGAATGACAGCAATGAAGAATGCATCTGATAATGCTGAAGAAGTTATTACAAAGCTCAATTTATACTACAACCGAGCAAGGCAAAATGCGATTACCAAAGAATTAACTGATATTATTGGTGGCGCAAATGCCGTCAACTAGGAGGATATCATGCCAAATATAGGTAAAGTTATTCAAGTAATGGGTCCTGTTGTCGATGTTATTTTCGATCAAGGGATGCCATCCATCAATAACGCTTTAAAAATAGATATCAAAAAAGAAGATAATCATGGTGTTGCGATTCAATTAACCCTTGAAGTATCCTTGTTTTTAGGTGATGGAATCGTTCGCACCATAGCGATGGATTCCACCGATGGATTGGTTAGAGGCATGAAAGTACTTGATACTGGAAGTGCCATCTCTGTTCCCGTTGGGAAAGTTACTTTAGGACGTTTGTTTAACGTGCTAGGAGAAGTCATCGATCAAAAACCGATTGATTTATCAAAATCAAAAAGAATGCCAATTCACCGCCTAGCACCAAAGCTTGACGAACTAAATACACAAACTGAGATTCTTGAAACCGGCATCAAAGTTGTCGATTTATTAGCACCTTATATCAAAGGTGGAAAAATTGGCCTTTTCGGTGGCGCTGGTGTTGGTAAAACCGTCTTAATTCAAGAACTTATCAATAACGTTGCACAAGAACACGGCGGTATTTCTGTCTTTGCAGGTGTTGGTGAACGTACCAGAGAAGGAAATGACCTATACTTTGAAATGACAGAGTCAGGTGTTATTAATAAGACTGCCATGGTGTTTGGTCAAATGAACGAACCACCTGGGGCTAGAATGCGCGTTGGCTTAACGGGTCTTACAATGGCAGAATATTTTAGAGATGAAGAAAACCAAGACGTTTTACTCTTCATCGATAATATCTTCCGTTTTACGCAAGCAGGTTCTGAAGTATCAGCCATGTTAGGACGCATGCCTTCAGCAGTTGGTTACCAACCAACTTTGGCAACAGATATGGGTCAATTACAAGAACGAATTACCTCAACGAAAAATGGATCAATTACTTCCATTCAAGCGGTTTATGTTCCAGCTGACGATTACACTGACCCCGCGCCAGCAACCACATTTACGCATCTTGATGCGACGACCAACTTATCCCGTAAAATTTCTGAAGAAGGGATTTATCCCGCTGTTGATCCACTCGCTTCAACAAGTCGTGCGTTAACCCCTGAAATCGTGGGTGAAGAACATTACAAAATCGCTCGTGAGGTTCAAAGAACCTTACAACGTTATAATGACTTACTAGATATTATCGCAATTCTTGGAATGGACGAATTAAATGATGATGATAAACTTTTAGTGCATCGCGCAAGAAGAATCCGATTATTCTTGTCACAAAACTTCCATGTCGCTGAACAATTTACCGGTCAACCAGGAAGTTTCGTTCCTGTCAAAGAAACGGTTAGAGGCTTTAAAGAAATTCTTGAAGGTAAATTCGATGATTATCCAGAAGATGCCTTTAGACTCGTCGGGTCTATCGACGATGTCATTCAAAAAGCTAAAAAATTACAAGCAAAGTAAGGAGGAAAACGTATGAAGATCATCGTTGTCACCCCTGAGGGAGAACTTTATAACGAAGAAGTAACATCGGTCATTGTTTCAAGTGCAAACAACGGCGAGTATGGCATATTAACAGGCCATTTACCCATCGTTTCAACGATTGATACAGGGTTTGTAAGGATGACTTTCAATCAGTTGACCTATTACGTTGCTATCGTTAATGGGCTTGTCCAACAAGTTCATGATGTTATTACAGTGATTGCTCAAGATGCTTATATCGGAGAATCAAAAGAATCTGCGTTTGAAAACTTAAATCAAATACGGAAAGCACGAATCGAATCAAATCGCCAACGCAATTTAGAACTTGCGATGGCTGAAAATGAGTTAAAAAAACAAATCAAACAAACAGGTGCTGGAAACATTTAATCATTAGGAGGGTTGAAAATGTCACAAAGAGGATTTTCTGTTGTTCAAGCTTACCTTCATCAAGACATCAATCTTCCCAAACGTAAGACAGCGAGAAGTGCAGGCTATGATTTTGAAGCCGCTTCAGATATGGTCATTCAACCGCAATCATTAGCTTTTATTCCAACCGGTTTAAAAGCGTATATGGGCAATGATGAAGTATTGTATATATATGCAAGAAGCTCTTTATTTCAAAATAAAGGTTTGATTCTCACGAACGGTGTTGGAGTTATCGACGCTGATTATTTTGATAATCCAACGAATGAAGGACATATTCTCATTTCGTTATACAATTTAAGTAATCAAATCGTTACCATTCATAAAGGTGAAAGAATTGCTCAAGGGGTTTTTGCTAAGTACTTACTATCATCACAAGATGGCTTTACATCAACCAAACGCATGGGCGGATTCGGAAGCACAGGACAATAACCACCGTTTTGGTGGTTTTTCTTTTAGAAAGCACCTTGAAACGAGTAAATATCACTTGCTTTATGGCCATTTATTTGTTAGAATATTAACGCCGTAAAAAATACACACACCGAGGAGCAAATAGTCATGAGCCCACATGGGTGGCTAAAGCGTTGAGTCGAGTGGAGGCAAAATCAAAATAGGAGGATTCAAAAAAAATGGGAGTTATCTCAATGAAAGGTCTGCTTGAAGCAGGCGTACACTTCGGGCATCAAACCCGCAGATGGAATCCAAAAATGGCTAAGTATATCTATACTTCCAGAAACGGGATTCACATCATCGATTTACAAAAAACAAGCGATTTAATCGACACGGCTTACAAGGCTATGTTTGACATCGCGGCAGCTGACGGCAAAGTTTTATTCGTTGGTACCAAGAAACAATCACAAGAACCAGTTAAAGAAGAAGCCATCAGAAGCGGTCAATATTACGTTGACAAACGTTGGTTAGGCGGAACTTTAACAAACTTCAAAACGATTAAAAAATCAATCAAGAAATTACAAGATCTTTACAAAATGGAAAAAGACGGCACCTTCGCTGTTCTTCCAAAAAAAGAAGTTATCAACTTACGTAAAGAAATGGAACGCCTAGAAAAATTCTTAGGCGGTATCAAAGAAATGAAAAATGTTCCACAAGCTATTTTCATTATCGATCCACGTAAGGAAAGAAATGCCATTTTAGAAGCTAAAAAATTAAATATTCCAGTCTTCGGTATCGTTGATACCAACTGTGATCCAGATGAAGTAGATTATGTTATTCCTGCCAACGACGATGCACTTCGTTCGGTTAAACTCATTGTTTCAAAAATGGCTGATGCGATTATTGAAGCAAATGGCGGTGTATCACATGATGTTGAAGTTGAAGAAGTAGAGGAAGTTAAAGAAGAAGTTGTTGCAGAACAACCTCGTCAAAAACGTCCAGAACAACCAAAACAACCAAGACAAAACGTTCAACCACAACCAAAAGTTGTTGAAGTAAAACCAACACCAGCGGTTACTGTTGCACCTGTTGTTGAAACAAAAGTTGAAGCTGTTAAAGAAGAAGTTGTTGTAGAAGATAAAGCTGCAGAACTTGAAAAAATGACAGTAACTGAACTTCGTCAACTTGCAAAAGACAAAAGTGTAGCTAATTATTCGAAACTACGTAAAGCCGAACTAATTGACGCCTTGAAATAAAGCCAAATAGGGGGCTACTTTAGCCTCCTATTTTTACAGAAATAGCATTGTGAATAAAAAATATTTATGCTAATATTATATTAGTGTAATCAGGAGGATATATTATGGAAATCACTGCAAGCTTAGTGAAAGAATTGCGCGACAAGACTGGCGCAGGTATGATGGATTGCAAAAAAGCATTAACCGCTACTGAAGGCGACATCGCTTTAGCCATTGACTGGTTAAGAGAAAAAGGCATCGCAAAAGCTGAAAAGAAAGCATCAAGAATTGCTGCTGAAGGCGTTGCTAAAATCGTTATCATTGGAAACAAAGCAACATTATTTGAATTAAACTGTGAAACGGATTTTGTTGCGAACAACGAAAAATTTACCAACCTTGTTAATCAAGTTGGTCAAATTATTGCTTCTTCTGATGTGACTACCACTGAAGCAGCGTTAGAACTCGTTACCAATGGAAAAACATTAAAAGAATTATTATTAGAAGCTGTTTCTGGTATTGGTGAAAATATTTCTTTGAGAAATGTTCAAGTTGTCAATAAAACAGATGCTCAAGTCTTCGGTTCTTACTCCCATATGGGTGGAAAAATCGTTTCTTTATCCGTATTAAATGGTACGAACGAAGAAACAGCAAAAGACGTTGCCATGCATGTTGCGGCGATGAGCCCTCGTTTCTTATCATCTGCAGACATCTCTGAAGCTGAATTAGCGCATGAACGCGACGTTTTAACTAAAACTGCTTTAAACGAAAATGCTGAATCAGACAAACCAAAACCCGAAGCCATTATCTTAAAGATGATTGAAGGTCGTTTGAACAAAAATATGAAAGAAATTTGCTTATTATACCAAGCATTTGTCAAAAACCCAGATTTATCAGTTGAAGCCTATGTTAAGGGTAAAGGCGGCTCAATCGCTTTATTTAAACGTTTAGCTGTTGGCGAAGGTATTGAAAAGAAAGAAGAAAACTTCGCTGCAGAAGTCATGGCTGCTGTAAAATAACATAATCAAGGACACTTTTTTGTGTCCTTTATTTTCATAACTAAGGGGGATTCAACGATGAAAAAAGTGGTAATGATTAAATTAAGTGGCGAAGCTTTAGCGGGTAAATCAGGGATTGGTATTGATCCACTTGTCGTTAAAAAAATCGCACATGAAATCAAAGATGCCTATGATTTAAATCTTTGTGAAATCGGAATTGTCATTGGTGGCGGTAATATCTTCAGAGGTCGTCTCGCTACGGAAATGGGCATTGAACGATCAAGCGCTGACTATATGGGAATGATTGGAACAATCATCAACTCACTGGCCTTGCAAAGTTCTTTAGAATCGTTAGGCGTTGATACACGCGTTATGTCTTCAATTAATATTCCTCAAGTTTGTGAACCGTATATTCAAAGAAAAGCCATTTCTCATCTAGAGAAAAACCGAATTGTTATCTTCGGAGGAGGAACTGGGAACCCTTATTTCTCTACTGATACAACCGCTGCTTTAAGAGCTGCTGAAGTCGATGCTTCAATTATCTATATGGCGAAAAATGGGATAGATGGTGTCTATGATTCTGACCCAAGAAACAATCCCTCGGCTAAGAGAATTGAACATTTGACACATCAAGATGTTTTACAAAAACAACTTCATGTCATGGATTCAACGGCTGCAGCATTATGCCATGACAATAATATTGATATTTGTGTCTTTGACATGAATGTGCCAGGTAATATCAAACGCGCCATTTTAGGCGAAGATATTGGCACAATCATCAAAAAATAACTTAAGGAGGATAAACTTATGCCAGAAATGATTTTAATGGATGCAGAAGAACGGATGGAACATAGCTTAATTGCTTTGCACCGTGAATTTACAACAGTCAGAAGCGGAAGAGCGAATCCGAAAATGTTTGAAAGAGTGACAGTTGATTATTATGGAGCAGAAAGCCCCCTCAATCAAGTCGCTTCGATTTCAGTTCCTGAAGGGAACCAACTTTATATCAAACCATATGATAAGTCATTATTATCAAAAATTGAAAAAGCGATTTTAGCTGCCAATTTAGGTGTTACACCCAATAATGACGGAGTTGGTGTTCGAATTGTTTTGCCACAAATGACAGAAGATCGTCGTAAAGAATCGGTAAAAACGATTCATAAAATGTCTGAAGATAATAAAATTGCGATTAGAAACGTTCGAAGAGACGCTATTGCGGATATCAAGAAATTAGAAAAAGATAAAAAATTATCGGAAGACGATTCAGTTTATTGGCAAGATGAAGTCCAGAAATTGACCGACAAATTCATTGCCAAGATTGATCACGCTTTCCACGAAAAAGAAGCAGAAATAATGCATATATAAGACTAGTTTTCTAGTCTTATTTTTTTCATCCGTTTTTCTAAGATAGAAAAATAAAGAAGAATAGTGTATAATTGATTTGATATGGATGAGGTGGATACAATGTTCTTAAAAAAACCAAAAACAATCACAATTCCAAAACATTTAGCCATTATACTAGATGGCAATGGTCGTTGGGCTCAAGCCAGAGGGCTTTCGAGAACACAAGGTCATCAAGTTGGCATTGAAAATATCCGAAAAGTTGCATTACTTTGTCAATCTATGGGGGTTAAAGCCCTTTCTGTTTATGCGTTTTCAACAGAAAACTGGAACCGTCCAAAAAATGAAGTGGAATATTTAATGACGCTTCCGAGTGAGTTTGAGAAAAAATTCTCTTCAGATTTTGAAAAGTACGATATTAAGGTCATGTTTAGCGGTAGAAAATCAAAATTAACTAAAGAAAACTTGGAAATTTTAGATCGAATTACATCGCTATCTAAAGATCGTCAAGGATTAATCTTAAATATCTGTTTCGATTATGGTTCATATACTGAAATAACTGAGGCGGTTCAAACCATCGCCACGGATGTTAAAAATGGCATCATCGAACCACAGGACATCACTCAAGAAATGATAACGAATCATTTATATACCAAAGATTTACCTCCTCTTGATCTTCTTATCAGAACATCAGGAGAATTAAGATTATCCAATTTCTTGCTTTGGCAAGCGGCTTACGCGGAATTTTATTTCACAAAAGTTCATTGGCCCGCTTTTGGCAAAACAGAATTATTGAAAGCATTTGAGTCCTATACTAGTCGAAATCGTCGTTTTGGTGCTATTAAGGGGTGAGGATATGAATCAACGATTTAAAACTGCTTTATTGATGGCATTCATTATGATTCCAATTTTAATTTTTGGACATCATTATTATATCTTTACTGGCTTTTGCCTATTACTCTCCATTGGTGCGAGTATTGAATTTAGAAAGATGCTTTCTAAACATCGCTTATTACCAAAATGGATCGATCTATTAACCATCATTCTAAGTGCACTCTTATTCTTAATGGTTTTAGGCATATCGAGTTATGGGATTAATCCGATTTATTTGTTTCTCATGTTGATAGGATTGATGCTCATCTATTCAGTGATGATGGTCTTCATTGATGAATTTAGTTATATCGATTTTGGAAATGCGCTTTTAACGATTCTTTATACGAGTTTAGGCTTTGCAGCCTTAGCTTATCTTAGAAACATGAGTTTATCAATTGTGTTATACCTATTACTCGTTGTCATGATTACAGATACAGCTGCTTATTTCTTCGGAGTTCGCTTTGGTAAACATAAAATCGCCCCGAAAGTCAGCCCGAAAAAAAGTGTTGAAGGTTCGATTGCTGGACTGGTATTTGGGTTGGTTTTTGGAACTATCTTTGGATATTTCTTCCATGTATTTGGGGATAACTATTCCTTATATATCTATATAATTGTTTCAGCCTTATTATCAATTATTGGTCAAATAGGGGATTTAGTGGCTTCAAAGTTCAAACGCGCCCATGAAATCAAAGATTACTCTAATATTTTTCCCGGTCATGGTGGGATATTAGACCGTTTTGATTCATCAATGTTTGCGGCAATTCATTTGCTCTTTATCTTGATTTTATTGGGAACTTTATAATATGAAAGAACTTTATTTATTAGGAGCGACCGGCTCAATTGGAACACAAGTTTTAGATATCGTAAAACAAAATCCAACTGAATTCAAAGTCATAACCATGACTGCGAATCATCGAATCGAAGCTTTAAGACATTTAATCGATGAGTTTAAACCAAGGTTCGTTAGTGTTGGCCAAGAAAAAGATTCTATCGCTTTACAAAAAGATTACCCTAATTTAGCAATTGGCTATGGTCCAAACGGAATCATTCAAGCAGCGACTTACCATTCCAATCATTCAGACACTTTATTAGTTAATGCATTAGTTGGTATCAGTGGGTTAATGCCTACCGTTGAAGCCATTAAAATTAAGAGAGATATCGCTTTAGCAAACAAAGAGACGTTGGTTGTGGCTGGCGATATCATTAATCAATTGCTTCAAGAATATCAAGTTAATCTCTATCCAATCGATTCCGAACACTCTGCTATTTGGCAATGTTTAAAGGGTGAAGCACATAAAACGATTCAAAGACTCATCATTACTGCCAGTGGCGGTACCTTTAGAGATTACTTACGCAGTCACCTTCAAACCGTGACCGTTGAAGAGGCGTTAAAACATCCTAATTGGTCAATGGGAAATAAGATTACCATCGATTCCGCAACGATGATGAATAAAGGGTTTGAAGTGATTGAAGCCTATCATTTATTTCATGTATTGCCTCATCAAATCGAAACCATTATACACCGTGAAAGTATTGTTCATTCCATGGTAGAATTTAATGACCATTCAATCATCGCTCAACTATCAGATCATGATATGCGACTCCCAATTTCATATGCGTTATTTTATCCAAAGCGGGTTTCCAATCCAGTTCGGTCTTTAAACTTAGTTAAACTAGCGAAATTATCCTTTGAGGAAGTCAGTTTTGACCGTTATCCTTGTTTAAATTACGCTTATCAAGCGTTAAACAAAGGTGGCAATGCATGCGCCATCTTAAATGCAGCTAATGAAGCTGCGGTTGATTTGTTCTTAAACCGTCAGATTGATTTTCTCTCGATTGAAACAATCATAAAAGAGGCTTTAGATACAACAACTTGGATTGAAAAACCAACATTAATGCAATTGATGGATACCGATGCTTCAGTTAAGAAAATTATTTATCAACGTTACAAGAAGGGTTAGGAATTTATATGGGAATATTATCAGTGCTTGGAAATATTTTGCTATTTGTTTTAGTTTTATCTATCGTTATATGTATTCATGAATTAGGCCACTTTTATTTTGCAAAGAAAGCTGGCATTCTTTGTCATGAATTTTCTTTTGGCATGGGTCCAAGAATTTGGAGTAAGAAAAAAGGCGAAACAACCTTTTCAATCCGTGCATTTCCTTTTGGCGGTTTCGTGTCCATGTCGGGAGAAGAAATCAATAAAGAAATGGTGAGTGTAGGGGATACTGTAAAATTGATGTTTGATGAATTAGGTCATGTCAAACGCATCATTTTAAAGCCCAAAGCGAATGCTTACGCAGATATCGAAAATACTGTTGTTGAAAAAATTGATTTATGGGGTGAAAATATGTCCCCCTTATATATTAATGATTATCCTGTACGCCGTGACGCTTTCTATATGATTGATGGTGTCGATATGCAAATCGCACCTCAAGAACGAAACTTTAATTCTAAAAATAAAAGACAGCGTTTTATGGTGACCGTTGCTGGTGCGATGATGAATATTATTTTAGCATTCTTTGTATTCTTAGTTATCGCCATGGGATGGGGCGTCGCTGATCCTGAATCGACAGTCATAAGTGATGTAACGCTTGATACTCCAGCTTATGGAATCTTATTACCAGGCGATGAAATTATTTCGATTAACGATGTTGAAGTCTTTTCTTGGAGTGAAGATAACAATCTACCTTCAGTTAATTCTGAACTTGCAAAATACGACTCCGAATATATCTTCTTTACCGTCATTCGGGATGGTGAACCTTTGGTTTTACCAGGAATGAAAAAACAATTTTTGTTTTACAGTCTAGGCTTCGCTAGTTCAATTGGGACAGAAGAATTAGTCATCGGAACCCCCTTATATAAAACTACAGAACTTCAAACAGGTGATAAAATCGTATCAATCGACGGCATCACTTTTACCAACTGGCAAGACTTAATTGATTTCTCGATAACTTATCAAGGCTCAACTGAAGAAGAACCAACAACGATTATCGTTGACCGTGATGGAGAGTTATTAACCTTTAATTATATCGCTTATAATGAAGAGACATTATCAGCGATGGGACAAACCGCATTTTATGCCAGAGTTGGAATTACTGGTTCAACGAAATTCTCATTCTTTGGGTCTTTCAAATCAGCCATGATTAGTTTATATAATTCTTCAATTTCAATTTACGCTACTTTAGGTCTCTTGTTTACCAGCGATCAAGTGGGTGTAGGTGATTTATCTGGGTTTATCGGCATTTATTCGATTACTTCAGAAGCAGCCAAAGACGGGTTAAGAAGTTTGTTGTCCTGGGTTGGATTATTATCTGTTAACTTAGGAATTGTGAACTTACTCCCTATCCCTGCTTTAGATGGAGGACGTCTTGCATTCATTGCTTATGAAGCAATAACCAAGCGAAAACCGAATCAAAAGCTTGAAAATCTTCTTCATACCATTGTCTTGTTCCTCTTGTTAGGATTAATGGTCTTCATAACATATAAGGATATTTTGAGACTCTTTTAATAAAAACACGTATAGACTGGCAGATTTTATGCCAGTCTTTTTTAACTTCAAAGCTTTTTCTATGGCTAAAGTTGGGTATTGATAGAGATTTTGGTATTATTTAAAAAAAGTTTAAAAAAGTGTGATTTTCCTGGTAATTTTTAGTTGACACTACCTTTGAGGTATGATAGAATATAAAAGCGCGTGAAGAGATACAGAAGCGCACAGGTCTTTGAAAACTGAACAGAAAACAAGTACAATAAAAAAACTTCGATTAAAAGAATGAGTTAGAAAACAATTCATAAAACAAATGGAGAGTT
>PGXM01000004.1 GCA_002839155.1 Tenericutes bacterium HGW-Tenericutes-1
TCCTGACTTGTCCACTTTAGTGCGGCAGATTTAGTATTTTGATGTATTTCAAAACATTATCCAAAATATAATTCCAGAGATGAAAATGAAGCTTAGTGGCGCTATCTGTGATTATACAGAGCCAGCAACTGGTAAGAATTATCTTTTTTTTCCAGTTAATAATATTTAGTAATATATTTATTGGTAATGTTTTGAAATATCTATCGCATAAAGTGAATACAATTGGTCAGATAAATGGATATGATTCACTTATATATAGATTCAGTGTTGCTATCACATTTTAGAACACTTAAGTCATCATAACATTATTACAAATATTGCGTAGTAACAATAATATATTTCAAGGAAATGAGGAGTATAACAACATGGACTATCAAACAGTATTTGAAACGAGATCATTGATTCCAAATGGATTGATTTTCTATTTTTTAGGACCGATTATTTTAATAGCCGGAATTATTATTTTTAAAAGAGTTTTGGAAAATAAGGAATCCTTTCGTAAAAGAGATAAAGTTTGCGCTTTTATAATGATTGCCTTAGGTAGTTTTTTTATTCTAACATTAACTCTATTTTATTTTGGGACAATAGTATTGGCAGTTTCACCTTATCGAAATGGTGATTTTGAAGTTGCTGAAGGGTATGTTGAGAATTTGGAAGGAATAGACTATCCAAATGGTTATGACAATTTTGATGTAGATGGTATTCATTTTGAAATTGGAAATAGCCTTAACCCCGGATTGAACAAAAAAGCATATGATGGAGGGCCTATAAGTTCAGAAGATTTATATGTTCGAATCTATTATGTTTCAGTTCAAAACCATAATTGTATTTTTAAAGTAGAAGTAAGAACCAATACAGAAGGATAACAACTGTATTGGTTATGAAATAATTTGATGTATTTTTATTGTGTAATATAAATATACAGGTAATAATTAAAATTGGTAATATTGACACTGTTCGCTGAAAACGGACAGATCTATAAAGGGACTTGAAGAACTATTTGCCGAAACACAAAAGGCGTTAGTTCTTTTTTTGTTTTATCTTTCTTCATTGTAATACTCTACATATCCATTTATAAATAATATCACTTACCCATACCTTTTTAATCTATTGATAATATTTTGATTTTGCTATAATGTTTTTTTTACACGCATATTTTTGTGAAATCATTGTTATTAAATATCTACACAGTATTGTTCAAGCCCGTAATATTGTGACTGGCTGTTGAAAAGTTTATAATACATTCCTTCTGTATTTTTCATAAGATTTGGATGCGTATCAATTGCCTGAATCTTTCCTCCTTCAATTACGATGATACGATCGCAAAATACAGAAGAAGACATTCTGTGAGAGATGAATATTGCGGTTTTGTCTTTAATCAATTCAGCGAAGTTATGATATATCTCAGCTTCAGAAAGGGAGGAACTAGTTGAGGAAATTCTTAATAATGATTTGTTGGAAGTTAATTTTTCAACCATCGCGATTGTACCATTTCTAGAGAATGAAGATGTCAATAGATTATTTTAGGCTTCTTTAGCGGGTCAAATTGATGTAAATCCATCGAATTTTTTACCTTTTTTGAGCGATGAAGAAATATCAAGGTTGATTGATCGAATAAAATCAGGTGAGCAAAGTAATCTTACGATTGAAACCGTAATGCCTTTCCTTGAGGATGATCAAGTTAAATCATTGTTCAACGAAGTATTAGATTCGCTAAGAAAACCAAAACAGGAATAAATTTGATTTTAAGATATCACCCTTGGTTAAAAGTATTGGCTTGCTTCATTTGAAATGCAATTATAAAAGTAGACATGTTAAAAAGATTAACACAGTCTACTTTTTTTGTTATAATTTTATTAATTAGATATCATTATTTAATTTTGAGCAATAATGATTTGAATAGAGGACCCTTATGAAACGATTAGATAACATTGAGATAGTTAAAGCTAATTATGAAAACACAAAAACATTGGTTTCAAAATATTATATTGCTCACAAACAAGACAAGTTTTTAGCAAAGAATTTTACACATGAATCACTTTTAAAAGATATTAACTATTTAGTAGACAATGGACTTGGATTTGTTGCTATTCAAAATAACATTTCTGTAGGATATCTATTAGGCTATAAGATAAAAACTTTATTTTTCAATGAGTCTGGAATTTATTCTCCTGATTTTGCCGTATATTATGATAATGATTATGTTTTATATCGGTTATTTGAGGAATATTATCGAGAAATGAAAAATGAAAGTATTACACATCATGCTATTACATTATTAACACCGAGTCAGGATGATTTTCTCGTTCAATTAGGATACGGATTGAGAGTTATGGACGGAGTTAGATTTCCACATAAAAACTCACCGACCGATTCATTGGTTTCAATGATCAAAGCTGATATTTGTGATTATAATATTTTATTGAATCTTTATAAAGAACATATACAATACATGAGTAGTAGTCCTATTTTTTTGGAAGAGACAAATCCAGAATTAGAATTAACTGACATATTAAATGATAATGATAAAATCGTTTTTAAAATTTTGTACATGTTAGAAGTGGTTGGGTTTTCTGTTATAGATAAATTGCATGCTCCTGGAGGCAAATATTTTAAAGATAGCGAAACTTTAGGAATAAAAGGGACTCACATTTTAAGCAATTTTCAAAATAAACAAATCGGAAGTAGATACATTGAGTTGTTAGATAACTACTGTATCGAGAATGGCTATAACCGTTTAGCGGTGGATTTTGAAAGCATGAATTATCTTGCACTTAAATTTTGGAGTAAGACATTTCATATTAGCGCAAAGACGTATATAAAATATATAGGAAAGTAGAATTTAAGCACAGGATTGGATTCTTATGCGTGTTATGAACACAATAATTATCTAATGCTTTATTTTATTTCTAACGATAACAAGAAAGTGGACTATGTTATTCACATTAACTAGTCTGCTTTTTCTATATAATTTCATTTAGTGATTGTGTGATATATATAGTCACCCTATAAAAAATAAAAAATTTAAAAACCTATTGACAATCATTATCAATGGTGATAATATAATCGTAGATGATAACATTATATGACGTGATAACGTTAAGGAGGATTATTATGAATATAGCAGCTATTAGAAGCATTATGGATCCGGTAAGAATCAAAATAGTTCAAGAATTGAGTATCAAAAAAACAGCAACCACCAAAGAAATTGCTTTGGCTTGTGGAGATATTCCTCAAGCTACTTTGTATCGACATTTGAGTGCATTAATGAAGAATGAAGTGATTGAAGTCGTCTCAGAAAACAAAGTGCGAGGGATCTTAGAAAAGGTATATGCAATTAAAGAAAATCCGTCGCAAACAATCAATAATAACTTAAAAAGTATTACAAAAGAAGATTTATCAACCATATTTTCACAATTTATTATCAGTATTTTAACAGATTTTAACTCTTGTATTTCAGTACCCGAAGTTATGAAGTCTATCAGTAAGAATATTGGATTTACGAGCACTTCTTTACTTCTAACAAATGAAGAACTTATTGAAATGTTAGGTGAAATCAATAAAGTAGTCATGAAAAGAATTAACAATCAATCAGAGTCGGGAAGAAAACTTAGGAAATTATCAACGATAATAACGACTGACTCGCACGAATAATAAAAGTTTTATATTTTATGATGAAGTCATTTAAATAAGTGACGGAAAGGAGTCGACAAATGAAGAATTTTTTCTTTAGAAAAATCGTTGTTGCTTTTCAATCTTTTTTCATAAACAAAAATTATGAATGGGATTTAGCAAAAAAGCATCATACGTTCGACACCAATAATCTAGATTTATGTAAAGATATGTCAGTCATTCAGCACTAAGTCTTACTCTTATGACATGCATGAGTACTAGTTTTTTGCTATCAAGTATTGGTTAATTTAAATATCATAATTCAAAAAGGAGAAATCAAATGGGTCTAGATTTAATTGAATTATTACCTTTGTTGATACCGTTATTAGTCGTACAATTGACTTTACAAATAATCGCTTTGATTAGTTTATGGAAACGAGAGACAGTCAGATTCGATAACAAATGGATTTGGGTTGTTATTATTGTTTTAGGAACCCTTCTTGGCTCTATAGCATACTTTATTCTTGGAGGAGAAACGCATGAAAATGGCAGTGAAGATTAAAAATCTTGTTAAAAATTATGATGGTGTTCTCGCTGTCAATCATCTCGATCTCAATGTTCCCGAAGGCTCAATTTACGGGTTTTTAGGTCCAAATGGCGCCGGAAAAACTACAACTCTCAAAATGATTGTCGGTATGACTGAGCCTACCGAAGGTGAGATTGAAATATTTGGAAATAAACTCACTTTCGGCAATGATTCCTTTCGTGATCAAATAGGGTTCTTACCAGATGTTCCTGGATTTTATGATTGGATGACTGCAAAAGAGTTTTTAGAGTTTAGTGGCAGTTTATATCATCTCGATTCAGAAACGCTTAAAAATCGAATCAAAGAATTATTGGATATGGTCGGGTTATCAAAAAATGTTAAGAAAAAAATCGGTGAGTTTTCTCGAGGAATGAAACAAAGACTTGGTATTGCTCAAGCGTTAATTAATAATCCTAAAATAATTCTACTTGACGAACCGGTGTCTGCCCTTGATCCGATGGGAAGAAAAGAAGTAATGGATATCATTGGATCATTGGCTGGGAAAGTTACTGTATTTTTCTCTTCACATATTTTAGCGGATGTCGAACGTGTGTGTGACCGTGTTGTAATTATTAAAGATGGTGTTGCTTTGCTTGAAGATTCAATTGAACATATTCGAGAGATTTCTCAATCAAGAACGATCGAAATCGAGTTTGAAAATATCGACACTAGTTCATTTGCGTCACTAATTGAAAACTCACCATGGTTAGAATCAATCAAAAATGGTGGTAAAAGACTTTTAATTCAAGTGAATAATCTAGATCAAGCAAGACTAGAAATAAGTGAACTAATTTATAAAAATCATATAATATTTAAAAAATTCACAATTTCTGAAGCGACACTAGAAGATATCTTTATCAAGGTGGTGAATGGAGATGTTTAATATTAGTTTTCTGAAAAAGGAAATAAAAGAGTATATTAAAACATATAAACTCTTAATCATTCTATGTCTCTTTACTTTTTTTGCCATTTTGAGTCCATTAACTGCTAGGTATATGAATGAACTTATATCATTATTAGCTGAAGATGTTCAAATAATATTCCCAGAGCCTACTTTTATGGACGCATGGGTCCAGTTTTATAAAAATACAACAACATTATGCTTGGTCGTTTATTTAATTATAATGACAGGAACAGTCGCTCAAGAAAAAAACAAGGGATCTATTATGTTAGTGTTAACAAAGAAAGTTTCACGCTTTAATTTCCTTTTTAGTAAATTTGTTGGAGGATCTTTGTTACTGACTGTTGGTCTGGTAATTTCTTTACTTGTCAGCGGATTATATACACAGATTCTTTTTGAAGAAGTTTTTTATGATGGATTATTATTCTCTATCTTATTGCTTTGGTTAATGGGTTTATTTTATACAGCATTTGCAATCTTTGCTAGTGTAATCGCTAAAACGCCAACGACAGCTGCGTTATTAGGTTTTGCAGGATATGCCATTTTCAACTTATTAAATGTATCAAGTGGTTTACAAAAATTCAATCCTGCAGGCGCTTCCTCTTTATTAAATGCTATATTGTATAATACCTCTACAACTTCAGCGAATATTATTTGTTTAATATCGACCATTATTGGAACAGTATTAACATTTACTCTGAGTTACATAATTTTCAAAAAACAAGAAATATAACATATATCTTCATATGAGTAAAACTAAAATTATTACTGTATTATTACTCCGAATTTTTTTGTTTGTTTTCAGTTTTTTATCACTTTCTTTATTGCTAAATAGTTCGTTATCACAAGTAGGCAGATGGTGGGCGATTGTATGTAGTGTATGTAATTTAATCACTTTATTTGTTATATTTAAACTCACTAGATCTCAAAATATAACGTACAAACAACTAATCAATTATCATCAATATCAATCAAGTTACAGAGCAATATTAATTGGAGTTATTGTAATCTTAGTCATCGGAATGGGAGGAATGTTTTTTGCTGGATATATTGTGTATGGCGAATTCCCCTATCTAGCTAAAGATTTAATCGAGCCATTGCCGGTTTGGTTAGCTATTCTCAATATTTTTATATTACCACTTTCGACAACACTCGCTGAAGATGGGTTGTATTTAGGGATTGGTGTCAATCAATTGAGTAATAGATGGATTGGATTACTCATTCCAGCATTACTATACGCGTTACAACATAGCTTTATACCCTTATATTTTGATATGTATTATATGTTATACCGGTTTTTATCTTTTTTACCACTGACCTTATTAATTTGTCTATGGTACCAAAAAAACCATAATCCGGTTCCGATTATGGTTGGTCACTTTATAATAAATTTAGCTACAGTTGTTCAAATTCTAATCATGTCTTCGAACCCAGAAATATTTTACTCATTGGTTATTCTTGTATAGTTCCTGATTCAAATATATAGTTTGGTTTTTCTGATGAAATTAGAATGAAAAAATTGATTGAAAGGAATAATCAAATTATTCAATGAATAGATTTGATTATAAAAACAATTTTTTATGAACATAAATATGATGAATGAACCATTGAAAATGCATTCTTTACTCGAAAGCATTCTATTTCATTTATTACCAGGAGTCCCAATTGTATTATTTTATTTGTTGGTTGCTCCAGCGTGGATTGAAAGAGGACTTCCTGCAGCCTTTACATTGGTTATCGCAGTTCCTGTTATTTTAATTCCAACTCAACTCATGATTCTTTATATTTTGGGATATAAAAAAAATCATAGACTTTCACTGAATAATATCATACTGTATCAAGATAAAACATCAATTAAAAATTATTTTATTTATGGTATAATCATCGTATTATGGTCGCTATTAATATTTGGATTATTTCAAAAACCGCTTGCTGCCTTCTTTAAAACCTATGTTCTATCTTTTCTTCCAGATTGGATGCTTCTTAATGAGTTTCAAGGAAATCAAATTGTACTCTTAATTACATCAATATTGATTATGATTTTTGGAAGCATTCTTGGTCCATTGGTTGAAGAATTTTATTTTCGCGGATTTCTCCTTCCTAGAATTAAAGGAAGTGATACATTCAAAATATTTATCAATTCTACCCTATTTGCATTTTACCATTTTTGGTCTCCATGGGATTTCGTTGTTAGGAGTATTGCAGTGCTTCCTGTAGCGTATACGGCGGTAAAAAAAAGAACTATCTATATTGGTATGATTGCTCACATCGCACTCAATGTCATGACAAGCATCCCTTTATTCGCTTTATTATAGATTTTTTATAATTTTCTTAATGGCTACTATTTAGTGGTCATTTTTTATTAAAATATCACTTGGTTTCAATATAGTTGTTTTTCTAATTTAAGCGACTTCCTTTATTGATTTTTTAGCGCATGGTATAATAATTTTATAATCTACCTAAGGAGATTGAAATATGGCAAACCCAGTTAACTATAAAACAATAGATGAATACATTCGTTTATACCCAATTTCTGCTCAAGAAAAAATGATTGAACTAAGAACACTCATTCAATCAATTGCAACAGAAGCAACTGAAAAAATTAGTTGGGGTATGCCAACATTTTACTATCTAGGTAATTTGGTTCATTTCGCGGCTCATAAAAATCATATTGGATTTTATCCCGGAAGTGATTGCGTTGAACAGTTTTCAGAGCATTTAGGATCATTAAAACATTCTAAAGGTGCAATTCAATTTCCCATTGATCAAACCATTCCAAAAGATTTAGTAAAAGAAATCGTAGTATACCGACTTAATGCCAATATTGAAGAAGATAAAATAAGAAAATCTAAGAGGTTATCATGACAACAAAAACGCTTCACGAAGCATGTAAATTATTAAATCAGCAATTCAATCACGTACCTGTTGTTTATGGGTCACTTTGTTTATCGCATTATATTGAAAATCATTTAGGCATTAAAGACATTGATTTGTTGTTGCCAATTCAAATGATTGAAGAACAAAAAGATAAATTAATATCAGTCTTTAAAGAGCATGGATTCGAATATTTCGAAAGCGAGTTATTAACATTTAGAAAAGATAACATCGATGTTGAAATTGCTCGATTAGAAGATTGGGTACATTTATGTAACTTTATGCTAGATACCTCAACCGTTCATTTAGAATCTTGTACTTATAAGGTATTAAGTGTTGATGATTTAAGAAGACTTTATATCTTTTTGAATCAAGATCAAAGAAGAAATACAATCAAAAGACAAAAAGATTTATTGAAAATCGAATTAATTGACAACTATCTATTACAAAGATCTAAGTAGGAGGTTGTACTCATGAACAAAAATATTCTCAAACTTCAGAAAATCGGATTTCAATGGCCGATGGAAAATCCCTTTATTTTTTGTGCACATCATCATGATTTTTATCCAGAAGGCAATGAACAATTAGGTCCGAATGTTTCATTAAAAGGAAGAGATATCGGAAGTGACTTCTCCAATAAAAATGGATTTAGTATGTATCATGGTGATGTTGTTCCTGGGTTCCCCGCTCACCCTCACCGTGGTTTTGAGACGGTTACGATTGTGCTTGAAGGTGTTGTCGATCATTTTGATTCAAAAGGGGCAAAAGGTCGGTATGGAAACGGGGATGTTCAGTGGTTGACAACCGGAAAAGGATGTCAACACGCTGAAATGTTTCCGCTAATAAATCAGGACAAACCCAATACCTTAGAACTATTTCAAATTTGGTTGAATTTGCCTGCGAAGGACAAATTCGTTGAACCCGATTATAAAATGTTATGGAATGAATTTGTTCCAGTCGTCATAAGCAGTGATAGTCATGGGAATAAGACTGAAATTAGAGTGATAGCTGGTGAGTTAATGGGTCAAAAAGCTGACACGCCAAACCAAGCTTCTTGGGCATCAAATCTAGAAAACCATGTTAAGATTCAATTAATTAAAATGGATTCTAATGCGAATTATGTCATTCCAAAAAGTAGTAAATCGATCAATCGTAATCTGTATTTTTATCAAGGCGAAGATAAAATCATCATTGATGGGACAGAGATTGCAGTAAGTCATCGTATAAAACTTGTTGGTGATGAAGATATCATCATTCAAAACGGTTCGAAAGCAAGTTATTTGTTACTACTTGAGGCAGAACCAATTAATGAGCCAGTATTCCAGTATGGTCCATTTGTTATGACAACGAAAGATGAAGTTGTGAAAGCCTATCAAGATTATCAAGAGACTCAATTTGGTGGTTGGCCATGGAAAAGGTATGATCCAGTGAATGAGGCGTTCGATGGAAGATTTGCACAATATTCAGATGGTAGAATTGAAAAACCAAAGCAATAAGAACTGAAATATATTGATTTTAACCGGACTCAAAAAAGTCCGGTTTTGTTATGAAAGTTTTCATCAATAAAAATGATGAGTTATTTGGTTGTCAAAGATATCAATCGTTGTTATAATTTAAAATAACATATCAAAATTAGACTTTAATATCATCAGTTATTATTTTTTTTTATGAAAATGGCTTTCATACTTTCTGTATGAAAGACTTGTAGTATAATGTAACTATCCCAAAAAATTAAATCAAAGAAAAGAGAGAACAATTATGCATAAGTACGAAATATCACTTGTTGAAAAACTAAATCAGGATATCGCTAAAAACTTTCCCCATCTTTTCTTAATTGATGACACCATGAAAAAAACTTTTGATGGTGTTTCTCGTCTTGTCATGCTTGATAGATATACTCAAAAAGATATCAATCACGCGACTTTGGGTGTTGGTAATTTGGTTATATGTGTTGTGAAAGATGATCCAAAATTTCCATCTCGTGGAATTGGGTATATCACTAGAATCGTTGATGAGAAAGTTTATATTCGCTTGGAAGAAGAATATTTAGGCATCGCAAATGACTTGCTTGAAAGCGGAGAAATCGTTCGTATCAAGAATTCTATTGATAAACCAATGGAGATTTTTTATGAACAAATAGCAATGCGTGTTGCTAGTAATCTTGGTTCTGGTGAAACGGTTGACCATTTTAAAGAGTTCTACCGTGAAGTCGCTGAACAAAATTTAGTTCCAGCGGGTCGCGTATTATTTGGTGCCGGTTCACAAAGTGCTGTAACTTATTTTAATTGTTTTGTTATGCCTTTTATTAAGGACTCACGCGTTGGTATCAGCGAACATCGGCAACAAGTCATGGAAATTATGTCACGTGGTGGCGGTGTTGGAACCAATGGTTCAACACTTCGTCCAAAAAACTCTTTAGCCAAAGGTGTCAACGGTAAGTCTTCAGGCGCAGTAAGTTGGCTTCAAGATTTATCACAATTAACGAATTTAGTTGAACAAGGCGGATCGCGTCGCGGAGCGCAAATGATTATGATGGCTTCGTGGCATCCAGATATTATCGAATTTATAATTTCAAAGATGCAAAATCCTAAAATTTTGCAATTCTTAATCAATACGATTCAAGATGAAGATATCGTTAGAGAAGCCAAAGAAAAACTGAAATTCATTCCATTAACGAACGATGAAGTTGAAATGTACGAAACGCTTAAAGAAACTGAGCTTAAAAACCCCGGAACTTTAAAGCGCTCCGTATTTGATAAAGTCAAAGAATTATTAATGAATGGTGGCCGTTACGAAGTTAAGAACTCTGAATACTTTAATGGTGCAAATATTTCTGTTGCGATTACAAAAGAATTCATGGAAGCTGTCGATAAAGATTTAATGTATGATCTTCGTTATCCAGATATTGATAATTACTCTCAAGGTGAAAAAGCAGCTTATGATGAAAAATGGCATGATATAGGAGATGTAAGAGAATGGAAAGCCTTGGGCTATGGCGTTAGAGTTTATAAGACGTTAAGAGCTCGAGAACTTTGGAATTTGATTAATATTTGTGCAACTTATTCCGCAGAACCTGGAATATTCTTTATTGATAACGCGAATGACATGACCAACGCTAAAGGTTATAATCAAAAAGTTGTTTCGACGAATCCTTGTGGTGAACAACCACTTGCGCCTTATTCAGTTTGTAATTTAGCCGCAATCAATTTAGCGAATATGGTTGATTTTGCGAACAATGATGTCGACTGGGATAAATTAAAAACAACAATTCGGGTCAGCGTAAGAATGCAAGATAACGTTATTGATAAGACCACGTATTTCTTGGACCAAAACAAACGTCAAGCTTTAGGAGAAAGACGTGTTGGTATGGGAATTATGGGGCTTCATGATTTAATGATTTATTGCAATATTCGTTATGGAAGTAAAAAAGGAAATGATTTCGTCGAAAAATTAATGAAATTTATCGCCGTTAATGCTTATCAAACATCAATTGATTTGGCAAAAGAGAAAGGTAGTTTCCCTTTCTTAGAACAATACGGATCTCGTCAAAAATTTATCGAGTCCGGATTTATGAAGAAAATGCCAAAAGAAATTCGCGAAGGTGTTTTACAACACGGTATTCGTAATTCACATCTCTTAACCATCGCTCCAACAGGATCAACCGGAACCATGGTGGGCGTATCCACGGGATTAGAACCTTACTTTGCATTCAAGTATTTCCGAAGTGGTCGTTTAGGGAAATACATGGAGGTTGACGCACCGATCGTAGAACAGTATTTAAATCTACATCCAGAATTTAGAGGGAAACCTTTACCTGATATTTTCGTATCAGCGATGGAATTAAAAGCAGAAGAACACGCAAATGTTCAATGCATCATTCAACGCTGGGTTGATTCATCGATTTCAAAAACTGTAAACGCTCCAAAAGGCTATAGCGTCGAACAAGTTGAAGAACTGTATCAATATCTCTATAAACATGGGGCAAAAGGCGGCACAGTCTACGTTGATGGCAGTCGCGATACGCAAGTACTCACTTTAAAGAAAGACGATGCATCGCCTGTACAATTAGATATGAGCGATATGGGTGTTCACGTTGAAGAAGTAAAAACGCCAAAAGAATCTGATTCACAAATCCATTTAAGAAGTAAAGCTGGTAAAAATATCGGTATCGAGATTGGTGATATTTGTCCAATTTGCTTAGAAGGAACGGTAGAAGATATCGGTGGTTGTCATACTTGCTCCAACTGTAATATTCAACTTAAATGCGGATTATAAAAATATAACGAAAGAAAAGGGACGAAATTAATCGTCCCTTTTTTCATTTGAAGGTTGTCTCATTTTTTCTAATAAGAGATTAACTGACTGAATCGGAATCGGTTTGCTCATTAAAAAGCCTTGTCCTAATTCAACTTTGTTGTTGACCAAATAATCATACTGATCTTGTGTTTCAATACCTTCAGCGACGAGTTGATGATCGAGTTTTTTTACTAACTCAATGACCGAACTAACAATCATTTCGTCTTTGCCTTTATTTTCAACTTGGCTGATAAAACTTCGGTCAAGCTTAACGATATCAACCGGTAATAATTTAATATGCGTTAACGATGAATAGCCGGTGCCAAAGTCATCTAATGCTATTTTTACGCCAAGTTCTTTTAGTTTCTCAACCCGCATTATGACTTTATGCATGTCGGTGATGAGTGCGGTCTCGGTAATCTCTACAACGACGGTTGATAAATCGTCATTAAATTCCTTTAGATAGGACTCAATGATAGCGAAACTGACATCACTAATTAAGGTTTTACTCGAGAGATTGATAGATAATGTAATATCATTAAATCCGTTTGCATTCCAGGCCTTTTTTTGTGATAAAGCTGATTGGAATACCCATCGTTCAATGGCATAAATTTGACCTGTGTTTTCAGCTAGTGGAATAAATTCGGCTGGTGAGATAAATCCTCTAGATACTTCATTCCATCTTAATAAAGCTTCAAATCCGTGGATAGTATTATCAGCTAGAGTGAAAATCGGTTGATAATATAATTCAAATTCGGATGATTCAATAGCGTTTTGAAGTTTTTTTGCCATTTCAATATGATACAAATTATTTTGTTCAATGGTTTCCTCAAAAAACATGATTCTGTCTTTGCCTTCGCTTTTTGAACTATACATGGCAATATCGGCATTCTTTGAAAGTAGATTAACTTCAGTTCCGTTATCAGGATATAACGCAACCCCAATACTCAATGATATATAGAATGAATGATTGTAAATATACCAAGTTTTTCCCGCTTCTTGTTTTATTTTATCAATTAAATCAAATACTTGATCTTTTTTCGTATAATTGCCAATAATTATAGCGAATTCATCGCCACCTAGTCTTGCGACATAATCTTTTGATTTTATGACTTTTGAAATACAGTTAGCAAGATATTTTAGTAATTCATCACCAACATGATGTCCTAATGAATCATTAACATACTTAAAATTATCGAGATCGAGATACAGTAACGCAAATTTAGATTCAATTTTTGCAAGGCGACGTTTCACCTCATTTTCCAAAGCTACACGGTTTGGGAGACCGGTTAATGTATCGGTATATGCAATTCCTTTTAAAGTATTCTCAGCGTTTCTTCTTTCGGTAATATCGACACCGAAAGAGACGTATTCAGTATTACCAGAATCTTTTCTATCTAAAATACCACTATTCCAAATAACGTATACCTTGCTTCCTGATTTCGTAATCAGTTCGGTTTCGTAGTTTACAAGTCTACCTTCAACTTGAAGACGTTTAAACACTTGAGATAAATTGGCTATATTATCACTAGTTGTAATGAAGTCTTGCCAATTGGAATAAAACTGTAAATCATCTTTATAACCCAAAACTTCGAAAGCATAAGGGTTTACGGATTTTAATTCTCCATTTTGATCCCATATAATAATAATGACTGGAGCTTTTCCAATAATTTCTTCGGTAATCGCTTTTTGAATGAGTAATTCCTCTTCGGTAGAAGATAATACTTTTTTTGTTAGAATCATTTTATCAACAAAGTCTTTGATGATGTCAATTCTTCGTCTAACGGTTAGAAAAATGAAAACGACAGTTAATATAACAAATAACCACCCTTTTGCGGTTGCTATTCTTAACTCAAGATCATTATCTGAAACTAACCAATATAATAAAAAATCAGAGATTGTAATCCATAACAAACCAAAAATACTGTACCAAATCGCAATTCTTAACGAGTCCTTTAAGGGGTTAATTTTACGGTTTGTGTCCAGTAGATTAGTGTTTTCTTTATTTTGTTTGTTCTTACTCATTGATTCACCTCAAATTATTAGCAAGCGTGTGTCGAAATAATTAACTATGAGCAAGACTTGATGTTCTATAATGTGTGACTAAATAAGGAAAATTTATATTATAACTTTATTCTATTATACAATAGAAACTGATATTTTTAATATAACTTGTATTTTTTTACCATTTGTTCTAATAATGTCTTTGATATTACTGAATTATCTTGAAGTTTAGAAGTCGATTAAGTACAATGGTAGTGGTTGTGGGGGTGTGGCTCAGCTGGGAGAGCGCTTGCTTCGCATGTAAGAGGTCGCCGGTTCGAATCCGGTCATCTCCACCAACTATTATTAATTTTTTTACGTCTTAATCAAGGAGACAATTATGGAACAATCTGAACCAAAACATAAAAGAAGAGTACGATATAGTGGAACGCATCCGAAAACATTTCAAGAAAAATATAAAGAACTACAGCCTGAAAAATACGAAGAAACACTCTCGAAAGTCATTCAAAAAGGCAATACACCCGCTGGAATGCATCGTCCAATTTGTGTAAATGAAATTATGGAAATCTTAAAAATTAAACCCGGTGATATTGGATTAGACGCAACATTAGGTTATGGCGGTCATACAATGGTGATGCTAAATCATCTTGAGAATAAAGGACATTTATATTGTATTGATGCTGATCCGATTGAACTTCCTAAAACAAAAGAAAGATTGGAAAAGTTGGGCTATGGTCCTGAAATATTGGCTGTTCAAAACCTTAACTTCTCCCAAATTGATCAAGTTCTCAATAAAGAAGAAAAATTTGATTTTGTTTTAGCTGATTTAGGTGTATCATCAATGCAAATTGATAATCCAGAACGCGGATTTTCATTCAAACAAGATGGACCACTTGATTTGCGAATGAATCCAACGGTGGGATTAACTGCTGCGCAAAGGTTACGATCAATGAAAGAAGATGAAATTGTTGGTATGTTAGTTGAAAACGCGGATGAGCCGCACGCAGATTTAATTGCTCGTGAGATTGTTCAGGAACTAAGAAAAGGACAAAAAATCGAAACAACCAAACAACTTCAAAAGGTCATTGCGGATGCTTTAAAAGCTTTACCAATTAGAGATAAAGAAGAAGAAATAAAAAAGGCATGTCAACGATCATTTCAAGCTTTAAGAATCGATGTCAACCGAGAATATGATGTATTATTTGAGTTTCTAGAAAAACTACCAACGGTTTTATCAAAAGGTGGACGCGTAGCAATTTTATCATTCCATTCTGGGGAAGATAGACTCGTTAAAAAATCATTTCAATATTTTTATAGATTGGGTGAGTATTCTAGTATCGCTCCCGAGTTTATTCGACCAAGTTTTGAAGAACAAAATTCGAACAGTCGTTCAAGATCAGCAAAACTAAGATGGGCAATTAGAGCTTAATGATATTATAAAACGAAACAATTCAATAAAGTCTAATTTGATTTTAATCAAAAACAATAATAGAAACAATAATATTAAAGAGAGGATAATTAAATCATCTATTAAAAGACGTTTTGATTATACAGGATAATCATGAAATTATTAGAACCGTTTATAATCAAGGATTTAACAATTAAAAACCGAATTGTTATGGCTCCTATGTGTATGTATGTCGCATCAACCGAAGGGGATGTTCAACCGTTTCACTTAGTTCATTATCCTACGAGAGGATTTGGTGGTGTTGGGTTGGTTATCACCGAGGCAACAGCGGTTGAAAGTCGCGGAAGAATTTCAAGTCATGATTTAGGAATTTGGAATGATTCACACATAGAAGGATTAAAAAAATTAGTTCAAAGCGTTCATCAATCTGGGGCGTTGATTGGAATTCAACTTGCACATGCTGGTAGGAAATGCAAAGCTGAAAACGAAACAATTATTGCTCCTTCTAGTCTTGGATTTAGTCAAGATTATCAAACGCCAAAAGAAATGTCGCTTGAAGATATCAAAGTAGTAATTAATGCTTTTAAGAATGGCGCTAGACGGGCAAAATTTGCGGGTTATGATATCATAGAAATACATGGGGCACACGGATACTTAATCAACCAGTTTTTATCTCCACTTTCAAACCAAAGAAATGATCAATATGGTGGAAATGCAGTTAACCGAAGAAGATTTTTAAGCGAAGTCATAGAAGCAGTCAGATCAGAATGGAATGGGCCTCTCATTTTAAGACTTTCAGCAGAAGAATATGCGATAAATGGTAATCACATCGAAGATACTATCGAACTCGTAAAATCGCTTAATCACCAAGTTGACGCTATTAATGTAAGTTCAGGTGGCGTTGTTCCGGTTAAGTTTGATGTCTATCCAGGTTATCAAATGGAATATGCAAAAAGAATCAAGGCATTGGGTTACATAGTCATTGGCGGTGGACTCATTACGACAGATGTTGAATGTGAAAAGTATTTGGATAACGGATCTGTTGATGCTATCTTTTTAGGAAGAAAATTATTGAATGATCCTTATTTTGTTCTTCATACAGCCGCTAAAAACAATAGAAAAGATTTAGTAATACAACCTTACGAACGAGGATTTTAGATAACAGAGCGAACCAAATCGGTTCGCTCTTTTAAATAGCCTTGTCAATTTATGAGATTTTTGTTAAAATGAAGCCGTTCGTGTTTCTATTATTATCAAAGAAGGATAATGAATGATGGTTAAAGTTGTTGAATCAAAACGAGATTTAAATGATTTTGTATATTTTATCAAAAAACTTTATAAAGATGATTTACACTATATTTTTCCCATCTTTTCAGTCTTGAAAAAGGAACTTTTTACGCTAGTCTTAAAAGCAAAAAAATATAAAGCTATTTTGTCTGTCAGAGAAAACAAAGTGGTTGGAAGACTATTATATACCATTGAATTTAACAAGAAAAAAAATAGATTTATTTGTTACTTTTCCGCCTTCGATGCCATCAACGATACCGAAGTTGCTAAAGAATTATTTAATTATATGGAATTAGATGTAATTAATCAAAATGTCTTGTATTGTGAAGGAACTTTTTCACCTTATGATCCAGATACTAGAAGAGGAATTTTGGTTGACGGCTTTGATGATGATCCTGCCGTATTAACAAGTTATAACGCGCCATATTATTCAAACTTAATCGAATCATGTGGATACTATAAAGCGTATGATAATTTTGGTTTAAAAGCAGATATAAATTCACAAGTTCAAAAACGATTAGAAACAGTAGAAACCTATTTTGATAATCATTATGATGTTCGAATTGACCAAATCAACTTAAACAAACTAGATAATGATATTCATGATATTCATGAAGTATTGCTTACCGCTACGACAGAAATCAATTACCAAGAGGCACCTTCTATCGAAATGATTAAACAAGTTGCAGAGAATTTAAGATTGTTAATCAATCCTAAACTAATAAGAATTGCAAGGGAAAATTTAACGAATAAGCCTGTGGGTTTTTGTCTTGTATTTCCTGATTTTAATCAAATATTGAAAAAGACAAAAGGCAGAATTCGACCCATTTATATTCTGATAAATCTAAAGAAAATTACGCGAGTTCGTGGAACAATGCAGTATGTGATTCCAAAATATCAAAATACCGGATTAATCGGCTATATGTATAAAAAAGTCTATGATCATTTTGACTCAATGGGAATTAACGAATTCGAAGGTGGAACAGTCATGGAAGAAAACGAAAAGTCTTTACATGCATTTGATAAATTCGGAGGAAGAATCGCTAAAACATATCGAATATATGGGAAGGAACTTAAGTCATGACATATAGTATTATCCAAGTGATTGCAATATTTTTTATACCACTATTAATTATAAGATACCATGAATTCAAATTAACTAAATTAATTGGAACGATTGGGATGGCTTATTTATTAGGCTTAATCGTTGCTTTATTTGTTTTTGGATTGAGAAAACTAGGTGTCAACGTCGTTCAAAATCAAGACATCGGTGAAATCGGAAGTCATTTAGCAATCAGTATTGCGATACCATTATTATTATTCAGTGCTAATCTAAAAGAAGCAAAGAAATTATCAAAATCAGTTTTATTAGCGTTTGGATCGGTCATTTTATCGGTTCTTATTGTAACGACGTTAACATTTCTCATATACGGAAAAACACTAAATAATGGTGCCGAACTATCGGGAATGGCCATTGGACTTTATACTGGTGGGACACCGAATTTAAATGCAATTGCGAATGTATTTGGGCTTGATTCAATCACCATTGGCATCGCTAATCTATCAGATATGATTATTGGTGGTACATTTTATATGTTTTTATTAATTCTATGTAAACCGCTCTTATTAAAGTTTTTAAAACCAACTTCAAGTTCTGACTACTTAAAAGAAGCATCAAATATTACGAATACAGAAGAATTAAATATTAAGGAATTCAGAACTTCAAAACCTTTAGTTAAAGCTTTCTTTTTAGCCTTTTTAATGGCCGTTATTGGAGCTTTATTAGGAATTCTATTATGGGTTATTCTTGGGGCTGTAGAGGGCAAAATGACTGATTTACTCGTTCCAACGATGATGATCTCTGTCACAGTCTTTGGAATTATAGCATCATTTAACAAAAAGATAAGAGAGACTAAAGGAACTAATGTTGTTGGTCAATATTTGATTTTAGTTTTCTCTTTTGCTTTAGCCTCATCGCTTGATTTAACTAAAATGACAGGTAATTTTGGTAAAGTCTTATTGCTTTATGGTATTATTACAATCGGTTCTTTTATCTTACATATAATCTTTTCTAAATTACTCCGAATTGACGTTGATTGTGCAATAGTCACTGCAACAGCGGGGATTTATGGCCCGGCTTTTATTCCGGCTATTACCAAACAAATAAAAAATGATTCTTTGACAGTTCCGGGTTTAATTTGTGGGTCAATCGGTTATGCAATTGGTACTTTTATTGGCGTTGGAATTGGATTATTATTCATGTTATAAAAAACATAAAATATAATGAAATAATTCTTGATTTTCAAGATATAACTGTTATAATATTAGTAGTTTTGGTCCTTTAACCGATGTCTGTGAGCATCGAAAGGTATAGCTCTTTCTTCGTACCCGTTAAAGGACACCGCAAGGTGTTCTTTTTGTTTGGGACCAAATCAAAATAAGAAGGAGAATGAATATGGAAACGAAACGAATTATTACTGGTTACTTGCCTGATGAAAGACCTGCTTGGGGGAAATTAATTGTATTTGCGCTACAACACATTTTGGTTATGTTTCCCGCTACTGTCCTTGTTGCATTATTGACAGGGTTCCACATTTCAACGACCATCTTTGCTAGTGGATTTGCAACACTTTGTTTTATCTTAGTTACTAAAGGAAAAATTCCTTTGTACTATGGATCTAGTTTTTCATATATTGCTGCAATCGTCGGTATTACTGGAGCAACGTATGGTGTGGTTGCTTCAGATGCTTTAATCGGACAAGCACAATTTGGTATCATCTTATCAGGATTAGTTTCAATCTTAGTTGGGTTTATAGTTAATTATTTCGGAGTTAATAAAATTGAAAAAGTCTTACCTCCTGTCGTGACAGGTCCGATTGCAATGATTATCGGATTATCACTTGCTGGAACGGCTATGACTCAAGCGGCTGGATTTAACGGAGTAACAGCACAATCAAGTTACTGGGCAGTAGCTATTATCACTTTATTCTGCATTATGTTCTTCACGGTAATTTTCAAAAAAGGTGTATTAAGTCAATTACCGATTTTATTTGGTATATTAGCTGGTTACTTTAGTGCTTTATTAATTGATTTAATCTTTAAAACAAATTTAGTAGATTTCTCTAGAGTATTCGCTGATGGTGTCATCAATGTACCGCATTTTACCTTACCAAGACCTTCATGGGCCGCAGTATTCGCAATTATGCCAATTGCTTTAGCAACTATTCCAGAGTCAACGGCACATTTATATCAATTGGATTTATATGTTAATGATTTAGCGAAGAAAAAAGGTTCTAAAGAATATCCCATTAAAGACAAATTAGGATTAAACTTAATTGGTGACGGTGTTGGAGACGTTGTGAGTGCTTTAGTCGGCGGACCTGCCGGAACGAACTACGGAGAAAATATTTCGACCATGGCTATCACAAAGAACTTCTCAGTATGGGTCTTAGGAGCAGCGGCAGTACTAACGATGCTACTAGCCTTCTTCTCACCGCTAGCAAATTTAATCAGCACAATTCCATCTGGTGTTATCGGTGGTGCAAGTATATATTTATTCGGCGTTATCGGTGCACAAGGGATTGCAATATTAATTGAGAAAAAAGTGGATTTATTCGATGCAAAAAACATTGGAATCATCGCGCTTATCTTAATCGTTGGAATCGGTGGAACATATGGTTTTCCAAACGGATCAATTCCAATGTTTGGAATGTCATTGCCAGCAATCGCTTTCGCAGCGATACTCGGCATTGTTGTGAACGCATTGCTAGGAATTACACAGTATCTGGTTAATAAAAAAGAGAGTAAAACAGAATAATAGTTCATGGCAACTCAATTTGAGTTGCCTTTTCTTTTGCGAAGACATTGACTAATTAATTTTCAAACGTTAAAATGTGTCTATATTATTTGAAAGGGTTTGATAATTACTATGAAATTTGTGACTTGGAACGTGAATGGATTAAGAGCTTGTATGAACAAAAGATTCGATGAATTTTTTAAAGAAATGGATGCAGATTATTTCGCGATACAAGAAACGAAGATGAAAGAAGAACAAAAAAGCTTTTATTTTGATGGATATTTAGAATATTGGAATTCAGCGGATAAACCCGGGTATTCTGGTACGTTAATCTATACAAAAAACACACCAATGAATGTTCATTTTGGAACGAATGAAGGTTTATATAATGATGAAGGTCGAATTATAACCTTAGAATATCCCGAATTTTATTTTGTAACTGCTTACGTTCCAAATGCACAAGAAGGATTAACAAGGATTGAATATCGTGTTCAGTTTGAAAAAGATATGCGAGCATATTTAAAAGAACTTGATATCAATAAACCAGTGATTTATTGTGGTGATTTAAATGTTGCTCATCAACCGATTGACTTGAAAAACCCAAAGGCTAACGAAGGAAATGCAGGGTACTCAATCGAGGAAAGAACGGAGTTTCAAGCATTACTCAATTCTGGATTTACAGACGTTTTTAGAGCAATGAATCAAGACAAAATTCAGTATACTTGGTGGAGTTACCGATTTAATGCTCGGATGAATAATGCGGGATGGAGAATTGACTATTTTTTAATTTCTAATCGCTTGTTTAACCGTGTAAAATCAATTGAAATCTTGGATCAAATTCAAGGAAGCGATCATTGTCCAGTCGTTTTAGAACTCGAATAATTTGCTTGAACAATAAACCTTACTTTCTGCGTTCGACTGGGTATTGACAACGCTTTCACAATCATGTAAAATGAGAGTAATCGAATATACAGAGGCGCAATGTAGGGGTAATTCATCGGTGTTAATGAAATGAACTTCAAAGACGATGAACGAATGTATGCATTGCCGAAAGGATCAAAGGGTTCATCCATTGATTACTTGGTGCTTGAGCAAGCGTTCAATCACTGCCATAGTGTTTATGGAGAGCTGTTATGTTAAAAACATAACGGCTTTTATTTTTTCTAAAATAAGGAGGATTTATGAAACAATATCGTCTAGAAGATTTATCGATAGGCGATACAGCGAGCATTTCAAAACAATTTTCTGAGTCGGATGTTTTGGGTTATGCGGCGGTATCGGGAGATGTAAATCCCGTGCATTTAAGTGAGGAGTATGCAAAAACTTCTCCCTTTAAAACACGGATAGTGCATGGGATGTTGGTTGGAGGGTTATTTAGTTCGATTTTTGGAACAATTATGCCAGGAATTGGAACGATTTATACCCATCAAAGTTTGAAGTTTACAAAACCGGTTTTTTTGAATGATACGATTACAGCCACTGTGACTGTTAAAGAAAAAATACTAGAAAAAAATCGCGTTATTTTTGATTGTATTGCGAAAAATCAAAATGGTGATATTGTCATCGTTGGCGAAGCTCAACTGATGCCGCCAAGATAGGAGACATATGAAAGAATTTATTCAAAGTAAAGACGTAGCCAAATATGTAAAAAGTGGTATGAGTATCATGGTTGGAGGATTTTTATCAAACGGAAGTCCTGAAAATTTGATTACTGCAGTTCTTGATACAAATGTAACTGATTTAACGATTATTTGTAATGACGGTGGTTATGAAGACAAAGGGGTTGGACGCTTGATATCTGCAGGTCGTGTATCAAAACTCATTGCGTCTCATATCGGAACGAATCCAGCAGTAGGTCGTTTGATGCAAGACAATAAGTTAACGGTTAAATTAGTTCCTCAAGGAACTTTAGCCGAACAAATCCGCTCCTCTGGTGCAGGGTTAGGTGGTATTTTAACACCGACTGGCATGAATACGGTTGTAGCAGAGGGAAAACAAGTCATTACAGTTCAAGGCAAAGAATATTTGCTTGAAGAGCCGCTTAAAGCGGACTTAGCTTTACTGGGCGGGGCTATAGCTGATGAATATGGCAATCTCAGATACCGCGGAACGATGAGAAACTTTAATCCATTAATGGCGATGGCTTGTGATATTGTGATTGCTGAAGTGTCAGAAGTTGTCAAGATGATAGATCCCGAAATGGTTGTTACTGCTCATCCGTTTGTTGATTATATTCTTGTAGGAGGACAATAAAATGGATGAAAAAGTCATTATAGCGAAACGAATTGCACTTGAATTTAAAAAAGGGTATCTTGTTAATTTAGGCATTGGAATTCCTACGATGGTTGCTGATTATATAGATCATGATCAAGAAGTAGTTCTACAATGCGAAAACGGAATCATTGGCATTGGACCGTTATCTGAATGTACGACTGAGTTAGTCAATGCTGGAGGACTGTGTGCGACAATATTGCCCGGTGGCTCGTTTTTTGATTCAGCTACATCTTTCTCTATCATTCGAGGTGGACACGTTGATGTGACCGTTTTAGGGGCATTAGAAGTTGATTTTGATGGCAGCATCGCTTCGTGGATTATCCCTGGCAAGAAAGTTCCAGGAATGGGTGGGGCGATGGATTTGGTAGTTGGTGCGAAACGCGTTATTATTGCAATGACGCATACGAATAAAGGAATACCTAAAATTTTAAAGAAATGTACCTTACCTTTAACCGCTTTTAAACAAGCCAATTTGATAGTCACTGAAATGGCAGTCATAGAAGTATTAGAAGATGGACTTCATTTGCTTGAAGTGAATCCTGAGTATACAATAGATCAAGTTATACAAGCAACAGAAGCAAATTTAATCATTGATAACGTCATACCGATGAAAGGAATCGAACAATGAAAGTAATATTAAGAACAAGAATGTCGAATGCCGATGCACATTATGGAGGAAATCTCGTCGATGGTGCCAGAATTATGGGCCTTTTTGGTGATGCAGCAACGGAATTACTAATTAGAAATGATGGCGACGAAGGATTATTCCGAGCCTATGATCAAGTTGATTTTTTAGCCCCTGTATATGCCGGAGATTTTTTGGAAGTTCACGCCGAATTAGTATCTTCGGGGAATACATCAAGAAAAATGACGTTTGCTTGTTACAAGGTTATTGAAGCGTTACCGAATATTAACCCTTCTGCAGCTCAAGTTTTAGAACCACCGCTTTTAGTAGCGTCTGCTAGTGGTACATGTATCGTACCGAAAGCGTTACAGAGGCTGTAATGGAAAAATTAATCATCACCTGTGCTGTTACTGGCGCTGAAGTTACAAAAGAACAAAATCCAGCTGTTCCATACACGATAGATGAAATTGCAATTTCAGCGTATGACGCATATAAAGCTGGAGCAAGTATTATCCACTTACATGCAAGGGAAGATAATGGAACGCCTTCTTACCGTAAAGAACGGTTTTTTGAGTTGATTCAGGCAATTAAAAATAGATGTCCTAATGTTATTGTCCAAATAACAACAGGTGGTGCTTTAGGGATGACTAGAGATGAACGGCTAACACCAACTGATTTAAACCCTGAGATGGCGACACTTGATTGCGGCACACTCAACTTTGGTGGGGACGATATCTTTATTAATACAGAAAATGATATTAAATATTTTGCGAAAGTACTTGAATCGAAAGGTATTTATAAAGAATTAGAATGTTTTGAAAAGGGTCATGTTGATACTGTATTGCGTTTAGTAAAACAAGGATATTTACATAAACCCTTACACTTCAGCTTTGTTTTAGGCGTCAACGGTGGAATGACAGGCGAATATAGAGATTTCGTTTTCATGAAAGATTCAATTCCTGAAGATGCAACATATAGTGTTGCTGGGATTGGTAAGTATGAGTTTTCTCTAGCTGAACAATCCATTATCCATGGAGGTCATGTTAGAGTCGGATTAGAAGATAATTTGTATATTGAAAAAGGTAAATTAGCTGCTTCGAATAAAGAACTAGTCGAAAAGGTCGTTGGACTAGCAAAGAAGTACAATCGTCAAATTGCATCACCAATCGAAGCTAGAAAGATATTAAAAATGGAGGGACATCATGAATAAACCTTGTCCATATGGAACACATCGGGTAATCGCGCCGATTGGTGCTTTGCCTCAATCAGCTGACATCATTGACAATACCATGGTATGTCAAAGTAATGAGATATTAATCTCTGTTAAAACACTAAACATCGACTCTGCTTCTTTCACACAAATCAAATCGGCATGTGAAGGAAATGAGTCAAAAATGATTGAAATGATTGAGTCAATCGTTTCAAAAAGAGGAAAGATGCAAAACCCAGTGACAGGTAGCGGAGGAATGTTATTAGGTGTTGTAAAAGAGATAGGAACTGATCTCAATATCGATTTAAATGTTGGTGATTCAATCGCAACTTTAGTTTCACTTTCATTAACACCCCTTAAAATTTATAAGATTAAACAACTTTATCTTGATAAAGACCAAATTGATATTGATGGAGAAGCCATCCTTTTTCAAACAGGAATCTATGCTAAAATTCCTAGTGATTTACCTGCTGATTTAGTGCTTTCAGCACTTGATGTTGCTGGAGCTCCAGCTCAAGTTGCTAAATTAGTTAAACCTGGTAATCGTGTCTTAATCATCGGCGCTGGCGGTAAAAGCGGTGTGCTATGTTCTTATCAAGCAAGAAAAAGTGCAGGAAAAGATGGTTATGTTTATGGGTTAATTTATGACCAAAGAGAATATGCTGATTTATATAATCTTGGGGTTTGTGATGAAATAATAATTGCGGATGCTAGAATTCCTATGGATGTGTATAAAAAAGTTATGGCTGCTAGTCATAATGAAAAGATGGATGTCACAATTAATGTTGTTAATGTTCCTAGCACCGAGATGGCATCAATTCTGCCGACAAAGGATTTTGGCATTGTTTATTTCTTTGGTATGGCGACTTCATTCTCAAAAGCGGCTTTAGGGGCTGAAGGAATTAAAAGCGAAGCAACAATGATGATAGGGAATGGATTTACTTCAGGTCATGATGAATTAACATTAAATTTATTGAGGGAATCAAAATTACTGTATGACTTATTTAATAAAAGATATGGAGCAGGTGAATGAATATGTTAATCTTAAATAATCATTACTTAGAACGTAAATCAAAATACTTTCCAAATGTGTTGCCAGAACAATGGAATGATTGGCATTGGCAAGTTAAAAATCGTATTACAACCGTTAATCAACTAAAAAAATATATTAATCTATCCATTGAAGAAGAAACTCAAATTTCAAATGTTTTATCGAAATTCAGAATGGCAATAACCCCTTATTATTTAACATTAATGGACCCAGATAACATCAATTGTCCAATTCGCAAACAAGCAATACCATCGATTTCTGAAATGACAATCGGTAAAAATGACCTGCTTGATCCGCTCGATGAAGATAAAGATTCACCAGTACCAGGATTAACTCATCGTTACCCAGATCGAGTTTTATTCTTAATTACTGATATGTGCAGTATGTATTGTCGCCACTGTACACGTAGAAGATTTGCTGGTCAAACCGATAATGAATTAAGCACGGAAAGAATAAGAAAAGGTATAGAATATATTAAAAACACCCCACAAATAAGAGATGTTTTGTTATCTGGTGGAGATGCATTGCTTATGAGCGATGAACGTTTAGAATATATTATTTCTGAATTACGAAAGATTGATCATGTTGAAGTTATTCGAATGGGAACGAGAGTTCCTGTTGTTATGCCACAAAGAATTACAGACAATTTTGTAGCTATGCTCAAGAAATATCATCCTATTTGGATTAATACGCATTTTAATCATTACGATGAATTTACCGTTGAAAGTAAAGAAGCATTAGCTAAAATGGCAGATGCAGGAATTCCACTGGGTAATCAAAGCGTACTACTTAGAGGCGTTAATGATTGTGTTAATATTATGAAAAGATTAGTGACAGGTCTTGTCCAATTACGCGTTAGACCTTATTATCTTTATCAATGTGATTTATCGTTAGGAATCGAACATTTCCGTACACCGATTAGTAAAGGCATAGAAATTATCGAAGGTCTTAGAGGACATATTAGTGGATTTTGTGTTCCAACATTTGTTGTTGATGCACCTGGTGGAGGCGGTAAAATACCCGTCATGCCTAATTATGTCATTTCTTCATCACCAACTAGAACGGTGTTAAGAAACTACGAAGGTGTGATAACGACTTATACTGAACCCGCACATTATGAAAATAATTGTCAATGCGAAGATTGTATTGCACACAGAAAAGCTGAAGGGGTTAGTGCGTTGTTAAACGGCGATCAACTCTCGATTGAACCTCATCATTTAGATCGGAGAAATCGATCATCAAAACAATAGAAAAATTGCTTAATCAGTATGAAGTCATAAGTATTGTTGGCAACGCAAAGAACGCCGGAAAAACAACGGTACTGAATTCTATTATTGAGACATTTCATGACCGATTATTAGCAATAACAAGCATTGGACTAGATGGTGAATTAATTGATAATGTAACTTCACTGCCAAAACCGCGGATTTTTGTTTATGAAAACATGATCGTAGCTACAGCTTTAGAATGTTTAAAAGCAGCAGAAGCAACATATGAGATTATTGACAAGACAGGAATAGAAACCGCTCTTGGTGAAATAGTGTTAATTCGGATTATTCATTCAGGAAACGTTCTCGTTGGTGGTCCCTCGATTGTGACACAAATGGAATCTTTGGTCGCATATATCAAAACATTAAATGTTGATAAAATACTGATTGACGGTGCTTTTTCTCGTAAAACAATATCCAAATCGACGGACGCTTGTATATTTGCGATTGGCGCAGTCTACTCAAGTGACTTAACAAAAGTGATTGATGCAGCTAAACTAACGATTGCACAGTTTTCTTTGAATAGAGTGAATGATTCATTTAATTATCTTGAAACAGAAGAAAGAGTAGTGCTCATATACAAAGATGGGACTTATAAGAAATTAGAATATGATTCAGTTATCCAGTATCAACAAGAAATTCTTGAATTTTTAACGAGTGATGTTGAATATATTTATATTCCTGGATCTTTACCAACGCAATTTGCGAAGGAATTAATAAGAAAAAGAAGAACTGTACTACCAAAGATTATTTTAAAGAGTCCAACCCATATGGTTTTACCTGAAATTTTATTAAATAATTTGTTCAACTCTGGTATTAAAATTATTGTATTACATCCAGTCAATCTAGTGGGAATTATGTATAACCCTTTCTCCCCCACAGGATACGTATTTGATGATAGAGAATTTCAAGACAAATTAAAGAAAATCACTCATTTGCCTGTGATTAATGTAATGAATGAAAGAAGGAATGACATCGATGGTTAATAAATTAAATTTAGACGTTGATAGCATCTATGAATGTCGATTTCTAGCAAGCCAAATAGCAGACGATATTCAAGAGTTTATCAACAAGCATTCAACAGTTTCAATCGAAAGAACGGTTTTAAGATTACTTGGAGTTGATGGTGTCGATGAATTTGGGGTTCCGGTTTGTAATCTGATGGTTGACGATGTGTTGCACAAAGGAAACTTGGGATTAGGAATCGCAATCTATATTGCGAGCGCTTTAAAATCTGAAAATATCAATCTTGAAGCTTTTATTAAGAAATACATTGAAAATGATATCGCATTAAGTAGTTATCCATTGATATCAAAAGAGGAAGCAGAAAAGGTATTAAAACCTTATCTTGATAAACACTTTGGAATCATTAAGCAAAGAAGACAAGAAAGAAATAACTTTCTAAAACAATACCCCGTAAACCCAACCCAACTTTATGTCATCGTCGCAACCGGTAATATTCATGAAGATGTTATTCAAGCGACAGCGGCTGCTAAAGCGGGAGCAGATATCATTGCCGTCATTAGAACCACAGGACAGTCCTTATTGGATTATGTTCCTTATGGAATTACAACTGAAGGGTTTGGAGGTACATACGCAACCCAAGCGAACTTTAAAATCATGAGAGAAGCATTAGACAAAGTCTCTCTAGAAGAAAAAAGATATATCAAATTAGTGAATTACGCTTCAGGGTTATGCATGCCGGAAATCGCCGCACTTGGTGCTTTAGAACGACTTGATGTTTTACTTAACGATAGTATGTACGGTATTATATTCCGAGACATAAACATGCAAAGAACATTTGTTGATCAGTATTTTTCAAGGCTTATTAACGCCTATTCTGGGATTATTATTAATACAGGTGAAGACAATTATCTAACAACATCTGATGCTGTAGAACAGGCTCATACTGTGTTAGCTTCTCAATTTATCAACGAGCAATTTGCTTATCGAGCTAGATTGCCTAAACATTTAATGGGTTTAGGTCACGCCTTTGAAATTGACCCTTCGATTGAAAACGGGTTTTTATTTGAACTAGCTCAGGCTGAAATGGCTAGAGAGATTTTCCCTGAAGCTCCATTAAAGTATATGCCGCCTACCAAACATGTCAGTGGTAATATTTTTAGAGCTTATCAGCAAAACGTGCTATTTAATGTCGTAACGACAATGACACATCAATCCATTCATTTACTTGGAATGATGACCGAAGGAATCCATACACCTTTTATGCAAGATCGTTTCCTAGCCATTCAAAATGCAAAAATGGTTCAAACAACGATGAAATCATTTGGTGATGAAATTGAATTTAAACCCAACGGAATTATTCAAAAACGCGCGCATTTTGTTTTATCAGAAGCTGAAAAATTATTAAAATCGATCAAAGAACAATCTTTATTTTCTGCTTTAGAAGCCGGTGTCTTCGCCGACATTAAACGCCCAAGATTGGGTGGTAAGGGATTAGAGGGAGTTATTACAAGACAAAAAACATATTTTAATCCAGTACTTTCCAGATTGGAGGAAGACGAACATGTTGATTAAAGCGTATGGCGATACTTTAAATGATGGAAAAGTCGAGTTAAGTTTTACGTTACCCATCGATTATTCCGTTGTTGCAATTGAAGCCGCAAAAATCTACGGCAAAAAACTCGGCATGATTGATCCAAGCATCGTTCACGCTGAATCTATTGGAAATGGATTCACATTCTTTGTAGTGTATGGATCAGTACCATTTGCTATTGAAACCTCTGATATTAAAGTAAAAATTATTGAGACGCCAACTTATTCAAAAGAAGAAATAGAAGCATTGATTGAAGAAAAACTTAAACGAAATATCGTTTTTGTGGGAGCGTCTACTGGAACTGATGCTCACACAGTAGGGATTGATGCAATCATGAATATGAAAGGTTATGCGGGTCATTACGGTTTAGAACGATATAAACATGTAGATGCATATAATATGGGAAGCCAGGTTCAAAATGAAGCTTTTATTAAAAAAGCTAAAGAAGTAAAAGCTGACGTTCTGTTAGTAAGCCAAACTGTTACTCAAAAAGAAGTTCATTTAAAAAACATGATTGAGCTTGTTGAATTGCTAGAAGCTGAAGGAATGCGGGACAAAGTCATCTTAATTGCTGGTGGGGCTAGAATCACACACGAGTTAGCAAAAGAGTTAGGGTATGATGCTGGCTTTGGGCCAGGAAAATTTGCAGAAGATGTTGCGTCCTATGCGGTATTAGAATTAATTCGAAGATTAGAATCTAAATAAATATAAGGTCGGTGCTTAAAAAACATCGACCTTATATTTTAAGAAGTGATTGACCTATGATTGTATCATGATACAATAGAATTGCCATATAAATTCCATGATAGATTTCTACGGAGATACTTATGCCCATTATTGAATATAACCAAGATATTATGAATTATCTAATAAAACGTGATCCAAAACTAGGAGCTTACATCGATCAATTCGGTTTTGTTGAAGTTAATCGAAACCCAAATATATTTGAGACGGTTGTTTCTAGCATTATTAGTCAACAACTTTCATTAAAGGCAGCTTCGACCATTGAAAAAAGATTCAGGGATTTAATTGGCTCGTTTGAACCATATACGATTATGTCCCATCATGATGATGAACTCAGAGCCTGTGGTCTTTCTTATCCGAAAATTAAGTATATAAAAGAATTTGCTTATAAAGTTCGTGAAAACGAATTAGTGATTGATGATTTTGATTCTTTAGATGACGAAGAAGTGATTCAAAGACTTATTACTGTAAAAGGGATCGGAAGATGGACTGCTGAAATGCTCGCAATGTTTTCACTAGGCCGGTTAGATATCTTTGCATTTGATGATTTAGCACTAAAAAAAGCCGTAATGAAAGTACAAGGTTATAAAACGTTTAGTAAGTTACGTTACGAACGATTAAAAAAGAAGTATTCTCCTTATGGAACGGTTGCGGCCATTTATTATTATGAAGTAAAAAATCGTGAAGGTTTATGATTTGAGGGAAATTATGGGAAATCAAGACACAAATAACCCATTATGGGGTTTACTTGGATTTTTTGTTCCTATCGCTGGAGTCGTTTTATACCTTGTATGGCGTTATGAACGGATTAAAGATGGAAAATATGCACTTGTTGGCGCAATCATAGGTGCGGTTATTCAAATATCACTTTCAATTTTATTAAGAGTTTTTTTGATTGATTTGTTAATAAGTGGATATACTTATTTTTGATTTGATTTGTTTAAAAACTTTTTCTTGACTTTCATTTTAATGAATAGTAAAATTGTAGTGCTATGAAAATTTAATGTCACAGGGCTCGTTGGAGAAACGGTTAACTCACATGCCTTTCACGCATGCATTCACGGGTTCGAATCCCGTACGAGTCACCATGGAGGTTTAGCTCAGCCGGGAGAGCATCTGCCTTACAAGCAGAGGGTCGGCGGTTCGATCCCGTCAACCTCCACCATGCCGAAATAGCTCAACTGGTAGAGCAACTGACTTGTAATCAGTAGGTTGCGGGTTCAAGTCCTGCTTTCGGCACCATTTACTGTGGCTAGATCTAGAATTGCGCACTTAAAGGTGCGCTTTTCTTTTCTGAAAGAAGGTGCATGAGTTGGCTCAAAATCTTGAGAAAAAACGAGATATGATTTTAAATCAAACACCGATATGGAAAGGCATGCTCATGCTTGCTATTCCAGTATTCTTGGTCAATATATTAAAAACGCTTCACGATGTCGTTGATGGTTTCTTTTTAGGACAAATACAAGGGATAGACAATCTAGGTGTTGCTTTTGCTACATATGCTCAAAGTGCGGTAGGAATTACTTGGTCCGTCTATTTTATTTTTATATCATTTGGTATTGGATTAAGTGTTGCCGGAAATGCTTTAATTGGACAATATGTTGGGAAAAAAGACCCTGTCGGATCAAAGCGTTATGCCAGTAATGTTGTTGTTATGTCATTTTTACTCGGTGTCATATTCAATATCATTCTTTATTTATTGACGCCCATATTAATGAAATTAATGGGGGCAGAAGGATTAACTTTACAATATTCTATCACTTATTTAAGAACTCGAAGTTTTGAAATGCCATTTTTATTTTTATCTTTTGGATTCCAAGCAGTAAGACAATCAACTGGTGATACAACAACACCAGTCATTGTGAGTGCAATATCGATTCTTGTGAACATTGTATTAACTTGGTGGATGGTATCAATCTTACATATGGGCGTATATGGTGCGGCGTTATCGACAGTTATTGGAAATATGTCGATGGTACCTATAATTATTTATCTTTTTATTTATCCAAAAAACGGAATTAAAGTTAGTATAAAAAAAGATATGATTGATTTTTCAATCATAAAACATGTATTGAAAGTTGCAATTCCGGCTTCTACCGGGCAAGCACTCCAAGCGTTTGGTTTTGTCATTATCAATACCTTTATATTAGCCTATGGGCCAGCTGTATCTGCGGCATATTACATTGGAAATCGTATCAATTCACTAGTAATGTTCCCTGTATCTGCGGTCTCTTCAATCTTAGCAATTTATATTGCTCAAAATGTCGGAGCTAACAATATACCGCGTGCGAAAGCGGCTTTTAGAACCTGTATGACCATCGCCGTTTCATTGATGACGGTTGGGGCATTATTGATTATCCCTTTTAGAATGACTTTGGTTAGTATTTTTAATAACACTGACTTAGAAACGATTAAGTACGCCGCTGAGTATACATTATTTCTCCATCTGGGATTACCATTAATGGGAATTTTCCAAACTTATTTATCGGCTTTTCAAGGTTCTGGCGATACGAAATATTCTTTCCTTATGGCGCTCATCCGATTATGGGTGCTAAGAATTCCGATGGTTTTAGCATTCAAGTATTTAACAAATCTTGGTCCGCTTGGAGTATGGTATGCAATGCTTATAAGTAATATATTAATTGTTTTTGTTGGTTATTATTTATATACAAAAGTACGTTTTTTACCAAAAATAAAATCAGTAAGTGCATAATATTCATTTGTTTTTGATATAATAGTACCGGTGGTGATTTTTATGAATCCAATTGTATTCCCAAATTACGAGAACTCGATTCTCAATGTATCCAATTCAATTCTTAAATATTATGGAGCCAAAACTTGGCATCCTACTTTGAGAGTTCTTGATCATGTCTTGGCTAAAAATTATCGAAATGTTGTTTTGTTGCTAATTGATGGTCTTGGAGTTGACGCTATCGTCAAGCATTTACCCGAAAAATCAATGCTTAGAAAACACCTTCAAACGACAATCACTTCTGTATTTCCTTCCACGACAGTAGCCGCTACAACTGCGGTTTTATCGGGAAGAAGCCCGTTAGAGACCGGTTGGTTCGGTTGGCATCAATACATTAAAGAAGAAGATGAAAGTGTCATTCTGTTTTTAAATAAAGCCTATTATAATCCGGATAAAAAGTTTGATTATAACGTTGCTTCAAAATTTATTCCTTACACAAATTTGTATAGACAAATAGAAGAAGCCAATTCACTTATGAAAACTGCTGAAATTTTTCCTGCATTCAGAACCCCTGAAAATAATTCAATCTCAAAACTTCTTGATGCAGTAACTTTAGTTACGAAATCAAGCGGGCAACACTTTGTCTATGCATATTGGGATAAAGTAGATTCCTATATGCATGAGTTTGGTCCAAGTTCAAATGAGGTTCACGAACATATTCTTGAAGTTGAAACTGCATTTTCAAATTATTTAAAAAATATGGATGATGATACAGTTATTATCGCCATCGCAGACCATGGTCAAGTTGATGTCGAAATAATTGATTTGTATCAGTATGATGATTTGATTAATACATTACTCAGAATGCCTACCAACGAATCACGTGCATCGGTATTTTATGTTAAGCCTGATCGCTTTGATGAATTTGAGAAATTATTTAACAAATATTTCAAAAATTATTTCAATTTATACAAATCAGAAGATGCTATTTCAATGGGATTATTTGGTTCTGGGAAGAAACATACAAGAAGTTTAGGATTTTTAGGAGATTATATTGCTATCGCAACTGATTATTTTATTTTTAATACCGTCAATGAGGGGTTTAGAATGAAAGGTCAGCATGCGGGATTATTAAAAGAAGAAATGCTTGTACCTTTGATTATAGCCACAAAAAAAAGCCTTTAAGGCTTTTTTTAATATAATCCATCAATCAGTAACTCGCCAGTAGAACTATTCGTTGCAAGCGGGATTTTATAGACATCAGAGAGTCTTAATAATGCAGATACATCCGGTTCATGAGGTTGTGCAGTTAAGGGATCGCGGAAAAAGAATATTAAGTCAATCTCACCATTAGCTACGCGAGCTCCTATTTCTTGGTCTCCCCCAAGTGGACCTGATCTAAAACATTTGACGTTTAAACCAGTCGCTTCAATGACTCGGTGTCCTGTTGTGCCAGTTGCAAATAATTCATGTTTTTTTAAGATATCTTTATGCTTGACTGCAAAAGCAATCATCTCTGCTTTCATCTTATCATGGGCGATTAATGCAATTCTCATTTTACTCATCTCCAAAGTCCAATTTTGAATTCATTATATCATAGATAATCGGGCTGTGCAAAGCGTTTCAGCAATCTCACAAAGCGATTATAAAAAGTCAATTTTTAGTCTTGCATTCCCTTTATTGTTTTGATATAATGTAATAGCCGATAAAAAAGGCATATGGAGGGGTAGCGAAGTGGCTAAACGCGGCAGACTGTAAATCTGCTCCCTATGGGTTCGGCGGTTCGAAACCGTCCCCCTCCACCATTCTATCGAATAAAAAAGTAGACATAAGGTCTACTTTTTTTATTTAAAATTGATTTATTTCGTTATTTAACCATTCCATACGTATTTCTAGATAATGATATAAGAAGTAAACTTGACCTTCATAGGTCTTAATATCATAGATTTCGGGAGCAGTATACCAATCTTGGTTTTTACCAATGACATCCCAAGTCATAAAATTTTGATATCTTGATTTTGCGATTGAATCTGTAGCGGGATATATTTTATCTAACAAAGTTTTAATTTCGGTTTCATAAAGTTCGTTCCAGCGCGTTTTTAAGTTTTCTCTAAAACCAGGATATTGCATCAAAAAATAGAAAAATTTATTCTTGTATTCTAATGAAGTATACCAACCTTCAGGCCCTCTTGAATAAGCGTCTGCGTGGCCTTGATTTCCGGTTGATAAATCAAAATCCCAAACGGGTCCCATTTTGAGTAATCCACCCTTGTCTTTGTAGTAATAAACGCTAGAATAGCCAGAATCAACGTTTTTAAAAAGTTCTTCGACGATAAACCAATCGATAAAGCTTGCTTCATCAATAAGATGAGAATAATTACCTTTGTTTTTAAGAGTGTTATAGACTGTTTCTAAATAGTCTTCAATAAAATAGAGTTGGTTTTGACTATAATTCGCATCATCGATACTTGGTGATTTAATGACAAATGGAATGCCGTATAATATGAAATAATTGTCACCCGATGCATCATAATAGGGATCAAGGACTCTAAAATCAAATTCAACGAGATATCCAGTATCCAAACTAGTCGAACCCTCTTCAATATTAACGCGATTCGGTGAAACTTCAACTTGATCAGTTAACATATAATTACCTTGAAATACGCCATTTAGATAGACATCGACGAACTGTGCAGAAGGTGTGTATTCCATGCCAATGTCGCGAGCAAAATTATAAGATAGATAGTTTCTAACCAGTGTATGATCGGTGTAATTTGCTAGTAATACCCAATCTTTTTGGGGCAATTTTGGCATTGCCGAAGTTGAATTACCTCTTGTTCTTATTTGTAAAGAAGCGTTTGATATCGGTGTCGTTTCAACGAGATTTTCATCATACATTTTTAATGTCAGTCTAGCAGATACATAAACATCTTTTGAAGTCACGGGGGCATTATTTGTCGTTGTAATATGTAATTCAGGTATTTTTGGCAATTCATTGAATGCTAACATCGTGACCGATATTGGATAATATTTTGTTTGTTTTTGGTAGGTTACTTTTGCGTCGATATCAACACTAGTTTGTTCTTCAGGGAAGGTAAATAAAAAACGATTATTGAATAATTTATAATTTTGTGGAACCGAATATTCGATTTTAACGTTTTCTATTTCAAGGGAAGGCAAAGTAAAATCAGATGCAATTGTTTTTGGGAAAACCTCTTGTAAAGTTGAATAAACAGATTCAAAGACTAAATCGATTTGAGCTTGTTTGTATAAGCCTTCATCGCGAATTTGAATGATAATAAACTCTTTTTCGATTTCAAGATTCTCATAAGTCAAGATGATAGATAGTTTAAGTTCAAAATCATAGGCTAATTCTTGAAATGGAAGAATGTTATTGATGACAGGGTTACTGTTGACTAAATAGCTAACACTAACTAAAGGATTTGATGGTGTAGGCAGTTGTAAATCTTCAGTGAGAGCAAAGGGAAGTTCTTGTATTAAAGATTCATATTCTTCATCGATGACAAGGTTTCTGTAATCAGTCGTTGTTTCTGAAGAATTAGTAGTATCCGATTGGATTGTTGTAGTATCGGTGACGGAAGATGTCGTTGTAAATGACAAAAAGTTTTCACACCCCGTTAGGAAGATGAAAAGCGTTAATAGACTTAGTAATCTTAGTTTTTTTATCAAAGTAATCGCTCCTCGTATTTTTTATTCATATGTTATATTAACATAAATTTGTGATATTACCAAAGATAAAAATAAAAAAGAGCGCATTTAAGCGCTCAAAACATTAGAACAACGTTTTCTTGATACAATTTAAGCATTTCAGCGAATTCTGATATTTGTTTTTCAGAATAGGGGGGTGTATCTACCAATTCTTGATGAATACTTAAATATTTTATTGGTTTTCGATAAGGATTTAAAACATATCTTGGAATAGCTGGCAATTCTTTTGCCATTTGAATTAAGTCATCGAGTGACAATTGAGGAATGACAGTAGTTCTAACTTCAAATTGGCAATGATTATTGATTAATAATTGAATGGATTCAAGAACTTTAATTGCATCAGAATTATCCCCACAATAAAGGGAATATTTATCAATGGGAGCTTTATAGTCAATCGCGAAATAATCAACATGACCTTGTTCAATTAACGTGGAAATCATTTCTGGGTTTGAACCATTGGAATCAAGTTTGGTGAGATATCCAAGATTTTTCAATGATTTAAAAAACAGGGGTAAATCATCGTGAAGTGTAGGTTCGCCACCCGAGATAACAACTCCGTCGATTAAACCTTGTCGTTTTTGTAAGAATTCATTAATTTCATTTAAATCGAGAATGTCAGTAATTTCTTCAATGAGGCCACGATTATGACAGTAGAAGCAGTTGTAGTTACATCCTGGTACAAATAATACCGTTGCTATTTTTCCTGGATAATCAATGAGAGATGATTTGACAATTCCTGAAAAGATCATGAATGTAAAACCCCTAAATCGATTTCGTCTTCTTTTATGACATATTTGACACGATCAATATATTCGGCTTTCTTGCCCTTGTTAAAGTTTTGAACGGGTCTTAGATATCCAACAACCCTTGTATATACTTCAGCTGGTTGTCCACAAGTCGGACATTTGAAATGTTCGCCAGAAATATATCCGTGTTCATTACATACAGAGAATGTTGGTGTTATTGAAATATAAGGGAGTTTATATTTTGTGAAGATCTTCTTAATTAATTCTTTTGTGGTTTGGATGTCTTTGACTCTTTCGCCTAAATAGAGATGTAAAACCGTTCCGCCGGTATAGAGTGATTGAAGTTCATCTTGTAAATCTAAAGTTTCAAATATATCGTCGGTGTATCCAACTGGAAGTTGAGACGAATTGGTGTAATAAGGAACTTTATCTCCTGATGCAATTATATCTGGGAATCTTTCTTTATCTTGTTTCGCAAGACGATAACTTGTTCCCTCCGCTGGAGTGGCTTCAAGGTTATAATAGTTTCCTGTTTCTTCTTGAATGTCTTTGATGACATCACGCATATAATTAAGGGTTTTTAAAGAAAATGCCTGTCCAGTTTTTGAAGTAATATTAACCTCTCGTCCAAAAAGATTTTGAATTGCTTCGTTCATTCCTATCAAACCTATAGTATTAAAGTGATTGAACCAATAGGATCCGCTTTTTAATTTAACATCTTTAAGGTAATTAGAACTATACGGATATAATCCTTTACCCGTTTGTTCTTCGATTATTTTTCGTTTCATTTCAAGACTCTTTTTTGCGATATTAATTGTAGCCCATAAACGTGTAAAGAACTCTGATTCAGATTTTGAAAGATAAGCCAATCTCGGAAGATTAACGGTAACGACACCAATAGATCCCGTTAATGGATTAGATCCAAATAACCCACCGCCGCGTTTTCTTAATTCGGTTGTATCTAAACGAAGTCGACAGCACATCGATAATGCATCTTCAGGTGATAAGTCACTATTGATATAATTCGAGAAATAAGGGATACCATATTTCGCAGTAATTTCCATATACTTTTCAACAACGGGACTTTCCCATTTAAAATCTTTTGTAACATTGATTGTTGGAATAGGGAAGGTAAAAACTCGACCCTTTGCATCGCCTTCCATCATCACATCACAAAATGCCATGTTTAATAAATCCATCTCTTCTTGGAAGTCGCCATAAGATTCGGGCATCAATTTTCCACCGATGATAACATTTTGATCTTTGAGCGTTGAAGGTGGAATAATATCAAAAGTTAGGTTGCTAAAAGGGCATTGAAAACCAACGCGTGTTGGGACATTCAAATTAAATATAAACTCTTGTAACGCTTGACGAACCGCTTTAAAATCTAGTTTATCATATCGAATAAAAGGAGCTGCATAAGTATCAAATGATGACCATGCTTGAGCACCTGCAGTTTCTCCTTGAGTTGTAAAAGTGGAGTTGACTACTTGACCTAAAAAAGAACGTAAATGTTTTGGAGGATTTGATTCAACTTTTCCGATAACTCCTCCAAATCCATTGATTAAGATTTGTCTTAAATCCCATCCGGCACAGTAAGGACCAAAGAACCCTAAATCATGAATATGAATATCTCCCTGGAGATGTGCATCACGGATATCTTGTGAATAAACCTCATGAAGCCAATAGTTCTTAGTGAATTCTTCACGGACATAATTATTTAAACCATTAATTGATTTAGAAGTATTTGCATTCTCATTAATTTGCCAATCTCTATCATTTAAATACTCAGTAAACATTTCAATCGTTGCACCTATCAAAGCATTGGATTCACGAGATGCTCTACGTTTTTCTCGATATAAAATAAAGGCTTTTGCAGTTTTAGCGTGTCCATTTTCGATAAGTACTTTTTCTACTATATCTTGGACGCCTTCTACATCTGCAATTCCATTAGGATATCTTTTGTCACAAAGCGAACAAACTTCTTCAGCAAGTTCTTCTGATTTAGCAAAATCCGAACCACCAACTGAACTTGCGGCTTTGAAAATTGCAAGAACAATTTTTTCCTTTCTAAAAGGTGCAATTGATTGATCTCTTTTAATAATGCTTTTAATCATGATATAGTATCCCCCATATAAAAAAGTAGCAGTGTGCATTATACATAATAGGAAATCGAAAAACCTTTGTCAATAGGTCTAAAAGAAAATAATTTTTGAAGAATTTTAGTAAAACAATAGATTATAGCGTTGATTAGAGATTTGACAAATTAAAAGAATTGAAAAAATATTTTTTCATTTTTAGAGAAAAATTGACATTTCAGTTATTATCGAATTATGAGCGATTGAAATCACAATAAACCAAAGTTTTAAAAAAACATAAAATCTATGTAAAAGAGGATTATAAACATATTTAAAAATCAAAAATATCATTCAAAAACATAAATCGAAAAAACGAAAGAAGAATATGAATATTTAATGTAGAAAAAAATTAAAATTCAACTTAGATAAAATATATAAAAAACGCCTAAAATTGGAGATTAACCACGATGGATAAAATATAGATAAAATAAAAATATGAAAAAAATATAATATATAATAATCAGAAGTACACAAAACCATGAATCTGAAAGCTTTAAATCAAGTTATGTTGATATATAAAATTGGTAGAAACAACATTATGAGGTGTAAAATAGAGCAAAATACGCTTAAAAAACCATCAAAAAACGAAATATTTAATTAATATATAACGTTTAATTTATCGCTAAATATAGGCGTTTTTATTATATTTATGTCATTGATATTTTCAACAATTGATGATTTATTTATCTCATCTAAATATTCGTTATTTTTCTTATTGTAAATAATACTACTTTGAATTCATTGATTTTTTCATATAATGTTATTAATAATGGCTATAATTAGAGATAATTATGGCCTATATGTATTCTTAAAATTAGTATTTAGTGTCCATTTATTGATCTGGTTTAAAGTACATTTTTCAATTTATTAGATATTATCATTTTAAAAATGCTAGAATATGAGACCTTCATAATCCTGTTTACATGAAATATATTTATACTTAAATCCAATTTGGTGTTAATTTGTATTGTTAGTACATATTTTCACAGATCTATCTCCCTTCAATCATAAATAATCCTTTCATATCATGTTATATTTTTTTGAAATAATTGTCCATTATCCAGCATATTATTGCATAGATTTTATATAATTGTAATTGAATTAATAGAAATTATGAAATCATATTTTGAACATTGTGTATTTTAATAAAAACATCTATTTATGGCGTTTTACTGTATAACTATTTACATTATTGTTCTACTTTTTTATTGTACATATAAATCATTATTTCTATTAATAATTAGGATTATGACATATTGATCTCGCTTTGATTTTTTTGACTTTTGGTTATTTCTTCTATTAGACAATTATAAATGGTTTTTATTCGATTCTATTTTATACTAGATTTTTAACAAAAATATCACTATTCTGATAAATACTAGTATTTTTTAGCTATTTAATTATTTATTCTTTATATTTACTTTACCCCTATAATTAGACGTTTTTTCCATCTAGGTATTCTATTATAGGTTAATTTTAACTGTAATAGTTCTTTTATGTTATTTTTGGAATTTTAATTCTTTTTATCTATTACTCCTTAACCTGTATCAAATTGAGTGTTTATATTTCTCATATATGGCTATATATAGCGGCAAATATATATCTTTTCATTCATTTTTTTTATTGATTTTCTAAAGTTTAATGAGGTTATATTTATTCTATTTATGAAATATTGTCACATTTTATAAGACATTTCAATTGGGAACGCTTTTATTTCTATTTTTATTGCAAATAAGCCCTTCTAAATGTATAATATCATATCGGTTGAGGGGGCGATAAAGTGAATACTAATGAAACTTTTAAATTTAAGTTATTTTACTTTATTCGTTTTCTTGGAGATGGTTTTTTTTATCCTTTCATGTCAATCTACTTTATTCAAAAAGGAATCTCAGAAGATAATCTTGGAATTATTCTTGCCATTACACCGATAACAACTATTTTGGTGAACCCTTTATGGAATTACCTCGTCAAGGATTCAAAGATTAGTAGAATCGTTTTGCAAGTCATGACAGTTATTGAAGGGTTACTTATTATCCTTATCACAAAAGTCACCGGCTTTGAATTGATTGCATTATTAATTGGACTCATTGCTTTCTTCTGTTCCCCTTACGTTTCGATTCAGGATGGATTTACCGCAACCTATTGTAATAAAAATAAAGTTGAATATTCATCGATTAGAATCTATGCATCGATTGCTTATGTTATTGCCACGCTGATTGCTGGTTATCTTGGATCATATTTTGGATACGATGTATTATTCTTAGTTGCAGGATTGTTTTTTGGTTTGACCGCTTTAATCAATATTTGGATCAAACCTATTGATTCAAAGTCTACTTCTCTAGATCAACTTCCGAAAAGAGATTTTAAGTCATTAATTCATAATAAAGATTTTTATAAATATCTGATTTTTTATGTGATTGTGATTGGCGCTGTTCGAATTGGGGATTCCTTTTTTGGGGTTTATATTACAGGTGATTTAGGATTATCTTCAATTGGATACGGATGGGTTTACTCAGCCTTTGTATTGGTAGAAGTAATCGTACTTAGATTCATGACTGTTCGAGGGAATTTATACAAAGAGAAAAACTTGATGATAATTGCGACCGCAACGTTTCTATTAAGATTTTTAATTTATTTTATTGAAGCTCCCATCGAAGTCGTGATTATTGCAACTTTACTTCGAGGTGTTGCTTGGGGTATTATATTGTATGTTCATATTAAGTATGTCATTAATATTGTTAAACTCGAAAATGTAACAACTGCAATTCTTATTATCACTTTATTGTTCTCAATCTTTACTGGGGTTGGAAACTACTTAACTGGCTCGTTTGTTCGTGTCAATGGGTACCCGCTTTTATATCTCATATTAGCTGGTTTAATTATGCTCGGTTTTATTTCATTTCTCGTGTTCACACCAAAGCTGCGGTCTTCAGAAACCGTTATACAAAATAAATAGGAGGCTCATATGCTAAAAGTACAAAATGTAGAATTATCGTTCGGAGGAAGAAAATTATTCTCTGAAGTAAACTTAGAATTTACAAAAGGAAATTGTTATGGAATTATTGGAGCGAACGGAGCTGGTAAAACGACGTTCCTAAAAATCCTAACTGGTGAAATTGAACCCACTTTAGGAAGCGTATGGTTAGCGCCTAATTGTCGTATGTCAATTTTAAAACAAAACCAAAATGCTTTTGACCAATATACAGTTTTAGAAACAGTTATTAAAGGTCATGAAAAATTGTCAAAAATCATTGAAGAAAAAGAAGAATTATACAACGTTGTTGATTTCACCGATGCAATCGGAATGCGTTTGGCTGAGCTTGAAGGCGAGTTTGCAGAGTTAGACGGTTGGAATGCAGAAGCGAATGCAGAAACGCTTCTAACGGGCTTAGGAATTGGTTCAAGCCTATTTCATGTCATCATGAAGAACTTGGATCCAAAACAAAAAGTCAAAGTCTTACTTGCACAAGCGTTATTCGGTAATCCAGAGGTTTTATTACTGGATGAACCCACTAATAATCTAGATCCAATTTCGGCAAGATGGTTAGAAACCTTCTTATTGAACTTTGAAAACACTGTTTTAGTTGTCAGCCATGACCGCCATTTTTTAAATGATGTTTGTACTGACATTTGTGATGTTGAATATGGTCGTATTAGTTTATATCCAGGAAACTATGACTTTTGGTATGAATCAAGTCAATTGGCATTAAGACAAGCGAAAGATCAAAATAAAAAATCAGAATTAAAAATTAAAGAACTTGAGGATTTCATTCGTCGTTTTAGTGCGAACAAATCTAAAGCTAAACAAGCGACATCAAGAAAAAAAGCTTTAGATAAAATTGTTTTAAACGATATTAAACCATCAATGAGAAGATATCCATTTATAGATTTTCAACCCGCTAGAGACCCCGGAAATGATATCTTAACGGTAGAAAAATTAACAAAACCTGGGATATTTGAAAATGTTTCATTTACAATTTCAAAAGATCAAAAGGTCGCATTTATATCCTCAAACTCATTAATTCCAACCGCGTTATTTAGAATTTTAGCGGGAGAAGATACAGAGTTTACTGGTACATATAAATGGGGCGTCACGATAACCCCTGCATTTTTCCCACAAGAAAATGGTAAATACTTTAAACGTGATTTAAATCTTGTTGATTGGGTTCGCCAATATACAGGTATGGAACAATCTGAAACATTCATTCGTGGCTGGTTAGGCCGTATGTTGTTTTCCGGCGAAGAGAGTCTAAAATCAGCGACAGTTTTGAGTGGTGGCGAAAAGGTTAGATGTATGTTAATTAAAGTTATGTTATCGGGAGCTAACGCATTGTTACTAGATGACCCAACAAATCATTTAGATTTAGAGTCCATTACATCTCTTAACCAAGGTATGAACCGGTTTAGAGGCAATGTTTTATTTACATCACACGACCAAGAGTTACTGGATACGGTCGCTAATCGTATCATTGTATTAGAAAATACCATTACATTTGACAAGATGTGTAATTATGAAGAATATCTTGATGAGATTGAAAATAAATAATGTTTAAAGCGCTAAAATTTTTTAGCGCTTTTCTATTTATTATTTATCAACATACTGTTTGAGATTATTTTTCATGATATAATGATTTATTAAAAGGGGTTGATTTCATGCATTATAATCTCATTTTAGTTTCAATAACCGTCACCATCGGGGTCATTGCTTTAATGATCTTTATTTTGACTTTCCTTAATAGAAATAAATATCGAGGATACTTTGGAATACCAATTTTATTTCTTCTACACGCCATCTATGCATTTGGATATGCGCTCGAATTATCCTCAGACACACTCCTTTTAAAGATTATTTTTAACCACGTGCAAAACTTCGCAATTCCTTTTATTGCCGTTACTTGGTTATTTGTTGCAAAAAGATTTACAAGTTATAGCAATAAATTGTTTTGGAAAAAAGAATTATTGTATATGATTATTCCGATACTCTTATTTATTTCAAGTCAGTTGCACTATTTCACACCGATAAATTGGTATTATAATACCTATGAAATTATCCAATATCAAGGTTTTTTTGGTTACTCAATCGATATTTTAATCTTAGAAAAAGCGTTTATGTATTATGTTGGCCAAGCATATAGCCTTCTTATCATTGGATATGTAGCTTATTTATACATTAAACGCGCATTAGAAGTGAAAGGCATCCAAAAAAAACAAGCAATTGGTTTAGCTATATCTGGTATATTGGCATCAATATTAGTCATTCCGGCTTTCTTCAGCCGTTATACGTCAAATATTGATTTAACGTTATATTATTTAAGTATTATTGGATATATGATTCTATATTCAGTTTACCATTATGAGCTATTGACCTTGATGCCGCTGGTAAATAAGTCTTTATTTAAAGATGCGAATTCACCTATTCTCATATTTGACGATAAGTTTGATCTGATAGAGTGGAATTCAAAGGTCAGTGTATTTGATTTTATTGTTCCAAAATACCAAAATAAAATTAATGAAGTTATCAAGTTACCGAAATTAGTCGAATCGATAAAACTTATTCAACCTTTCAGTTTTGACTATAATGATAAGCACTTTGTCGTTGAGGTTCTAGATCTAGTAAATAAAAACGAAAAACCCATTGGATACGTTGTCCATTTCTTGGAAATGAGTATATTTGCTGAAAGGATTAACAAGCTTGATTTTCTAGCATCACACGATCAGTTAACGAACACTTTGAATCGAAATGGATTTTATGATCGATTCAATCACTTTATTGAAAATATCGATGTAGATAGTGCTTTTACATTCTTGATGTATGATTTCGATGATTTTAAAGACGTGAACGATTATTTTGGCCACCTGGGTGGAGATTTGGTGTTGAAAGAAACATCTAAGTTAATCTCTGAATTCTTACCTAGTGATTCGCTATTATGTCGTTTTGGCGGTGAAGAATTTTTGATTTTTATTCCACATATTACATTATTAGAATCTTTAGATTTGGCTGAAAAGATGAGAGTACTAATCGAAAATCAAAATTTAATATATCAAGGTAAAACCATCAAAACCAGTATTAGTATTGGCATATATAATTGCACGAAATCAATCGATTCAAATTTGGATAGTTTAATAGAAAAAGCAGATAAGGCTTTATATAAATCCAAAAAAGAAGGAAAAAACAAAGTATCTACTTTTGATTAGGTTTTGATGATGTGATTCTATAATTGACTATAAGCTTTTTAAATGATATGATTTAAGCACGGAAAAATCTTTGATTTAGTCCGTGTTTTTATAAGGGGAGACTTATGATGAAAGACAAAAACTTACCAAGATTTGATATGGTTGAAAAGGCAAGAAAGCAACCATGGTACTTAACTTTACTCGCTTGGGCAATTGCTTTTCCGACCGTTTGGTCTAGAAAACTAAAAGTTAACAAAGTTAATATGAAAGGTCTCAAACCACCTTATATTTTGCTTTGTACGCACCATGCATTCGTTGATTTTTCTGTAACTACGGCCGCTATTTTTCCTCATCGCGCTAACTATATCGTCGCAATCGACGGATTTATAAAAAGAGAAGGATTGTTAAGAGCAGTTGGGGCTATTTGTAAAAGAAAATTCACAAATGATATAGTTTTAATTAAACAAATTCAACACGGACTTAAAGTTAATAAAAACATTGTGGCCATTTATCCAGAGGCTCGATATACGCTTGTAGGTACAACGGCAATACTACCTGATTCATTAGGCAAATTATGCAAAATGATGAAAGTTCCAGTTGCAGTATTAAATATGCATGGGGATTATTTATCACAACCTGTTTGGAATCTTAATAAAAGAAAAGTAACCTTAGAAGCAGATCTTACTCAAATCGTTACACAAGATGAAATCCTTACATTAGACGTCAATGAATTAAATAGTCGCATCAATAAGGCGTTTGAATATGATGAGTATCGTTTTCAAAGAGATACGAAGCGTAAAATTACATTTAAACAGCGCGCCGAAGGCTTACACAGGGTTTTATATCAATGTCCTCATTGCATGACTGAACATGAAATGGATTCGCTAGGAACAAAATTATGGTGCAATCACTGTCATGCAACTTATGAGATGGATGAATACGGAGTTTTAAAAAATATCAACGGCAATACGATATTTAGTCATATCCCTGATTGGTATGAATTCGAACGTCAATTTGTCAAAAATCAGATTTTAAAAGGTGAATACCGTTTTGAGGATGATGTAGCTGTTGATTCGTTACCCAATTCAGATGGATACGTAAGATTGGGAATAGGTCATTTAGTTCATGACCAAAACGGCTTCAAACTAACAGGCAATTTTGATGGTGATGAATTTCTCTTAGAAAAAGAACCGCTATCAATGTATTCTGCTCATATTGAATATGATTACTTAGGAAAATTTGGGGATTGTGTCGATTTATCGACTTTGAATGATACTTATTATCTATATCCACAAAACAAGAAGAACGTTGTAACAAAGATCCACTTCGCAACAGAAGAAATATATAAAATAGTTCAAAATGAAAAAATCGATAGAATAAGAATTGGCGAGGTAAAATAAATTGTACGAGATATTTGAAGCAGCAATGCTAATTTGTTTTGGGGCATCATGGCCGGTTGCGGTAGTGAAAGCATATAAATCAAGAACCGCAAAAGGTATCAGTTTGATTTCATCGTCGTTAATATTGTCTGGATATATGTTCGGAATTATCTATAAAATCCTATCAAACCAAATTTCTTATGTTCTCATCTTCTACTTTTTCAACTTTTTTATCGTTTTGATTCATTGTATTTTAATCTATCGAAACATTCAAATCGATAAGAAACAGTCAGAATTGAACGCTCAAAATCAACTTTGAGCGTTTTTTTATTGTTTTTTATAAATATTTAAATTATTTTTTTCGGAACTCGCTATAAAAAGAGGGTTTTACTCCATTTTTAATTTTCAATAAATATTCTTTTTTGTGAATATTATATTGTATATAGAAGGCTATATGATATAATAATATTACAAAATATTCATAATTCGAAATATTTACAAAAAAATTCACGTGTGATAAGATGGATGTGTTCGGAAAGCTCAATCCGACAGTCATGTTAGTTTTGTATTAAAAATCACCACGGGATAATAAGGAGATTGAATTATGAAAAAATCTACATTGAAAGTTTTGTTGTTTTCACTATTAGCATTAATGTTTGTTGGTTCAATTACCGTATCATATGCATTAAATAAAACAAATGAAGTATTATCAGCCGCAGGCGGAGTTGAAGATGATCCAGAACCTGAATTTGTATACTGCGCTGGTGGAGTTGAAGATGACCCAGAACCCGAATTTGTATACTGTGCAGGTGGAGTAGAGGATGATCCAGAACCTGAATTTGTATACTGCGCTGGTGGAGTAGAAGATGATCCAGAACCTGAATTTGTATATTGCGCTGGTGGAGTCGAAGATGATCCAGAACCTGAATTTGTGTATTGTTCTTACAATTCGATAGATTTAGGAGCAACAAATAGTTTATAGTATTTTCAATTAAGGACACAAGGTAAAACAATATAGATAGATTTAAATTGTGTTAAGGATGTATAACATGACGATTTACGATTTTACGAGCGATTTTTACTTTAAGGAAAACTATGCACTTTCGGTCATGGTTGAGTACTACAAAAAGAAAAATCAGATTACACAAAAAGAAATCAATGATAATATGAATATTCCCAAGTCGAATTTTCGTCGAGCACAACAGAAAAACTTTGTTGGTTATGGAAACATGATTGAAAAGATGGCAATTTACTTGGACATACCGGTTAATATCGACGAGTCTGTTATTTCAGATTTGAACGAACAATTTAGCCAATTTTATACATGCATTGTATTTTCTAAATTTTATGAAGGCAAATATTTCTTTGACAACATCGTTGCCAATTTTTCGCGTTATGATCGCACCATCCTTATGATCCCATATTATCTAGCTCAATTCATCTATTATTTAAGTGAAGTCAATTATACGAATAAAATTAATTATGACAAAATCTCTGAATCGGTTGAAATATTACAGTGGTTCTTAGAAAAAATGTCTGATGAACATCGGTTCTTATTTTATGAATATATGACAAACTATAATGGCATTTTAAAAAACAAAGAAAATGTTGTACATTATGGAAGATTAACGTCATTCCTATCTCCAAATTTTCCAGACTTAGAACCAACAGCTAATTACCATATCTCATTTAGTTTTTCAATGGTATCAGATTTTATTGACGCATTAATTTATGCCAATAAAGCATTACCCAAACTTGAAGAACAATTGAATTATACTAAAGCTGTTTTTTGCCGAATGAATATAGCAGCATTGTATAAAAAATTAGGACATCTAGATGAAGCAAAAAGATTACTCAAAAAGAATTTAATATATCTAAATTTTAATGACATTCCAAGACTTGATCAAATAACTTATTTAAATTACGCCGATTGTATGTTGATGGAGGAGAAGTTCGCAGAAGCATATAAGTACTATAATAAAATTGAAACTGAGATTACGAAGAAACAAAATTATGAGTCAATCATGATAGTCTATTGCTTGTATCAAATGAAAGAAGAAGAAAAGGCAAGAGGATATATTCAAAATCTTAATAAGCAAAATACTTCAGGTAAATTCCCAATTGAATATTTAACTCTTATTCATTTCTTTGAAGCCTACTTTGAGAAACTAGGTAACACGGAAATTTTAAAGAAATTCAAGATTGCACAAGAGTACATGCCAAGTTATAGATTTAGAGGACAATATATTCAAGAGCTTGCACAAGCTATTGTTGACAGCATTCAAAATCCCAAAAACAATAAACACGCTTCAAAAGAAATTGAAAGTAATTCTAGTGTATTTTTAATGTAGTTTTGCGTTATAATATATAGCGATACATCCGTGACATTTCTCCTAAAGATGTCACGGATGTTTTTGTAAAGAGAAGAAGTAAAATAGAGTGAGGAAGATATAGATGAAAGCAAATTATCATACCCATACAAAGCTTTGTGGGCACGCTGTTGGAATGAGTGAAGACTATATAAAAGAAGCGATTAAGAACAATTTTGAGACGATAGGAATATCTGATCACGGTCCAATACCGAGAGAATATATGTCGGATATTGACTATAAAAATAACTATCTTGAATACCAAATGGATAATAAAGTGTTTGATGAAATCTATCTTCCTGATATAGAAAAATCGATTAGAAAATATAGCAATAAGATAAAAATCTTCAAGGGAATCGAAATAGAGTATCTTACTGGACATGACGATTATTACAGAAAACTTCTAAGCAAATTAGACTACATGTCGTTGGGCGTTCATTTTTTTGAAATGCCAAACGGAATATATAATACATATGATTTGATGAATAAAGAAACTGTCTATTACTATGGAGAACAAGTTGTAAAAGCGCTTGAAACTGGTTTCTTTGCGATTCTTAATCACCCAGATTTATACATGATGTCATACAAAAACCAACAAGATGAACCGGAGTTCGATTATCATTGCGAACAAGTTGCAGTAAGAATTATTGAAGCTGCAATTAAAAATAATGTGTATTTAGAGATAAATGGAGGCGGCCCTAGAAGAGAAAAAATTAGGGTTGGATCAACGATGCAATATGTTTATCCAAGAGATGAATTTTGGAGGGTTGTTGAAAGATATAAAGAAGCGAAAGTAATAATAGGAATTGACTCACACAATCCTAAAGAGTTTTATGATAATGTAATAAAAGATGTGGAATTATATTCGAAAAAGTTTAATTTCAAAGTCCTAAACGATTCGGATAGTATAATTAATAAGGGATAACGCCAATTTAATCCTTCAAAAAAAATTTTATAAGGTCAAATTAAAGCCTAAAAATAGCCATTATTATAAAATATGGATATTATTATTAGTTAATATCAATATGATTAAGTTATAAAATACTTTTTTAAGCTCATATTCAATTCAACTCTTATATTTGTTTTTATTGTGTTTATTTCGACAATAAAATTAAATAAATGGCTAAATCTAGATGTTTATGTAATGTAAAAAATATTTTTTTAAATACTGAAAAATCATGATTTTTTTGACAATATTAACATTTTTTCTTATATGTTAAGTACATTTGTGCTCCGATCAATCTTAATTATTCCAGATTTATTAAATTCTTTGAGACAAATGAGAAATGTGGTACAACTATAATTCTTGTTATTCGTATGTTTAATTTAGTGTTAATGGCTAAAAATAGAGGTTTTTAGCTCCATGATTTTTTGTCTCCATTCTATAATTCATGTATTTTATCAATGTTTATTTCATATTTTTTTTACCTTATCGATTCTAATCGCTTTTCGTCTTTTTTCTTATTTAATTTCTTTCTTGTAAGTATTTCCATACATTTTTCTCTCCATTAAAAGTAGTACGATCTTATTTGCATTATTTTTTTTGCTTTGTCTTACAATAATTTTCTTGATTCTTGATAGTTTTATTTAGATAGGTTTTTCATATGTAATTGCTTATTTTGATATTCAATTTTTGATTTCCTTCCTTTTGATTTATTTCTATCGATTTTATAAGCTTATGTCTATAAAACAATTTTTTCCTAAATCATTTATGAATCGTTATGGTTATCTTAATTCAATATAGATCGTCTAGTTAATTTCTTTGAATTATATAAATCAATTTAATTTAATTATCACATATTTTTGTATATCATTTATTTAACCATCTTTATTTTGTTTATTTTTGAAATATGTATTTATTTGTCTCAGTTAATTGACTTTTAGTTCTTCAAGATATATAATTTAATCAACTTGAGGTGATCTTATGAAGAAAGCAATTATTGAAGGAATGTGTTGTTCCGGTTGTGCAAAAGACATTAAATTCATTCTATCGAATATATATGGAATCTCTAATGTTAGTGTTTCTTTTGAGGGCGGTTACGCATTGTTTGAAGGGTTTGTTTCAAAGGATATCATTTCAAGCGCTTTATCAGATGAAGGGTATCGACTCATTGATATTATTAAGGAATAAGATCGAAGCTCTGATGAGCTTTTTCTTTTTCAACTTTTCTTTTTCTTGACTAATTGATACAAATGTATAATAATAGTAATAGGCCTTTTAGGGGTGTGGTGTCAACGGTAGCACGACAGTCTCCAAAACTGTTTGTACGGGTTCGAATCCTGTCACCCCTGCCAACATATAAATTTAAGTTGCACACTAATCGGTGTGTAATTTTTTTTGCTTTTTTTTAATATGTACTTTTGTCATTTAATAATTATTAGTATAATAGAAATATCCACAGATACTATAACTTTTAAGTAAGGAGGAACTATCATGAAAACGAGCCATAGAATAAAAGAATTGAGAGGAATTAATGAATTACAAGACAAAGTTGTTGAAGAAGTGTTAGAGGCTTATTATTTTCTTAGACGGCAGGACGAAGTCGAAACAATCAAAGCAACCTTAGCAATCATTAACGAGTACAAAGATATGACAAGTATTTTTTGTGCAAATTGCCAAAAAGATCACTATTGCGATGATTGTTTTCCAATGAAGAAAAGAGAAGTGTTTGAAAAAATCGAAGAGTTGTTGAACGATCAATTGACCAATCTTCCTGATATTTACAAGCTACCCAACTAAAATTTTTATCAATATTAGAAAGCCATTCTTTGGCCTTCTATTTTTTTATTTCCGGGGTGACTTTTGCTATCTTTTTTAATATAGAATGATATAATATAAACGTCTATAAAGTAGGTGATTAATCATGATTAAAATTGAGTTGCTAGCACCAGCGGGAAATCGAGATGCAGTTGTAGGCGCAATTAACGCTGGAGCAAATGCAATTTATATGGCAGGAAAAAAATTTGGGGCACGTGCATATGCTTCAAATTTTGACAATGATGAAATGATTGATATCATCAACTTTGTTCATCTGCGTGGTGCAAAAGTTTTTATAACGATTAACACACTGGTTTTTGATGATGAAATTAATGAATTACTTGAATATACCGACTTCTTAGTATCGAATCATGTCGATGCGCTTATAATTCAGGATCTCGGTGTTTTATCGCTTTTAAGTAATCGATATCCCAATATGGAACTACATGCTTCAACTCAAATGAATACACTTAACATCGACCAAGTGAAAGTTTTAAAATCACTGGGAGTAAAGCGAGTAATTCTTGCTCGAGAAACTTCAATTGAGATAATAAAAGAAATTAAAGAAAATATTGATATAGAAATAGAAGTGTTTGTACATGGAGCATTATGTGTTTCTTACTCTGGAAATTGTTTGTTCAGTTCAATGATTGGTGGACGTTCTGGCAACCGTGGGGAATGTGCTCAACCATGTCGACTTCCATATGAATTGCTTAAAGACGATCAACTTGTAGAAGATCAAGCCTATTTAATGTCCACAAAGGACTTAATGACTATAGAACATCTTAATCAACTAATAGAAGCCGGCGTAGATTCCTTAAAAATCGAAGGTCGGATGAGAAAAGCAGAATATGTTATTCAAACGGTCATGTCATATAGAAAAGCTATAAGTCATTTTTTAACTAGAAGTATGATTGATTTTGAAGAAGAAATAGTTAAATTAAAAAAAGTATTTAATAGAGGATATACCGATGGTTACTTATTTGATATAAAACCAAAAACCATCAATAATCCTTATCGACCAAATCATATGGGTATAGAAGTTGGAGAAGTCATTGGATTCCATAATGGTAAAGTCGAAATTGAACTTTCGAATATCGTCCAAGTTGGAGATGGCATTCGATTCATTGGAAAGAAAGATTTTGGACTTGGAATTTCAAGGATATTAAAAAATGGTTTGACTATAAAACGCGCTTTCGCTAGTGAAATAATCGAGATTGACTCGCCAGAGGTTATTGAGATTGGTTCAAAAGTATTGCTGACGATGGATTCAAATCTTGAAGACAATTTATCATTATATCTCAATGAGAATTATAATCTGATTCATCTCGTTGGAAGAATACGAGCAATGACCAATGAAATATTAACAGTTGAAGTTTCTGATGATAATAAAAATCTATGGGTGGTAAATTCGGACTATCAAATTATCCCTGCCAATAATAAACCTGTCGATGAAAATTCAATACGAGAACAATTTTCAAAACTTGGAAACACGCCATTTTGTTGGAAACAACTAGTGATTGAAACGGATAATAAAGGTTTCATTCCCGTTAAGATTATGAACGATTTAAGAAGATCAATTATTGATAAAATTACTAACACTCTTTTATATAGAAAACCACAAGTGATTGTCGATACGGCTATAAGTGAAATTAATATTGTTACAGAACCAAATAAAAAATTAATAGCTTATGTAAGAACAATTGAACAATATGAGGCTTCAAAGTCATTGAATATCGAGGAAATATATGTCGATGAGGATTTAATTCGTAGAAATCCGACCTATAATTTTGAAAATTATTATTTAAAAAAACGCCGTATTTGGCGAAATACCGATAATAATGTCGATAATAATAATATTGTAGTATCTGATATTGGACATTTTCATAATTCTTCTTTTTTTCAAAATATTTTTGCGGATGAATTTATGAATGTTACAAATATCTATTCAGCAGAAATCTTATACAAATTAGGAGCAAAAAGAGTGACTTTATCTCCTGAAATGACGAAATCGAAGTTAGAATCGTTTATAAATAATTTTTTTCTTAAGTTTAATTCATCGCCTAATTTAGAGAAAATTGTCTATGGACATGAAGAATTAATGATCTCAAAATACTGTCCTATCGCAAAAACCTTTGATACTAACCCGGGATGTGATTTGTGCTATAAAAATCAGTATTATTTAAAAGATCGCATGGGTGCACAATATCCCCTTGTTAATGATGGTTTTTGCAACATTAAGGTGCTACATTCAAAACCTCTGAACCTAATTGATTATGTATCTTACTTATATGACTTGGGTATTAATACACTTCGTATGAATTTTACAACGGAGGACTATCAAACAACGTATAATATAATCAGTAATTACCAAAAGGCTATTAATAAGGAAACTTATTATATATCTCGCGATAATGTAACAACAGGTCGTTTTTTACGATAGTTGTTAGGAGTACTAAATGAAAAACATCTATGTAAAAATTAAATGGTTTATTAAAGAAGAATGGAAACTTTATGTTTTCATGTTCTTTTTGTTGGTTTCAATATCGCTTATTTCACTGCTTCCAGCACGTGTATTAGGAGGTGCGATAGATACCATTATCTCCGGAGGAATTACCAACACCTCTTTGGCTACCTTAGTTGGGGCGTTGATATTGCTGCCTTTGACAAGATATTTATTAAGTATGGTTTATAACTATCTAATGAATGTTGAAGGTCAAAAACTAGCTTATAAATTACGCAAGAATTATCTTGATCATCTTTTTAAAATGGATTCGAAATTTTATGAGACATATAAAAAAGGTGACTTAATATCCCGTGTTACAAATGACTTGGATGCAATAACGACCGCTGCAACGTCATTACTTGAAGGGATTGTATTTAACTTCGGAGTTATTATTATTGCCATTCTAATTATGGGCACAACTATTTCTTGGGAACTGACGCTAGTTTCTGTAACCATCATGCCGATTGGATTGACCATTCTTAATAAGATACGATATAACAAACGAAAATACACGAAAATTCATCGTGAGATTTACGCCGACATGACTGAAAAAGTATTAGAATCAGTCGAGGGCATGAAAGTCATTCGTGCTTATGTTCAAGAAGAAAATGATTTAAAGAAACAATATGAAGCGATTGATAAGGATATTGAATCATGGCGTTACATTGTTAATTATGAAAACTGGTTCAATCCATTATTTGAAATTATATATGGACTATCGTATTTCTTAGCCTTTGCATATGGCACTTATTTAATCATTAATCAAGCCATTACTGTTGGTGAGTTAATTACCTTTGTATCTTACATTGGAATGCTTTTATCTCCTATAATCTCTGTCTCAACTATTTTTTCTCAAATCAATAACGCAACCATTTCTGTTGATCGATATGACGAAATATTACAAGCTATCCCTGAAGTTCATGATGAATCTGATTCACTTCCAATCATTAAATTTAATCAAATCGACTTTATAAATGTTACTTTTAAGTATCCTTTTGATAAAATGCCGGTCATAAAAAATATTGATTTTTCTATCATCAATGGTCAAACGATTGGTATTGTTGGCCCAACCGGAGCTGGTAAATCGACACTAATAAGACAACTTTTACGCGAATTTAACACGACAAGCGGTGAGATATTCATTGATAATGTCCCCATTCATGATTATAAAATCAACGATGTTCGAAATTTAGTTGGGTATGTTCCTCAAGAACACATGTTATTTAAGAAAGCTGTAGATGAAAACATTCTTGTAGGTAATCCAAGAGCGCGACTTGAAGATTTGGATAAGGCTGTTAAAATCGCTGATTTTGAAAAAGACATCATGTACTTGACTGATGGATTACATACCATGGTTGGGGAAGCTGGAACGACTTTATCAGGAGGACAAAAACAACGATTGTCTATCGCTAGAGCATTGATTAAAGATCCCCAAATATTAATACTAGATGATTCATTAAGCGCAGTAGATGCAAAAACCGAAGAGAATATCATCGGTCATTTGAAGGAATCGAGAAGTGGAAAGACCAACATTATTATTGCTCACCGTTTTTCGGCGATTCAAGATGCCGATCAAATTCTCGTCCTTGAAAAAGGTGTCATCACTCAACGTGGAACTCATACCGAACTATTAAAACAAGAAGGCTGGTATAAACAACAATATATCCAGCAAATTACGATGAAGTAGGTGCGGTTATGAAAACGATGAAAAAAGTGTGGAGATATATCTCCAAATATAAAAAATTGTTGTTCATTTCACTTGTTGCGATGATCATTGTTCAAGCGCTTGGCTTAATATCTCCCTTAATTGTTAAAACTATTCTTGATGATTATTTAGTGGGAATTGAAAAGCCGTGGTATGAAGTCACTGAACAAAACGAAAATACTGTGACTTACAATAACCGTTATTTTACCCAAGAAATTATTACGGATGATGGATCATCAGTCGTTATTTACGAAGGTGGATATTATTTTAGTGAAACGGTTGTTATTCCCGGCAATAAACAACTTGATGGGACTATATTGACCGTCATTGCTCAAGATGGAGTTACTTCGACTTACAATGTTATTAAATTAGAAAGATCTGAAGTGGTGGCATTTTATCAACCATTTGTTTCTCCGCTAATGATTTTAATTATTTTGCTATTTGTTCGATTCTTATTACAAGTCATATTTACGTACATTCAACGTATTTCAACTTCAATGATTAACGTCAATATTGTTCGCGACGCAAGAAAAGATGCGATTGCTTCATTACAACGAATGCCGATGTCTTATTTTGAAACCGAACCGGCAGGTAAGATTGCGAATCGTATCATTAATGACGTCGGTGGTATGATGGGATTATTCTCTACCATCATGAATCTATTAGTTAACGCAACCCTTGCGGTCATATTCGCATATATTGGAATGTTTTATCTTGATCCGAAATTAGCTTTAATGACCTTTGTTGTCTTCCCTATTATATATATATGGTTAAGGTACTTTGTTAAAAAACTCAATACGATTGCAATCAAAGTGAATGAACAAAATTCAATGATTACAGCGCAATTAAATGAAATCATCAATGGCATCTCGATTTTGCAAATCTTCAATTTTAAACAACAAACTGAACAAAACTTCAATCAATTATCAAAAGAATTTGTCCAAGAAAAATTAAAAGAAACAAGATTGCATCTAACCATTGGTTGGAATATGATTCGTCTCATAGGTGCATTAGTGACTGCAGCAATTGTTTTTTACTTTGGCAATGGGTATTTAAACATAATTGGGTTCGTTGTCACAGCGGGGATTATCTACGCTTATAACGACTATTTATCAAGACTTATTGAACCTGTTGGTACGTTATTTAGAGAAATCGGAAACCTTCAACATGCTATTGTTAGAACCGAAAGAATCTTTAAGATCATTGATGGCGAACAAGAAGATATTCATTTGGAAACCTTACCGAGATTCAAAGGTAAAATCGAATTTGATAATGTATGGTTTTCCTATACTGAAGGACATCCAGTATTAAAAGGCATCAACTTAATTGTTCAACCAGGCGAAATGATTGGATTGGTTGGCCATACAGGCTCTGGGAAATCATCCCTTATGAGTTTGTTACTGAGATTTTATGATTTTAAACAAGGTGATATGGGTCATATTTATATTGATGACGAAGACATAACGAAACATTCAAAACGTTCTTACCGACAAAACATTGGAATTATATTGCAAGATCCGGTTTTGTTCAAAGCAACTTTAGCCGATAACATTCGTTTCGGGATGAAAGATGTCACCGATAAGGAAATCGAAGCTATCTTAATTCAAATTGGCGGTAAGAAAATCTTAGATAAATTAGAAAACGGATTATTAACTCAAGTATCTCGTGGTGGAACTAATTTCTCTGTGGGTGAAAAACAGATTATATCATTTGCTAGAGCGGTTGTTCATAATCCAGCAATATTAATTATGGATGAAGCGACCGCAAACATTGATACCGAAACCGAAGAGATGATTCAAACCGCTTTGGAGACCGTTGCAAAGGGTAGAACGATGATTATTATCGCTCATAGGTTATCAACCATTAAGAACGCTAATAAAATTGTCGTTTTAGAAAATGGTATCAAAGTTGAAGAAGGAAAACACAAAGATTTATTACAAAAAAATGGTGTTTACGCCAATATTTATCGTTCTCAAGTCAAAACAGGAGATAATCATTCGTGATTTCTCCTTTTTTCTTCGTTTATGTTTTTGAAATGCTTTATTTTTTTTATACAGCTATGATATAATAATTAAGACTGAAAGCGTTTTAGACGAGAGGAGAATAATAAAGCATGAAAGAATATCTTGCAGAAAATGTCAAAAACGTCATAATTCTTGGGCATTTAGGAAGTGGTAAGACCTCTTTATCAGAGTCGCTGATTTTTACAGCGGGTGGAATTGAGAAGAAGGGCGAAGTAGAAAAGAAGAATACGATTTCCGATTATACTGTTGAGGAACAAGGAAGGTTATCCTCAACGTCGACAGCTGTTGTTCCTGTCGAATTTAAGAACTTCAAGTTCAACTTTTTAGACGCTCCTGGCGCAGATGAATTTATCGGTGACATTCGTCACACGTTAACCGTTGCTAGCGGAGCTATCCTTGTTTTAGACGCAACCAAAGGTGTTGAAGTTGGTGCGGAAAAAATGTGGCTTGAAATTAAAAAAGCAAAACTCCCTGCCATCATTTTTGTGAACAAGATGGATAAGGAAAACGTCAAATTTGACGAAGTATTAGAATTAATTCGTACTAAACTCGGAAAACAAGCTGTACCATTCTGCCTTCCAATTGGTAAAAAAGAAGAGTTTTCTGGATTTGCGGATATCGTTGAATTAAAAGCACGTATCTATGATGGTCAAAAATCAGTTGATGGTGAAATCTATCCTGATAAAATGGAAAGAGTTAAAGCTCTTCGCCAAGATTTGGTAGAAGCTGTTGCTGGTGCGGATGAATCATTATTAGAAAAATACTTCAATGGTGAAGAATTGACCATGGAAGAAATTAAACACGGATTGAAACTGAGTGTTTCTTCAGGTGAAGCCGTACCTGTTGCAGTTGGTAGTGCTACTAAAGACATTGGTCCATTAACTTTACTTCACATGATTAGAGAATATTTCCCATCTGTTGCTGAATGCGAACCTGCAGTTGGATTAAAAACAGATAAGGAATCTGAAACCTCTAGAAAACTATCAGATGACGAACCTTTTTCTGCATTTGTGTATAAAACGACTATCGACCCATTCGTTGGAACGATTAATTTTATGCAAATCAAATCCGGAACATTAAAAAAAGATCAAGAAGTATTTGTTTCCAATAGCAGTGAAGTCGAAAAAATTGGTCAATTGTTTATTCCTATGGGAAAAATTTCAATTCCAGTTGATACAGTTCATGCAGGAGATATTTGCGCCGTCGCAAAGATGAGCAAAGTATATACCGATACGACAATTTCTGATAAAAAAGCTCCAATCATTTATCCTATCGTTGTAACACCATCTCCAACTATGTATGTTGCTATTCGTCCAAAAAACAAAGCCGATGAGGATAAACTTTCAAATGCTTTATCAAAACTTCAAGTTGAAGATAACACATTTGAAATTAAGAGAAACAAAGAAACTAATCAATTATTGGTTGGCGGACAAGGAATTATCCATTTAGGCCATATTATTGACCGCATGAGAAACATGTTTAAAGTCGATGTTGAAATGTTAGATCAAGAAATTGTTTATCGTGAAACAATTAAGTCCGTCGCAACCGCTGAAGGCAGATACGTTAAACAATCAGGTGGATCTGGTTATTATGGCGTCGTAGTAATGCGTTTTGAACCAATAACAGATAAAGATTATGAATTCGCAGAAGAAGTTTTCGGTGGAGCTGTTCCTAGAAACTACTTCCCAGCCGTTGACAAAGGGCTTCAAGAAACGCTTGAACATGGTCCTTTAGCAGGATTCCCAGTTATTGGGGTCAAAGGTATCTTAACTGATGGTAAATATCATCCCGTCGATTCCAATGAATTAGCGTTTAAAATGGCTGCTTCAATTGCCTTTAAAGATGCATGTAAAAATGCAAAACCGACCATTTTAGAACCAATTCATAAAATTGTTGTCAACATTAAAGATGAATACCTTGGAGATGTTTTAGGCGATGTAAACAAACGTAGAGGTCGCGTTCTTGGTATGGAACCATCTGAACAAGGTTATCAAAAAGTTATCGCTGAAGTTCCTGAAGCAGAAATTACAAAATATACCATTGACTTAAAAGCAATGACTCAAGGATCTGGAACATTCACAAGAGAATTCATTCGTTATGAAGAGGTTCCAGGTAATTTAACTGCAAAAATTATAGAAGATCATAAAAAACAAGCTTAAAATTATAAATATAAAAATGGTTGAGATGAATTCTCAGCCATTTTTTTGTTTATTTAAACATACAAAGTAACTTGACAGACATAGTACTTTTTGTTAATGTATTATGTATAATAAAGTTCTAAACAATAAAAAAAAAATAAAGTTATGAATGGGAGAAATTATGGAAAAGATTGGGTTATTGATTGATACTACCTCTCTTACAAGAGAAGATATCAAGCAATACGATTTTATTAAAGTTGCACCACTTGGTGTTACCGTCGAAGGTGTTTTATATCAAGAACCAGATTTATCATATGATGACATGATGATTTATTTAAACGAAGGCAAAAAAATGATGACTTCACAACCTGCTCCTGGTGATTTTATTAAACTCTATGATGAATATCATAAAGAAGGTTACACACACGTTTTAGTCGTCACGTTATCAGAAAAAATAAGCGGAACTTACCAATCGGCAGTTATTGCAAAATCAATGATCGAATACCCAATGGAAATAACTGTTAACTCTCCTAAAGTCGCTTCATTTGGAGTTGCATTAGGCATAGCGATATTAGCTCAAGAGATAAAAAATGGGATTTCCTTTACCGAATTAAAGAAGAAATATGAACAAGTTTATGCGAACGCACACGTGATGTTCACTCTCTCGAACTTGATGCATTTATTCCGTGGCGGAAGATTAAGTAAAGTGGCTGCACTACTCGGAACTGTTTTAAGGATTAAACCAATTGTCGAAATGATTGATGGAAAACTACAATTAACAAGAAAAGAAAGAACTAATTTAGCTTGTTTTAACATTTTTATGGAAGCAATCAAAGCTTATGTTGATAAATATGATGCTGTTTATCTTGATATTGTTCAATTGAATCGTCCTGAGTGGGGCGACAAATTAAAAGCTGCAGTTAATGAAAAATATCCTAATGTCGTTATTAATATGTCAGCGGCAGTAAGCCCCGTTTTCTTGGTCCATTTAGGGGATCAAGGATTCGGTATTGCAATATTAGGACTGTAAATAGAAATCGTGGTCGGGATTCGGTTATTAATAATCGAACCCGACCCATTTATATGAGAAATAATGCTTGACAATTGTTTCTCTATTTAGTAAACTTATAGGTGCGAAAAAACAGATGGCGGTTGTGGCGAAGTGGTTAACGCATCGGATTGTGGCTCCGACATTCGTGGGTTCGATACCCATCAATCGCCCCATCTTATTCTCTCATAAATTGGGCTATAGCCAAGCGGTAAGGCATCGGACTTTGACTCCGATATCGGTGGTTCAAGTCCACCTAGCCCAGCCAATTTATGACCCGCTAGCTCAGCTGGTAGAGCATTTGACTTTTAATCAAAGGGTCAGGCGTTCAAGTCGCCTGCGGGTCACCATTTTTATCTTTTATGCGGGTATGGCGAAATTGGCAGACGCGCTAGACTTAGGATCTAGTTCCTAGTGAGTGCAGGTTCAAGTCCTGTTACCCGCACCATAATAAAAGCAAATAAATCACGTCCAAAAGGCGTGATTTTTTTGTTGCTTTTATGAAAGCAACTTGCTTGCTTTTGATAAGAGTCTTTGATATAGTATAGCCGTCATAAATTCTATTATATGAGGTGTAAATATGTCCATTTTTTCAAGAAGAATTAAGAATCTACCGATGAGTAAAGTGTTAAGTGAAATGCAAGCAGATCCAACGATTAAGTTAATCGATGTTAGAACAAAAGAAGAGTTTCGAGGAGGAAGATTACCAAAGGCTATTAATGTACCTGTAGAAAACCTTCAATTAATAACGAAAACCGTACCTAATAAAGATGCAAGAATCTTTGTTTATTGTTTATCGGGAGGAAGAAGCACACAAGCCGCACATATGTTAGATCATATGGGGTATACAGATATCACTAATTTGGGCGGCATAATGAGTTATTCTGGTACTCTCGAAAGATAAATAACTGTAATTACATTTAAAACACACTGCTGAATAATTAATATAATTATAGTTTTGTTTCATATAATTATTTTATAATTATCTATCAGTGTGTTTTTTCTTGTTTATAAAAATATTTTGTGTTATAATTTTACGCTGTTGATAATTTGATAATAAAGCAGGTTTTTGATAAGTATTTTTCACTGATTTTCATTTTTAATATCACATTTTTTTTACTAAACGTTTAACTTTATGTTAATGCTTTATTTTTTCTCATTTTAGCGATATAATTGAGAGTGCTATTTTTTATTTTCTTAACACTATCATTATGAACATGATTTTATAGTCGGGAGGTCTATTGTGAAAGACGACATTATTAAAATTTTAGTAGATATGGATTTTAATGCACGACAAAAAGTAGAAGAACTACAGGCCGAAAAAGATAATCTTGATTCGTTTCTTAAAACTTCTCGGAAACAATTGCTAAAACAATATACGCAAGACACTTCTGGTAAAATACAAGATACCATTAATGAAATTAATGAAGATTTAAAGAAAAAAACGATTCAAATTACCGCTGAACACGAAAAGATTTTAGAACAGATAAATAGGATCTTCAAAGAAAAAAAAGACGAATGGATTGAAGATATGTTTAATTACTGTATAAAATAGTCTTTATCTAAGGAGGATGATTCTATGTTTTCTTTTGCAAGTAATTCGATTATTTCAAAAGCTAAATCAATATATGGGAAAAGTATAAAGCCCTCAGATTATGAATCCCTTCTTAAAATGAAATCAGTTCCCGAGGTTGCGCAATACTTGAGTAATCATGTTAATTACAGAGATACCTTACAAGATGTTCAAGTTGATTCCATCCATAGAGCTAGATTAGAAGAACTGATTAAGAAAAATATATTTAATCATACCATCAGATTAATTAAATTTATTAGGGTTAGAGATTATAAATTTTACGAAATTAATCTTCTAAAAAGAGAATTAGATATTTTATTAGAAATAGTTAGATCAATTATTTCTGATGATTATGACAATCAAATTGCTGAAACACCTAATTACATGAAAAAACATGCAACATTTGATATCTTTGAAGCATCAAAATCAACGTCTATGAGTGAACTTTTAGATATTGTAAAAGATACGGATTACTTGAAAATCCTTTCTAAGTATTCAAACGTCAGTAATAAAGATATCGATTATGTTAGTATTGAGCGTGATCTTGAAATTTATTATTTTGATGAAATATTTCGAAGAATTGATCAAAACTATAAAGGTAAGTTAAAAAAAGATCTTGATAATATCTATTTAACGAAAATTGAACTTGGAAATATTACCAAAATTTACCGATTGAAGAAGTTTTATAACGCCGATTTTTCCATGATAAAAACAGCGTTAATTCATAAATATTCACGAATTAGCGAAAAGAAAATTGACGAATTAATTTCTCTTCCAAATCCGGATTTGATTTTGAATTATTTACGGGATTCTGAATACAATAATTATATCGATAAGTCAGAATATGTCTATGTTGAATACTATTCAGATAGAATAAAATATAATCTAGCGAAAAGGTTTATGTATTTTTCTAGTTCTGTACCCAAAGTTTATGCCGCTTTCTTATTGTTATGCGACATTGAAGTGCAAAATTTAATTAACATTATCGAAGGAATTCGATATCAACTCTCTGAAGCAGAAATTCGAAAAATGCTTATTTATTAAGTAATGAGGGGATAATTTATGGCAATAGCAAAGACACAGCTAATAACAATTACATCGAACCTCGCCAATTTGGATCAATTATTAATGAGGTTTATCGATTTACAGGATTTTCATCCTGTTCTTTCAACAAAAATTGTTGATTCGGTGCATGGTTTGACTTCCTTTAAAGCCGACAATTTTTGTACTGGTATATTGAATGAACTAATTCAAATTGAAAAAGAGTTTGAATTAAATCTTCCTGTATCGGAAATTAGAAGTTTGGATTACAATTTTGATAACATGAGAGATACAATTAAAGAATCTCATGAGATATTATTAGAACGAGTTAATCGGATTAAAGAGAATCAACAAACTATCAACAAATTGAATGATACCTTGAAACATGTCACGAACATTGAATCACTAAATGTATCGCTTGATGATATTTTTTCTTGTGAATACGTGAATTCTCGTATCGGAAGACTGCCAAACGACAGCGTAGAAAAACTGAAATATTATCGTAATCGACCGTTTTTATTCAAATCATTTCTTGTCGATCAATATTATAATTGGGGAATGTATTTCACAACGCAAGAATATGAAAGAGAAGTCGACAATATCTTCTCATCCTTATTCTTTGAAAGAATTTATATTCCTGATTTCGTACATGGTACCCCAGAAAAGGCTCGAGAAACACTCATTGCAGAAATAGATAATCTTAACAAAGAAAATGCAATGTTAAAAAGCGAGATGCAAAAAACCGCTGAAGATTTTAAAGATAGATTGAGTTCGATAAAAAGTGAATTACTATTTTTAAATCAAATCTTTGAAGCGAAGAAATATGTTATTGGGTTCGGAGATAGATTCACTATCTCAGGATTTACGGAAGTTGAAAATGTTGACAATGTTAAAAAACAATTTGAAGGCATTGACGACCTTGAAATCGAAGTAAGACCACCTAAGAGTGATAAACGAATTACACCCCCGACAAAATTAAAGAACCGATGGTTCAGTCGTCCATTCTCAATGTTTGTTGAAATGTATGGGGTCCCAGCCTATGGCGATATTGATCCAACACCGTTTGTTGCGATAACCTATTCAATCTTGTTTGGTATAATGTTTGGAGATTTGGGACAGGGCTTAGTATTGATTCTACTTGGTTTCATTATGGCAAAGTGGAAGAAAATGAAATTGGGCGAAATCGGAATTAGAATCGGTATTGCTTCTTCAATATTTGGTTTGTTGTATGGATCTTTCTTTGGAAACGAAGAAATTCTAACGCCATTTTATACCGATATTCTTGGAATGGCAGGGAAACCGATTCATGTAATGGACTCAGAATTTACAATGACATTATTAATTGCGGCTATCGCAATTGGTGCACTTTTGATTATTCTATCCATTATCATGGGAATTATAACGAATATCAAACGGAAACATTATGTTGAAGCATTTTTATCACATAATGGCGTATCTGGGCTTATTTTTTACTCTTATTTACTTGCAGCGGTCGGATTAAACCTTTTAGGAATTGCGAATATCTTGACTTGGTATTATCTAGTTCCGTTTATTCTTATTCCAGTTCTTCTAATCTTTTTCAAAGAACCATTTGAACGAAAATCAGAAGGGAAAAAGATGTTTCCAAATGGATTCGGCGGATTCTTTGTTGAAGGATTTTTCGAATTATTTGATGTAATGCTATCTTATATTACAAACACAATGTCATTTATGCGTGTCGGTGGATTTGTTCTGTCTCATGCTGGAATGATGCTTGTGGTTAGCAGTTTGATGTCAATGGTTGGAAATGCTAGTTTGTTAGTTGCTATATTAGGTAATTTATTTGTCATGGGTCTTGAAGGCTTAATTGTAGGAATTCAAGTATTACGTCTCGAGTTTTACGAAATGTTCTCGCGTTATTATGAAGGTAATGGCGTTGCATTTCAAACTATAAATCATTAATAGGAATGAATGGAGGATTCACATATGTTAAATGCTTTTGAAATTATATTACCTTTAGTTTTTATTATTGCTATTTCTTTACCACTCGTCAATGTCTTTAGAGGAAAAGTTTCGGGTCTTTCTGCTAAAAAAAGATTAATTACTCATATTTCACTTTTCTTTTCAATGACTTTTGGCTTGATGCTTTTGATTCTCATTGGTGGACCAAAAGTATTTGCTGAAGAAGTTACTATTACTAGTATCACCGGAACTTTAGCACAAGGTTTAGGGTTCTTAAGTGCTGCATTATCGACCGGCATTTCAGCTATGGGTGCTGGTATCGCTGTTGCTGCAGCTGCTCCAGCGGCTATTGGAGCGTTTTCTGAAAATGAGAAAAACTTCGGTAAATCATTGATTTTCGTTGCCCTTGGTGAAGGTGTTGCAATTTACGGATTACTTATTTCTATTTTAATCATAAATAAACTATAGTAAGTAGATGATTTTATGCGTTTTTTCTTGTTAAGTGATAATGTTGATACACAAGTGGGATTGCGTTTAGTTGGCATTGATGGTGTCGTTATCCACGAACGTGAACCGCTCATAGATAATTTAGAAAAATTAATGCAGGACCCTGAAATCTGCATTATTTTGATTACGACAAAATTAGTTGAACTGTGTCCAGATATTATTTCTGAATTAAAATTAAAACAATCTGGCAAATTGATTGTTGAAATTCCCGACCGAAGAGATAGTAGTCGGGTCGGACAATCAATTGACAAATACGTCAGTGAAGCAATTGGCATTAAACTGTGAGGTGAAATAATGGAATATTATAATGATGATAGTTTAATACGGTATTTTCATGACGAGATAGAACGTGTTTCTTCTCGTAAAATCGCCGCACTTCAAAAAGAAATTTCTTCAAAAAAACAAGAAGAATTAGCAAAGCTCTCTTTAGAAGTTAAACATCAAGTTGATTTGTCGCTAGGCGTCGAATTAAAAGATATGAAAGATAAGTATCGACAAGATATTAATAATCTTTTATCAAAAAACGCGCATATTTTGTATGAGCGTAGAAAAGAGATCTCTGAGGATATTTTTAATGAAATCCATAAGAAGTTACTTTTGTTTGTTAAAAGTAAAAAATATGAAGAATTTATCGAAAATAAATTAAAAACAATTGAATCACAAATGACCAGTCAAAATCTATCGTTTTACATTCTTCCCAATGACGAAGTATGTAATAAAATGATTTTAACTTTTTTTGACAAATCGATAAATATTGTCAAAGATGATAAAATCAAAATCGGTGGGTTTCGAGTAGTTAGTAGTAAGTTGATGTTAGAAATCGACGAAACTCTAGATACAAAACTTGAAAATAATAAAACTTGGTTCTACACTAATTCAAAACTATTCATTAAAAACTAACTATACATGTTTTCGACAAGGAGCTAATTTATGAGTAATAATCTAATCTATTCCATCAACGGACCAGTCGTTACTGTTAAAAACAGTACGGATTTTCATATGCTTGAAATGGTTTATGTTGGTAATAATCGCTTATTAGGAGAAGTTATTGCAATCACAAAAAGCGAAACTGTCATTCAAGTATATGAATCAACCACAGGATTGCGACCAAATGAGCCGGTTTTTACGACTGGAGAACCTGTATCGATTCTACTAGGGCCAGGAATGATGAGTAATATTTTTGACGGAATTGAACGTCCTTTACAAAAAATCGCTGATGAGAACGGAATTTTTGTACCCATCGGTGGGAACATAAAAATCTTAGATGATGAGAAACTTTGGGATGTTACTGTTTTAGCTAAACTTGGACAAAAAGTTCAATATGGTGATATCGTAGCTTCGACTCAAGAAACTTCTTTAATCGAACATCGGATAATGATTCCAAAAGGTATTCAAGGTGAAGTAGTTGAAGTTGTTAAAAATGGAAAATACACCATCAAAGATGTTTTATTGAAAGTGAAAGATACCCATGGTGAGATTCATTCGATTACAATGGTTCAAAGATGGCCAATTAAAACAGAGCGTCCTGTCAACAAAAGACTCACACTAAACGAACCACTCATCAGTGGTCAAAGAATTATTGATTCAATGTTTCCAATTGCAAAAGGTGGTGCAGCGGCAGTTCCTGGTGGATTTGGAACAGGAAAAACAATGCTACAACATCAATTTGCAAAATGGTGTGATGCTGATATTATCATCTATATCGGTTGTGGTGAACGTGGTAATGAAATGACGCAAGTTCTTGAAGAATTCACGGAATTGATTGACCCCAAATCACGTCGTCCTTTAACTGATCGGACAATATTAATCGCAAACACTTCAAATATGCCCGTTGCTGCACGTGAAGCAAGTATCTACACCGGTGTTACAATGGCTGAATACTATCGTGATATGGGATATCACGTCGCAATTATGGCTGATTCAACCTCTCGTTGGGCAGAAGCTTTAAGGGAAATTAGTGGCCGTTTGGAAGAGATGCCTGCTGAAGAAGGATTCCCCGCATACCTACCTAGCCGAATATCTCAGTTTTATGAACGTGCTGGTTACGTTGAAACCGTTAATGGAAAAAGAGGTTCAATTACGATTATTGGAGCAGTATCACCACAAGGTGCAGACTTTTCAGAGCCTGTTACTCAAAACACTAAAAGATTTGTTAGATGTTTTTGGGCCCTCGATAAGCAATTAGCGTATGTTAGACATTATGCTGCTATTAATTGGAATATTTCATATTCTGAATACATTCCAGAATTAACAGATTGGTTTAATAAGAATATTGATGTTCAATTTTTACCGTACCGACAAAAAATTATTGCTTTACTAGCTGAAGAAAATAAACTGATGGAAATTGTTAAATTAATTGGTAGTGATATCTTACCAGATGATCAAAAATTGGTCATTGAAATTGGAAAAGTTATTCGAAATGGATTCTTACAACAAAATGCTTTTCATAAGGATGATACTTTCGTTCCGCTTAATAAACAGTTTAAAATGATGCAAGTCATTTTACACTTATATCAAGCGTCGAAAGATTATCTAGTTCAAGGAAAATCCCTTAGTTTAGTTTTAAAAACGGAGATTTTTGAAAAAGTAATTCGTATGAAATATGATATAAACAATGAAGATATCGACAAATTTGATGATTATATTAGTTTAATTGATCATACTATTAGAAAAATCAAGTGATTGGAGGCGAGTTTATGAATCTTCAATATATGGGATTAAAAGAAGTTAATGGATCTTTGATTTTTCTGGATGGTGTAAAAGACGTATCCTTTGAAGAAATCGTAGAAATCATTCTTGATGATGGAACATTAAGAAGAGGTAGAGTCGTTCAAATTCAAGGAGAACGAGTTGTTGTTCAAGTGTTTGAAGGAAGCAATAATATCTCTCTTACCAACACAAAAACTAGATTTTTAGGACATCCAATGAAATTACCTTTATCAAAAGAAATATTGGGTAGAATTTTTGATGGATCTGGATTACCGATTGACGGACTTGGTGATGTTTATGTTGATGAAAGTCTAGATATTAATGGGTTACCATTAAATCCAGTTAGTCGTGTTTATCCTAGAAATTATATCAATACTGGCGTAAGTAGCATTGATGCGCTTGTAACTTTAATTCGCGGTCAAAAATTGCCAATATTTACCGGTTCAGGATTACCGCATAACGAATTGGCTGTTCAAATTGTAAAACACGCTAAAATTGCTGAATCTGAAGCTAAAGATTTTTGTATCGTTTTTGCCGCAATGGGCGTTAAAAACGAAGTTGCAGATTATTTCATTCACTCATTTGAAGAAGCTGACGTAAAAGAAAAAGTTGTCATGTACGTCAATCTTTCGAATGATCCAATCATTGAAAGATTGCTCACACCAAGATGTGCACTCACAGCTGCAGAATACTTGGCTTATAAACATGGAATGCATGTCTTAGTCATTATGACAGATATAACCTCTTATTGTGAAGCTCTTCGTGAATTTTCAAGTAGTAAAGGTGAAATTCCTGGTAGAAAAGGATATCCTGGATATTTATATTCCGATTTAGCGTCAATATTTGAAAGAGCCGGAATTGTTAAAAACACCAAAGGTTCCGTAACTCAAATTCCGATTCTATCAATGCCAAATGATGATATTACACATCCAGTCCCCGACTTAACTGGATATATAACAGAGGGTCAAATAGTATTAGACCGAGAACTTCATCAAAAAGGGATATTTCCACCCGTTGGAGTGCTACCATCCTTATCAAGGCTTATGAAAGATGGTATCGGCGACGGCTACACTAGAAAAGATCACTCTGCAGTAGCTAACCAATTATTTGTGGCGTATTCAAAGGTAAGAGACGCTCGAAATCTTGCATCTGTTATTGGAGAAGATGAATTAAGCCCTATCGACCACTCGTATATTGATTTTGGTAATTTGTTTGAAAAACATTTCTTAAATCAAGGCCCCAATGTCAATCGTTCGATTATCGAAACCCTTGATTTAGGTTGGCGATTATTATCAACATTACCTATGACTGAATTAGATCGTATGGATTCTGAATTATTAAAAGAACATTATGATTATCAGGATGCAATCACTTATTTTAAAGTCATTGTTAAATCGACTGTTAAAGCTTTAGCGTCCACAAGGGCTGTTAAAAATGATTAATCAACAAATATTTCCGACTAAAGGAAATTTAATGGCGTTAAAAAAATCTAATTCACTCGCAAAAATGGGTTATGATTTAATGGATCGCAAGCGTAATATTTTAATCCGCGAAATGATGATAATTATTAAAGATGTTCGAGATTTGCGTGATGAACTAACAACTGCATACCATCAAGCCTATTTGGCTTTACAAGAAGCCAACATTACATTAGGTATTGTGAGTGACATTGCTAAATCTATTCCAATTGATGAGGGATTAGATTTGTCATTGCGTAGTGTCATGGGCGTTGATTTACCAATCGTATATTATGAGAAAAAAGAAGTTAAAATTTCTTATGGTATCGGTAGTACAAATACGAAATTTGACTATGCTTACACGTGTTTTCAAAAAGTTAGAGATTTAACAATTAAATTAGCTGAAATAAGTAACTGTGCTTATCGTTTAGCCAATGCCATCCGTAAATCTCAAAAACAAGCCAATGCATTAAAAAGCATCGTTATTCCTGAATTCGAAAGAAACATCAAATTCATTTCCGATTACTTAGAAGAAAGAGATCGTGAAGAATTTTCTAGAAAAAAAGTCATTAAAAATATACTTGTTAATAAAAACAACATTTTGTAGTATAAAACTAAAAAAACGCTCAGAAAATTTCTGGCGTTTCTTTTATTTATTTACTTCTTCTTTTTCGGCTTTTAATTCTTCTTTTAATATCTTTTTGTACTTAGGAATTGGATCATATCCACCTTTATTGAAGGGGTTACATCTTAAAATTCGCCAAATTGTTAAAAAAGTTGCATAGAAGAAATTGTAGTTTTCATACGCTTGTAGAGCATAGTTTGAACAAGACGGATGAAATCTACAAGTTGGTTGTTTCCCTTGTGTTGCAGCCTGATAGCCATGAATTAGCTTTATCATGAATTTTTTCATCATTTCTCACCACCCTTATTGTATCACAAAATTGATTTTTACGTTTGTCTTTGATTCAAATACCAAAGTATTTGTTTGTTGAAATACGACTATTGTTATGTTAAAATTATTAAAGGTGAAATTATGATTAATCAAAAACACATTGAGATTATATTCGAATATATAGATTCATCTGCCGTTATCTTTTTTGAAGAATTAAAATTGGGGTATTTGGATGGTATCACCGAAGCTGTCAATAATTTATTATCAGATTCGGTTGATGAAAGTATAACTTCTGAATCATCTTCCAAAATCAAAGTTCTTTTGGATAATGTTAAATCCATTGATTTCAAAAAAGAAGAAGTTCGAAAAGCGATGCAACTGTGCATTTTAAAAGGCTTTAAACATCAAAAACGAACTAATGCGGATATTACACCAGATACTATCGGGATATTCATGGCTTTTCTCGTTGAGAAACTTTATCCAAAAGCAAAAGAATTACTTATTTTTGATCCGCTTGTCGGGACAGGCAATTTAATTACGACTGTTGCTAATCAATTAAAAATTCCGACTCAGTTAATCGGTGTCGAATCTAATATTGAAAGTTACCATTTAGCAAATGCAATGTTTGATATGATGGATTATGGGGACGAGCTTTATTTTCAAGATACACTGCTCTTTTATAACTTAAGAGCCGATGTTATTGTGACAGACTTTCCTTATTCAACTTTAGAAAACGGTTCATATTTTCCTTATGATGCAATTAATCATCATTATAATAATTTATTAGAAGGCGGTTATTTATTAGCAGTTATTCCAAATGATTTCTTTGAAGTGCCTAGTTCTGAGTTATTTAAAGATGTCATTAAGGATTTATGGCAAGTTGTTGGATTGGTTAAGCTTCCGGATTCCATTTTTAAGACCGTTGGTAAAAGTATCTTCATCTTACAAAAAAACGGTGAAAATGTTAGAAAATTAGAAAAAGCATTGCTCGCAGATATTACATCGTTTGAAGATGAAGATGTACTACAAATACAAATTGCAAAGATTAATCAATGGTTCAAAGCCAATTTTGATAAAATAGAGGAGAAACAAAAATGACAAAAATTATGGCCGTTAATGCCGGAAGTTCATCACTAAAATTTCAATTGCTTGAAATGCCAGAAGAAAAAGTAATCACCAGTGGATTGGTTGAAAGAATCGGAATGAAAGATTCTGTTTTTACCATTAAAGTTAATGGTGAAAAATTACAACTTATTAAAGACGTTGATAATCATAGCGAAGCTGTTAAATTAGTGGTTGATAAACTAATTGAATTAGAAATTATTGCGAATTTCGAAGAAATACAAGGTGTTGGACACCGCGTGGTTCAAGGCGCTAGTGTATTGACACATTCGGTTGTTATCACGCAAAATGAAATCGATATCCTAGAAAGTATCGTGGATTTAGCGCCACTCCATTTAGTGCCAAATCTTACTGGAATTAAAGCATTTATGGAAATATTACCCAACGTAAAACAAGTTGCTGTATTTGATACTGCTTTCCATCAAACGATGGCTGAAGAAGCATTTTTATACGCTGTACCTTATGATTGGTATGAACGTTATTCTGTTCGTAAATATGGTTTCCACGGAACCAGCCATCAATACGTTTCTGAACGGGTTGCTGAAATTTTAGGTAAACCTTTATCAGAAACCAATACAATTGTTTGTCATTTAGGTAATGGAGCTTCAATTTGTGCAGTTAAAGGCGGAAAATCGATTGATACTTCTATGGGATTCACACCACTTGAAGGCATTCCAATGGGTACGAGATCAGGAAATATTGATCCAGCTATTATTGAATATATGATGGTTAAGAAAAACAAATCAGCTAAAGAGATTATCAACATATTAAATAAATTATCAGGTTACTTAGGCGTGTCTGGTATTTCATCTGATTCTAGAGATTTAGTGAGTGCGGCTGAAAAAGGCGATCAAAGAGCAGCGATGGCGATTGAAGTTCAAGCAAAACGCATCGTGGATTATATCGCTAGTTATTATGTCTATATGGGTGGGGCTGATGCGATTGTGTTTACGGCTGGTATCGGTGAAAACGCACCTGGAACACGTGCTAATATTATTAATCGTTTAACGGTGTTAGGTGCTAAAATTGATCCTGTACGCAATGATTGTCGCGGTATAGAAAGACTGATTTCAACAGATGATTCGAAAATTAAGGTGTTCGTCATTCCAACGAATGAAGAAGTTATGATTGCCAGAGATACCATGTCTTTATTATAATTAAACAATTCTCATACCTCTTGCGTATTATTTATACGCAGGAGGTTTTTTTATGGTTCGAAAAATAGGAATGATTATAATTATTATGATATCAATTTTGATTCTCAGTAAAGACATTTATGCAACCGATTATGGTGTACATCCAGATTATACATATTACATTACCGGAAGTAGTACATTTGGCGAGTACGATTTTTATTATGGATCTGCTCAAAATAAAGCAACAAAAGATTTTAACGGACTAATCGTCATGAAATATCATGAGAACGATACTCTGTACCGAACAATTATGATTGACGAAGGGTATAGCGAAAGTGTCTCGTTCGTTGGATTCTTCGAAGATGGTTCTTTTGGTGTCGCTATTGTTAAATTTTCTTTTAATTATTCGATTATGGAATTTGAACTCTATTCGACAGAAATCTTAAAATATGATGTTTTTGGGAATTATGTTGATAGAATCATTTATCATCAAGCATTCAAAGTTTTCAATAATCATGGATATTTTTTGGTCTTATCAAACGATGATACATATCAAACCGATATAGTCATTAATAGTCAATTAGAGATAATTGAAATAAATCCAACTATTGAAGCAAACGGGAATTTCACATATCAATTTCAAGGTAAATGTAAGATAAATGGTGAGTATCAAGATAAAATAGAACTAACAACACCAGGGAATTACGAAATCATCATTGAAAAATTTCGATATTCATACGTTATGAACTTGACTTTGAAAAGTGATGTTGAAGGTGTGGAAAATAACGGAGTCTACATAGGAAAGACAGCGGTTCATGCGAATGGGTTGCTTTTTCTTAATGAAGAACCTTATGTTAGTGGAACGGATATTCTAGAAATTGGTAATCACAGGATAAGGATAGAAGGCATCGGAGATTATGTTGAAGAATATCAATTCATTATCGATCCAATCATTTCAGGTGTTGAAGCAAATAAAGAATATTCAACAGGAGTATATATCAATGTTCCTAATTCAACATTGTATCTCAATAAAGAAATTTATGAAAACAACTCTTTAGTTGCAAGACCGGGAAGATATGAATTAACAATCATAGGTGTAAATGAATATCGTAAAACTCTGAATTTTACAATTTATCCTAGCGTCATAAATTTAACTAATAATGGTGTCTATGATTTTGGATATCGTTTGAACTTTATCGGTGATGGTCGATTGAATGGTCAAATCGTAGAACCAGGACTTGAATTAAAAGCGGGAATTTATCATTTTGAATTATGGTTTGATGAGGGAGTGTATGCCCAATATGATTTTGAAATTCTATCACTTATTGAAGAGAACAATCATGAAACAATTAAGATTCCATTCCTTGAAATTGTACTTGGAGTCTTTAGTCTTGTTGGTCTTTTCCTTGTCTTCCGCAAGAAATAGACTACTTAAATTTGGGTGATTATGATATAATCAAATCGGTGATATTGATTGATAACATTTGATTTATTCATTCAATCTAGTTATTCCTTTAACGGCAGTTTGTTGGATCTCGACAAGCTGATTTTGCGTGCGAAAGAATATGGGTTTAAGACACTCGGATTAACGGATCAAAATTGCTTATATGGTGCCTTAAAATTTTATAAAAAATGTCATGAAGTTGGGATTAAACCAATTATTGGTTTATCAGTGACTATTGAGACTGAACATTATGGAATGACGCCATTTTTACTTTATGCGAAAAATGATATAGGCTATCATAATTTAATTCAGATTTCGTCAATTATTAACACTGAATCAAAAATATTAACGATAACAAAAATGCAACCTTGGAAGGAAGGAATCATTGGCGTTGCTTTAACTAGTAATGGTAGTGTCTATCAAGCTTTGGCGACAGATGACTACGCATTAGCAACGGAACAATGTCAAACCTTTAGTCGCAATTTTGAAGCGTTTTATTTAGGAATTGATATGACTGATCCTTTAACGGAAATGAAAATCGGTTCATCGGCATTGATTATTTGGGATTCAATTATTGTCAATCAAGTCAATTACCTTGATTATGAAGATGCGCATGCCTCTGAGATACTAGGATTGATATTAAACGAGCAATCTTCCTCACAATCAGGGATGTTCAATTCAAATCAAATCAATCACTCATTGAGAAAGCCGGTTCAACTCGATGAATTGAATATCGAACTCAAAAAAGCGATTGATAATACGGTTCGTATGATTGCTTCAATTCAATTGACAATAGAATTTGGAAAATACCGTCTTCCTAAGTATCCTTCCTTAGAAGGAATGAGTGCATCAGATCATCTTTCAAAGCTTGCGAATAAAGGGCTAAAACGTCGATTCATGATGATGAAGAATCAATTATTTTCCTATGAGACTTATCAAAAACGCCTTGATTATGAATTACAAATCATTCATGATATGGGATTTGATGATTATTTTTTAATCGTATGGGATTTTGTATTATATGCCAAGAAAAATAAAATATTGGTTGGACCCGGTAGAGGATCTTCAGCGGGGTCTTTAGTGAGTTATGTTTTAGGAATCGTTGACGTTGATCCCTTAGAACATCGATTATTTTTTGAACGTTTTTTAAATCCCGAAAGAATAACGATGCCGGATATCGATATGGATTTTCCTGATGATAAACGGGATGAAGTGATACGTTATGTTGTTGATAAATATGGTAAAGATCGCGTCACGAACATTATTGCTTTTGGTACTTTCCAAGGTAAAAGTGCGATTCGAGATGCCGCTAGAATTCTAAAAACCAACGAGAATGTGATTGACGAATTAACTTCACTTGTGAGTGATACCGATAATTCATTATCCGGTTTTATTCGTTTGAATCCCGATAAATATCAATATTATATGAGTGATCCAGCAATTAAAGAACTACTTGATGTTTCAACGCGCATTGAAGGTTTACAAAAACACGTATCAACCCATGCGGCAGGCATTATTATTACTGATCAGCCAATTACTTCCTACTCTCCCGTTCAAAACGGTTTATTAGGCATGTATCAAACCCAATATGAAGCCTCTGATTTAGAATCAATTGGGTTATTAAAAATCGACTTTTTAGGGATTCGTAATTTAGCAATCATTTCAAAAGTCATTGATCAAATCGAGTATGACACTCACGAAAAAATCGATATCTATAAGATACCGACCGATGATCAAAAAACATTTGAATTACTAAAAGATGTTCGCACCTTAGGAATTTTCCAACTTGAATCTCAAGGGATGATGAATTTACTGAGAAAAATGCAGATATCCAACTTTGATGATATTGCTGTATGTATCGCTTTATTTCGTCCAGGACCTATGGAAAATATTCCAACCTACCTTGAACGCCGATTCCAAATAGAACCAATCACCTATACTCATAAAGACTTAGAACCCATCTTAAAAGATACGAACGGTATCATTGTTTATCAAGAACAAATTATGCAAATAGCAAACCAATTTGCTGGCTATTCCATGGGAGAAGCTGATGTATTAAGACGTGCTGTATCTAAAAAGAAAGAAGATGTATTAATCCAAGAACGCGATAAATTTGTTTCAAAATGTGTTGAAATGGGTCATGATCAAGCTATTAGTAATGATATTTATGATTATATTGTTAAATTCGCTAACTATGGATTCAATAAATCGCATTCTGTTGTATATGCACTTGTTGCTTATTGGATGGCTTATCTAAAAGCGAATTATCCGAGTTATTTCATGGCTTCTTTGCTCGATAATGCCATCGGATCATCTTCTGCGACGAATGATTATATTCGTGAATGTCGTAAATTAAACATTAAAGTACTTCCTCCAAGGATTAACTTATCAAAGAAATATTATCAACGAGAGATAGACGGATTACGTTATCCGTATTTAGGTATCCGAGGTATTGGCCCCGTCATCGCAGATAAAATAGAAACGCTTTGTTTAGAAAAACCCGTAACTACCTTTTTAGATTTTATTCGAAGAAGTAGCGGTATTAATTCTAAAGCCATTGAGTCAATGATATTGGTTGGTGTTTTTGATGGATTAAATAAGACAAAACAAACCTTAATTAATAACTTAAGACAAGCAGAAAGCTTTATTGCCTTTAATCAAGAGAATCAAGATGACATGTTTATTTATTTAGAAAGTCCAGAATATGATTTCGAATATTTAAATCAAATCGAAAGAAATTTACTGGGTATCAATTTAAGTTTTCATGCGCTTACCGATTATGCAAATACAATTGAAAAAAATGGATATATCACGCCTTCTGAAGTAGAAGATTTAAGATTGGGAAGATATCAAATTGCTGGAGTTTTGTCACGAATTAAAACCATAAGAACGAAAAAAGGTTCTGAGATGTGTTTTGTTGAAATCGAAGATCAATTATCGTCTTTTGAAGGCGTTATTTTTAGTGAAACATGGGTAAGAAATAAAGATTTAATCCTAAAGGGAAACGTTTATTTATTTGAAGGTAATCTAGATTTTAGAAATAATAAAAAACAATTAGTCATAGAAAATATCAAAGAAATCGTGAGGTAACAAAATGAAAAAAATTGGTGTATTAACTTCTGGTGGTGACGCACCTGGAATGAATGCGGCGATTCGCGGCGTAGTAAGAACTGCTCTTTATTATGGTTATGAAGCCTATGGAATATATGATGGTTATAAAGGACTCGTTGAAAACAAAATCAAGCAATTACAACGCAATGATGTTGGACAAATATTAACTCATGGCGGTACAATTTTAGGTTCATCAAGATTGCCCGAATTTAAAGATGAGTCTGTTCGACAAATCGCAGTAAACAATTTAAAAAACCTCGGAATTGATACACTTGTTGTTATCGGTGGTGATGGTACGTATCGTGGTGCGATGGAGTTAAATAAAATGGGTATCAAATGTATTGCACTCCCAGGAACCATTGATAACGATATTGCTTCAACTGAATATACGATTGGGTTTTTTACAGCCCTAGATACTGCAATTTGGGCAATTGATAAATTAAGAGATACTTCATTCTCACATCAACGATGTACGGTTGTCGAAGTCATGGGAAGAAATTGCGGTGACTTATCAATATATTCAGGTATTGCTTGTGGTGCAGAAATTGTTATTACTAAAGAAACGGGATTTAATCGAGATGAAGTATTGACTCAAATTCGAGGGGCAAAAGCAAAAGGGAAAAGACATTTAATCATCGTAGTAGCCGAGAATATGTTAAATGTCTTTGAGTTAGCCAAAGACATTCAAGCAAATACTGAATATGAAACTCGCGCTTCAGTATTGGGACATATCCAAAGGGGCGGCAACCCTTCATCGTTTGACCGGATTTTAGCTTCGAAAATGGGAGCTTACGCGGTTGAATTATTAAGAAAAGATATATTTGGAATGGCCGTTTGTTCTCATGGCATTGAGATTGATCATATTGAAATTAACCAAGCGTTAAGTAAAGTTAAAAGAACCACAGATTTATATGATTATTTAGAAAAACTAAACTAATTTACGATTAAAATATTATTAATATTTAACCAATGTAATTTGATTTGGTTTACACCGAAAAAAGGTTTACATTTTTGCCTTTTCGGACTATAATAGTGATAAGAATATTTACTATATTCTAAAAAATATGGAGGGAAACAAATGAAGAAAGCACTATTAGCATTAGCATTAGCTTTAGTATCTGTATTCACATTAGTAGCTTGCGGCGAAAAGACTTATGAAATCGCAATGGTTACTGACTCAGGCGGAATCGATGACAAATCATTCAACCAAGGCACTTGGGAAGGCATTAAAGAATACGCTATCGAAAACGATAAATCGTATAAATATTACAAACCAAGTGAAGTTTCTGACGCAGCTTACTTAGCAGCTATTGATCTAGCTGTTCAAGGTGGAGCAAAAATCGTTATTACTCCTGGTTTCTTGTTTGAAACTGCAATTTATGCCGCTCAAACTACTTATCCAGATGTAAAATTCGTATTAATCGATGGAGAACCTCATACAGCTGATTATTCAACTTACAAAACAGAAGAAAATACTTTAAACGTTTTGTTCGATGAACATGAAGTAGGATTCTTTGCAGGTTATGCATTAGTTTATGGCGGATACACAAACCTTGGATTCTTTGGCGGAATGTCAGTTCCAGCAGTTCAACGTTTTGGTATTGGTTGGGTTGCAGGTGCTTATTATGCAGCTGACGAATTAGATGTTGCTTTAACATTCACAGCTGACCATTACACATACCTTGGATCATTCGCTCCAACTCCAGAAGCTCAAACAACAGCAACTGCATGGTATAATGCAGGCGTATCTGTTATTTTCGCAGCAGCCGGTGGTGCTGGTTCATCTGCTATGTTAGCAGCTGAAGAAGGATCTAACAAATGGGTTGTTGGTGTTGACAAAGACCAATCAGGCGATTCAGACGCAGTTATTACCTCTGCACTTAAAGGTGTTGGCGAAGCCGCAATTGCAGCTTTGACTGATTACTATGATGGCAATTGGGATGGCGGAAGAACAATTTCTTTAGGCGCAGCTGAAGGCGGCGTATCATTACCAGCTGATTTCTCAAGATTCGGTGCTAACGCAGCGGCAGTTGAAGCAGCTTATGAAGCAGTATTTGCAAAAGTTGTTGCTGGAACAATCGTTGTTCCAACAAACGACAAAGCTAGCTTAGCAGCATTCTTAACAACTCTTGGTGTTGACAATGCAGCTTTAGTAGCTAAAGCAGAACCAGCTCCAGCTGAATAATTAGTTAAAAAATTTAAAAAACATTCTACTAGAAGGAAGGATTATTGCATCAATCCTTCCTTCTTTTAGATAATATTGATACTCATCTAGAGGTGAATTCATGAATTACGTTATTGAGATGCTCAATATATGCAAGTCGTTTGGAACATTAAAAGCAAATGATGATATTACTTTCCAATTACAAAAAGGGGAAGTACACGCCCTTGTAGGCGAAAACGGTGCTGGCAAAAGCACTTTAATGTCAATTCTATTTGGATTGTATCATCCCGATTCAGGAGTGATTAAATTCCAAGGAGAAGAAGTATCAATTAAAAACCCTAATGACGCGAATCGTCTAAAAATCGGAATGGTTCATCAACATTTTAAACTTGTTGATGTTTTTACTGTTACAGAGAATATCATTTTGGGTATGGAAGAAACAAAAAACGGATTCTTAACTAAAGAAAACTCTCGTAACCGAATTATCGAGTTGCGCGAACAATATAAATTGTTTGTTGATCCCGACGCTTATATTAAAGATATAACAGTCGGTATGCAACAACGTGTTGAAATCTTAAAAATGTTATACCGCGACGCGGATATCTTAATTTTTGATGAGCCAACAGCCGTCTTAACCCCTCAAGAAATTGATGAATTAATGAATACGATTAGGAACTTTAAAAATGAGGGAAAATCAATTGTTATCATCACTCATAAACTCGCAGAAGTTATGGCTGTTGCTGATCGATGCACGGTACTTCGTAAAGGTAAATGCATAGGTACAGTCAATGTCAAAGATGTGAACGTTGATATATTGGCTGAAATGATGGTTGGTAGAAAAATTAGTTTTGATATCGATAAAAAACCCGCAAGAGTAAGCACTGAGTTATTTAGAACAGAGAAATTATCATTATTTAATTCAGAGAAGAATAAATTTGATGTTCATGATGTCAGTTTTTCCGTTCGTGGTGGTGAAATCGTTGGTATTGCCGGCATTGAAGGCAATGGTCAGACTGAACTTGTTAACATTATCACTGGATTAAAGAATTTAACGAGTGGAAATATCTATTTCAAAGATGAAGATATTACGAAGAAATCGATTCGTAACAAATTGGAATTAGGCATAGGTCATATTCCTGAGGATAGACACAAACATGGATTAGTCCTTGATTTTAATCTCAGTGATAATTTGATTTTGCAATCCTATTATCTCCCTGAATTTCAAAAACATGGATTTTTAAAGAAAAACGAGATTTTTGAACACGCCAATGATCTCATCAAACGTTTTGACATTCGCAGTGGAGCTGGAGCTGTCTCTCGCGCTAGATCAATGTCGGGTGGTAACCAACAAAAAGCCATAATTGCTCGCGAAATATCTAGAAATCCAGAATTACTCATCGCCGTACAACCTACTCGTGGACTAGATATTGGTGCAATTGAATATATTCACGAAAAGATTCTTGAAGAAAGAGATAATGGTAAAGGTGTTTTACTTATTTCTCTTGAACTTGATGAAATCATGAATTTATCTGATCGAATCTTAGTTATCTATGAAGGTCAATTAGTCGCAGAACTTGATCCGAAGAAAACATCTTTCCAAGAAATTGGGCTTTATATGTCTGGATCAAAAAAGGGAGTGATCAATCATGAAGTTTAAAGAAATGATCGCAAAACTTTGGTTAGGCATTAAGAAACTTTTTGTTCCAAGCTCATATTCTGCGGCAGTTCCAAGTTTTATTGCTATTGGTTTTGGGATTCTATTTGGGATTTTCACCATGTTTATCATTTGGATGTTAGTTATAACAGGTGTTTTTACTGTTGATAATGATCCACAATTCTTTTATGGTATTACTTTATTATTAGCGGGTGGATTCAATCAAGGAATGTACTCGATTGGATATACTCTATATCGTGCTGCACCCCTTATTTTAGCGGGTTTAGCTGTAGGATTCGCATTTAGAACCGGACTCTTTAATATTGGCGCACCAGGACAAATGATTGTCGGAGCGACGATTGCGGTATATGTTGGTATTAGAGTTTCTATGCCAGCACCATGGCATTGGATGTTTGCTTTATTATGCGGCATGATTGCTGGCGGGTTATGGGGATTTATTGTGGGGGCTTTAAAAGCGCTCTTAAATGTTCATGAAGTTGTCGCCTCGATTATGATGAACTATGTTGCGATGTATTCGTCCTTTATGTTTATTAAAGGCAACAATCTTCTTGATGGCAATACGTCTCATACGCTTGGGGTTAGGGCTACTGCGATGATACCGTATGGTACTTCAGCGTTCTTTGGCGGATATGTCATGAATATTGGTATTATATTAGCAATTATTGCAGTTATCGTCATCTATATCGTTTTAAATAAAACGACTTTAGGATATCAACTTAAAGCAGTAGGCTTTAATAAAGATGCCAGTAAATATGCCGGAATGAATACAAAGCGAAATATTATGATATCCATGGCAATTTCTGGAATTCTTGCTGGTATGGGTGGAGCAATATTATTCTTGGTAAGCGGTAAGTATATCTTTGTTACAAAAGATATGATGACAGCCGAATTAATGTCAGTTGGATTTGACGGTATCTCAGTTGCTTTGCTTGGATTATCAAATCCAGTTGGAGCATTGTTTGCTGGGTTGTTCTTAGCTTATATTCGTCAAGGTGGCTACTACTTGAATTTAGCAAACTATATGGCTGAGATGGCCGATGTTATTACCGCTGTTATTATTTATTTTAGTGCATTATCAACCGCTTTATACGCCTTGGTAAAAGCAAAAAAACTAAAGTTTAAATCTAGAACTAAATCCCGTAAGAAGATTGCCGATGAAGATGCGGGAGGTGAAGTATAGTGACATATTCAATCTATGATTTGCTCAATTCAACGATTAGTACGATGATACCTTTACTCATTGTCGCTGTTGGCGCAATGGTTTGTGAGCGCTCAGGGGTTACGAACATCGCTTTGGAAGGTATCATGATTATGGGCGCGTTTGTTGGGGTTTGGGTCATTCGAGCCATTGAACCTGATACGAATATGCTTGCGCTTGCTCAATCTAACTGGGACAAAACATTGTTATTGTTTGCCGGAATGTTGGTGGGCGGTTTGGTGGGTATGTTGTTTAGTTGGTTCCATGCTTATGCTTCGATATCCATGAAAGCCGACCAAACAATTTCTGCGACAGCGTTAAATTTAATTGCACCTGCTTTAGCGTTCTATATTGCAAGAACTGTTTTAGGGGGAAGACAAATATTCTTCAAAACGGTATTTAAAATGAATACAGTTGGATTTTTAGCAGATATACCCGTTATTGGAGATATATTCTTTCAAAGGGTGAACTCTGGATTATATGTTGGTATTGTCATTTTGATAGTATCGTGGATATTCTTATATAAAACAAAAGAAGGATTGAGACTTCGTGCGTGTGGTGAAAATCCTCACGCGGCAGATTCTTTAGGCGTCAATATTTATAAAGTTCGTTATCGTGCAGTTTTGATTTCTGGATTTTTAGCAGGTATTGGTGGAGTCTTGTTCTCTGTATCAACAGCTAAGTCATTTGAAGGAACTGTATCCGGCTATGGATTCTTAGCAATTGCTGTACTAATATTTGGTAACTGGAAACCGTTTAGAGTCTTGTTTGCTGCTTTCTTCTTTGGATTAATGATGACTGTCGGAGCACAACATACCTCAATCCCATTGATTCAAGATTTAAATCTTCCAGATGATTTTTATACCATGATTCCTTACTTAGCAACATTGATTGTACTAGCCCTAAGTTCTCGCTCATCTAGAGCTCCAAAAGCCGCGGGTCAGGTTTACGATCAAGGAACGAGATAATAAATGGAAAAGCGCTGAAATCAGCGCTTTTTTTTAATATTCAATAATTCTCTTAGTTTCAGGATAATAGATAATTGTTAAATAATGGCCTTTAAAATGTATGGTCGTAGAGTATTTAAACAAATCATCGATTTTTATATCTGGATGTTCGTTGATTATTTGCTGGAATAGGTGGTTTTTTTCTATCTTAGAAACGATATCATCCCACCATATATGTGTTTTGATAGTGGATCGTAATAAGTACTCTTTTTTCATGACATCTAAAATTTGATTGTTATTACGATTTGTTTGTAGAATGAATTGACTAAGACGAACAAATAAATCAGATAATTGATAACGATGAAAGTCAAATTGACGATTTATTAGAAAATGCGCGAACGAATTCATAAATTTGAATGCGGAAACTTCACGCTCTATTAATGTTCTCATTGTCAATGGCATGAAGCCTTTATTCCAAAACGTTTCTAAAACTTCTTCCACATAATGAATTTCTAGAATATCTTCTTTTGACAGGATATTATTTGATTGCATCTCATAAGGTGGTTTTGAATCATATAGATAACCGTATTTGTCGGCTTCTCTTCTTATTTTAGTTCCACGTAACATTTTCAAAAATCCCAGTTGTAACTCTTTCGGATAGAGTTGAAAGACTTCATCGAAAGTTTGAGAGAAACGATTTAAATCCTCTAGCGGTAATCCAGCGATTAAGTCAAGATGCAAATCGATGATTCCTCCGTCTTGGATAAGTCGAATATTTTCCATTAATTTTTCGTTATTCTGTATGCGATTCACTGATAAATTCGTTGCTTCATGGGTTGATTGAATTCCGATTTCAAAACGAATCAGCCCTTTAGGTGCGTTTTCGTTGATATAAATGATTAATTCTCTAGGGAGTAAATCACCTGTAATCTCAAATTGAAATTGCGTATTTTCATAATGATTTTTGATGATGAAATCAAATATTTCTAGGGCATTGCTAATTTTATAATTAAATGTTCGGTCTAAAAATTTAAATGTCTTAACGCCATTCGCCATCAAATAGAAGATATCTTTCTTTACGCGTTCGATATTAAAGAAACGAACATTATTATCAAGTGACGCTAGGCAATATGAACAATTAAATGGACATCCTCTCGACATTTCAATGTACTGAATTCTAGTACTTAATTTCGAGATGTCCTCAATCATATGATAAGGGTTTTTTAAGCTATCAAGATTATTAATTATTCTAATAGGATTTTGAATAATCTTCTCATTCTCACGGTAGATTAGACCAGGTATTTGATTAATTGAATTGTTTTGATCGATTGAGGTGACGAGTTGATCAAAAGCAATTTCCCCTTCGCCTGAGATAATATAATCTACTTTTGAATTAGTCATAAAGTATACCGGTTCATAACTCACTTCCGGCCCACCCATAACAATGATTGCATTTGATTTAGCTTTTATGGATTCAATCAATTTCACAACTTTTTCTACATTCCATAAATAGACTGAAAACGCAATGATATTAGGTTGTTCTTCGAGAATCGCTTCTTCAATGATCATTAAATCATCTTTAATGGTAAACTCTAGTAATTTTGATTCCAGACTTAAATTAGCTTTAAGATATCTCAAAGCCATATTGGTATGGATGTATTTTGAATCAATTGAGACTAGCAATATATTCATTTCATCACCAATACTATTGTATCAAAAATAACCTCAATAGACTATTTATTTCAAGATATGATATACTATCATAGGGTGATATTATGGACCAATTTAAGTTACAATCAAACTATTCTCCAACTGGAGACCAACCGAAAGCGATTGATTCGTTGGTTGAAAACCTGAATCAAGGTATTAAAGAACAGGTTTTGCTCGGTGCAACCGGAACCGGTAAAACCTATACAATATCAAACGTTATCAATCGCGTTAATCGTCCAACCCTTGTCCTCGCACATAATAAAACGCTCGCAGGACAACTCTATTCCGAACTTAAAACGTATTTTCCAGATAACCGAGTAGAGTATTTTATATCCTATTATGATTACTATCAACCTGAAGCTTACGTTCCTGGTCGTGATTTATTTATTGAAAAAGATGCACAAATCAATGATGAAATCGATGAAATGCGCCACGCCGCAACGTCATCGCTTTTAGAACGTCGAGATGTCATTATTGTTGCATCGGTTTCGTGTATTTACGGTATCGGTGATCCTGAAGATTATAAAAATGGTATGTTGACGCTTAGATTAGGTGATAATTACGGACGCGATAATCTATTAAAGAAGTTAGTTCAAATCTTATTTACTCGTAATGACATTGATTTTAACCGCGGTAGTTTTAGGGTTAAAGGCGATGTCGTAGAAGTATTACCCACCTACGAAAAAACAAGTGCCATTCGAATTGAATTTGATTTTGATGAAATCAAAAGAATTCGTGAATTTAATATCGTAACTGGTGAAATCATTAAAGATATGCAAATGATTACGTTATTTCCTGCATCTCACTTTTTAACGAATCGCGACAAACTTGAGGAAGCTATTTCGCGGATTAGAAGTGAGTTGATTGAACGAATTCAATATTTTAAATCAAAAGGGCAATTACTTGAAGCTGAAAGAATCGAACAACGGACAATGTACGATTTGGAATTGTTAAGTGAAATGGGGACCTGTGCAGGCGTTGAAAACTATTCAAGGCATTTGTCATTAAGAGGTGAAGGTGAAACACCTTCTGTCTTAATCGATTTCTTCCCCAAGGACTTTTTGCTAGTCGTAGATGAATCACACGTCACTTTACCACAAGTTAGAGGTATGTATAACGGTGACCGATCAAGAAAACAAACCTTGGTTGATTATGGATTTAGATTACCTTCTGCAATGGACAATCGTCCGCTTAACTTCGATGAATTTAAAAATAAAATTAATCAAGTTATATATGTTTCTGCTACACCAGGTGATTATGAACTAGCACAAACAAATCAAGTCATTGAACAAATTATCCGTCCAACCGGGCTCATTGATCCAGTGGTTGTCGTAAAACGTAGTGAAGGTCAAATTGATGATTTGTTATCGGAAATTGAATCAACTCTTGAACGTAAGGAAAGAGTTTTAATCACTACTCTAACAATAAAAATGAGTGAAGACTTGACTGATTATTTAAAATCATTAGGATATAAAGTTGCTTATCTACATTCGGAGATAAAGTCTTTAGAACGACTCGATATTATTAGAAAATTGCGTTTAGGAACTTATGATATCTTAGTAGGTATCAATTTGCTTAGAGAAGGCCTAGACTTGCCAGAAGTATCTACTATTGCAATATTAGATGCAGATAAAGAGGGATTCTTAAGAAGTAATCGTTCTTTAGTTCAAATCATTGGCCGTGCCGCAAGAAATGTAAATGGTAAGGTCATTATGTACGCGGACAAAATGACTGATTCGATGATATACGCTATCAATGAAACAAAAAGAAGAAGAGCCATTCAGGAACAATACAATATGGAGAATCATATTACGCCGCAAACCATTATCAAAGCAATTCAAGATTCCATCTCAATTAAAATTGATAAGAAAACAGGAGATATTGACTATAAGAAGATTTCGAAAAAAGAAATTATTAAGTCCATTGATATTTTAGAAAGACAAATGCGTCAAGCTGCGAAAGATCTTGATTTTGAACGAGCAGCGGAATTAAGAGATATCGTTATCGAATTAAAAACACATCTATGAGAAAGTATATCTTCTTAATTATTTCAATTCTATGGACGTTGGTCATTCTCTCGTTTTCAACACAGAGCGGCGAGACATCAGGTTCTATTAGTTACGCTATAACGCTCTACATCCATAATTTTGTTCATTCATTTCTTCCTAACCTTGAGTTTGATACTTTACATCTCATAATAAGGAAGTGCGCACACATAGGCGAGTACGCGGTATTAGGGTTATTATATGGTATGACCAGTTATCAATTTAAGATAAATAGATATGTCATAATCATACCCGGTTTAATCATTGCTTTAATCGATGAAGGGATTCAAATAATATCAGTTGACCGTGGACCTTCTTTAATCGATGCTCTTTTATTTGATTTTCCAGGGTATTTAATAGGGATATTTATTATCGTTATGTTTTACAAAAAAATATTTAAAATTTGACGTCTCTAAGAGACGTCATTTATTTTTTTAAAAAATTATTAAAAAAACACTTGCTTTTCTTATAAAAAATTAATATAATTAAGGTGCAACTTAATAAAATTAATATTTAAGTGAATAAAATCAATAAATTCAAAAATTAAGTTGAGATTTTAAAGTAAAAGTCATCGTAATAGATGACAGAGAGGAGTCGACACATGAAAAAACTAAACTTTGGAAAAGTTGTAGCCGCTATAAGATCTCTATTCGCAAAGAAAAATTTGGAATGGAATTTAGCCCAAAGCCACAAATCGTTCGACACCAGCAATTTAGACTTAAGAAGAGATATGTCAGTCATTCAAAGATAAATCAAATATTTTAGAAAGACTGATTACCTGTTTTTTTGGTTACCGAGGATGAATTACATCAAAATATCAAATATATGGAGACTATCATATGAATAATCAGACATTGCTAAAATTATCAACGGGTGAATTAACAAAAGCGCAAGCTTATAAAGCGTTATATTCTCAGCCCAAAATTCAACGTAGTAGAAAGGCCCACTTCGTAAAAATCAGAATTGTCATTCCTGAAGAACGAGGGGTCACGCGATTTCTAGCGTTTCTGTTTTTATTCCCAATTCCTTTGTTTTTTGCAAAAATATTGCTTAGGAAAATGAATAATACCGAAACTATGGAAATACCGATTTCAAAAGAAGATTTATTAAGAATGATCAGTGTTAAAGGTATTAAACTTGATGTAAACATACAATCAGGCGAAAAAATATATATAAAGACACTCTAGGAGGAACAAAAATGAATAAAAAATTTTCATTTAACGAAGGATTTCCATTTGGAAAAGAATTTTCAAAAGAATTTAGAAAAACATCAGCTAAATACCCTGTATTATCAACCTGTCCCGTATGCCATCACGAATTAACCGTTGTCAAATTACAATGTGAAAGCTGTAATACGTCCTTGGATGGACAGTTTACCCTTTCAAAATTCAATTACTTAGATACTGAAAAACTCTATTTTATCGAAGTGTTTGTAAAAAATAGAGGAAATATCAAAGCGATTGAAAAGGAAATGAACCTCAGTTATCCAACCATCAAGAAAATGCTAGATGACGTTATCATCGGATTAGGATACACCCTGGAAGGAACGGATGAAGTTGTTCAACCAACGCAAATCCAGCAAGAAAAACAAGCTACAGAAAAATCAAAAGTATCAAGAGCTGAAGTATTAGATCAATTAGAAAAAGGTGCCATTAGCGTTGCGGATGCAGTTGCTAAACTAGGCAAACTATAAAGGAGAAGTTATCATGGCTAAAAACGAATTAAGAGAAGAAAGAATGAAAATATTAGATTTATTATCCAAAGGTATCATTACACCTGAAGATGCTGAAAAATTGCTTTCAGCAATGGGAGATACACAAGAACCTCAAATTTTTGATGCTCCAACAAAAAAAACACCATTTAGAATGTTAAAGATTTTAGTCGATTCAGCCGATGGTGATTTAGTCAAAATTGAAATTCCAATCGAATTTGCTAAATTATTAAAATCAAGTAAGTTCAATATTGATAAACTTGATGACATGGACATCGACATGGACGCACTCATCAGTATGATCAATTCCGGTGCTATCGGCGAACTTGTTAACATTACATCCGCTGACGGCGATAAAATCAAAATAGTAGTAGAGTAAGCTTCGGTACGACCTCATGGACACGGAAGCTCAATTTGAAGCAAAGCCAAAAATAAAAGTATTTAAGAATCGTAATTTTTCGTTATTGTTTTGGGGCGTGTTTGTATCAAATGTCGCTCATATCATTTTTGGCTTTGCTATTAGCTTATATATCTTACAAATCGCTAAGCCTGTTTATGGTGAAGAACAATCCGCCATGATTCAAGCTTTATATTTGGCACTATCTGGTATCGTATTAGTTCTTCTTGTTCCTTTTGGCGGTGTTTTAGCTGATAAGTTGAACAAAGTAAGGACCATGTATATCACCGACTATATCAGAGGGATTTCAATCACTATCGTAGGTGTTTTACTATTACTCGATATGTCGGTGTTAAATAAAATTATATTATTGTTTATCATGAATCTGATCTTAAGTGTCAACGCTGCTTTCTTCAGTCCTGCATCTTCTTCATTACTTCGGTTTATCGTGACTGATGAAGAATTACAACCAGCAGCTTCATTATTACAAGGATCTTATAACTTTCAATCTATTTTAGGGTTAATCCTGGGGGGGATACTCTATTCTACGATTGGAATTGTCGGTATATTTATCTTAAATGGCGCAGGGTATATCATTTCTGCAATAACAGAGATGTTTATCAAGTATAACCATAAAGAACATACAAATACCGATAAACTTTCGATGAAATTGATGTTTGGAGATATTGGTGATGGATTAAAGTATTTGTTTAAAGAAAAGGCGATTGTCGCGTTATTATTCATGGCTTTAGCCCTCAATTTCTTTACTGCGCCAATCTTCAGTAATGCCATGCCCTTCTTTGTGACTTATAAATTTGCGAGTGAACCATCGTATTTATTCCAAAATTTTATGACCCCTGAAAATTGGTTTTCTATAATCTCTGTTGCTTTTTCGATTGGTGCAATTATAATGTCACTTATCATGTCGAAAGCAGCGACGAAAGAAAAGTATAGTCGTCAGCTCAAGGGATGGTTAATTGGACTTGTTATACCGATGATTTTGATCTCCTTAACGATGATTTTATACTATCAAGGATTTATATCAATTAATGCGACTTTGATTTCTGTTGTTTCATTCATGTTTGTGATTGGACTCGGAAATGTTGCATTTAACGTACCTGTAAGTCTAATCATGCAACGAAGAGTAGATCGAAATATGCTTGGAAAAGTTAGTTCGGTTTCATCCGTACTATCGCAAGCTTTAATTCCGATATCTTCATTGGTTGCGGGTGCAATTATTATGAATTTGAGTGTCTCAGCATTATATGGATTTTGTATTGTAGGAACCGTGATAATTACGATACTCTATATATCAAGTAAAGCATCAAATGATTTATAATACGATATAACCTATGGGACTCCATAGGTTTTTTTCATGACTTTTCGATGGGTTTGGGTGCTATCTTTTCGAATTTATGGTATAATAATAGAGACGGAAAAAACACATCGATATTTTAGTGTGTTTAAATTCTATTTATCATCATGCAAGTGATGATTTTAATGAAGGGATGTGGAACGAGTGGAAGAATTGAAACCTGCAACAGTGGTCGTTGAATCCATCGATTTAACGCATGACGCCCTCGGTGTCTGCAAACTGGAAAATGGATTCATGATTTTCGTTGAAGGCATGTTAAAAGGTGAACGTGCAGAAATAGTGATCACTGAAACGAAAAAAAATTATGGATTTGGAAAAATTGTTAATTTATTAGAAAAAAGCCCTTACCGTGTAGCCGCTAAATGCAAACATTTTGATACTTGTGGTGGCTGCAGTTTAATGCATATGGATTATGATTTACAATTAAGTTTTAAAAAATATCGTGTTGAAACCACTTTGAAACGTATAGGTTTGAACAATGTTTTAGTCAACGATATGATTGGCATGGCTAATCCTTATAATTATCGCAATAAAGTTGAAATAAAATTCAATCAAGGAGAAAAAGGCATTGAAGCTGGATTTTTCCAAGCTAAAAGTCATACTTTAGTGAATTTAGACGAATGTCATATCATGCCAAAACGTGTTTATGACTTACTTGTTTTGATTAAAAATGTATCGAATGAATTAGGTATCAAAGCATACGATGAAGAATCAAAGACTGGTGTGTTTAAATCCGCTGTCATGAGAGAATCAAACAAGACGAAGAAATTATCTGTATTGTTTAATCTTTCTGTAGGGCAAACGATCCCCCAATCTGATGTTTTTGTAAAAAAAATATTAGCTAAGATTCCTGAAGTAGCTTCAATTGCCTATTCATCTACAAACGATGAATCTAGTTATTCTATGGATGAAATCGTTCAATTACATGGTGAAGATGGTTTAATTGATTCAATCGACGGCATGGATTTTTGGATTGGCCATCGTTCGTTCTTTCAAACGAATCCAATCCAAACTGAAAGACTCTATAAAAAAGCACTTGATTATGCCAATTTAACGGGTAAAGAAAAAGTGATTGATGCCTATTGTGGCATCGGAACAATTTCTTTAGTCGCTGCTAAAAAAGCTTTTAAAGTATTTGGTATTGAAGTGGTTAAACCCGCCATCCAAGATGCAAGAAAAAATGCGGAAATAAATCATTTGAAAAATGTATTCTTTGAAGTTGGCGAAGCAGAAATTGTTATTCAAAAATGGAAAAAATTCAAATTTGATGTCATTTTCGTTGATCCTCCCAGAAAAGGCTGCGATAAAGCCATGTTGGATGCCGTTATCAATATGAAGATTCCTAAGATTGTTTATATTTCTTGTGATCCAGGAACTTTAGCAAGAGACTTGAAAATTTTAGCTGATGGTGGATATAACATTTTAGAAGTTACGCCATTTGATATGTTCCCGCAAAGTGTTCATGTAGAAACAGTCACTCTATTACAATTGAAATAATAATTTAATCAAAAAAATGAAGCCATCAAACCTTCTATTAGGATGTTTGATGGCTTTTTGATTTGTATTTTTAATAAAAAAAGAACGCTCAATGCGCTCTAAATTGGTAATCCGTCAATAATCATCTGTATTAGTTCTCGAATTTGAGGAAAAATTTGTTGCCAAAGTGGTGCGAGTAAGGTTGCGAGTAACGCAATAACGATTACTACTATTAATACTTCCGCCCAAAGCATATGTTTCAATGTCCGGTTTGTTGAAGAAGAAAATAATATAATAAGTACAACTATTACATTTACAATTGGAATTGCCATTAAAATCCAAAAAAGCCACCAATCTCCGATTGATAAATCATCATTTTGAAACATGAGATACCTCCTAAATATTATCACTGCTTATTTCATTATACACTTGATGTTATATTGATGCAATATTTATTTTATTGCCAGTATAGTTTATTTTTATAATGATTACATGCTTTAAAAGTAAAAAACGATATTGTTTAATTTCATCACATAACATCAATTCTATAGTTATAAATATAGCTGCTAATTGAATATACTTAAAGCAATTCAAAATAAATGATTTTTTACAGATATCTACTTTACTTTAATAATAAAATATTGTATTATGATAACTGACTACAAGTGTAGTCGAAATTGGGGGTATATCTATGACATCAATTTTAACTGATTCAGAATGGCAGATTATGCGCGTTCTTTGGGAAAAAAGTCCTGTTTCTGCAATAGATATCATGAAGTCTTTAATCGATATTAAGGCGTGGAGTATTACCACAGTAAAAACCTTTTTGGCGCGTCTAGTGAATAAGCAGATGATAACTTTTGAAGAACATGGGAAGATGTTCCTTTATAGTCCGAAACTTACGGAGCGCGATTGCGTAATAGCGGAAATGAAACAAATTATAAATCGAATATACGGCGGAAAAGTTTTGTTCCAATCTAATCATTTCGAATTCTTTGGTTTTGATAATCCTACATTAATACAACGACTTGCACATCATCTCGAATCAATTTATGAACGAATTAACAAAAGATATAATGTAACGTTTGTAGAAAAACAGCAAGTTTATCTGTATTATACGAAGAGTCGCTTTCATTCTGCGCTTGGTTTAATGACATCACCTGACTGGTTGCGTGCAAGTTGGGAATGGGACATTCTACATCTCGCGCCAGAAGAATCCTTCGATGATATCACAATTGAAAGCGCAGCGTCTATGGTTTGGATGCAAGAAATACTTTTCACCAAATACCCAGAGAAACCCTATTGGTTATTGCAAGGAATCGCTTCGGTTGAGAGTAACATAATTAATGAAAGTCGACTTAATAAAGCGATGGCATATGAGTTGCCCACTTTAAATATTAACACAGTAAAAAATTTAAGTTCTCGCTATGATTTATTCAAAGTAAATCATGGATACGAATTGTCATCGGTCGTAGTTGAATATATCATTGAAACTTATGGATGGGATAGCGTTCTATTATTTAACGGCAGCTCCAAGAACTATCAAAGTGTTTTTGGATGCGATGAAACTGAATTTTGGGAAGGATGGGTTAATTACGTCCATTCTCGCTTCACAAAGAAAGAAGGATTATAATGAAATTCCGAGGAATAATGATGTTTTTGGTTATTGTTTTATTGATAGGAATCATTGGCTGTACATCAATTACTTCGACTACTACAACCTCATTAACTGAAACATCAAGCACGACCATAACAACGACGACTACAATGCCATCAACCACAGAAACAACGATTTCATTGACTTATTCTTTATCAGAATTGCAGGCTGATTTCGATCAATTCATTGGTTATGTACGGTATAATCCCCAAATATTCACTGATAAAGAAGCACTAGAAAATATAATTACATCTCAAAGAGAATTACTATATGATGGTATGTCACAATTAGAATTTTACCGAGTACTTGCGATTGTTAATGCCGCAATTCGATGCGGACATTCAAACATTCAGGTTCCCGATAATATCTATTTAGAAGTGTTTGGTTCAAACACTTATCCAGTTGATGTGCGATTAATTGATAGTAAACTTGTTGTTATAGAAGTGAAAGGTGATACTGATTTAGAAATTGGTGATGAAATCACTTCAATTGATGGCGTAAGTATCTCAAATCTAACGATTGAGATGATGCAATACTTAACAGCTGATGGTGAAGGATTATCACTTAAAAATCGTGTACTAAGCGAGAATTATTTTTCCTATTATAATTTATTTTTAGGAACGAGTGGTCCGCTTGAAATTAACTATATAGAATATTCATCCGAAACATCAAAGTCAGAACATATGCTACGTAATACTCCGGGCAATTCGACCTATGAAGATTTTGTTGCTTATGAAGCCTATTATGATACAGATTATGCGATTATGACATTGAGAACATTTTCTCCCTACGGCATATACTCGATAACAGGATTTTATAATTTTTTCGACACCTTTTTTACTGAAATTGAGTCACGAGGTATAAATAAAATCATTTTGGATTTGCGAGGAAATGGTGGAGGAGATCCACGTGTAGCTAGTCGGTTATTTTCTTATTTAGAAGCGACTCCTCAACCCTATTTTGCAGAATCATCACCGGAGTTTTATACCGGATTAAAAAGTGAAATACCACTTTCAGAACCACATTATGATGGAGATTTATATGTCCTAATTAATGCATATTGTTTTTCAACTTGTGGCCATTTCGTTGCCTTGTTAAAATACCATAATATCGGGACACTCATCGGTGAAGAAACAAATGGTGGATTTTTATGTACCGATAGTTCGGTTGGATATCGATTAAAGAACTCAAAAATTAATTTACGATCTTCAAAAGTTGCTTGGGCAGTAGCGGTAGAAGGACTTCCTTTAGGAAGAGGAACTTCTCCGGATATCGAAGTGGTCATGTCGTTAGAAGACTATCGTCTAGGTATAGATCGTGCTCTTCAAACTGCATTAGATCAAATTGCAAATTAAAATATCAAATAGGTATTGAGGGTATTCTATTAGATCATAGGAAAATATAATCAAATTTAACAATTATAAGCTTCTCTTTATTCAAGATGAGAAGTTTATTTTTTTTTAAAAAACAATCATTTAATTAATAGACTAAAAGTTTAAGTAAAATTCTATTAAAATTATACTTTTCTGCATAAAGAGCTATTGTTAAAAATATATTTATCGATTAAAATATTTATAAAAATATCTAGAGGTGCAAGATGAATAGAAAATGGATTTATTTTATAATGATTATTAGTTTATTTTTTTTAACCGGCTGTGAAAACAATGAATTTGACATTAATAGTGTTGAGATTGTTGCTACTGATCAAGTGAATATACCTGCAGGAACTTACTCAATACCTTATACTATCAACGACATCAGTGATTTAATCAAGAATCAAGGCGTTATATTATCATTTGAAATAAAAAATAGTTCAAATGAAATCATCGATGGTAATTCTAATGTATTTACCGTTGAGATTGGTGAAGTTTATACCGTCAGAATTATACTTACTACCCCTGAGGGAGAATTTGTCGACAAAACGATAACAATTACTGCGCTAACCCCTAATCAAATTTTTTATACCGTTACATTTGATTTGCAAGGCGGAGTTGGAACGTTTGATGATCAATCAGTTATGCATGGCGGTGTTCCTAACCTACCATCAACAGAACCGACAAAAGAAAATCATACTTTTACTGGATGGTTTTATGACTCAGAATTGACAATGTTTTGTGATTTTGGAGATGAAATTACATCAAATATCACACTTTTTGCTGGATTTTCTCCAAACGAACCAACTAACATTACAGTTGTATTTGAAACAAATGGTGGTAGTGTTATTGATTCAATTCAAACAGAAATTGGGTCAATGATAAATGCTCCAATAGAACCAATAAAGCAAGGATATGGATTTGTGGGATGGTTCTCTGATCAAGAACTTAATAATCCATTCTTGTTTAGTTCAACGAATTTATATTCTAATACAACTTTGTATGCAAAGTGGATTGATTTATCAATTGTCACTTATGAGGTTAACTACGATTTAAATGGAGCGATACAATTAGAACCCATTGTTGAAATAGTCAATGAAAATGGAAATGCATTGGGTGTTAATCCTTTACCAATTCGAACGAATTATCTCTTGGAAGGTTATTCGTTAACTTCTGATGGAGAAACACTCTTTGACATGAATACGCCAATTACATATGATATTACATTATATGCAATCTGGATATACGATTTTGAGTACCAACAAAACGATGCTTTCTTCGTTAACTATTTTTGTTTTGACAATTCAACATTAAATGAAGATTTTTATGTTGAACAAAGAATGAAACAACAAATCACCTTAAATCTATCCAATTACCGTTCACAACTAAACAACCAAGAAACAGCACATGAGTACGGAATCTTATATGGTGAAAACGAGACACTTAGTTACTCTCAAAGAGGAATATCAAAAATATCAAATGAAGGTAACATTTTATCTTCAATGACTTACCTTGATTTTGATTTAACAACGAATGCTTTGTTAGAGAATCAAACTTATTACTCGGTATTCTTTGTAAGATTTGACACGATTGTTTTATATAGTAATGTCCATAGTTTTGAAACAATCAATCAAGTGGAAGAAGGAACTTCCGTAGGATTGGAGTATGTAGTGTCAGGCGGCTATTATAAAATTGATAATGGTAGTAGTATTTATAGACCCTCATTTTGGTATGAAGTAAAGGACGGATTCTCAGCGAAAGATTCAAATTTTGATTACGATTCTTATGACTATATCTATAGAAATGGAATCCATACTGTTATTACGACAAATACCGAGACAAGCGAAAAGTATTTACATGTCTATAAAATTTTGTTTGAAAAACCATATGTTTCAACACTCTATGAATCCTATACATCAACAGGCAGTTCAGTTTCATTAACATTTAGAACAGTTTTTTCGTTTGAAAATGATATTTCTTATTCGATTTCAGATGCGGGATTCTTATATTCAAAATCGACGTATGCGCTATTAAGAGGCGTCCCAGGAGTACATGAAGCGGACGCTGATTATAATACGTCTACGACCATAATTGAAGGCGATTCCTTAGTTTTTACAGAACATGATCCTTACTTTGTTAGAAGTTTTGCGATTGTTAATGGAAAAGTTCATTATGGCAAGTTCATTTATGTTTTTAGTTATGATGTGACTGAGGAAAGATATTTATTATCCAACTCTTACACAATTAATGAAACCAAAGGTAATATTGATTATGGTATTGAAATATATGTTGGACAAGGAGTTAATAAACCTTATACATCTTATATCAATGGAGTTGTAGTTAAGTCGGAATTCACAAACTATATTCACTTGAATGTAGCGGGAGTTTATTTTGTTTTACATGAAGCAGTTAGTCATATTGATCAATACATTGTTAATGGTGATGAAGTCCCATTAATTGGAGTAGAAAATAATGGAATATATAATGATTCAGTTGTTATAGAATTTGATACCTATAATCCAAATATCTATTACACGCTTGATGGTGAAGTCTACTCTTATCTTGGAGCAGTCACGAGAATTAGTCAGCCAGGTGTTTATACGCTTTATTATGTAACGACTTCCGGTACCCAAAGCATGACATTTACTATTTTAGATTAACGAAATACTTATCAGATAATCGTGTAATTAAATTAAATATTTACGTAAGTTACTTAATAAAAAAAATAGCCAGTAGATGTCTTTTGGACAACTATTGGCTATTTAATTCTTTATATATCCTTCATTTACTGGTATTTTTAAGGATAAAGTAGTCTATATGGATCTTTAATAGCCTTGAGGCTTCATCATCTAGTGAATCATACCTACTTAGAAGCAAAAATATAGGAGAGTAAAATTCTAACGCTAACGCTTTTGGTTGTCCCTTTATAATAACTCCGTTTTCCATAAGATAGGTGAATAGAATTATTTGATATTGAATAGCTTGATCAATAAAAATATCTTTATATAAATCCCTTAATTCACCGCTATTGTATTGTTCAATGGTTAACATCTGTCTAAACATTCTATTGTAATCATCTGATAGATTGATTCGAAAAATTGATTGTGAAATCGAATATAGAATATCATGAACTAATTGGCTGTGTATCTCAACCCTACTAGAAATAGAGTTTTGAAGGTAAAGCAGTTCATATTGGGAAGTGACTCGTTCTTGACAGAAAGCTATGGTCTGATTAAAAATGTCTTGCTTATTAACGAAGTGATTATATAAGGAACTTTCTTTGATTCCGGCTGCATAAGCGATATCCCTAACAGAAACAGATGAGAAACCTCTTACTGAAAAAAGACTAAGAGCTTCATGAATGATTTTTTCTTTCGTTGTCATGGATTCCCCCTTAACTAACAACTGTTAGTTCAAGTATAATTATAAACTAACAATTGTTAGTTTGTCAATATTTTTATATATTGAATCTGACATATTCTTTAGAATATGAATTTAATGTGAAACTATTATATATTTTTATCTGTTAAATTATTATCAATTATATGAATTATCTCGACGATTGATAAAAACGAGATTATTTCTTAATAAAACGAAATTGGTTTCATAAAATCGAATAATTAAATGATATAATAAATTATTATAACTTGTTATGGAGGGTTTATGTTAATGAAAATAGCATGGATAGGAACAGGCGTTATGGGAAATCCCATGGCGAGACATTTACAAAGTGCTGGTTATAATGTTTCGGCATATAACCGTACCTTTGAAAAAGCAAAAGAATTAGAGCCGTTAATAAAAGCTTGTCATACGATTGAAGAGTGTGTGAATGAAGCAGATGTTATATTTTCTATCGTTGGATACCCAAAAGATGTCAAAGAAGTATATGATGAGGTGTTTAAGCATGCAAAAAAAAGTGCTATCCTAGTCGATATGACGACTTCTTCGCCAACGCTAGCCAAAGACTTATTTATTAAAGCTAAATCACTTGGACTCCATATGATTGATGCACCAGTCACTGGTGGTGATGTTGGAGCAATCAACGCAACACTTTCTATTATGGCCGGCGGGAACCATGATGTTTATCAAACAATTTTACCATTATTACAATTAATGGGCAAAACGATTACTTACATGGGCGAAGCGGGTAATGGCCAACATGCAAAACTCGCAAATCAAGTGGTGATTGCGGGAAATATAGCCGCTATTGCTGAGTCCTTACTATATGCGAAATCAAAAGATTTAAATCTTGATTCAATGCTTAATGTTATTACGGGCGGATCAGCCTCTTCGTGGCAAGCCCAAATCAATGGTCGTAAAATGATTAATCATGATTATGCTCCTGGTTTCTTTATCAAACATTTTTTGAAAGATTTGAAATTAGTGATGGAAGAAAAGCAAGGATTAGAACTTGAGGTTGTAGAACGAGTTGTTCGTATTTTTGAAACTTTAAACGAAAAAGGTTATTCTGAAAACGGAACACAAGCAATCATTGAATATTATCTTCAAAAAATGGCTTAATGTTTGAAAGAGGATATAGTGAGAAGAAAAGCGAAAAGATTGTTGTTTGTACTTGGCAGTATCATTGGCATTCTTATATTTATAGGAATGATTATTTGGTTTGCATGGCCAACCATTAGAGGCGTTTATTGGAACACTAAAAATAAAGCTTACATTGAAGAAAATAAAACTGCTGAGATGAATCAAATTGTCTTTCTAGGAGATAGTTTGACAGACGGATTTGATCTAAACGCATATTTTTCTAGTGATTTAGTAATTTATAACCGTGGTATTGGCGGAGATAAAACCGATGGAGTTTTCGCTCGGTTAGAATCGAATGTTTTAGCGATTGAGCCTTCGATCATTGTATTACTCATAGGTATTAATGATATCCATGGCGGTAGATCACTTGAAGCAATTGAAAAAAATTACCGCAAAATATTGGACAAGATTCAAGAAGAATTACCCGAATGTGATGTATATATCGAATCATTATATCCAACGAATACAATGATTTACTCACATTTTACCGACTATTGGGATGATATCTTATTATTTAATACCACATTGCAAACTTTAGCGCTAGAATATAATTATGTTTATATGGACGTCTATACAGAACTACTCGATGGGGAAGAACTCAACCGTAGTTTTACCTTCGATGGATTGCATTTGAATAGTGATGGATATCACATAGTTAGTGATGTCATTGTAACTTATGTGAATCAACTAAATCTTTCAAATGAGGAGGATGGCTCATGATTGAAATCAAGTCATTCATCCGCTTGGATGATAGTGAAATATCTTTGGTTAGAGACCTTGAAACCATCGTCAATCGTAAAGATAACTTGAACTCAACGATTTCAATTAATTCTGAATATAATATTGTTTCAGATTTACCAACAATCTATCTTTTGTATTTAGATCATCAACTCGTGAGTGTTTTATCTATCTTTATGCCGAAATTAACTGAAGTGGAAATTAGTGGATTTACACACCCTGATTTCCGTCATCAAGGTTACTTTTCAAAGTTACTAGATCAATTCAAAACAAAGATAATAAAGTATGGATTGATTGATCTTTTGTTTATATGCGAGTATCAATCAATAGAGGGTGTTCGTTTTGTTCAATCCCTCAATGCAAACTATGAGTATAGCGAGTATGAACTGACGTTTAATCATCATCAATTTCAATCGCTTCCTGAAATCAATTCAGATATTATTGTTGAAGTATCTAGTACAAAAGATTTAGAACGGCTCATCGAAATATATCAGCACACATTTAATATACCCACCGAAGAATCAAGGCCAATGGTTATGAAAACACTCAACAGTGAGCGTAAAACACAGTTTAATGCGATATTAAATGATATAATAATAGGGACATGTGCTGTATCATTAAATGTAGATTCAACCTATATTTTAGGTGTTGCGATAGATACCCCTTATCAAAGCAAAGGATATGGAAAAGTCTTTTTAATCAAAGTCATTCAAGAATTATTAAAACAAAATATAAATAACTTAATGATTGAAGTTGACAGTAATAACGCTAATGCCTATCAGTTATATCGTCATATTGGATTTGATAAACGCAGTGAATTTCAATATTACCGATTAAAAATGGATCAAGTGAAAGAAGAGGAATAATATGGAAAATGTTTTAGATTTAGTCATTATCGGTGCTGGCCCTGGAGGAATAGCGGCCGGTATTTATGCAAGTAGAGCGATGATGAATTTCGTCCTATTAGAAAAATTCTTGCCGGGTGGGGAAATAGCGAACACGTATGAAGTTGATAACTATCCAGGAATTGCACATGTAACTGGCATGGAACTAACTACTTTGATGGTGAATCACGCGGAAAGTTTAGGCGTTAAATTTACGACAGATGAAGTGAAAGAACTCGATTTATCTGGAAAAATAAAAAAAGTTGTCTGTTACGACAAAACTTACTATACCAAAACAGTCATAATCGCAACCGGTGCGAAATCAAGACCTCTAGATGCCATAGGGACAGAAACATTTTTTGGAAAAGGCATTTCTTATTGCGCTACGTGCGATGGAGCTTTATACAAAGGTAAAGTAACCGCTGTTGTCGGTGGTGGAGATGTCGCAGTTGAAGATGCAATCTATTTAGCGAGAATGTGTCCAAAAGTCTATTTAATTCATCGTCGAGATGAACTCAGAGCTGCGAAAGTTCTTCAAGAGCGATTGTTCGCAACGCCTAATGTTGAAATCATTTGGGATAGCGTTGCTTTAGAGGTGACAGGAAATGATTTTGTCGAAGGATTAACGATTCAAAATAAGAAAAATGGCGAAATAAGAAAACTTGAAGTGTCTGGGATATTTGTTGCAGTTGGAATGACTCCAAATTCAAAAATGGTCGAAGGCCAAGTTGAATTAGCCGAAGGCGGATGGATTGTAACTGACGACGACTGTGAAACCAGTGTTAAAGGTGTTTTCGCTGCTGGAGATGTCCGTAAAAAATCCCTTAGACAAGTCGTCACAAGCGTATCAGATGGAGCGACTTCTGTTTTTGGATGTGAAAGATATCTATAAGAATTATAATTGCTTCAATTTTAATACTGATGGAATGACCACCAAGGAAAATCTTGGTGGTTTTTTTTATAAAAAAACATCACACAATTTATTCAATTATATTGTTAAAATTTATCAAAAAATTCGCTAAATATAGGTCAGTAATTCCATTAATCTATTACGAATATTAATAATGATTGATTGTTTCTTTTTAACTAAGGTATACATTGGGTGTTGACAAAAACTACTGATGCGAGTATGATATTTGAGAACGAAACTTTGAAATTCAAACTATATTTATATTTCGCTCAGAAAGGACAATCAAATTATGATATTCGAAAAAGTAAAACAAATGATTTCTAAAGAATTTAGCGTGGATTCAATGAAACTATCGAGGGAAACCAGACTAGAAGAAGATTTAAATATTGATAGTTTAGATGCTGTTGAGCTCGTTATGGGACTTGAAGATGCATTTGGTGTAACCATTTCTGATGAAGTGGCACAGTCATTCAAAACCCTTGGTGAAATTACTGATTTCGTCACAGAAAAAATTGGCGCATAGCCTAAAAAGGATCGTGATTTTATCATGACTATTAAAGAAATTCAACAACTCATCAAAGAATTTGAAACTTCTAATCTCACTTCGATGGAAATAGAGATTGATAATATAAAATTAAAACTATCAAAGCAAGATGCTCATAATCAAACTTATCAAGGACCTGTAACTCAGCCACAAGTAAGTATCATTCAACCCACTTCTAATCCTACTCAAGTAATCCAAGAGTCTTCAAGTCATATCTGTTTTCCAGTGAAGTCTCCGCTTGTTGGAACTTACTATGCTTCTGCGACACCAAACGGTGAACCGTTCGTAACAGTTGGACAACCCGTTAAGAAAGGTGAAACGGTTTGTATTGTAGAAGCTATGAAAATTATGAATGAAATTACGTGTCCTGTGAGTGGCATTGTCGAACGCATTGATGTCAAAAACGGACAAGTCGTTGGTTATGATCAAGTCTTAATAACCATTCATACTGGTGAAAGCCGTGGCGAATAAAATATTAATTGCGAACCGTGGTGAGATTGCAGTACGCATTATAAGGGCATGTAAAGAATTAGGAATTCCAACGGTTGCCGTCTATTCCTTGGCCGATAAAAACTCATTACATGTTAAAATAGCGGATGAAGCTATTTGTATCGGTAAAGAGATGAGTAAAGATTCCTATTTAAACTATAATAACGTTTTAAGTGCAGCTATTTCTACAGGGTGTAATGCAATTCATCCCGGATATGGCTTTTTATCTGAAAACAGTCATTTCGCTGAAATGGTAGAGCGATGCAATATCAATTTTATAGGACCGTCTTCTAAAATTATTTCCTTACTCGGAGACAAAGCGACTGCAAAACGCATTGCAAAAGAAGCAGGCGTACCTATCGTTGCCGGCAGTGACGGGATTATTGAAAGCGTTGAAGACGGAAAAGTAGTAGCGCGTAAAATCGGATATCCTGTCATGATTAAAGCGTCAAGCGGAGGGGGAGGACGAGGAATCCTCATCGTCCACACCGAAGAAGCGTTTGTCTCTGCTTTCGAAAGAGCTTCTTTAGAAGCAGAATCTTCTTTTGGAGATAAATCCCTTTATATTGAAAAATACATTGAACAACCACATCATATTGAAATTCAAATCATGGGCGATAAACAAGGAAATGTCGTTCATTTAGGGGAAAGAGATTGTTCAATTCAAAGACGCAATCAAAAGATTATCGAAGAATCCCCTTCAACGTTCATTTCAGCGCAATTAAGAAGAAAACTTTGTGCTGCTTCAGTCAAATTAGCCAAATCAATTGGTTATTACAGTGCTGGGACGATGGAATATTTAGTTGATAATTCAGAGAATTTTTATTTTATTGAAATGAACACAAGAATTCAGGTCGAACACGGTGTGACTGAATGGGTTACTGGTATTGATTTAATTAAAGAACAAATACGAATCGCTTATGGCAATTCGTTATCTTTCAAACAACTCGATGTCCGTTTCCGCGGACATTCCATTGAAGCGCGCGTGTGCGCAGAAGATCCTGACCATAACTTTCGACCAACACCTGGATTAATTACTAACGTTGTTTTTCCTGGAGGACCTGGCGTTAGAATCGATACACATATTTATTCGAATTATGAGGTGTCGCAATACTACGATTCTTTGCTTGCAAAAATCGTTGTTCACGCACCAAACCGAAGAGATGCAATTCGTAAATTAAGAGCGGCAATTGAACAATTCGTCGTTGAAGGGATTAAAACCAACATCGAATATTTATACGTTATCATGCATCAACCTGATTTTGTCAAAGGACAGACCGATACAGGATTTATTACCCGGATGAATCAAACGATAGAAGGTGAACGTAATGCCGGAGTTTCTGGATGATCGCCAAGCAAAACTCAATTCATTTCGAAAGAACGTTTTAAAGAAAGAAACAACAAGTGTTCCTCATAATATCCCAGAAGGTATTTTTGTTCAATGTGAGGGATGTCAAACCGTTATATATCAACCTAAACTTGATGAATTAAATGGCGTATGTCCCAACTGTGGATATCATGCAAAAATCAGTGCATCAAAACGACTAGCTTTAGTCTTGGATTCCAATAGTTTTACTGAAATCGATTCAGACATGACATCTGTCAATCCTTTGTCTATGCCTGATTATGAAAAGAAATTAGAGACAGCGAAAACCTCAACGCTAATGAATGAAGCTTTTATTTCTGGAATTGGGAAAATTGAAGGAGTTAAAACCGCAATTGGGGTTTTGGATTCTGCATTCATGATGGGTTCAATGGGATCTGTGGTCGGTGAAAAGGTCACAAGACTCATTGAAACAGCGACCAAAAAGAATTTGCCTTTGATTATCTTTTCAGCCTCAGGTGGCGCACGGATGCAAGAAGGAATTTTATCATTGATGCAGATGGTTAAAACATCTGCGGCTCTAGCCATATATCATGAAAAGAAAGGATTTTTCATCAGTGTTTTAACCAACCCTACCACTGGAGGCGTCGCAGCGAGTTTTGCTTCTTTAGGAGATATTAACATTGCTGAAAAATCAAGTCTAATCGGTTTTGCAGGACCTAGAGTTATCAAACAAACGATTAAACAAGATTTACCTGAAGGATTTCAAACTGATGATTTTCAACTAAAACACGGACAAGTGGATTTCATCATTGAACGTAAAATGTTGAAATCCACGCTAGCTAAATTATTAAAATGGCACCGAAAGGACGTTATTTCAAAATGATGGATATTCAAAACAGTGCATGGGAAATTGTCCGTTTAGCACGTCATCCAAAACGTCCCACTAGTAAAACCGTTATCAAAGAATTGTTTCCTGATTTTATTGAATTGCATGGCGACCGATTATATGGTGATGATCCTTCAATTATCGGAGGAATTTCCTCATTTTTAGGTCAGCCCATCACAATTATCGCTCAAGAAAAAGGAACAACAACTGAAGATAAAATCTACCGAAATTTCGGTATGGCTCACCCTGAGGGATACCGAAAAGCATTAAGACTCATGAAACAAGCAGAAAAATATAATCGTCCCATCTTTTGTATCATTGATACTCCTGGTGCATATCCTGGTATTGGGGCAGAAGAAAGAGGACAAGCTGGCGCCATTGCATTAAATTTAAGAGAAATGAGCCGTATTACTGTTCCAATTATCGCTGTTGTATTAAGTGAAGGCGGTAGTGGTGGAGCCTTAGGCATTGGTGTTGGCGATAGCGTTGCGATGTTTGAAAATAGCATCTATTCGATTCTTTCACCCGAAGGCTTTGCATCAATCTTATATAAAGATTCAAGCAAAGCCGCTGAAGCTGCTTCATTAATGAAATTAACCGCAGCTGATTTATATCAACTTGAAATTATTGACGCCATCTTTATGGAAGAAGGCGGACTCCATATTTCTTATCAATCAGGATTTAATCACTTAAAATCCTTTTTGACACAAGAATTAAACCGATTATCTCAAATACCACAAGAGAAATTACTCGAAAAAAGATATTTAAAATATCGAAAATTAGGACAATACCATATCAATTAAGGAGCATACACGATTGAATACATTCATAAAAGTTGTATCAACAGGAAGATATCTCCCTGAAAAAACTCTCTCCAATACAGATTTAGAAAAAATTGTAGATACCACATCAGAATGGATTGAAACGAGAACAGGTATTATTAACCGCCATGTCGCAGATTTGGAAACAACCAGTGATATGGCAGCTAAAGCTGCCTTACAAGCCATCAATAAAATTGGATATGATGTTAACAAGATTGATTTGATTATCACCGCAACCATATCAGGTGATCAACAAACTCCTTCGACGTCCAATTTTATCCAAGGTAAGATCGGACTGTCTCACAAACATATCATGGCTTTTGATATTAATGCAGCTTGTACGGGTTTCATCTATGCTTTAGAAGTTGCATCAACGTTAATCCAAACGCATAAATTCAAAGCAGCCTTAGTCATCGGTGCAGAAACTTTAACAAAACTTGTCGATTATAACGACAGAAACACCTGTGTGTTATTCGGCGATGGTGCCGGAGCGATGATTATCGAACACGGTGAAGATGAAGCATTTTTTAGTAATGCGTCTTATCCGGATAAAGAACTGGTATTAACGGTCAAAAACAACAAGATCGCAATGGATGGAAAAAAAGTCTATGCCTTCGCTGTGACGGTCGTTGAAGAAAGTATTAATAAAATCTTAAAACTAGCAAAACTAAAACAAGAAGATATCGATATTTTGATTCCTCATCAAGCAAATATTCGAATCATCCAATCTGTCTCTAAATCAATGGAGATACCCATGGATAAATTCTTTATCAATATTCGTGATTATGGCAATACATCAGCCGCATCGATTATCATTGCGCTTGATGAGTATTTAGAACATCATCCATCCACAAAGCAACGCAGAGCGTTACTCGTTGGCTTTGGTGGAGGATTCACCTTTGGTTCCGCAATTATTACCCTTTAGGAGGAAACGATGAAAAACATTACCGAAATACTCAATTCAAAATATCCTTTGATTCAAGGCGGTATGGCCAATATCGCCAATGCCGTATTAGCCTCTGCAGTTTCAAATGCCGGTGGATTCGGTCTGATTGGCGCGGGCGGTTATGACGCAGAATGGGTAAGATCAGAAATCAGAAAATGTCGTGAATTAACTGACAAACCGTTTGGCGTTAATATCATGTTAATGAGTCCACACGCTCCTGCAATCGCAAAAGTCGTGGTTGAGGAAAAAGTTCTGGTTGTTACTACAGGTGCTGGGAATCCTGGCATTTATATGGAAGAATGGAAGAAAGCAGGCATAAAAGTCATTCCTGTCGTTCCAAGTGTTGCTTTAGCGCAAAGAGTCGAAAGAGCTGGCGCTGACGCAGTCATCGCTGAAGGCACAGAATCAGGTGGACATATCGGTGAATTAACGACATTCGCTTTGGTTCCTCAAATCGTTGATAACGTTAAAATTCCGGTTATCGCTGCAGGAGGCATCGCTGATCAAAGAGGTGTACTAGCCGCTTTCGCGTTAGGCGCAAAAGGGGTTCAAGTCGGTACGGTATTACTCACCACCCTTGAATGTCCTATCCACGAAAATTATAAACAAATGGTGATTGACGCACGTGATACTTCAACCGTCGTCACCGGAAGACAAACTGGCGCGCCAGTTCGAGTATTAAAAAACCCGATGGCCAATCATTATTTAGCCATGACGAAAGATGGCGCAACGTTAGAAGAATTGGAAAAATTGACATTAGGTTCTTTAAGAAGAGCGGTCTTTGATGGTGATAAAGAAACCGGTTCGTTCATGGCGGGTCAAATATCGGGACTGATTAAAGAAATCAAACCAATGAAACAAGTATTATCCGAATTATTTGATGGTGTTAATCTCTATAAAAGTACACTTGAGGTCATGTAACTCATGGGCTCACTTGCGATTCTTTTTGCAGGTCAAGGGAATCAATATCCGCAAATAGGATTAGACTGGATCAAATATGATCCACGTTTAATCAAGTATGTGAACGAAATATCATCGATTGGCGGATTTAATATGATGGAGATTGTCGAATCAATCGATGATACCATCCATGATACCTTTTATGCTCAACCAGCCATCGTTTTACAATCAGTTCTTGCTTATAAAATATTGACTAGCGAGACGAAGATTCATCCAAAAGCGATTGCGGGCTTTAGTCTTGGAGAGTATAGCGCGCTTAATGTTTCGGGAGTATTCGATTTTCATGATACGATGATGATCTTGTTTGAAAGAGCGAAAGCCATGCAAAGTTGTGCTAAAATGAATCCAGGCACAATGGCTGCGATTTTAGGACTAGATACACTTGCGATAGAATCCATCTGTGAAGATATTTCAAATAGAGTTGGAACGGTCGTTTGTGCAAATTACAATTGTCCAGGGCAATTAGTCATCAGCGGTGAAATCGAAGCCGTGAACGCTGCGTGTGATGCATGCAAGGTTGCAGGCGCTAAACGTAGTATTGTTTTAAACGTATCTGGCGCATTTCATTCACCCCTTATGTCAGAAGCTTCTAAGACATTAAAAGATGTTCTATCAGGCTATAAAACGCTTGAACCCACATGTTTGCTATATAGTAACGTGAGTGGACTTCCTTATCAAACGTCTAACATATTAGATTATTTGCCTAAACATTTAGTCTCACCCGTTCGTTTCGAATCAATCATTAGAAATATGATGAATCAAGGAATTACTCATTTCTTGGAAATTGGTCCAAAAGCAACACTATCGGCATTTGTTAAGAAAATCAATCCAGAGGCATTCACCATTAATTTGGATAAAGTGAGTGATTTGGAGAATGTGAAAGGATGGTTAAAAATACATGGATTCATTGAATAGAGTTGCGATTATAACAGGTGGTGCAGTCGGTATTGGTAGAGCGATTGCAATTGAACTCGCAAAAGAAGGCTGTGATATTGTCATCAATTACAATACAAGCGCTGAAAAAGCGTTAACTTTAGTGGAAGAAATAGAAAAATATGGTCGACATGCGATTGCGGTGCAAGCGGATGTTGGCAATTTTGAAGATGCAAAAAGATTAGTTCAAGCAGCGATTGATCAATTCGGTGGAATCAATATCTTAGTAAATAACGCTGGAATTGTTGCAGATAATTTAATGTTACGAATGACAGAAGAACAATTTGATAAAGTTATTAATACGAATTTAAAGGGTGTTTGGAACATGAGCAAACACGCTTTAAAATACTTATTAAAAGCCAATCAAGGAAGAATCATTAATATTACTTCCGTTTCCGGAATCATGGGGAATGCCGGTCAAACAAATTACAGTGCCGCGAAAGCGGGTGTGATTGGTTTAACCAAAGCATTAGCTAGAGAAATTGCTTCAAGAGGAGTGACGGTCAATGCCGTTGCGCCAGGATTTATTGAAACGAGCATGACGGCTTCGTTGCCTACTGAAACCGTTGAATCTTGGAAACAAGATATTCCTTTAAAACGGTTTGGATCTGTGGAAGAAATAGCGCAAAGCGTTGCTTTCTTAGCAAGCGAAAAAGCGGCTTATATCACCGGACACGTATTAACCGTGGACGGTGGAATTGTGATGTGAGGTGTCTATGAAAAGAAGAGTAGTTATTACTGGAATGGGAGCTATAACGTCGGTTGGAAATAATGTAAGTGATACTTGGAACGCTTTAGCTGAAGGAAAAAACGGCATTGATTTTATTACTCTATTTGATGTAGAAAACTCTAAAGTAAAAATCGCCGGCGAAGTAAAAAACTTTGACCCTTTAAAGGTCATTAACCCTAGAGAAGCTAGAAAATTAGACCGTGTTATTCAACTTGCAATCTGCGCTTCACAAGAAGCTTATGATCAAGCGAAATTAACTAAAGAAAGTGTTGATCCTTATCGTTTTGGAACCTTTGTTACATCTGGCATTGGGGGATTAAATACAATTTGGGAAGAATCCTCAGTGGCTTGTTTAAAGGGAATGGATAGGATGTCTCCTTTCTTTATTCCTAATTCTATTGTGAATTTAATTGGTGGCCATATTGCCATTCGTTTTCAAGCAAAAGGGCCAAATTTACCGGTCGTTACCGCTTGTTCTGCTGGTACAAATTCCATCGGAGAAGCATTCCGTTATATTAGAGATGGGTATTTAGATGTTGCATTCGCGGGTGGATCTGAAGCACCTATAAATGTATTAGGTGTTGGTGGTTTTGCATCAATGAGAGCATTATCTCCTAATAATGAGCCGAATAATTCTTCGATGCCATTTGATTTAAACCGCAATGGATTTGTGATTGCGGAGGGATCAGGGGTATTCATATTAGAAGATTATGACCATGCAAAAGCAAGAAATGCAACGATAATCGCTGAAGTTGTCGGTTACGGTTCAACTTCAGATGCATTTCATATGACGGCACCTGATGAATCAGCGGAAGGCATTAATGTTTGTATGCGATTAGCAATGGAAGATGCAAAAATTAAACCTGAAGAGATTGGTTATATTAACGCACATGGAACTTCAACGTCACTGAATGATAAAATTGAAACGTTAGGGTTTAAAAAAGCCTTTGGAGATTACGCTAACAAAGTATCGATTAGTTCAACGAAATCCATGACTGGTCACGCATTAGGAGCGACTGGCGCAATTGAATCAATAATTTGTGTTGAAGCCATAAGACATGGCATCGTACCACCAACGATTAACTATAAAACACCTGATCCAGAATGTGATTTGGATTATACACCGAATGTTGCGAAGAAAAGAGATTTGAAATATGCAATGAATGTTAATCTCGGTTTCGGAGGACAAAACGCTGCGTTAATCTTTAAACGTTATGAGGAGGAACAATGAAACTTAATTTAGAACAGATTAAAAACATCATTCCTCACCGTGATCCGTTTTTATTGGTCGATGAGGTCATCGATTATGTTCCATTAAAAACGGGTATTGGACTTAAATACGTCAAAGAAGATGAATTTTATTTTAAAGGTCATTTCCCCGGATTCCCTGTCATGCCTGGGGTATTAATTACTGAATCTCTCGCACAAATGGGGGCGATTGTATTATTATCAGACCCGGCATATGCGGGAAAATTAGTCTTCTTTACCGGTATAGAAAAAGCAAAATTTAGAAGAAAAGTTTTACCAGGAGATACGTTAAGACTTGAAGTTGAAATCACACGTATGCGGGGACGTTTTGGCTTTGGAACTGCAGTCGCATTTGTGGGTGAAGAAATAGCTTGTGAGGCTAATTTTTCATTTTCAGTAGGATAAAATATTTTTTAAAACAAAAGAGAAACAGACATCAATCTGTTTCTCTTTTTTTGTATTTACTTAGATTGTATCCACCAGGTGTTTGCGGAATAGGGTTTAAAGCCTATATGGTAGTAAAACTCTTGACTCAATCCGACAAAAGCATACTTTGCGCCTGCTTTACCACACCGTTTAATCGCTTCAATGACCGCTGCTTTTCCAAGTCCCATTTTACGGTAATCAGGGTCAGTTGCGACCGGTTCAACTAAAGCGTATTTCGTTTTTGGAATGTGCCACATCCCACAATAGGAAACAAAATGACCATTTGGTGCCACGACTGCGATATTTAAATCTAAATTGACATCTGGGCCAGAAATACTTTGGATTCTTCCTTTAAGGGTTAAATCATCCGTACTTGCTTCTCCTGGAGGGTTAAATCCCCGCCATAAAACCCGGTTGTATTCTTTAATGTCATAGCGTTCTTTTAAACTCACTATGGAAAAACCTTCTGGTAATTGATAGTCAGTTAGTTCACTAATTTCAATGAAAGAATCAGGTTCGTGATGATCCGTTGGAATGAAATTATATTCAGCGGCGATTGCTTGTAATTCAGTATCATTACGGTTAATCGATAACCGAAATCCTTTTTCACCGACCATGTTAACAATCGCATAGTCTAACATTTCTCGTTTTAAATGGGTATATAACGGATCAGTGATTAACCATGTATCACCAAGTTCGCTTTCAAATACTGCGACGCCAACAATGATACCTGCATCTTCCCAAATACCGATTTTTTCCATATTTTCCTTTGAATGGTTTTCTAAGGAATTCATCCATTCCCATCTTCCAAAGGGGTAGTTCACGGTCGCTAAACTTTCTTCGTTAATGCGAATCAGAAAGTTTCTAATTTTTATAAAATCTTGTGTAAATCTTGAATTGGCATAATAATGCCTGAAAATGCAACTCATAACAGCACCTCCATATTCATGTTTTTTTTATTTTTCAACTGGGAATGGAATGGGGTCGAAACTGAAACCGATGGAATCTTCAATTTTTATCGAAAAACAAAGTCCTCTCGCCTCAGTTGTGACGCCATATTTTGAAGTAATAGCTTTCATTAAAACTTCTTTTTGTTCTTCCAAACATACAATCATCAAGATATCTTTTTCAGGATGTAAAGTGATACCAAAAAACTTTTCTTTTTCTGTCGAAATTGAAGAACGTCCATGGATAATTGTTCCACCACGAGCCCCTGCTTTTCTCGCTTCAGTCATGGCGTCATAAGCAAAGCCGTGATTACAAACAAATAGAATTACTTCTTTATTTTTTTCCATGAGATGATTCCTCCGTTAATTCATGATATAAGTATTTATATCCTAGTTTTGTTAAAGCATCAATCGATGCGGTAAATGCAACGCCTCGCCCTGATTCTAAGAAATTGAGTTCCTCTTTTAATCGGTTAAAGATAATTTGAATGTCCTGATCATCGATAATACTCAAGATGACATCTCTTTCGCTTTCTCCGATACTGAAATACTCTAATATTTCTAAAGGAGCAGTTCCTTTTCCTGGAATTGATGTTTGATAATCAATGGTTGATTCACCAATGATTTTGACGACATCGTCGTGAATGTCTTTGGGAACAATTGAAATTAAGAGTTTCATTTTTTACCTCCACTCAAGTCCATGATATCATCATCAATATCAGTGACTTGGATTTTCTGTTGTTTCATTTTGTAAATTAATCCAAGCAATTGGATTGTAATAAGCGGAGTCATCGCCACAAACGCTACTAATCCAAAAGCATCTAGTAAGATATTTGTACCTAACGTAGAAGAAGCCCCAAGGGCAAATGGCATGAGGAACGCTGAAGTCATTGCGCCACTGACTGCTCCCCCAGAATCAAAGGCAATCGAAGAAAATATCTTTGGTGTAAACTGTGTTAAGACGATTGCTAGAATGTATCCCGGAATGAGGATATAAAATATACTGATTCCGGTGATAACTCGAAGTATTGCCAGACCAATTGCGATGGATACACCTACAGATAAAGATGCCATCATGAATTTTCTTGATATCGCACCAGCACTGACTTCTTCAACTTGTCTATTTAAGGCAACAACCGACGGTTCGGCTGCGACAATCGTAAAACCAAAAATCATGCCTAATGGAATTAATATCCAGTTGAAATCGAGATTTGCGAAGTAATTACCAATCGCATGACCGATATTAACGAGTCCTGCGTTTGCGCCTGTTAAGAATAAGACTAACCCCACATAAGTGTATACAAAAGCAATCAAAATGGTTATAACTCTTTTTTTATTGAGTTTAAAGGCAATTAATTGAAATATAGTAAAGAATAATACAAAGGGTAATATGGCTATTGCCATTTGAATAAGGTTCATCACCAAATATTCCATGAAGGTTGTGGAAGTATCGCTAATGGGGATGACCGGTTCATAAAATAATCCTAAGATTAAGACCGATAATATCGGGCCAATGGATGCGACACCGATTAATCCAAATGAATCTTCTTCCGATGCGCGGTCACCACGCGATTTTGAAATACCAAAGCCTAATGCCATGATAAAGGGTACCGCCATGGGACCGGTTGTTACACCGCCTGAATCGAAAGCAACAGGAATGAATTCCGGATTAAACTGTGCGACAATAATCGCAACTAAAAAGAGAATAAAATAGCTAATCATGAATAATGTCGATAAACGAAACTGAGTTAAAATTCGAAGAAGCGCAAGAACAACAAAACTACCCACACCAACAGAAACTGAAAAGATTAATACTGGTTCAGTTACAACGGTTTTAAATTGGTCAGCTAAAACCCATAAAGCTGGCTCAGCGATTGTAATCATAAAGCCCACTAAAAAAGCGACTAAGATATAGATCCACAAACTGCGTTTTTTGACAATATAGATTCCAATTGATTCTGCGATTGACACCATTGAAGCTGATGAACCAATCGAAAAGAGTGTCAATCCGAGAATCAATAAGATATCACCGATAATAAAACTGATAATCAAAGGTGTATCAATTTGAATAATCAAACTAACCCCAAGGATGATGACTGAAATTGGCAATGTAGCTTTTATGGATTCAAGTAATTTACCGAGTATTATTTTTACACCCAAGTTATCAGCCCTTTCGTTAATCTTTAGTTATAGTGTACTATAAAACCCCGTTTTTCTCAATCGATACCGTAAAACTCAAGAATGATTCTAATAGCATTTTTTAGCAAATGATTTGTTCTTTCATAAAATAAAACTGATAAACCTATTGAAATATTTGAATTTCGTTGTTAATATTGAGTCGGTTGCCCCCCTGAAGCAATCACTTTTTATCTATCGGAGGACAAAATGGTTAGATTAAGCGATTATACAAAAGAATACGAACAAGTAGTTAGTAACTTCAGTCTTTTTCCTGATCAAAAAGGATATGCTATTGATCCAAGTACTTTATTTTCAACGTATTCTCAAGATGAGGATAAAGCAATGTGTGTCGTGTTGTATGAAGAAAGACCTTGCGGAGCAGTCTTAGTTCAGGCAACCGCGCCAAAAGAATATCAATTATTGTCTTTAATGTTGGATAAGGACTATCAAAAGCGTGGCATTGGCAAACTAGCCATGTTAGATCTCGTTCAAAAAATGAAAAATCGGAAGGCTAATAAAGTCACTACGAAAATTTCAAAAGATAATTTAAGAGCGATAGATTTCCTTCAAAGATCTGGATTTAAGATTAAAGAGGAAACGGATAACTCATTAATATTAGTAATGGAAATTTATTACGATTAAAAAAATGACCGATGTCGGAAGGCATCGGTCATTATCTTTATTTGATTTTAATGATTTATGGTTGCATTGCGCCGAATAATACAAGCCAAGCAAGGATTGATTTAGCGACTAAACTTAAAACGATATATGTTCTTTCACCATATAAATAGTCTTTCCATTTTCCCACTTTAAGATATTGTAAAATCATATTGATTGGGAAAGTATTGAAAGCAACGAAGTATGTTCCTACAATGGCCCACACAAACCAAGGAACCATGTCTAAATTACTGTTTCCAGTCATGTAGATGATGATAACAACCCATGGCGCTAATCCGGCGATAGAACCCCAAATGAAAGGACCCCAGTTTAAATTCTTTTTGTCTTTTCCAACGTTCAGTTGTTCCATAACAAGTCCGAATAGGTTCATTGAAGCATTTACAACGAAAATTAATAGTAACGTTGCAATGTCATAGACGCCAAATAAGGTTGAAATTAATACGATCATTACTGATGAACTTAATGCGTATTCAAACCAACGAAATTTGTTAATGCCTTTTTGTAAGTCGGTGTTATAAACATCATTGAGTTTCTTTGGTAAAGAGATGAGTGCGTGTGCAGCAGCAGAGAGCAGTAAGAATAAAGCAACTAAAATACCAAAGGGTAATTCAAACAAGTTCTTACTTGCAGGCTCTAAACTTTGAGTGACAACATTAAACTCAATAAAGAGTTGGGTAATCATCGGTTTAAATTCTGCAATGTTTTGAATTACAGTGGTGGCTAAGATTAACATCATGATTCCTTGAATCAAATGTAATCCGCCCATAATCATGTTAAAGCGTCTTAATTTTAATAATTTTTCATTTTCCATATCATTTCTCCTAAATATTATTTTGAACTTCATATTAATTATTGTATCATATATTTAACGGTAATAAATTAGTTTGCTCAAAAATGCTCAATAATCAAAAAAGTGGTGATAAGATGAATCCAAATCGAATTAATAACATTAAAACCGGAATCGTAACAAGCGAAAAATCGTATGTACTCTATTGGATGCAGCAATCTCAAAGAGTCTATTATAACCATGCTTTGGAACATGCTATTAACCGAGCTAATGAACTTGAATTACCGTTGGTTGTGTTCTTTGGATTAACACCTAATTATCCAGATGCCAATCATAGACATTATCAATTTATGCTCGAAGGATTAAAAGAAGTTAAATTTGTTTTAGAAGCGATGCATATTTCTTTTGTATTTAAGTTAGAATCTCCTGAAAAAGCAATTTTACCATTATTAACTGAAGCAGACACGCTAGTGATGGATTATGGATATATGAGACATCAAAAACAGTGGCGTCAAAAAGTATGGGATTATGCTAATCGACATTTAAAAGAACTCACCATTGACATCGTGGATACCGATGTGATTGTCCCCGTTGATGAAGCGTCTAATAAAGCGGAATATGGTGCCTATACATTAAGACCAAAACTCCATAAAATCTATAATGAGTATAGAGATTATGGTGGCTTGCTTGAGGTAAATCAGCCAACTTTCATAAAGATTGGATCAGATGATGATTTAAGCGATATTGATTTATTAATCTCTAAATTAGAGATTGATAAAACAGTGACTCCTAGTCTTATCTATCACGGGGGTTACACTCATGCGAAAGCCCATTTGATTGATTTTTTAACTTATAAAATCAACCAATATCCTTTAAGCAATAACCCAGGGGATGATTTGACTTCAAAATTGTCGATGTATCTTCATTTTGGTCAAATTTCTTCTTTAGAGATACTAGATTCACTCATTGAAAGATTTCATTCAAACGAGGTAACGCAAGAAGCATACCTTGCGTTCTTCGAACAACTATTAGTTAGAAGAGAACTGGCTTTTAATTATGTGACTTATCATAAGGGATACGATCGCTTTGATTCAATGACCGAACCTTGGGCCTATATCACGATGAAAGAACATCATCATGATGATAGATTATATCTATATACCATACAAGATTATGTAACATTTAAAACCCATGATCCTTATTTCAATGCCGCGATGAAGGAAATGGTTTATACGGGTTATATGCATAATTATATGCGCATGTACTGGGCAAAGAAGATTATTGAGTGGTCAGATACGTTTGAGGAGGCTTATAAAACGATTATTGAACTGAATAATAAGTACTTTATCGACGGAAGAGATCCAAATAGTTATGCTGGGGTAGCTTGGTGTTTTGGAAAACATGATAGAGCCTGGACTGAAAGATTAATATTTGGTAAATTAAGATATATGAATGCAACAGGACTTGAAAGAAAATTCGATATGGATAAATATATAAATAGAGTTAATGAATTAATTTCATTTTCTTAATAAAATGACATATTCCTGTGGAGATAACTTATGCAAAACGAATCTAAACTGATTAGTATTTCTAAGAAAAGTTTCTTTAGTGTCGTTATCATATTATTGGTTCTTATCATTGGAGCTGGTATCTTAACGCATGTTATACCTTCTGGGGCTTATGACCGTGATGGTGACATGATCATCAATGGTACGTATCACTTAATTGAAGATACGAATGGATATCCTTACTGGCGATTATTACTCGCTCCTTTTGAAGTGTTAGGGTCAAGCGATGGGTTATCAATTATTGTGATTTCTATCTTTATCTTGGTACTAGGTGGAACATTTACATTAATGGATAAAACAGGTGGAATCAAAGTCATTTTAAAACGATTAATTGCTAAATACAAAACCAAGAAATATGTTCTGTTAAGAATCGTGATATTAGCCTTTATGATGTTTGGAGCTTTCTTTGGTATCTTTGAAGAATCAATCGCATTATTACCGATTATGATTCTTTTATCACTTTCCTTGGGATGGGACACTTTAATCGGGTTAGGCATGACGATGTTAGCGGCCGGATTTGGATTTGCGAGTGCGATAACCAATCCATTCTCGATTGGTATCGCTTCTGAACTCGCTAATACCAATATATTATCAGGCGTTTGGTACCGTTTAATTGTCTTTGGAGTATTGTATTTCATCTTGTCAACCTTTATGGTTAGATATGCTAAAAAGATTGATAAGGATCCCACAAAGAGCTTAACTTATGAAGATGACTTAAAGAAAGCTAGAAGCTTTGATTTGTCTGAAACAATGACGTTTGAGAGAGAATTAGTTATCTATAAAGCCTATATTTGGATGTTTATTATCTTCTTAGTATCTATATTACTTATTAGTGTTATTGACCTAATATTAGCCGTTTCCTTGCCTACGATACCCGTCATGGCACTGATCTTTTTAGTTGGTGGTTTGATTGCAGGGTATCTTGTTAGTAGGAATATTAAATATACTTTAAAAGTCTATCTCGAAGGCATGTTATCGGTAGCACCAGCGATATTACTGATCATGATGGCAGCGAGCGTTAAGTTTGTGATTGTTGAAGGAAATGTCATGGATACAATCCTTTATTATCTCTCCGATGTCCTTTCAAGTCAGGGAGCGATTGTAGGGATATTACTGATTTATGCTTTGGTCATTGTCACTGATTTCTTTATTGGTTCAGCTTCTGCGAAAGCATATTTAGTAATTCCATTATTAATTCCATTAGCGTCACTTGTTGGATATAGTAAAGAATTAGCAATCCTTGCCTTTGTCTTTGGGGACGGATATACGAATGTAATCTTTCCTACAAGTGCAGTGATGCTAGTAGGTTTGTCCATTGGTGGCGTCAGTTATGGTAAGTGGTTTAGATGGAGCGGATTATTACAACTGGGGATATTGGTGTTAACTGCATTGTTTTTGATACTTGCTGTTTGGATAGGATATTAATAAAAAAGGACTTCACATTATAAATGAAGTCCATTTCTTATACTTTTAATTAAAAAATCCTTACTATAATTAACACAACTCCAAAATAACATAAAAACTATTGTTTTTTTTAGCTTAATGGTATATTTTATAGTAGTTAATATTGATTATTTAAGACTATTCTGATTCTATGATGTTTGATAATTTGTATCCCATCTTCTTTATAACTCCACATACAAGAGCGTTACCCATCATAAAATATCTTCTTCGTTCAGGCATTCCTGTATTTGTCCAATCATCAGGGAACTCGTTTAATCTTTCTGTTTCAATCGGAGTAATGATTCGATTTTTTCCTGTCACAAAATCCTCTATAACATGTGAACTTCGATTTATTGTTCCTTCACTCGTTAGCATTGTTCTCCCTGGGACATTTAGTTTATCTGGATAAGACATACCACCTTCTGAATAAAAATATGTATGTCCATTTTTATTTCTTTCTATTTTTTTACCGCCTTTTAAATCTTTAAATTTCTTTTCTTCATATTCGTTAATAAAATATTTATCCTCAACTGGAGTTTTTAATCTAATATCTCCAAGTGTTATTATGTTTTTATCGATAACGGGATTTGATTTTCTGGTATAGATTGTTCCTTTTAACATTAATCCTGTATTTTCAAATTTAAACTCAAACGATTGAGTCATTTTTACTAAGTCATCATAGAATTCTTTAGTTATTTTAGTCTCTGTAAATGATTCATTTTTTTCAATAGGAAATGTTGAAGAAAAGAAACCATTAGTGTTAAATATTTCTGATGCTCTATTCGTTATGATTTGATTATAATACTTAGTTGATTTATGGAATGCAAATATATATATTCGACGTCTTTTTTGTGGATGCCCATACTCAGCAGCGTTAATGACTCTCCACTCTACCCCATAACCTAAATCATCGAGGCATCTTAACATTATTCCAAAATCTCTACCTCTTTGTTTTGATGGAGATTTTATCAACCTATCTACGTTTTCTAGAAGGACGAATGGTGGGGTTTTAACCTTCAAAATATCATTAATTTGCCACCATAAAACACCTTTTTTGCCTTCAATTCCTTTCTCTTTAGACAAGCTTCGAGCAACAGAATAGTCTTGGCAAGGAAAACCCCCAACTAATAAAGTGTGATTTGGGATAGTTTTTTTGTCTATTAGGGATATATCGGTGTTAACATGATTTATTGATTCTCCAAATCGAGCTTGATAGCAATCAAATGCATGTTGTGAAACAGTAGAAGGTTCCCACTGGTTTGCCCATACAAAAGTATAGTTGTCATTTTCGATTACCTTATTATCTTCAATTATAATTTCGTTGAGGCCAACACGAAATCCCCCAACACCAGCAAATAGTTCAATAACACTTTTTTCCATTATATACACCATGTTTTCTTATGTGATTTACTATGTACTACTATATCAAAAAAAAGGATTTAAATCAAGATCAATTGAAAGAAATTTTAATGAGTGATGGGGTGGATTTCATGATTAGTAATAAGAATATGACAATTGAAAATATTAAATTAATCGGAGAAAGCGTTGTTGGAAAAACTTTAGGAGAAATATCGAATAAAATAATCAATGTGAATAAGAGGAATAAAGGTTCTAGTGGTATGATGATAGAAGAAGAAGTATTCGGATATCATAATAACAGTAATCCTGAACCTGATTTTTTCGATGCTAAAACAGAATTAAAGTTTACACCAATTAAAAAGAATAATAATGGTACTTTTTCAGCCAAAGAAAGACTAGTTTTAAATATAATTAACTACATGGAGGAATATAAGAAAGACTTTTATTCAAGTTCTTTTTGGATGAAAAACCAGAGGTTATTTATATTGTTCTATCTTTGGGAAATTAATCTTGAGCAAAAAGATTATCGAGTGGTCATGAGTTTGCTCCATGAATACCCAGAAGAAGACTTGCTAATAATCATTCAAGATTGGCAAAAGATTGTCGAAAAGATCCGAAATGGAAAAGCTCATGAATTATCAGAATCCGATACATTGTATTTAGGTGCTTGTCAAAAAGGGAAAAACAGACATTCACTTAGAAAACAACCATTTTCTAGTGTATTAGCTATGCAAAGGGCTTTTTCTTTAAAAAATTCTTACATGACTCAATTGGTAAGAATGAAGTACATGGAAGTAGATAGCGAAAAGATAGTAAAAAAATCTGAACTTGAAAATAAGTCTTTTGAAGAGATTATTTATGCTCGACTTGAAAGATTTATAGGACTATCTCAAAATGATTTGAAAATTCGTTTTAATATTCAATCTACAGCGAAAAACATAAATGACATGTTACTTTCTCGAATGCTTGGTATAAAAGGAAGAATTAGTAATACTTCTGAGTTTATCAAAGCAAATATTATCACAAAAACTATTAGAGTTGAAGCAAATGGTAGAGTGGTAGAGTCAATGTCATTCCCATACTTTTTATATAAGGATATGTATAATGAAGTTTGGGAAAATTCAACTTTAAGAAATCATTTTGAAACCGAAAAATACATGTTTGTTATTTTTAAGAAACAAAATGACGAATACATATTTTCTGGAGTAATGTTTTGGAATATGCCTGTTACAATCCTAGATAGCAAAGTAAAAGAAGTTTGGGAGAAAACTAAAAATGTGATAATTACTGGTGATATTATTAAAAGTATATCTGAGAAAGGAATTGTGCACACTAATTTTCCTACTTCCACCAAAAGCTATCCTATTGTTCACGTAAGACCGCACGGAACAAATAAAAATGATAAATGTGCTCTGCCGGTTAAGGAGATACATTACGGTTATTTGGAGTTTACTAAACATTGTTTTTGGCTAACAAATAAGTTCGTAGAAGAAATAATTAAATCTAGATTATAATAATGTAAAAGAATTATTGTTTGATGTTAATTTTCGTGTCATTTTATGACACGTTTTTTATTTTAAAAATTTTAATATTATTTTATTGACAATAGTGTATGACATACAGTATAATATTGTCAGGTGGTGAAAACATGATCGATCAATCAATGTTAACGAATCTAAAAAATGAATTAAGAAGAGGAACACAAGTCCTTGCTGTATTAAGTCAACTTGATAAAACTCAGTATGGTTATTCCCTCTTACAAGATCTTGAAGATAAGAAAGTCAATATCGAAGCTGGTACCTTATATCCTTTACTTAGACGACTTGAATCTCAAGGATTACTAAAAAGTGAATGGGACACCACTGAAAGTCGTCCCAGAAAGTATTACTTGCTCAGTGAAGATGGCAAAGAAGTGTATCAATTATTATTAAATGAATGGAATACTATAGCTAAAGAGATGAGCAATCTCTTTGAAGGGGAGAAATAATTATGAAAGATATGATTAAAAGATATGTTTATGATGTTACAAGACGTTTACCAGAAAACCAACGTGAAGAAGTTGGAAAAGAATTACTCGCAAATATTAATGATATGCTTCCAGAAAACCCATCTGAAGAAGATATCAAGAAAGTTCTCGTTGAATTAGGCGAACCTAGAATACTTGCGACGAGTTACCGTCAAAAACCAAGATATTTAATCTCTCCAGAATGGATGGATGACTATTTTCAAACCTTGAAAATTGTCATGATCGTCTTTGGTGTTATCGCTTTAATCTCTGGATTAATTGAAAACATTTTAAATCCAGAAGCAGTCAATGTCATTGGCATTATCTTTGAGGTATTCTTCAAAACCATCAGTGAGATTGTTCAAAGTCTCTTTAGTGCATTTGCCATCGTTACACTCATATTTGCTGGCATTTCAGCACATCAATCCAAAAATGAGAAATGTGAATGGGATCCTAAAAATTTACCTGAACTTCCAAAAGAAAATGTTAAGAAAATTTCTAAAGTAGAAAGTATCGTTGGCTTAACATTCTCAATTATCTTTGGTACTTTATTTATATATTTCATGTGGAGAAATCAAGTCTACATTGGTTGGTTTGAAAATGGAGATTTTGAACATGTTGTCATTCCGTTCTTTAATGCCGATGTATTAAAAACATTTATTCCGTTTTATATCATTTCCGTTGTTTTAACAATAGTAGAAAGCGGTCTTAAGTTAAAATCAGGACACTGGAATGTCTCCATCGCTACAATTCATACGGTAGAACAAATTTTATCAATCATCGTCTTATTCTTTTTTGCGACGACAACTAATTTAGTCAACCCAACATTTTGGGCCGAAGCGGCTGCTTATACAGAAATTACTGCTGAACAATTCTCAGAAGGGTTCTCAAAAGGTATTTATGGTTTTGCTTGGTTCGTTGCTGTCATGGGATCGATAGATATTTTATCAACGTGGTTTAAAACATTAAAACCAAACAGAAAAGAAATAAAATAATAAAAATCAAGAAGGATGAGTTTTCATCCTTTTTTCTTTTTAGAATCGAAATCCCTTGAAATAACACTTGCTCTGTTTACTTTTATCTATTGCTTTGATAGAATAAAACGTGTTATGAAGTATCATTTAGTTGGTTATAAACCAACGAGGAGGAATATCATGAAAAGTTATTATATTAAACAAAAGATTTTTGCGATCACTGACCGATACAAAGTATTTGATGAATCACAAACAATTCTTTATCATATTGAAAGTAAATTTTTATCTCTAACGCATAAAATGGATTTCTATCGTGACAAAGATTCAAAGCATCTATTCACCCTTAGACGACAACTATTTACCTTACTCCCAAAATACTTTGTTACTACTCCAGAAGGAGAAGACGTTGCCATTGTTTCTAAGAAATTCACTTTATTACATCATAAACTAGAAATTGAATCAAAAATGGGTCATTTTACCATGGAAGGTGATTTCTTAGCACATGATTTTTCTGTCAGCCAAGATGGAAAAGCAGTTCTTGATTTCCATAAAAAATGGTTATCATTTGGCGATGCTTATGAAATAACCATTTATGACGAAGATAAAACTGAGTTTTTACTTGCCTTAGTCATTTTAATCGATGATTGTTTGCATGACGAAAACAAAAGACATTAAGAATAAAAATGGCGGTGGTTTGATATGAATAAAACTCATCAAAAAACCGTTTTAATTACCGGCGGTACATCAGGGATTGGACTTGCTGTAGCGAAACTTTCGATTGAAGAGAATTATAAAGTATTGCTTGTAGGAAGTTCTTATGAGCGTTCGATTCCCTCCAAAATAGAATTAAACCAGCTTTATCCCAACGTGCAAGTCCATTATTTCTTTTCCGATTTATCTGTTCAATCTAATATTCATAAACTATCTGATGAAGTCATCACTTATATCAATCAAGAATGTGATGGCATTCTTGATGTGTTAATCAATAACGCTGGTGGCGTTAGAGATTCATATCAATCAACCGTTGATGGTATCGAATATCAATTTGCACTTAACCACTTATCTGGATTTTTATTATCTTATTTATTAAGGAATCAACTTAAGAACGGCATAATTCTTTTTACAGGTTCCTTTTCTCATAGGAAAATGAAAATTCATTGGAAAGACGTTATGTTTAAACACAATTACTTCATTTTCACTGCTTATAGACAATCAAAACTCGCCAATTTGATGACAGCTAAATCATTGAATGAGAAATTAGCTAAATTGAATATAAAATCGTATGTCGTTGATCCAGGCTTAGTGAAAACAGATATTGCCTCAAAACATACGTCATGGCTTGTAAGGATGGTATGGAACTCGAGAAGTAAAAAAGGCACCGATCCTTTAGTGCCCGCCAAAACTTACATCTATTTAATGAAAAATAGACCTTTGGAAGGATTATATTACAAAGATAGCCATATTCATCCTTATAATCCAGAAGTCGATAATCCCTGTGAATATGAACGTTTATTTGAATTAAGCGAAAAATTATGTCATATTCATTTTGAATAACAGATATGCAATTAGAAAGGATATATATATGGAACTCTTTACGAAAAGATTAAAACTAACCCCGATTACAATGGATTATTTGGATGATGTATTTACAAATTTCAATCCAGAAATTTGTACGTACATGTTTCCCAAACCAGCGACAGATAAATCAGAGACTATTGCTTTTATCTTAAAAAGCATGGAAAACTATGAGTTGGGAAAAGAAATAGTTTTCGCTGCTTTACTGAAAGATACAAACGAATTCATTGGTTGTATGGGTATTCACCATATTGATACCCCCAAACCTGAATTAGGAATATGGACAAAAGCCTCTGTTCATGGAAATGGGTATGGAAAAGAAGGAATGGCTGCTATCATAGAATACGCTAAAAGTCATTATGATTTTGATTGTTTAGTTTATCCTGCCGATAGAAGAAATATTCCTTCAAGAAGAATTCCAGAATCTCATGGTGGCGTCATTGTTAACAGGTACCATGAAACTGGGGCGTCAGGCAATGAATTAGATATTTTAGAATATAATATTGGGTTAAAGGTAAAACCTTTACCAATCGCCAAAAAACCACTCATTATCTTTGATGGGGATTCCATTACTGACGCTGGAAGAGATAAAGAAAACATTCATTCTTTAGGAGAAGGGTATGCGAAATTATTCGCTGATTACTTCCCTGATGCAATCATTAGAAACCATGGGGTCAGTGGTCACCGTACAAGAGAACTATTGGAAAGATGGGATCAAACTTTAGCTTTAAAACCTGATATTATTTCAATTCTGATTGGTATTAATGACATATGGCATTTCCATAAATTTGGAAAAGCCTTAGAAAAAGATGAATATCGTACAAATTTAGATAAAATCCTAAAACAAACTAAAGAAGAATTACCGAATTGTAAAATCATGCTTGTTGAACCTTTTGTTTATCCTATTGGTGAATATGAGTTGCCGTGGCAAGCTGATTTAAACAAGGAAATAAAAATTGTAGGTGAATTAGCACAAAAATATGGATGTGTTCATATTCATATGCAAGCTGCTCTTGATTGTTTAGCACAGTCATATTCTATGAAGAAGATTCTACCTGATGGGGTTCACCCAACTGAGTTCGGACATAAAGCGATGGCCCATATTATGATTAGAGAATTAAGTCGATTTGTCGAAGAATTCTATAAAAATCCTTAAAAGTTCTAAATCGATGTCTGAAGTGACATCGATTTTTATATTGTTTACTCGTAAGTCGTTTCACTGTTAAATTTATGTGACTTTGATATAATATAGATAGATTTTACTGAATTTTGATTTTATTGAAAAATAATTTTAGATAATTTGTAATAATTTTGTAAAATCGAATTAATATTCACAAGAAATATATAATTTAGCAGTATAATTGTCACCAGTTGCCTCAAGACACTGAATTGGAGAGTGAATTTATGTTACAAATAAAAGAAGTTAAAAAAGCTTATCAAGTTGGAGATTTCAAGCAGGTTGCCTTAAATGGTATTTCGGTTTCATTTCGCAAGAATGAATTCGTTGCTATTGTTGGTCAATCTGGGTCTGGAAAAACAACCACTTTAAATATCATTGGCGGATTAGATCGATATGACTCTGGCGATATTATTATCAAAGGCAAATCAACCAAGGATTTTAAAGATCCGGACTGGGATGCTTATCGTAATAATTCAATCGGATTTGTGTTTCAAAACTATAATCTAATCAATCATATTACGGTATTAGATAATGTTGAAATGGGGATGACCTTATCAGGACTACCTTCAAAACAACGACGTAAAAGAGCCATAGAAGTATTAGATCGAGTGGGCTTAAAAGATCATATGTATAAACGCCCCAATCAATTGTCAGGCGGACAAATGCAACGGGTTGCGATTGCGAGAGCATTATCCAATAACCCAGAAATTATCATGGCTGATGAACCAACAGGTGCTCTTGATTCTCAAACAAGTATTCAAATCATGGAATTAATTAAAGAAATTGCTCAAGATAAACTTGTTATATTAGTTACTCATAACATTCATATTGCCGAACAATATGCTAACCGTATTATAACGATGAGTGATGGAAATATTGTTAAAGATACAAATCCTTATGTCATCGACAGTGATTATAAAACAGAATATAAACTGACAAAAACGTCTATGAGTTTTAAACAAGCGTTAAATTTATCTTTTAACAATTTAAAAACGAAACTTGGTAGAGCATTAATAACGGCTTTTGCAGGATCCATTGGAATCATCGGTGTTGGATTAGTCTTATCATTATCAAATGGTTTAAATCAGGAAATAAACTCATTAGAGACCGGCACCTTGTCTGACTTTCCATTAACGATTAGTGAGTCTCCGATGTATATGCAAATGCGTCCGGGAAGGTATCCTGGAATGGATGAAAATACGGAAGGTGAGTTTCCTACAGGCAACGAACTAGTGATTACCGATTCTAGTGAAAACTCATTTCTGCACTATAATAAACTAACCGATGACTACGTTGAATATGTTTCTAATATTGATCCAACGCTTTACAATGATGTATCTTATGGTACAAGTTTATCGATGAATCTTTTAATAGAAGTAGAAGAAGATGTTGTTTCAAAAGTTCAAACCAACCAAATAGGTTGGAGTGAATTACCAAATAACACTGATTTTATTTTTGATAATTATGATATCTTAGAAGGCGCCTATCCGACGAACAAAAATCAGTTGCTTTTAGTGGTTGATAGTTATAATACGATTGATATTCAGTTTTTAACCGCATTAGGAATATCAGATTCTGAAGGAACTTTAGATTTTTCTGAGTTCGTTGGAATGGAATTTAGAATCGTTCCAAATGATGATTATTACGTTTACTCAGACATTACAAGTTTATATAATATAACAACGGATTTATTAACTGCATATAATTCTCCAGATGCCATTTCGTTATCAATTTCAGGAATTGCTCGAGTAAAACAAGACGCTAATGGAACCATTTTAAACGAAGGAATCGGATATCTTTCAGAACTGACAACCGACGTTATGACCAATGCTTCAACCTCTGATATTGCATTAGCTCAAGTAGCGAGTGACACTTCAGTCATGACAGGGTTACCGTTGACTGAAGCTGCAAAAAGATCTGAACTAAGAAGATTAGGCGCATTAGAAACACCTAATTCTATTCGAATTTATCCTGTTGATTTCAATACAAAAAATGAAATAAAAACCTATTTAGATTCTTATAATGATGATATGGATGAGGGATTTGAAATCTATTATTTAGATTTAGCTGAAACAATTACGGATACAGTTGGAACATTAATTGATACGATTACTTATGTATTAGTTGCCTTCTCAGCAATCTCTTTAGTTGTTTCATCAATCATGATTGGGATTATAACCTATGTATCCGTATTAGAAAGAACGAAAGAAATTGGTATCTTAAGAGCTCTTGGAGCACGAAAGAAAGATATCAGTAGAGTGTTCAATGCAGAGACAATTTTGATTGGACTAACCGCAGGTGCAATGGGTGTTTTCATCGCTTGGATCTTAACATTCCCAATCAATAAAATCATTGGAAACCTCGTTGAAGAAATGGATGCAATTGCAAAATTCTCTAGCGTCGCTATGTTATCTCTTATTGCAATTAGTGTTGTTTTAACATTATTCTCTGGATTAATTCCTTCAAGAATCGCAGCTAAAAAAGATCCAGTTGAAGCTTTGAGAAGTGAATAAATAATTATGAAAGACGAACCAATCTGGTTTGTCTTTCTTTCATATTTGGCAATAGTTCAAAAATGAACAATGGACATTTGTATGGAATCTGAATATGCTCTGCTAGTATGATTAATAAGTAATGATAAAGAAGGCTAGAATATAAAAAATAAATAGGAATATTGACAAACCGTATATATTTAAATAAGCAATGGGTATATAATGGATATATATAAAAATGTAGACATATCATAGAATGTGCATTCGATTATGAATTTTTATAGTCATAACGATTCGGAGTACTGATAATAAATTGATGATATTGATTATAACATTTTAGAATTACTACAAATATACAAACAAGGATAGAAGAATAACATAATTTCATTGACATGTATTTATAATTATTATTCTAATTATCTTAATCTAATTTTAGCAATTAATGTTCTTAGTCCTAGTTATTGAGGATATAAGATATTCTATTAAAAAATAATGGTAACATTCATCAATTATCGATCTTATTATGATATAAAAAATGGCCTAAAATAGCGATTAACATAAAATATATAATATGAAAATATTGGAGTGAAATTTATTCATGATTTCTGATGTATTATCAAAATAGATCGAATCTAGAATGTTTGGTACAAATATATAGATTGACACACAATAAAAACGCCGATTTATGTATGAATTATAGATTTTTTACATAAAAAAACTATATTTTATAAAATATTTTTAGCATTCATTTGACGTCTATATTTAGCGATTTATATAATATTAATATATAGATTTTATCAGTTTTTTTTAGAGATTTAGGTATTGTTATAATTATAAGGAAATAATCATAAATATACATTTATATATAATTATTACTATAATATTTTGTTATAAATCATATATTTGGCTAAAAATAGGGCTTAAAGAACTATACAATATTTTTTTTATTAACTTTAATATGGGTATTTACACAGTTTTTTGCTATATTATTTTTTGCTGAATTCATTATCTTAATGATTTTTAGCTAAAAAGCATCTTATTTTACATTCAGTCGATGATACTTTATAATAAAGTTAGTGTTGTTTTCACAATATGGATATCATCATTTTTTGTATCTATTTAAGTCATTTAGATATTGTCAAATTTTTATGCTTTGATTAAATTTTATTTATTTATTTCCACCATAAATTATGTTCCTTTACTTCATCAAGTTTTACACTTTAACATCGTTGATGGATAATCAATTTCTCTTAAATTCTATTGCACTTATAATTTTCGTTTTATATTTTTATTGACATTATTGCTTGCTTAATAATTTTATACCATCATTTTGCAAGGTGGATCGTTTTCAATTTCATCTTTCTTTTAAATAGAATTTAATAAAGAACGGATTTTTTTAATAAGCACAATTTCAGTTTTTATCGTACTCTCATTAATTAGTTTACTTAACAGGGTAGAATCCTGATTGTAATAAAAAATTTATTATAGGAGGTATCACAGTATGGAACAAGAAACATATTACAAAATGCCACTCATTGGTGACAAAGCTCCAAGCTTTACTGCTGTAACTACACAGGGAATGATTAACTTCCCAGAAGACTATGCAGGCAAATGGGTTATACTATTTTCTCACCCAGCAGACTTCACGCCTGTATGTACAACTGAATTCATGACCTTCGCAACAATGGCTCCAGAATTCAAAGCATTGAATACAGAATTAATTGGTTTATCAGTAGACTCAATTTATGCTCACATCGCATGGCTAAGAAAGATTCAAGAACTTGAATGGAACGGAATGAAAAATGTTGAAGTAAAGTTTCCATTAATTGAAGACATCAGAATGGAAGTTGCTAACAAGTTCGGTATGATTCAACCTGGTCAATCAAACACGCAAGCAGTTCGTGCTGTATTCGTTATTGATCCAGATGCAAAGATTAGAACGATTCTTTATTATCCGCTATCAATGGGAAGAAACTTTGACGAAATTAAAAGAATTATCATCGCTTTACAAAAAGCTGATAAAGACAAAGTTGCAACTCCTGCTAACTGGCGTCCAGGTAATGATGTTATTATTCCTACACCAGGTTCATGTGGTACAGCGAAAGAACGTATGGAAAGCAAAAACGAAGATCAATACTGTTTAGATTGGTTCATGTGTTTTAAACGCGAAAAAAAATAATAGATTAAGATTATATTTAAATAAGGCCGTTAATTTGATTTTGTTATCATATTAACGGTTTTTCTTTCAATATCCAAGGCGTTTTTAAGCAATGTCATTTTAAACTTTGTATGAATGTGATATATTTTACATAGGAGGTTTTATACTATGTATTTAAAACTTTACGCAATTGCATTTGTCGTTTTTTTAGTAATTGATTTAATTTGGTTAGGATTGATTGCCAAAAACATTTATGCAAAATATTTAGGATCTTTAATGGCTCCCAAGGTTAATTGGATTGCTGCTATTATTTTTTATCTTTTATTCATTGTTGGTTTAGTGTTTTTTGTTATCGAACCTGCAGTCGCAAAAGATTCTTGGTCATATGCATTACTTGCAGGGATGTTATTTGGATTAATAACCTATGCTACTTATGATTTAACCAATCTAGCTACTTTGAAAGATTGGCCGATTACAATTACGATTATTGATTTGATTTGGGGTACATCTCTTGGTGGCCTTGTTTCAATGATAACTTTCTTTTTGGTGAGATAACATGGAATTAAGATTATTAGATGGCCAACAATTATACAAAGCATTTATTGGTGGAGCTAAACGCCTTATCAATGACAAACATGATTTGAACCGAATTAATGTATTTCCTGTTGCGGATGGCGACACAGGATCGAACATGGCATTTTTAATGCAAACCATCATCAATGAAGCAAAACCAAGCGAATCTGTTTCTGATACTTTAGAATCAATTGCTTCAGCTTCTTTATCAGGCTCACGAGGAAATTCTGGAATTATCTTTTCAGAATACCTTTATGGATTATACGAACATTTACGTGGAAAAGTCACAGCGACTATCCATGATTTTTCTGATGCTTTCAGGCATGCAAGTCAAAAAGCTTATCAAGCGATTCTAAATCCGGTGGAAGGAACGATTTTAACGGTGCTTCGAAAAGCCAGTGAAACCGAACCGACACAAACTGATTTCGTTACTTATTTTGAAGATACTTTGAATGTTGCTAAAAAAGCCTTAGTTGAAACCACAGATGAATTAGCTATTTTGAAAGCATCGAACGTTGTGGACGCTGGTGCTAAAGGATTTACGGATTTTTTAGAAGGAATTCATCATTACTTTGTGACCGGTGAATTTGAAATGACTGATATCATTCACATTGAAGAAGCGATGGAAGATATTCATGTAGAAGATTCAGAAGAAAGATATTGTACTGAAGCTTTAATTATGAATTCGAAGAAAACATCAGATGAACTAAAACAATTGTTTGCACAAGATGGCTCGTCATTAATCGTTTCTGGACGAATTGATAAAACACGATTACACATTCATACCAATCATCCCGATCAATTCTTCTATAAATTATCCGAATATGGTCAAATCGTTGAACAAAAAGTTGATGATATGCATCGTCAATTAGATGCAGTAAGAAAAGCTCATCCTGAGATAGCAATTCTAACAGATTCAATAGCGGATGTCCCTGCTGATTTAATGGATAAATATCAAATTCACTTACTTCCAATTGGTTTATTAGTTGATGATGTCCCTTATTTAGATAAAGTAACGATTTCATCTGAAACATTTTATAAATTATTAAAGAAGGCAGATCACTTCTCTTCTTCTCAACCCAATCAAAAACAAATAGAAAGAACATTAGACTTCTTACTTGATCATTATAAAGAAGTTCTTGTCATTACCGTTTCCTCTCAAATGAGCGGAACTTATAATGCATTTATGCAATATGCTAAAGATCATCCCGAAGTTAAGGTATTTGATTCTTTACAAAATTCAGGCGCTGAGGGTCTTGTTGTACTTGAAGCGGCTAAATTGGTTGAAGCAGGAAAAAATACCAGTGAAATCGTCGAAAAATTAAATGATTTCACAAAGCGGACAAAGATTTTTGTCAGTGTTAACACTTTAAAATATATGGTTAAACAAGGTCGGGTATCTAAAGTAACTGGAATTGCGGCTAAAATCATGAATTTAAAACCCGTTATCGGAATCGATGAGAATGGTAAAGGAATGATTGCTCGCAAAGCCTTAAGTTTAAATGGAAATGTGAGACAAATCCTAGAGTTAGTTTCAAAAGGAAAAGTCAGTCAATATGCCATTGTTCACTCAGAAGCTGAAGAAAGAGCAAATAAACTCGCACAAAAAATCGAAAATATCACAGGATTAAAACCCCTTTATACTATGTCTATATCGCCTGTTGTTTCGATGAATGCTGGTTTAGGAACAATAGCGGTGGCTTTGACATATGAAAATGAGGTAAAAATCTAATGTTAACGTACTTTATTGGATCTTTTTTATCAGTATTTGTGTTTTTTACACTTGCATTCATTATCGCCCAAATCAAAAACAATAATGCCATTGTTGATATGGGTTGGGGATTAGGCTTTATCGTTATCGCTATACATGGTATATTAACTACAGAAACAGTTACTCTTGCTGGTTACACCATATTTGCGATGGTATTACTTTGGGGATTACGATTATTTTTATACATTAGTATTCGTAACTGGGGTAAACCAGAAGATTATCGATATGTAGCGATGCGAGAAAAATGGGGTAATAAACACCCCAGAGTTCAAGCGTTCTTCAAAGTATTTATGATTCAAGGATTGTTAATGATGATTGTTGCTGCACCGATTCACGCTGCTTTTTTGATAACGACTGAAGTTAATGTTATTTGGATTGTTATTGCTGCAGTATTATTCTTAATTGGATTCTATTTTGAAGCTGTTGGCGACATTCAATTGCGTAAATTCATTACGAATCCTGCAAACAAAGGCAAAGTCATGCAATCAGGTTTATGGAAATATACAAGACATCCCAATTATTTTGGGGAAACTGTTATGTGGTGGGCCATATTCATCGTTATTGTTAGTGCACCTTGGGGTATTGCATCCATTATTGGACCGATATTGATTACGTTGTTGTTATTATTTGTTTCAGGTGTTCCTTTACTAGAAAAGAAATATATGAAGAAACCTGAGTTTGTTGAATATGCTAAAAGGACATCTATCTTTTTCCCTTGGTTTCCTAAAAAGGTTAATTAACAAAATCAAATAGAATTGCGAGGAACATTATGAAGGTTTATATTGACCCCAAATTTATCGTTCAATCAGACATCAAACAGATGATTGATGCTTTTCCTATGGTCGAATTTGTCGATACAATTGATCATTTTGATATAGAAGTAGCCATGATTCCGTGGGCGAATTTTATTACTGAAGAAAATTTGTCAAAATTACCCAATTTAAAATGGATTCAATTGTTATCTGCAGGATATGACGGAACTGATTTTAATCTTTTGAAAAAGCATCAAATTATTTATACGAATGCTAAAGATATATATCATATCAGTATCGCAGAAGATGTTTTAACTAAAATATTGGTGTTGAACCGAAATTACAAAATCTATTTAGATAATATGAAACAAGGAATTTGGAAACCCATCCGTAGAGAACCAGAGCTTTATGGTTCAACTGTTGGTATTTTAGGGACGGGATCAATCGGTAAAGAAATTGCTAAACGATTAAAAGCGTTTGATACCCATATCATTGGTTACCGCAAATCTGATAGACCAGAAACTTATTTTGATGAAATAGTTACTTATGATGAAGGATTATCTTATCTTCTAAAGACAAGTGATTATGTCATTGTAACATTACCTTTAAATGATAAGACCGAATATTTTCTATCCAAAGAGAAACTTTCTCTTATGAAATCAAATGCATTATTTATTAACATTGCTAGAGGAAAAGTTGTTGATCAAGATGCATTAACTGAGTTACTTAAAGATAAAAAAATCAGGGGTGCAGGTCTTGATGTTACAACACCTGAACCCTTACCTAAAGACCATGAGTTATGGTCTATGCCAAATGTAGTAATTACACCCCACAACTCGTCTTCAAGTAACCATTTATTGTCAAGGTTGACTGAACTAATGACAGAAAATTTATCCAATTATCTTAACCATCGCGAGTTAAAATTTATCGTTAATGAATAACAAAAAGGAATCAAATCCAAATTGGGTTTGATTCCTTTTTTAATGTTTTATTGTAGGATTATTTTCTTTTTCAATCAATAAATGCGGATGATTTTTAAAGTATTCGATTACAATTTCCGCAGTAGTCATATTAATCTCTTTTATAATCTTTTGGTCGCGGTACATTAGATAATCTCCCCCACCAATAGCGCGGTAATTGTTTAACACGACTTGATAGAATTGATTATCGTTAATCGTTTCACCTTGATATGTTGCAGAGACTAACCGGTTAAATGGTGGTAGAGATATATCGATGATATAATCAATACCACTATAAATGTCATAATTATAATGTTCTACCTTTGGATGCACAAATAAAGGATCGACAACGATAATTCCATCTTTTAAAGCAAAGTAACAAGCAGCCTTTTCAAGTGCCATTTTTAGCGTTTTACCAGTTACCTCTATAACGAATAGAGTGTTTGGATAAACAAAGGTTGACTCTAAATCTCTCATACTAATTAAGTGTTTTAAACCCGGGATATGATTGGGTAAAGAAGCGGCTGATATCGATACACCACTAATCCATTTTTGAGCTTCGTTGACGATTTTGAATAAAGGGTGATTATTTAATCTAGCTTCAAACGGGTTATCAATTAACAGGCTTTCACCATCTGTAGTAACTAATATTTGATCAAGATATTTGTTTGTATCATCAACTAATTTCTCTAACATTTTTTCGGTTAAAATATCAGATTCATAATTCATTTTGATAATATTACCGGTTTTGTCTTTAATATTCCATTGATTATTTACGTTTTCAAAAGTGATATTGATCTCACCAAAATTATAAGCTGAGTGTGTTGTTTGCAATACCAATGTATTATTAATTACTCCTTCGGTTTCGTTGTGCTGATGACCCGTTAATAAAATATCGATAGGTAATTCATTGGCGATTTTATATCCTTCGTTTTCGGATGATTTTCTACCTAGCGGAACTCCAGTTTTGATGTCTCTTTCAATGCCTCCATGGTATAAAACAATCAAACAATCGATTTTATCTCTTATCTCATTTACAATGGCTTTTATACTTTCAAATGCATCTAGAAATTTAAAATGGGTAATGTTGTTTGGTTTTTCCCAATTTGGAACAGCTTGAGTAACCGCACCAATGATTCCAATCTTTATTCCATTTTCAAGTGTTTTAATAGCATAAGGTTTACAATAGTATTCATTCTTGTAAAACACGTTGCAACAAAGGAATTCTTGATTTGACTCTTTGATGTATTTATCTAAAATCCTTTTTCCATAATTAAAATCATGATTTCCTAAAGTAGAGTAATGATAACCTAGATGATTCATGACTTGACTGGTTGGTGTAATCGAATGTGTTTCATTAGCTAGCCAGTAGTTCATTAAGGGGGAACCTTGTAATATATCACCATTATCAAGTAACAAATAATCATTATTAATCGTTTCAATGTATGTTTTCAAGCGTGAAAGACCTTTTTGGTCTTTGGACATCGTTGAAAAATTGTCAGGAATCAAAGACCCGTGAACATCGGAGGTGTATAAAATTCTAAATTTGTAGTCTTTCATTTATTTCACCCAAATCAATCATAGATTTCATTTATTTTCAACTATGAGTTTATTATATCAAAATTTTTCTATAAATGTTTTAAATTAAGACTTGAATTATACTTATGTATTTATTACAATAGACACGGGTACAACCCAAAAAATATATAGGAGGGAAATATGAAGAAGTTATTAAGTGTTTTGTTTTTATTTTTAGCTTCAATCGCTCTCGTCGCTTGCGGCGGAAACGATGCTAGTGACCCAGATGTAATCAAAGTGCAATTCGTACCATCGAACACCGCATCAGAAATTATGCTTAAGACCTATGTATTAGAAAGATTATTAGAAGACGAAATCCCTGGTAAAACATTCGAAATCTCTGTAGGAACAGACTATAACGCTGTTGTTGAAGCAATGGCTGCTGGTCAAGTACATGTTGGATTCTTAACCGCCCAACAATATGCTTATGTTACAACAGAACGTCCAGGAACTGCAGAAGTTATTTTAACATCTGTTAGAGCTGCATTAGAAGTTCAATTGTTACCTTTTGATCAACAAGTAGCTGCTATGAACGCTGCTGGATACACTGGTCAAAAGAGCACGACTGAAACAGTTACATCCTATGCATCTATTTTGGTTGTTAAAACAACTACTTACAACGCTGTTGGCGATGCTCAAATCAATACTGTTGAAGATTTAGCTGGTAAAACAGTTTGTACACAATCAACGACATCGGGTGCTGGTTATGTATATCCATCAGTATTACTTGACACATTTGATTTAAAATTCGTTACTGGCGATCCAGTAGCAGCAAACGGTGAAGTTAAAGCTTTAAATCTTGGATCAGGTTACCCAGGAGCTGTAACAGCTTTAATGGAAGGCGACTGTGATGCAGCGTTCTTATTCCAAGATGCAAGAGATAACGCTACATTATTAGAAACTTATCCAAACTTATTCACAGAAACTAGAGTAGTTGCATTATCACCTGCTATTTATAATGACACTATTTCTGTTGTTCCAGCATTAAAAGATTCTTTAAAAGAAGCAATCCAAAATGCTTTCATCCACATTGCAACAACTGAAGAAGGATTAGCAGCTATTAGCGTATACAGCCATACTGGATACAAAGTTGCAGTTGATTCAGATTATGATGGTGAAAGAACAGTTTACATGTTCAAAAAGGAAAATCTAGGATAATACACAGTTAATGGAGGCTCCAGTCTATGATTAAATTCACCCACGTCGACAAGATATACCCTAACGGGTTTCAAGCATTAAAAGATGTGAATCTTGAAATAAACGATGGAGAATTTGTGGCTATCATTGGTTTATCTGGAGCGGGAAAATCGACCTTACTTAGAGCGATTAATAGAATGCATCCGATTTCTGCTGGTCAAGTTTTAGTGAACGGCGAAGACATGAGCAAGTTGGAGGGTAAAGAATTAAGAATGATGCGTAGCCGCATCGGCATGATTTTTCAATCCTTCAACTTGGTCAAACGGATGTCTGTTTTTAAGAATGTGCTGGCGGGTAGAGTGGCTTACCACTCTACTCTTGTCACATTATTAGGCACTTTTCCGCAAGAGGATAAAATTATTGCCCTTGAAGCGTTAGATAAAATGGGTATTTTAGAAAAAGCGTTTGTTCGTGCTGATCAACTTTCTGGTGGGCAACAACAACGTGTTGCTTTAGCGAGAGCTTTAGCACAAAATCCAACGATTATACTCGCAGATGAACCCGTCGCATCACTTGATCCGGTTACAACCGTTCAAGTTATGGACGATTTTAAAAGAATTAATACAGAATTTAAAATTACGATCGTTGCGAATATGCATCATGTCGACTTAGCGATGCAATATGCAACCAGAATCATCGGTATTAAAGAGGGAGTCATCGTTTTTGATGGACCTAATAAGTTAGTAACGCCTGAAATATTGGAAATGATTTACGGAAGAAAATTAACCAAGGAAGACGTGCTTGAAGCTGAGCCAGTCGAACTTAAAAATGCCTAGTTCAATTATCGTTCTTTCCAACGGGAAGAGAGTTATAAAACCAGCGAACAAAACATGGATTTATGCACTCGTTGTTGTGGTCGTTTTTTTTGCTTGTTTCTTAGTCATTCCGGTTGATTTTGGATCGATACGACTTAATCAAACTTTAGTTATTTTAGAAATGTTGTTTACACCAGCTCCAGGAAAAACATGGACGGATTATTTTTCCTACATGTTAAGAATCGATCAACCGATTATGGAAACGATTCGTATGAGCTTCGGTGGGACGGTCATAGGAGCGGTCTTAAGTTTACCTTTCTCGTTTTTATGTTCTAAAAACATTGTTAAAAATAACTTTGTGAATAAATTCTTCCGCATTTTTATGAATTTTGTCAGAACCATTCCAACGTTAGTCGTCGTTGTCATCGTTGCTTTCTTCTTTGGATTTAATGTTTTGACCGCGATTATCGCGATTGCTATTTTTACCTTTGGAATTATGACGAAAATGCTCTATGAAACCATTGAAACTGTTGATATGGGACCCTTTGAAGCATTAGAAGCCTGTGGTGCAAATCAAACAAAAGCTTTTAGTTTTTCTGTGCTACCTCAAGTATTCCCAATTTATCTCAGTTACTTCATATATACGTTTGAAATTAATGTTAGATCAAGTGTTGTCTTAGGCTACGTTGGTGCTGGGGGCATCGGTGTTGTCATTAATGATTCGGTTGGAATTTATTATGACCGTATTGGCGCAATCGTCATCGTCTTGTTTGTGATGGTCATTGCCATTCAGTTATTCTCTAGTTGGATTAGGAGTAAATTACAATGAAAAAGCCCATTTCTCCTGAACGTTTAACGGTCGCAATTCAACTGAAGAATCAACCCCCAAAATGGATATATAATAGTTTGTTACTGATTGTTATAGTTGCTTTGGTTATCTATTCATTCAAAGGAGTAGCATTCAACCCTGATAGAATGGCAAATTTCTGGCCTTCTTTGAAAGTAATGATTAATGGATTTTTAAATCCAAATACGGATTTCTTATTTGGTTTGGATGATGCATCTGTTCCGTACTTAACGTTACAAACTATCGGAATTGCATTTGCAGGAACCGTTATTGCGGCGATTCTTGCTTTACCAATTGGATTTCTCTCTGCTCGAAATGTGACAGGAAAAGCATCCAAAGCAGGAGAAGTAGTGTTAATTGCGATTCGTACTTTTCCTGAACTTATTCTAGCACTTGTCTTAATCCGAATTTTTGGCCCTGGCGCATTAACGGGTACCTTAACCATTGGAATCCACTCCATCGGTATGTTGGGCAAATTATTCGCTGAATCGATTGAAAACATGGACCGTGGTCCAATTGAAGCCTTAGATGCGGTTGGCGCAAACTTATGGCAAAAAATCCGATATGGTATTTTACCGCAAGTATTACCTGATTTTATGTCAATCACACTTTACCGTTTTGATATCAATGTTCGTTCTGCGACCATCCTTGGTGTTGTTTCAGCAGGAGGACTTGGAACACCATTGATATTCGCTACTAGAGAATGGAACTGGCCGACACTCTCTTCAATTATGATTGCGATTATTATCATGGTTGTTACTGTAGATTTAATATCTGGTAAATTACGTTCAAAACTCGTATAAAAAATGAGCGGACTGAGTTAAACTCAATCCGCTTTTTCTATGCTTTCAATCGATTCATTAAGGAATCAAATTCATCTTTTATGGCTTTTGGTAATTTATCTTCAAATCGTTCATAATAAGCTTCTATTGAAGCACATTCTTTCATCCATTCCGCTTTATCAACGTTGAGTAATTCTTTAATCGCTGTCTCAGAAATATTCAAATTCGATAAATCCAAGTCTGACGGATCAGGAATATAACCAATCGGTGTTTTGACGCCATGAACTTGATTGTCGCAGCGTTCAAATATCCATTTTAAGATGCGACTATTTTCTCCATAACCCGGCCATAAGAAATGATTGAATTCGTCTTTTCTAAACCAGTTGACATAATAGATTTTTGGCAGTTTTTCCGGTTTTGTCATAGATTCAATATCAAGCCAATGTTTTAGATAATCACCCACATGATATCCGATGAAAGGTAACATCGCAAAAGAATCTCTTCGAACTTTACCGATATTATCTGATATGGTCGCAGCTGTTATTTCGCTTCCCATGATTGAGCCCATGAAAATGCCATGTGGCCATGAGAAACTTTCGTGAATTAAAGGAACAGTTGTAGGTCTTCTACCTCCTATTAATATGGCGCTAATTGGAACTCCATTTTCCGCTTCCCAATCGCTAGCAATTACCGGACATTGATCTGCTCTTACGGTAAATCTTGCATTCGGATGCGCTGCGGGCGTCATAGAGACCCCTTTATACCAATCTTTTCCTTGCCAGTCGATTAAATGGTTGGGGGCATCATAACCAATGCCCTCCCACCAAACATCGCCATCATCGGTTAAGGCGACGTTTGTGAATATTGTATTATACTCAATAGCTTTCATCGCATTGTAATTAGTTTGATAAGACGTACCAGGTGCAACACCAAAGAAACCCGCTTCAGGATTAATGGCGTATAATCTGCCATCTTTTCCAAATTTCATCCACGCAATGTCATCGCCGACAGTTTCAACTTTCCATCCAGGAATCGTTGGTGTTAACATCGCTAAATTGGTTTTTCCGCAGGCACTTGGAAAAGCACCTGTCATGTATTTAACTTTTCCTTCAGGGTTGGTAATTTTCAAGATAAGCATGTGCTCTGCGAGCCATCCTTCATCTCTTGCCATGGCACTTGCGATTCTTAATGCAAAACATTTTTTTCCTAAAAGTGCATTTCCACCATAACCTGATCCATAACTCCAAATAAGTCTTTCATCTGGAAAGTGACTGATATATTTTTGTTCGATGGGAGCGCACGGCCAAGTGGGGTCGATTTGTCCTTTTTCAAGCGGATATCCCACAGAATGAAGACATGGAACAAACTCTCCGTTATCTCCAAGTGCATCAAGCACTTTTTGACCTATTCTCGTCATGATTCTCATATTGACTGCGACATAGGGACTATCTGTGACATTAATTCCAATTTTTGACAACTTAGAACCTATCGGTCCCATTGAAAACGGAATCACATACATTGTTCTTCCACGCATAGACCCTTGGTATAAAGAATTCATCGTTTTCTTTAACTCAAGCGGATCTATCCAGTTATTGTTAGGACCGGCGTCACTTTTTTTGTTAGAAGCGATAAAAGTTCTATTTTCAACTCTCGCAACATCGGATGGATCACTTCTAAATAAATAACATCCCGGACGTTTTTCTTGATTTAATAATATCGCAGTTCCATTTTTAACCATCATTTCAAGTAAATCTTGATTTTCTTTTTCTGAACCATCAAGCCATTTGACGTTATTTGGTTCACACAGTTTTGTAATTTCATCAATCCAGGCTAACACGCCTTTATGATTTGTCATACTAACGCCTCTTTTCACTAACATTATGATAGCACATTTATAAAAGAGTGGCTTTGATTATCAAAATATGACTTAATGAAAATTTTTTCATTGTTTTCACAACTGATAAGTTATGAATATTCAAAGTTTTATGCGATAATGAATATAATTGAGTAATTGTATAGAAAGGACCTATAAAATGAAAAATACGTATGCAATGCCACCTTATAAAATCAAAATGATAGAACCGATTCGTTTAATCGGAAAAGAAGAGAGAATCTTACGTCTTAAAGAAGCGGGATATAATCCTTTTAAATTGCGCAGCGAGGACGTTTTTATTGACTTGCTTACAGACTCTGGCACAGGGGCTATGAGCCATTTTCAATGGGGAGCATTAATGCAAGGCGATGAATCTTATGCTGGATCAACGAGTTATTACCGCCTTGAATCGGTTGTAAAAAATATTACCGGATATCAATACATTATGCCAGCTCATCAGGGTAGAGGGGCAGAACAAGTCGTGATTCCTGCTTTGTTAAAACATCCAGGCATGATTTTTATCTCTAACACGCATTTTGATACGACAAGAGCTCATGTTGAAATTGCGGGAGCTATCGCTTTAGATGCTCCCACCAAAGAATCATGTGAGACTTTAAAGTTTCATCCTTTTAAAGGTAATTTTGATTTAATCAAATTAGAAGATATCATCAAGTCTTACAAGAAAGAAAATATTGCGGGTATTATTGTAACCATTACCAATAATTCTGTGGGTGGTCAACCGGTCTCAATGGAAAACATTCGTGCGGTAAGAAAAATTGCGAATCATTATGGCATCAAAGTGATTATCGATGGCGCAAGGTATGCAGAAAATTCTTATTTTATTAAACTGCGTGAAACAGAATTTTCAAATAAATCAGTTAGAGACATTGCTAAAGAAACATTCTCTTATGCGGATATCTTTTTGATGAGCGCTAAAAAAGATGGATTGGTCAATATCGGTGGGTTAATCGCCATTAGAGACGACTTTGAATTATTCCGTCAATGTCAAACCAGGATTGTTCCAATGGAAGGGTTCCCTACTTATGGCGGCTTAGCTGGCAGAGACATGGAAGCATTAGCGGTTGGATTAGATGAAGCATTATCTGAAGATTATTTAGCATATCGTCTTGATGAAGTGAAATTTTTAGGCGATAGATTAAGAGAAGCGGGCGTTCCAATTCAATATCCTACCGGTGGTCATGCCGTCTTCGTTGATTGCGGATTAATGTGTCCTCATATTCCTTATGACGAGTTTCCAGCCCAAGCGGTGACGAATGAACTTTACTTAGAAGGTGGCGTGCGTGCTGTTGAAATTGGATCGCTATTATTAGGTAGAGATCCTCAGTCTGGAATCAATAGAAAAGCGGATCAAGAATTTATGAGACTCACGATTCCTAGAAGAACTTATACGTTTCAACATTTAGAGTATGTCGCCGAAACGTTAATCAAAGTCTATCAAAGAAGAGACAAAATTAAGGGTTTGAAATTTGATTACGAATCACCGATTTTACGCCATTTCACATCAACATTCACACCGAAAAACTGAATAAAAAACAATTTATAATATAACGCGCCGACGAATAGTATGATTGTCGGCGCGTTTCATATTCATGTCCTTTGATATTGAAAACAAATAATGCTATAATAGAATAAGAAGTGGTGATTTACATGAAATATAAAAAAATAGATAAAGCAAAACTTAAAAATATCCTGACGCCACTTCAATATCATGTGACGCAGGAAAATGGAACTGAACCGCCTTTTAGAAATGAATACTGGGATAATTCTGATCCCGGTCTTTATGTTGATATCGTCTCTGGTGAACCGCTATTTACATCGATGGAGAAGTTTGATCATGGTTGTGGTTGGCCGAGTTTTACGATGCCTATTGGTGAAATTGTAACAAAAAACGACTTCAATTTTAACATGGTAAGAACCGAAGTTAGAAGTATGGTTGCTGACTCACATTTAGGTCATGTCTTTGAAGATGGACCAAAAGATAAAGGTGGATTTAGATTTTGTATTAATTCAGCGGCATTAAGGTTTATTCCTGTCGCCGATTTAGAAAAAGAAGGCTATGGTGAATTTAAACACCTGTTTCAGGAATGAGGATTTAAATGTTAAGAACAGTATTTGAGATGCAAAAACAGAAAAAATTTATTATCTCCGGCATTGCTTTTTTTAGTATTTTTATGGTGATTTATTATATGCTTGACCGACTCAATGGCGGATACATTGAAATGATTGCAAAGTACGGATTATATTTAGTCATTATTAACATTACTTTAAATGTCGTTATGGCATTAACGAGTGCGACGATGATGAACTTCTCGACAGCGTTTTTATCGCTTTCAGGGAAAGAAGGCAAAGGAACTTTCTTCGGAAACATTGCGGTATTTTTCGGAATGTTAACCTATGGATGTACGTCTTGTGTGGTTGCGTTTTTTGCGGCTATTGGTATAACTTTATCGGTCGCTGTATTGCCTCTAGCGGGGCTACCATATAAACTCATTGCGTTCGTCATTTTGATGATTGGCTTTGGATGGTTAGTTCTTGAAATCAAAAAAGGAAAATGCAAAGTCAAGAAAGTCGTTAATGAAAATGAAAACCTTTCTGAATGAGACACCTGAGGGTGTTTCATTTTTTTTGTGGTCATTCAATCATTGATATCTTTACTTTATTTGACTCTAATGGTATACTTTTTTCTAGACCTACGCACATGGAGGACTTGAAAGTATGAAAAAAGTTTTACCGAGAAAATCAATATTTTTAATAATTTTTATGTCAATGATTGTATTATTCTCTGCAGCGATGATTATCATCGAGGTATTACCTGACCCTGTACCTGAATTTCAAGCGGTGAATGATACAATAGAAACCAATGAAGATACCGCATTGACGATTAAGGTCCTTGATAATGATATCGATTTAGATAAAGATACATTAGAAATAACCGAATATTCACAACCCGAACATGGTAGAGTTGCTAAAACTACCACCGGATTAAGATATATTCCAAATGTCAATTATTTTGGTGAAGATACCTTTACTTATACCATTAAGAATTCAGCTGAAGCCACATCAACCGCCACAGTTATCATTTCTGTTAAATCAGTCAACGATACGCCAAATGCGAATCGCGATTATTATACAACGACGCAAAATGTTAGTGCCTTAATTGATGTTTTGATCAATGATACCGATATTGATGGTGATGAATTAACAATTCAAAGTTTTTATGATTTACCAAATAATGGAACCATCGTCATTGAAGATGGTAAAATCAGATATACACCTAATGAAGGTTTCATTGGCGTTGATGAATTTGCTTATCGTGCTAAAGATCCTAGTGGAGCTTCAGATACAGCTATAGTAACAGTCAGTGTTTTAGCACCACAAGACTAACAATATAAAAGCCCAAATCCGATTGAAGATTTGAGCTTTTTTTTATGCGTCGACGCCTAAGAATATTTTGATGACGGTACCAATTCCAAATGAAATAATTGCCACACCAAAACTAATAAAGATCATTTGCCAGAATCGTTTCTTGAAAGGAATGCTTTTTGCGACTGATATGTAATAATTAAAGAATAAAATTATTAAAACAACGACACCTAACATGACACTCAATGATATATATTTGTTCGCAATTAATAAATACGGTAATACTAATAACATGACAGTAATAATATAAGCAATTCCTGTATAAATCGCTGATTTTTTTGCATTCGGCAAATTATCGGCTTTTGCACTTAGATATTCACTCGAAGCCATCGATAAAGAAGCTGCGATTCCAGTAATTAAACCTGATAAACTGATTAATAAAGGGTCAGATAACGCGAATGTAAGACCGGCTAAAGTACCCGTTAATTCAACTAATGCATCGTTTAACCCCAAAACCATAGAACCAACATAGTTAAGTCGTTCTTCATCCAGCATTTCTATGAGTTCAATTTCGTGACTGTCTTCCTCTAAAGCAATTGATGCTGCTTCATCGATATATTCACCAATCGATTCATAGAATTTCTTCGATTTGTCTTCACCCATTTCCATGAGTTTTAAAGTGAAAGTAAAGCCTAGCAGAAAATTTAATATTTTATAGATAAATACTTTAATTTTATAAGTTGATCCGAGTTCACCAAGATAAGATGTCCAGATGTCATAATGATTTTTTTCTTGTTGGGCAATTCGTTCTAATATTGATTTATTCTCAGAGTTTTTCATTCTTTTCGCAATCGCTTTGTAAACATAATAACCGGTTAATTCATCTCTTTGCATCGCTTTGATTTGTTTCTTAATATGTGCTGGATATTCTTTCATTTTAGTCCTCCAAATTATTATTTCATCATAAGTATAGTCCTGATTTAATTAATTCTCAACCGTTATGCAGTAATAAAAGTATGTTTTTTTAGAAATAATGGTTGACATTAACGTTACGTAAAGGTTTATACTATTCATAAAGGAGTTGATCAAATGGATTACACCGTCAAAAAATTATCTGAAATAGCAGGAGTCAGTGGTAGAACTTTAAGGTTTTATGATCAAATTGGATTATTAAAACCTAAATATATTAATGATTCTGGATATCGAGTTTATGGTGATAATGAGGTTGATTTGTTGCAACAAATACTCTTTTTTAAAACGCTTGGGATGCCCCTTGAATCAATCAAAGTAACAATCTTAAATCCCAATTATAATCCCATAAAATCATTGGAAATGCATTATGAAAAATTGGTTAAAGAAAAGAACCATATCGATCAATTGTTAATAGACATTCAATTGACGATCGAGTCAAAAAAGAAAGGGTTACCCATGGACAATAATTTGAAATTTAAAGCATTAAAAGTTAAACAATTAGAAGAAAATGAGAAGAAATACGGAAAAGAAATTCGAGAAAGATATGGAACAGAAGTCGTTATTGAATCCAATATAAAATTCTCGGAGATGAATCAAGAAACGTATCAAAACGCTGATGAATTGTCCAAAAAAATCTTTGAATACTTACTCAAAGCAATGGATAATTCTGATATTACCTGCGAAGAGGCGAAACAAGCAGTATTGTTTCATAAAGAGTGGCTAATGATTTATTGGAAAGAGTATTCTGTTATTGCCCACCGTGGTTTAGGAGATATGTATTTAAGTGATGAACGCTTTAAATCATATTATGATTCTGCAAGAGTGGGATCCGCACAGTTTTTAAGAGATGCAATCTATTACCATACAACCGTATAATGAATGAGGCTAGGGACATCCTAGCTTATTCTTTTTTTAGATAGAAAAAATAGTTTAGGCTTGCCAAAAAGGCTTACATATATGATATAATCTATCATCAAGGAAGGTATACATGATGATACTAAAAGAAAAAATCCTTCATAACTTGCTAAAATTGTTTTATAAAGCTCGCTTCAAATTTGGATATACTTATGAAAATTTTGATCCAAACCGTCTTGATCCTTATGTGTTACTCGGTAATCATTCATCTTTAAATGATGGATTATACACGGCATTGCCTTTAGAACGTTATCCTTACCCCGTTATCAATGTTTTTATGTTTACGAGTCCTTTGATGCGGTTTGTATTAAATCACTTAATAAAGTCCATTCCTAAGCGTAAGGGACAAAGTGATATTTCAACCATTAAAGCGATGCTTGATATCATTAAGACTGAAAAACGTGGAGTTATGATCTTCCCTGAAGGGAATTCATCGTTTTTTGGTAAAGAAAGTCCCATACCTTATTCTACCGCTAAATTCTTAAAAAAAGTAAAATTAGATGTCGTTATCGCTCATGTTAATGGGGGCTATTTATGTTCACCTAGATGGGCAAAAAAACCAAGTCGAAAAGGATTGTTTGAAGTCAATTTTAAAACCTTATATAAAGCAGAAGAGTTAGATAACGTTTCAGTTGAAGAACTTGATATAAAAATCGTTGAAGCATTACGATTCAATGATTTTGATTGGAATCGAAATCAAAAACATATTTATCCTTCAAAAACAAAAGCTTTAGGGCTTGAACGATTTATCTATGCTTGCCCACACTGCGGAGAAATTCATTGTATTTCAACGAAAGGCAATAAAATATACTGTAAATATTGTGGTGAAATTGCCCATTTTAATGACTATTCATTAATTGAAGGTGTTCCCTTTGACAATTTAATTGATTGGGATATCTATCAAAAGAGCAGGTTACCTTATTTCATCAACCGAACCTTTCTTTCAAAAGGCAAACTATATTCAGTCGATATGACTTCTTTGAAGAGTACATTTTTTGGGAAACAATCCATTGAATTAAAAGACAGATCGATCAACTTCGTTTCAAATAAACAAACATTGAATATTTCGATTGATGAAATCGTTAACCTTGTATTAGTTAAACACAATGATTTGGCATTTGATTATCAAGATAAAACTTACTACGTTAGAATTGATAATCCGATGTTATTTCTTGATATAATAAATTACAAAATAAAGGAGCTCAAGTAAATGGAAAAGTGGAACATGATTATTTATTTCTTACTGATTGGATTCTTACTCTTTATTGGAAAAGTATTAAAAACGAAACTACCATTTTTAAACAGGATTGTTATTCCAACCGCATTATTAGGCGGTATCATCGGTTTAGTATTTTCAAGTGAGATTATTCCTGGATCTTATGAAATTGATGTAGAGCAAATGACCGCGATTGTCTATCACGCTTTAGCGATTGGGTTTATATCGCTTGCATTAAAAGATTCGCAACACCAAAATAAACGCAAATTATGGTCAACAGGCATGGTTATTACCAGTACCTACGCCTTACAAGGATTTATCGGTATCTTATTAGTATTACTTTTCTTTAGTAATCGTTTCATCGGTTCAGGCATTTTACTTGCATTAGGATTTGGTCAAGGACCAGGACTAGCAACTTCTTTTGGTGGTATGTGGAATACACCGCTTGAAGGTTTTGGCGTTGCATTAGGCGCATCCTATGCTTTCTTAGGTTATTTATGGGGCGGTATTGTTGGTGTATTAGCGATTAATGTGATTGCACGTAAACGCGGAATCATTAAACCAAAACGTTATTATGAACAATCTATTGAAAAAGCAACGATAGAAGTTGATACCGTTAGAGAAGTCAGTGTAATGGATGGGTTGACCGTTCAACTAGTGATTATTTTCATCATTTACGGTCTTGTCTGGCTGACGCTCTTTGTCATGGGAAAAATATTAGCGCCTTTAGGATCGATTGGTGGTACGGTATTTGGTCTTCTTGAAGGATTTAACTTCATTATTGGTATTGGATATGCTTTACTGTATAAATTCATCCTTAGAAAAATCAATAAAAAAGGAATTAAAACGAATTTCTTAACAAATAACTACTTGTTATCGAATATTTCATCAACAGCATTTAATTTCATGATTGCAGGTGCTGTCTTATCCATTACGTTAGATTTCTTAGTAGAATTTGGAGTGTTGCTCGCCGTGGTTTCAACGATTGGCGGACTTTTAACTATCTTATACTTGTTATTTATTACTCGCAAAGTGTACAAAACAAATACTTCTGAATATTTTGTTGGATTATACGGTATGTTAACAGGAACGGCTTCAACCGGTATTGCTTTATTAAAAGGCTTAGACCCACAACTTGAAACGCCGGTTGCAGAGGAATTAGTATTAGGTTCTGGTACCGCTATTATGATGGCTTTACCGCTATTTGGAATCTTAATGCTACCTTCACTTGGTTTTGGAAAACCCAATGAAGTTTTATTTAATTATATCGCTTTATTTGGATGTCTTGCTTTTGTTCTGATCATGGTTGTCATTTTGTCAGTTCGCTCAAAAAGAAAACCGCAATAATTAAATTAAATTTAAAACACAAAAATCAGTTTATTGCCTAATTTTTGTGTTTTTTATTTTTGATTGACGTATAATAATGATATACAAAGTCATTATTTTGAGGTGTGAAATGCAAAATAGAATTACTGAAAGACAGAAATTACTTAATAATCAAGGATTATTAGCCAATCCTGGTTATGCGATTCGACCTTTATTCGATTATTCTCGTCAAGAAATCGCAGCTTCAAAATGGCGAATTAAAGAATGGGATTATTACGCTACACTAAACGATCATTTCGGTGTTTCATTTACCATCGCTGATTTAGGATACAGTTTCTTAATATCGGCAGTGATGCTTGATTTTGATAAAAAAACTTATACTAAAAAAACAAAAATCGGTTGGTTTAGTTTCGGGAAATTAAACTTACCGAAGACCTCACTTGAAGGAAATGTATCTTATCATGGCGGAGGATTTGATTTTGATTTTATCCGTGAAAAAGATCAACGAAAATTAATCTGTAAAATTAAAGACTATCAAGTGGGTGTTGACTTAGAATCCGAATTATTGATTGAAGCTCCAGATGACGATTCAATTGTCATGGCGACCCCTTGGAAAGAAAACAAAAAAGCATTTTACTTCAATCAAAAAATCAATTGTATGCCAACAACTGGTTTTGTAAAAGTTGGAAACGAGAAATCCGAATTTAAAAAAGAAAATAGTTTTACAGTACTGGATTGGGGACGCGGTGTATGGACCTATAAAAATACTTGGTACTGGGGAAGCGCCTCTGGTCTTGTCAATGGAAAGCGATTTGGTTTTAATATCGGATACGGTTTTGGTGATACGTCAAAAGCCAGTGAAAACATTATCTTCTATGATGGAATTGGACATAAATTAGATCAAATAAAATTTGAAATTGATACGACAAATTATCTTAACCCTTGGAAGTTTTCTTCAAATGATCAACGATTTGAATTGACTATGACGCCTCTCATTGACCGCCAAGATGATACAAATTTCATAATTATTAAAAATCTTGGTCATCAAGTCTTTGGAAAATTCAATGGATATGTTATATTAGATGATGGTAGCAAACTCGAAATCAAAAACCTACTTGGTTTCGCAGAACAAATAACGAACCACTATTAAAAGGAGAATGACGATGAACGACAAAGAAATTTATCTCGCTTTGATGGATGAAAACAATCTTGATGACATTATCATGACGGATGATGAAGGTAATAAGTTTCAAATGGAACAAATCGGAACCATTCCAATGCACGGCGTTGTCTATGGTATTTTAGATTTAGTGAAGATTAATGATACACTTGTTACGGAAGAAGAAGCTGGACTTGTCATGTTTGAACTCGATTATGATGAAGAATCGGAATCTTTCTATGTTTCAACCGTTGAAGATGACGATATATTCAATGAAGTCATCGAAGCTTTTAACGAATTGCCAGAAGAAGAATAAAATAACGTCGATTGGCGTTATTTTTTTGTAAAAAGAATTGAAACGATGTTTTTCAAATGATTATCGTATTTTATACGGATTAAAATGATGATATCTGCTTTTAACCACGAGATAATTGTGGTATTATTACTATAATAATAAGTTTCAACTATGAGGAGTGGATGAATAAATGAATATTTTTTATTGTAAACATTGCAAACGGATTGTCTACACTTATTTTGGTGGAGGAACATTGACTTGCTGCGGTGAAGAAATGACTTTATTACAACCAAAAACCATGGATCAAGGCAATGAAAAACATTTACCTGTTGTTGAAAGAGTTTCAGCTGATCAAATCAAAGTAACCGTTGGAAGTGTTTTACATCCAATGGCAACCGAACATTGGATTCAATGGATTTTTATTGCTCAAGATACGACTTATCAAATTAAGACATTCGTTTCTGGCGATACTCCGATTTGGACTTTTAATGTTCTACCGGATCAAAAAATAAAAGTATACGAATTTTGTAACCTTCATGGCCTCTGGCTAACTGAAGTAGAATAGCGAGCAATGCATTTGCATAGCCGGTTTATTTCTACCGGCTTTTTTCTTGACTTATAACAAAGGGTGGTGACTTAAATGAATTTATGGGAAGCAATTAAATACTTACTGTTAGGAATTATTCAAGGTATTACCGAAGTCCTACCTATTTCTTCATCTGGACACGTTGAAATTGCAAAAGTATTATTTCAAATGCAAGTGGATGAAGGTCTATTGTTTCTGATTTTAGTTAATACAGGTTCTTTATTAGCATTCTTAATTGTTTTTATCCGTGATATATTTAATATTATAGAAGATGTCGTTACCTATATTCTTGTACCATCCAGAAGAATTGATTCTAAAGATGGATTTGCGACTTTTATTAAACTGATTATCGCTTCAATTCCTGCTGCAATCGTTGGAATATTATTCAATAATCAAATTGATGCCTTGATGAGAGAATATAACGTATTATTATCAGGAGTTGGATTATTGTTTACCGCAACGATTTTGTTGTTGACTAGCCAAGGCAAAATCAAAAAAGGATATACTCATATCTCTTATGTTGATTCTGTTTTATTAGGGCTTGCTCAAGGTGTTGCTTTAGTTCCTGGAATTTCACGTTCTGGTGCAACGACATCAACAGCATTAAAAAGAGGAGTAGGCATTGATTCGGCATTAAGGTTCTCGTTTTTAATGTACATTCCTATTTCTGTTGGCTCTTTGTTGCTTTATTTATTTAAACTTTCAGATGAAGGTTTGGGTCTTCCCTCAAATGAGTATTTAATCTATTATGCTTTGGCTTTTGGCGGAGCGTTTATCGCGACATTTATCGCATTTAAATTTATATTCAATATCTTTAAATCTGGTAAACTCAAATATTTTAGTTTTTATTGTTTTATATTGGGCTTACTATCAATCGTTTTGTACATCATAAAACTATAACAATACTCATGTATTATTACGGATGAATTGTTTTTTTAGCGACACTTTAAGGAGTTAAAACATGTCCTTTATTGAATTACTTAAATATATTTTTCTTGGGCTTGTCCAAGGCGTAACCGAAGTTTTGCCCGTTTCATCCTCAGGTCATGTGGCAATTTTTCAGCAAATCTTAAATATTAAAGCCGATGAAGGACTCTTATTTCTCATTTTAGTCAATATTGGTTCATTACTCGCCATCATTTATTACTTAAGAAAATTTATTTACCGGCTATTTTCGAATTTCTTTTATTATTTATTTGTTCCTTCTTCTCGTGTTGATACTGAAGAAGGATTTCATTATATGTTGAAAATAGCAGTAGCAACGATTCCTGGAAGTTTAGTTGGCTATTTTCTAGCATCGACTGTCGACACCATTTATCAAGATCATTATTTAATTATGGCTGGAGCCGGATTAATCATGACAGCGACTGTTTTATTTATTGTGAGAAACGCTTCTTTGGTTAATGGACGTCAGACCATTAGTTATAAAGACGCAATTTTCATCGGAATCTTTCAAGCGTTTGCCATTTTACCTGGACTATCAAGAAGTGGGATTACAACCTCCTCTGGCTTACGCCGAAAAATGTCGATGGAAACTTCATTGAATTTCTCGTTTATGCTCTATATTCCTTTATCGATTGGATCATTTTTAAAATACTTAATTATTGTTCTAGAGAGTCCTGATTTGACAAATCTTGGGATTGATCCAACAAAGCCCTATCAAATTTTTTATTATATTGCGGCTTTAATTGCAAGTATTGTAGCAACAAGGTTTGCATTGAAATTTATGTTTAAGTTATACCGCGAAGGACGGTTATTGCCTTTCGCAATCTACACACTTACGCTGGGTCTTATTGCATTTATGGTTGGTTTGGTTACTTCCTAACAATATTGGGAGAACTTGTTTGATATTTAATGTATTTTCATGTAAAATATAGACATCATGGAATGAATATTTATTTCTAAGGAGTGATTGATATGGAAGAACAAAAATATGTTCAAGAATCTGTTGAACAAGGAATATCATTAACTGAGTTATTTAAAATCGTTTGGGATAATATTACAATCGTATTTTTAGTAACCTTGTGGGTGACCATTATCGGGGTCATTTACACGTTTGTCATTATTGAACCTTCTTATACGGCTAAAGCATCTGTGGCAATTGAAGTATCGGTTACAGAGACGACTACTTCAGATCAATCTGCTCTCTCTATTTCACAAAATCTAGTTGCGACTTATAAGGCTTTCGCATTGACGGATTTAGTATTAGATGCAGTTATCGCTGAAATTCCTGAGTTAACAGGATTAACAACCGATCAAGTTGCAAGCATGATTACGATCTCAACGGTTACAAGCGTTCCGATTATCGATATCGCTGTTGAAAATACGGATAAAGAATTAGCTGCAGAGATTGCCAATGTTTTAATTGTTAAATCGATTGAAAAAGCCGACAACTATTTACTTTTAAAAGATCGCTTAAATCCAATCGATTATGCGAAAGTTCCTGCAAATCCAAGTGCTCCTAATAAAACCCTCAATGTCATTATTAGTTTTTTAGTGGGGGGGATTTTATCTTTAGGAATTGTCTTCGTCAAAGAATTATTTAATAACAAGTTCCAAAGTGCTAGCGATATGGAAAAATATTTGAATATCAACGTTATCGCAACCGTTCCTGGGACTGTCAAAGAAAGAAAGTTGGTGGACTAGATGGAATATTTTGAATATAAGAATGTTGTTATCGAAACACCGAATTCCATGGAAGCTGAGGCTTACCGCAAATTAGAACTTAATATTTCGATGAAGGCAACTAAACAAAAATTACAAGTGATTCAATGTACATCCGCAACGCCAGAAGATGGTAAAACCACCACAAGCATTAATTTAGCGGCTGTTTACGCTGAGAAGAAACGCAAAGTCATTATCCTTGACTTTGATTTTCACCGTCCAAAAATTCATCGTGCGTTTCATAAGGTCAATGATACAGGATTCTATGATTATATTCGTGATGACGTTGATTATCATCAACTCATCATCAAAGATGAGTCAGGTATTGATTTACTGCTAACTGGAAAACATATATCTTTTCCTCATATCGTCTTAGAATCGCAAAAAACTATTAAATTAATTGAGTCACTTCGTAATGAATACGAATATATTATTATTGATACCCCACCCGTACTTTCTGTAACGGATGCGTCTATCATAGCTAAAATCGCTGATGGCGTTGTCTATGTTGCGGCCTATAACAAGACGAAAAAAGATGATTGTAAAGAAGGTTTAAGACAATTACAAGAGAATAATGCCAATATAATCGGTGGTGTTTTAGCCAACGTTGACGTTCGTAAAACAAAAGGCTACCGTGGATACCATTACTATTCTGCAGAGAAATAATTAGAGAGGTTGTTGATCAAAATGATTGATATCCATTCCCATGTATTACCCTTTGTAGACGATGGATCAACCACGCTCAAGGCTTCGCTTGAAATGATCAAAACTGAAGTAGAATTTGGCGTTACTGATTTATTCTTAACTCCGCATTTTATGAAAACAAGAAATTATTTATCAACCTATGATAATAATTTGAAAGTCTTTGAAGATTTCAAAAAGGAAGTTCAAAAAGCAGGATATAAAATTAACCTGCATTTAGGAAATGAAATTTACTACACCATTGATTCGATGCGTTTTTTAAAAAATAAGATGATCAAACCAATGGGGAATTCTAATCTTGTTTTAGTTGAATTCTCAATGTCAGAAGCCGAAGAAGATATCGCAGATGCAATTCATAATTTAAAAGCCGCTGGGTATGTTCCAATTATTGCTCACCCTGAAAGGTATTCCTATTTATCCAATATCGATGATTATGAGTTAATCAAAAAAATGGGGGCTTATATTCAAGTTAACGCCCATTCAATTGTCGGTAAATATGGCCCTAGCATTCAAAAATTATGTATGAAACTCATTCGAATCGGTTTAGTTGATTTTATTGCTTCAGATGTCCATGAATTTAGATCAAACTATTTGAAAGAAGCTTTCAATATTATCAATAAAAAATTTGGAGAAACAACTGCAAATAAGTTGTTTAATAATTCGTTAATTCTTAATTAACACAATCGATTTATTTTGATTGTGTTTTATTTTTGTGATATTTGAAAAATACTCACAATTTCTCCATATATTTTCTTTATAATGAGGTTGTAGAATTCATAACGCTCGAATATACTTCTCCCCCTATATAAAGTTATTTTGGGTCAATGAATTTCACCAAGCGAAAATGCGGTGTGTAAAAAATACCGCATTACTCATGAATTAATAAGCGATTGCGCTTTTTATGATATAATAATATTAGACTGTGACAGTCTTTTATTTTCGAAGGATGTGTGATGAATATATGAAAAATATTAATGTTTTAGTTGCGGATGATGAGTTCAGAATCCGTAAATTACTAGCAGAATTCTTACAAAGAGAAGGATATAAGGTGCTTGAAGCTGAAGATGGTGAACAAGCAATTGATATGATGTTTAATTCAAAAACCAAAATAGATTTGGTGATTTTAGACGTAATGATGCCAAAATATGATGGTTGGTTTGTATTAGAAAGAATTCGTGAGTTTTCAACGGTTCCAGTGGTTATGCTAACAGCGAGAAGTGATGAGTACGATCAATTAAAAGGATTTAAATTAGGTGCAGACGATTATGTCACAAAGCCCTTCTCACCTTCTGTACTGATGGCGAGAATTAATAAGATCGTTAAACGCGAAAAAGTTGAAGTGACTGATTTAGCCTTTGGTGTAATAAAAATGTCTTTAGCATCAAGAGAAGTCTTTGTCTCTGAAAAACGCATTGAGTTAACGCCAAAAGAATTTGAATTATTGAAATTCTTTATCGATAATAAAGGCATCGCCCTTTCAAGAGACAAAATTTTAAATGCTGTTTGGAACTATGATTATTTCGGCGATTTAAGAACAGTAGATACGCATATCAAGCAATTGCGTTCTAAACTCGGTGATGCTGCTAACTATATCTCAACAGTAAGAAGCATAGGATATCGACTGGACATAGAAAATGAGAACCTCCATTAAGAGTAGGCTATTCTTAATTATTTATGGCATCATTCTTGCGTTTATTGCTGGATTAATCATTTTAAATAATACTTACTTAGAAACATTCTATACGGAATACCGTCAAAGAACCTTATTAGTGGCCTTTGATGAAGTCAAAGATTTTGATATCGAAAGTTCTAATCTATCGAGCGCTGTACTAGAAGTTGAAAACGATTATAATATCGGTGTCAATATCGTAAAACAAACAATAGAATCAATCGATCCCACTAGTCCTGATTTTCCGCATATGCCCCAGCCTTATGAACGCATTTATGGCAATCAATTTATTATGCGAGATGGGGTTATCGCAACTATTATGCGTAATTTCAATGAACAATTATCAGGGCAAACAGAAACAGACGTTCAAGCAGTCTATGTATCAGAATCAGAGACTTCTTATTTAGCTTATTTAGCACAAATTGTGCCTAAGGATGAATATGGTGTTGAAAACGATGACTTTCAGTTATTAGCTCTTTGTGTCGCAGAAGAACAAGCAGACGGATTATACCTTTACTATATATTAACTGTATCGTTCCAATCAATTCATGAAAGTATCGCTATTTTTAATACATTCACCATCATGGTTGGATTTATCTTCATGATTATATCAGGTCTTGTGGTATATTTATTCAGTTACCGTTTTACCAATCCGATTATGCAAATGAACGAGGTTACTCAAGATCTTGCCAATTTAAACTTTGATAAACGCGTTGCGATGACCTCTAACGACGAATTAGGCGATTTAGGGCTCTCAATCAATAAGATGAGTAGTCAACTTGAAACTTCAATCAAAGAGTTACAAGAGGCCAATAAACGTCTTGCGGACGACATTCAGTTAAAAACCAACATCGATAAGATGCGACGTGAATTCATTGCGAATGCTTCTCATGAATTGAAAACGCCGATTTCATTAATTTTAGGTTATTCCGAGGCTTTGAAATTATCGGGATTGACTGAAGATATGAAAGATGACTATCTCAATATCATTATGGATGAATCAAACAAAATGAATAAACTCGTGATGGGACTTTTAAAAATCAGTCAACTTGAAAGTGGATTCCAGCAATTTAACATTTCAGAGTTTTCTTTAAAAGATTTCGTCGATGATACACTGAAGCTATATGCGATTAAGTTAACTGAAAAATCGATTGTTCCAATTGTTGAAGTCGATGAATTGATGGTATCAACCGATTTTGATGCTTTACAGACTGTATTAACGAACTATATATCAAATGCATTAAACCATATGAATGAATTCCTCATCTTGAAAGTGAAAACAGTTAAATTAGACCATAACATGATTCGTTTGAGTGTTTTTAATTCAGGCAAGCCCATCCCAGAAGATAGTTTAGAAAGAATTTGGGAAAGTTTCTATAAAGTTGATAAAGCAAGAACAAGAGCTTATGGCGGTCAAGGACTGGGATTATCAATTGTTAAAACGATTCTTAATAATTTAGGACTAACTTACGGTGTTCATAACAAGGTTGATGGTGTAGAGTTCTATTTTGATATACCGTTAAATCACTCAATTTGAGAAAAATATAATTTTAGAGTCACTTAATCAATGGAAACGTTGAGAAGTGGCTCTTTCTCATTATTTATGACATAATTGTTCGGTTTTTTTAGTGTGAAATAATGCGAAATTTAGGCCTATCATTCTACCTAAGGGTATTGAATAAAGGGTTACGCTGTGTTAAAATCTTGATACATTAGTGTGTTGAGAGGGATGGTTAATTCATGAAAAGAGGAATGGCGGTTCCATTAGTCAGTAACATGAAAAAAATTCGAATCATTCAATTTATGTTTATTGATGCGCTATGTATCGCCGCGACCTACTCGCTTGCGATACTTGCATTAACAATGCCTCCTTTAAGTGTTATGCCACATGAACAAGTCGTCTTGGCATTTACGATGTTACCATTCGTCATTGTTTTTAAAATAGTATTTTATATATTTTTTAAACTTTATCAACTTGTTTTAGATACCTTTGGATTCGATGAAATCATTCGTGTTTTTATTGCGGTATTTCTTTCAACCGTCATTATCGCTTTTGCAACCCTCATTATCCGTGATTTTTATTTTATCCCAGAACAATATCTTGTCTTTATTTTAATCTTAGAAGCGACTTTATTAGCGGGAACAAGAGTTTCAAAACGGTTAATCAAACATATTCTATTCAGACAAAAAAATCCCTTTGGAAAAAGAACTCTTCTTGTCGGCGCTGGCGCAGGTGGAAAGATTGTTATTGATGAATTAAGAAATAATGAAATGTTTAATAACTATCCCGTCGCGTTTGTCGATGATGATCCGATGAAAATCGGAAAATTAATGGCGGGATTACCTATCTATGGACCAATTGAACAAATACCAGATTTAATTGATCAATTACGTATTGATGAAGTTGTTATTTCAATTGCTAATATCGATAATGACCGTCTCCAACAAGTCATCAAATTAATTGCGGAACGTCCAGTTAAAATTCGTAGATTACCGCAATTCAAGGAATTAAAGAAAGACGCTCCAAAACGATTGTTAGAAGTTCATGTTGAGGATCTATTATCTCGAAACGTCGTCGACTTAGATATGGAAGGAATCAATGATTTTATCTCAGGTAAACGTGTCATGGTGACCGGCGCAGGTGGTTCCATTGGTTCTGAGTTAGTAAGACAAATACTCAACTATAATCCTGCGAGTATATTACTCGTTGATATTTATGAAAACGGCATCTACGATCTTCAAATGGAATTAAATCGCAAGTATCAAAATGATCCAAAAGCAATAAAACCAATTGTTTTAATCGCTTCAGTCTATAACTATGACCGGATGAATAAGATATTCGATAATTTTAAACCTGAAATATTATTTCATGCGGCCGCCTACAAACATGTGCCATTAATGGAAGATTCAGCGGTAGAAGCAGTAAGAACGAATGTTATCGGTACTTATAATATCGCAAAATTATGTAGCGAACATAGTGTACAAAAAATGGTTCTAGTGTCGAGTGATAAAGCAGTTCGACCTACCAATGTCATGGGAGCTACCAAACGGTTTGCGGAAATGATTATTCAACATTTTGATTCTGTTTCTGAGACAAAATATTCTGCGGTTCGATTTGGTAATGTTTTAGGATCGAATGGATCAGTTGTACCTTTGTTTAAAAGACAAATTGAAAATGGTGGACCCGTTACAGTTACTGACCGAAATATTATCAGGTATTTCATGACAATTCCAGAAGCTGTGGGTTTAATATTACAATCTGGTACCTTCGCAAAAGGTGGAGAAATCTTTATCCTTGATATGGGGGAACCGGTTAAAATCATTGATTTAGCTGAAAAAATGATTATGCTTGCTGGATTAAGACCTTATACCGATATTGAGATTAAAATTACGGGATTAAGACCAGGCGAAAAACTCTACGAAGAATTACTCGTCAATACCAATGAGGAACAAACAAAGACTTCCAATAAGAAAATTTTCATTGATAATGCCCTTGATGGTGAAAAAGTCGATGAAGAGATTAATATGATAAGAAACCAATTTGAATCATTAAACAATCAAGAAATTAAAGAAATGGTTCAACACTGCGTACCAACCTATACCATTAAGAAATAGCATACGAGACCGTATGCTTTTTTCATATTTAATGGTATAATTTTAAATGGTGGTATAGATGGAAAAATTGAATATCCTCAGCATTGGGGACAAAGTAACAATTGAAATAAAGAAATTAGGGATTAACGGTGAAGGGATTGGCTATTATAATCAATTAGCTGTTTTTGTCCCTGGAGCGATTACTCGTGAAACGGTTGACGTTGAAATCGTCGATGTAAAACCAGGTTTTACTTTGGCAAAAGTCGTAACAATATCAAATCCTTCAGAACGTCGTTTAACACCTCCTTGCCCTTTTTATGAGAAATGCGGCGGATGTCAGTTACAACACGTGGAATATTCCGAACAATTAAAACATAAACAACATCTCTTAAAACAATCTTTCAAACGTTATACGAAACTTGACGTTGATCGGATTTTAATTAAAAAAACCTTAGGTATGAAGAATAATTACGGCTATCGCAATAAATCGCAAATGCCATTTAAAAATACCAATTTTGGACTTGCTTTAGGTCTTTATGAACCAGGGTCTAATTATTTTGTTCCAATCGATTCTTGTATGGTCCAACATGGCGTTGTCAATCAAACGAATGAAACGATTTTAAAACTTTGTCGTGAGAAAAATCTTTCTGCTTATGACACTCGCAATAAAGAAGGCATCTTAATGAATTTAATCACGAGATACATGGAATCATCAGACTCACTTCAAGTAACTTTTATCGTGACTGAGTTTGTTGAACCATTGAAGCAAATCGCTGAAAAAGCTAAGAGACTAATTCCTAATTTGAAATCAGTCCATTACTCAGTCAACAACCCAAAAAACACATCGATGTTTGGAAAAACAGTTGTTAAAATTTGGGGAGAAGATTATATTGACACGACATTTAAAAATCGCAATTACAAATTAAGCCCCGAAGCTTTTCATCAATTAAATACCAAACAAATGGAAGTTCTTTATGATGAGATTGACAAAGCTGCTGGTTTAAAAGGCTATGAAACAGTCATCGATTGCTTCTCAGGCATTGGCATGACAGCCATTGAAATGGCTTCAAGAGTTAAAACAGTCTATGGAATTGATTTCGCAGAAGCATCCATCAAGGATGCTAAACAAAACGCAGAAATCAATCAAATCAAGAACGTATTTTTTATCCATGATCGAGTTGAAAAATCATTACCTGGATTAATCGAGAAAAAAGGAAAACCTGATGTCATTATTTTTGACCCGCCCAGAACAGGGTTAGAACCTTCCTTAATTAAAACATTGCAAGATGCAAAAATTAAAAAGATGATTTATGTCTCGTGCAACCCTTCAACACTCGCAAAAGATATCAATGAATTATCTGCTTTATACCAAATTGAATACATTCAACCAATTGATATGTTTCCTCATACTGCAAGCGTGGAGTCAATCTCATTGCTTTCATTGAAATAACAGCCATTTTCCTATTGGCAACATGTCGTTTTGATCAATATTTGTATCAAATTATAATAATTTATGCCATCATACTTTTTATTAAGGGTTTTGATGACATTTTTTTATTGTAACATTTTTTAGTGTTGAAAATGAGATAAAATTAATAGAATAAATAACATTATTAATTGAATTGGTATGGTTGTTAAGGATTCCAAATAACACTTTCAAATCATTGCATTATTCTCCATTAGGTTGATTTTATGTATTATTGATTTTTTTGATACTTTATTTATTTCTATAAATGTGACTAAAATAGTCTAAAAATTATCCTCGAATGATTGACGTGACTAATTTTGTGTGATAAAATGATTACGAGGATAAAAAAACAAATTAATTAGTCGTGAGGTGTTAATGTGAATAAACTTCCTTTCTATGTAGATTTAAATAAACTAGATATATTAAAAGAATTGAATACTGCAAATCATTATATGGGAGAATTAAAAGGCATACTTAAACTACTTCCAAATCCTGGGATAGTCTTAAGTTTAATCAATCTAAGTGAGTCAAAAGATTCATCAGCTATTGAAAATATTATAACAACCTATGATGAAATATTTAAAGAGATCGTTTCAAAAACCCCTTTAGGAGGAAAGCCTAAGGAAGTTATCAATTACAAGAGCGCGATAGATCATGGTTTTTTGCTCATGAGACAAAAAGGCTTTATCAGTACAAACGTGCTTGAAGAAATACAAAATGTCATTGAACCTAATAAAGGGGGAATAAGAAAACTTCCGGGAACTGTAATCATTAACGATAAAACCAATGAAGTTGTACACACTCCACCACAAAATGAAACAGAGATCCGTGAACTCATGCATAATCTTGAATTATTCATTAATCAAAATGATGAATATGACCCCCTTATTCAAATGGCTCTTATCCACTTTCAATTTGAAAGTATTCATCCGTTTTATGATGGTAATGGTAGAACCGGTAGAATATTGAATGTTTTGTATTTAGTATTAAAGGAAAAGATATCTGAGCCTGTACTCTATTTAAGTAAGTATATTATGGAAAACAAAGAACAGTATTATGTCCTCCTAAAAAAATGCAACGAGGATATAGCGAATATAAAGGATTTTGTTCTGTACATATTAAAGGGAATATCAGAAACTTCCAAAAATACAACCAATCTAATATTGAGAATCAATCAATCTATAGAGTTAACTAAAGAAATGATGAAAAAACGATTACCAGATGTTTATCGTTATGAGATAGTCGAACATTTATTTTCTTATATGTATACCAAAAATGAGTTCTTTAGAGAAAACTTAAACATTTCTAGAGCAACTGCTACTAAGTACTTAAAACTTCTTGAAAAAGAAGGTTTCATTGTTTCTGAACAATTGGGTAAAGAAGTTATCTATAAAAATGTGCAGTTGTTAAATCTTATTAAGGAATAAATCACGAACAAGTCATAAATGAAAGCAACCCTGTAATCTTAGGACAGACTCATTAGGAGAACTTATTTTAGTGAATATTGCTTTTTATTTACAATAATTTAAGCCATCAAACCCTATTTTTGGATAATTGATGGCTTTATTTTTATTATTTTACTAAAATGAATGAGGTGAATGAGGTAATAGTCTTTATTTTGATTATGATAAATGTTATTATTAAAACAATAAAGTAACTAGTTTTTAATCCCTTATTTGGAATATCATTATGAATACGTTTACCAATTTAAATTATAATGGTCTTATCATTTGTAATGAAATAAAGATATACTTTTGGCTATAAGATGAACCGTATTATTCTCCTTATTTTGTGAAACAATTATATACATAGAAGATAAAAATTGAGAGGAGCCTTTACATGAAATCAGATTTAGAAATTGCTCAAGTGGCGAAAATGAAAAAAATTCAAACGGTTGCGAAAAGCATCGGTTTGAAGAATGATGAACTTGAACTCTATGGTCAGTACAAAGCTAAAATCAGTTTTAATGCTATAAACAGTAATCGCTTTAACAAAGAAGGTAAAATCATTTTGGTGACAGCTATTAATCCAACTCCTGCTGGTGAAGGTAAAACTACCACAACAGTAGGTTTAGGAGATGCTTTAAACCGAATTGGTTATAAAACAATGATTGCTTTACGCGAACCCTCTTTAGGTCCCGTCATGGGTGTCAAGGGTGGCGCAGCGGGTGGAGGATACTCACAAGTTGTTCCAATGGAAGACATTAACCTTCATTTTACCGGTGATATTCACGCCGTTGGCGCAGCGAATAACTTAATATCTGCTATCATCGATAATCACCTCTTTCAAGGAAATGATCTCCATATTAATCCAGAGAGCATTACTTGGAAGCGTGCGATGGATATGAACGATCGTTCTTTAAGAAAAATTCAAGTAGGATTATCCATGGCGAAAGAAATCAGTCGCTTTGATGGTTTTGATATTACCGTCGCAAGTGAAATTATGGCCGTATTATGTTTATCTAAAGATTTAGATGACTTGAAATATCGCGTTGGAAGAATCGTCATTGGCGAAAATATGGAAGGTCTTCCTGTCACTGTATCTGATTTAAAAGCACAAGGTGCTGTAACCATGCTTTTGAAAGATGCAATTAAACCCAATTTAGTTCAAACGTTAGAAAACACCCCTGTATTAATTCACGGTGGACCCTTTGCGAATATTGCCCATGGCTGTAACTCTATGATTGCGACTTCATTTGCTCGAAGAGTTGCAGATTATGTTGTCACTGAAGCTGGATTTGGTGCGGATTTAGGCATGGAAAAATTTATTGACATTAAAGCGAGAAATTTAGGTGTTATGCCTTCAGCGGTTGTTATCGTTGCTTCTATTAGAGCGATGAAATCTCATGGTGGCGTTGATAAAGCAAGTTTAAAAATTGAAAATGTCGATGCATTGAAAAAAGGCATTGCGAACTTAGAAAAACATACCGAAAATGTCAAACAGTATTATGTTCCATATGTAATTGCTTTAAACCGATTTGAATCTGATAGTGATTCAGAACTTGATTTCGTCATGAACTGGGCGAAAGAAAATCATCATCCTTTAGCCTTATCTGAAGTTTTTGGTAAAGGTAGTTTAGGTGGGGTTGATTTAGCCAAGACGGTTGTTTCACTCACTGAATTACCCCTTGATTCAAAAGCCACTCAACTATATCGTCTTGATGAATCAATCAAAACGAAAATTGAAAGAATCGCAAAAACGATTTATGGCGCAAAAGATGTTGTTTATTCTGAAAAAGCTCAAACACAAATAGAAAAATTTAATCAATTAGGATGGGACAATTTAGCGATATGTATGGCTAAAACCCCATTATCTTTGACTGACAATCCTAAAATCATCGGACGCCCAAAAAATTTCACAATCACCATTCGTGAGTTTAAGCCATCTATTGGTGCTGGTTTCTTAGTTGCTCTTACAGGAGATGTCATGACTATGCCTGGCTTACCAAAACTAGGAGCTTATGAAAACATGGATGTTATTGATGGAAAGATTGTAGGATTATTTTAAAAGGAGGTCAACTTCTTATGAAAATACTGGTTATTGGTGGGGTATCTTTTGATACGATTGTGCATTTAAATCATCTTCCAGAGCCTGTATCACAAACACTCTTTGGGAGTGATTACCAAACCATTGGGTCAACCGGTGCTGGTAAAAGTTTAAACATGACGAAACTCGGTATGAATAACACATTACACGCAACTTTAGCTGAAGATGAGTATGGTAATCTAATTCGTAAGTTCTTACAAAATCGTGGAGTCAATGCCATCTATGATCATGATTTAGCGACGGAAAGACACGTCAATTTAATGGACCGAGATGGCAATAGAGTCTCTATTTTTACCTCGACAACAACCCCTGACCCTAAACTTGATATGGGTCGATTAGAGAAATTAATCATTGATCACGATTTAATCGTATTAAATATTGTTCCTTATACCAAAAAACTCATAGAGTTAATTAAAAAACATCATAAACCGATTTGGACTGATCTTCATGATTACGAAGAAGATAATTCTTATTATGATGATTATATTCAAGCGGCCGATTGTTTGTTCTTTTCATCCGATAAAATAACAAACCACCGGAAATTGATGGAAAAATGGATTGAAATGGGCAAACAGATGGTGGTCGTTACCCATGGTAAAAACGGCGCTAGCGTTGCGACTAAATCAGAGTTTTTATATGAACCGATTATCAATACTTATCAAATGGTTGATTCAAACGGTGCCGGTGATGCCTTTTTTGCTGGATTCCTATATGGTTATATTCACCATGAATCTATTCAAACATGTCTAGCTTATGGTACCATCGCGGGTGGATTAACCGTCAGCTCAAAAGAATTAGTATCCCCTAACCTTTCAGAAACATATTTGCTTGAAACTTACAAAGAAATATATTTATAAATCATAGGAGGATCATATGAAAGAAGCAATTAAAGATTTATCTCAAAAAGTTAAGAAATTAGGTATCCAAGCAGTTGACACAGCTAAAAAAGGCATTGAAAAAGCGGTATCAGGTATTGAAAATACGATTTTAGAAGATAACTTACGTCGTCGTTTCAATTATGAAAATCCTTACCGTTTTGAAGTTATCACCCATGGTAAATCAGATGTTTTAACCAACCTTATACCCAAACATGCCAAACGTTACGATGAAGATGATTTATTTGTTTTCTACGGTTCTGTACATTCCAATGGTTTTGAAAAAGGAAACATCATTAAAGATTTATCTGATAATGCAGAGTATTCCATTGAAGAAATTATTGAAGTCTCAATTCCCGTAGAATTTGAAGGAAAGTCCTATACGGTTACTGGAACTGCAGTAACATGTAAAGCACTTTAAAAAAATGGATTATAAAGTCGAATTTATCAATCTATATAATCAATTTATCAAACGTGATGGATCAGAAGAATTACTTAAATTTTTATTATCAAGTAATTCTGATTTTTTCACTGCGCCTGCATCTTCAAGATTTCATTTATCAAAAGAAGGCGGACTCGTTGAACATTCTATAAATGTGTATCAATGCTTAAAAGACTATTCTGAAAGACAAAAGGTTAGAACTGATTTTGGACTCCATTTTTCAAATGAATCGATTACGATTGTGGCGCTTTTACACGATTTATGCAAAATGAATGTTTATCAAAAGTCTATGCGAAATGTGAAAGATAAGAATGGTACTTGGCAGCAAGTTCCCTCTTATGAATATAATGACACATTGCCTTATGGTCATGGCGAAAAATCAGTTTATATTATTAGTGGTTTTATGAAATTAACCAGAGAAGAAGCCTTTGCGATTAGATATCACATGGGTTTTTCAAATACTGATGATAAACAAAATGTGGGTGCTGCTTTTGAACAATTTCCTTTAGCTTTAGCGCTTTCTATTTCAGATATGGAAGCGACATATTTAATAGAATCAAAGACAAAATAAATTCTTTTTAGGATAACTTTGAGAAACTGGTTTTCAGTTTCTTTTTCTTATTTATAAGCCTCTTAACCTATGGTATAATGTTACAGGCTGGAGGATGATAAAATGGCTAAAATGTATGACATGACAAAAGGCTCTATCTTTAAGAATTTACTGGTCGTTGCCCTTCCAGTTTTATTGACGTCCATTTCACAAATGGCTTATAACTTAACAGACATGTTCTGGATTGGTCGAGTTGATGCAATTGGATTAAACGAAAGTGATGCTATATCTGGGATTGGTACAGCGGGGTATATTACTTGGTTTGCCTTTGGATTAATCTTGATTGCGAAAATTGGAACTTCAGTCAAAGTAAGTCACGCGGCTGGCGCAAAACAACATGATATGATTGAAAAGTACGCTACAAATGGCTTATCGCTTTCAATTATTTTAGGACTCATATTTTCTATTACCGTCTTTTTCTTCAAAGAAGACATCGTCAATATTTTTAATATTGGAAAACCAGAAGTTGTCATAGCGGCCATTGATTATTTATCGATAGTTGGTACTTTTTTCTTTGTTCAGTTCTTTACCTCTGGATTTTCTGCGATTAATGAAGGTTTAGGTAAAACAGCCTTGAATTTTTCCATATTAGTCATTGGTCTTTCAATGAATATGATTTTAGATCCGATTTTCATCTTGGATTTAAAAATGGGTGTTTCTGGGGCAGCACTTGCGACAGTAATATCACAAGTAACGACTTTATCGGTGTTTATCATCATCTATTTTGTGAATAGAAAAACGGCTTGGCGATATCAAATGAAACATCTAGAACCAAAAATGATGGGCGATATCTTTAAAATTGGCATATTTGCTGGATTACAAAGTATGTTCTTTACTTCAATATCCATTATCATTGCGAGAATGATCTTTTTCTATGGCGAACAAGTCATGGCTGCGCAAAGATTAGGTAGTCAAATTGAACAACTAACTTGGATGATAGCGGGTGGATTCCAAACCGCGTTAACCGTCTTTGTTGGTCAAAACTTTGGAGCGAAACATTCGGATAGAATCAAAAAAGGAACGATTATGCTTTCAAAGATTTTAATTCCATATTCGCTTTTAATCGGCGCAATGCTTTTCTTTTTAGCTGAACCTTTAATGCGAATATTCGTCGATACCGAAGAAACGATTGCCTTTGGAAAGCAGTATCTTCAAATCATTAGCGTCGCCCAAGTCTTTATGATGCTCGAAGGCATCGGAACCGGATTATTCAATGGCGTTGGAAAAAGTATTGTTCCATCGATTGTGGGAATTGCTGGCAATACACTTAGAATTCCATTTGCCTATTTGCTTTCAGGAATTTTCGGATATGTTGGAATTTGGTGGACTTTGAACTTATCGGACATCGTCAAAGGGTTCGTCATGTTAGTTGCTTCGATCGTGATATTACTGAATGTCGACAAAATGATGTATTCACGAAAAGTAAGGAAAAAACAAACTATAAATGCACAATAATCGTCGATATTCGACGATTTTTTTACATAGTAGTTAATCCCCCCTTGAATTATAATTTAAGAATGATTATAATCAAATTGTGGTATTACCACTGTGTCATAACATGATATTTATTTCTTTAGAGGTGAACTATGGGCAATTTAACGAATATGACGACAATTTTGACAAAAAAGCTCAAAACGGATATTATCAATGGTGTTTATCAACCAGGAGATCGGTTACTTCCTCTTCGTGAGTTAGCGTTAAAATATGGGGTTAGTAGAAGTGTCGTCAATAGTGTCATTTCAACTTTATCTGCCCAAGGTTTTGTTTCCGCATCGCCGAGACACTATGTAATTGTGAATGATATTATGAAAACGGGGTCTTTAGGGATCCTTGATGATGTCTTAGAATCTCAAAATCAGCCTTTAAAGTTGCGGTTATTAAAGGATGTTTTAGTTTACCGAAAAAACATTGAAATGGAAGCAATCCATATCATAATTTGTAATAATCATATTGATTTATCATTATTAGCAAATGTGATTAAAGAACAAAAAAAATGGATTGATAACCCTAAAAATGATTTAGAACTTTTAGTCAATTTAGATATGCTTTTTCATAAAGCATTACTTGAAAGTACAGATAACATTGTTTATAAATTAATCCATCGTCATTTTGAGGCTTTTTCTCAAAAAATGATTGGATACTTCTATCAAAACTATAAATTAACTGATAAAATCTTCAATTTATATATTGAAACTTATGAAGCTATTCTTGCCTGTGATGAGAAAAAAGCAAAATCAGCTTTAAGTAATGTTTTAGATCAAGGTGCACAATTTGTGCTCCAATTGATGAAGTAGGGGTGATTATTTTGGAATGGTATGAGTTATTAATCATCGGAATTGTCCTTTTTACATTATTTCTTATTCTTTATGCCGGTTACCGTATCGCTCTAAGTATCTATAACCCAGTAAGGCATTCATTGATGGAAACGAGAATTCGTGAAACTGAAAAAACACCCGATTTAATGAAAGCTTACGACGAATGGGAAAAAATCCCTTATCAGATTGAAACGACAAATGGTTATGAACTAAAAGCTTATTATCTGCCTGTAGAAAAACATATAGAAGCATGTAAAGAATGTTTTGTTATTATCGCTCACGGCTATACCTATACCCATCATGGTGGCATTAAATATGCTAGTATATTCAAAGAATTAGGATTTAATGTAATTTTATATGACGAACGATATCATGGAGAATCTGGGGGTAAAAATTGTTCTTTAGGCTATTATGAAGAACAAGATTTACAGGATATCATTACTGATACCTATACCAGGTTTGGACCTGATATTTATTTAGGCACTTATGGTGAATCCATGGGTGGTGCAACTGTTATTTTAGAACAGGCTCACGACACGAGACTACAATTTGTCATCGCTGATTGTTCTTTTTCTGACTTGACCGATTTGGTGACTTATCTCGTTAAAAGAAAAGCACATCTACCTAAATGGCCTTTTGTTGGATTAGCCAATTTCTTTTTTAAACTAGCAACTAAGACTGATTTTAAGTCGATATCACCCGTAAAAGCAATCGCTCACGCAAAAGTCCCAATGCTTTTATTACATGGATCAATTGATGAATTTATTCCACCCATTCATTCACAAAAACTCTTTGACGCATGCTCTTCTGAAAAACAGTTATATATTTCTACTGTTCCAGCTAAACATGCGGAATCTTATTTGATGAATCGAATTGAATATACCGAAATCGTCAAAAATTTTGTTTTAAAAACGATGCTTGATTCTAAGAAATAGTAGTACTATTGGGTTAATTATTTATAGTGTATCGTTGAGTGTTATAATATAATTATCATAACTTTACTTGAAAAGGAGATTTTCGAGGTATTTTATCGAAAGTGATTACATATGTATGACGTATTAATTATCGGTGCTGGTGTCATTGGCGCAAGTGTCGCAAGAGCAATATCTAAATATGATTTGAAGGTTATTGTCGTTGATAAACATTCCGATGTTTGCGAAGGAACTTCAAAAGCAAACAGTGGTATCGTACATAGCGGCTATGATGCAAAACCTGGTACTTTAAAAGCAAAATTTAATCTAATAGGCAATAAAATGATGGGTGAGTTTTGTCAAAGATATCGTGTTCCGTTTCGTCGAAACGGATCTTTAGTTTTAGCGTTTGACGTCAATGAAATACCAAAACTTGAAGCATTAAAAACACAAGGAACACTGAATGGCGTTGAAGGATTAGAAGTTTTATCAAAAGAGCAAGTTTTAGCGATGGAACCAAATCTAAGTTCTCAAGTCGCGGCTGCACTTTACGCTCCTACAGGCGGAATCGTTGATCCGTTTGAATTAACAATTTCACAGGCTGAAGTGGCAAATCAGAACGGTGTAGAATTTCAATTTAACTCTTTAGTATCTAGTATTGTGAAACAAACTTCGCATTTTCAAGTATTTGTGAATGATACAATGATTGAATCCAAGACTGTTATCAACTGCGCTGGTGTATTCTCAGACGAAATCAATAATCAATTATCAGCTCATAAATTAAAAATTACTCCTCGAAAAGGTGAATATTGTTTGTTTGATAAAGAAGTCGGTCATTTTGTCGACCGGACTATTTTTCAATTACCTACAGCTTATGGAAAAGGTGTCTTAGTTACTCCAACTGCTGAAAACAACTTACTCATTGGCCCGACGGCCTATGATATTGATGATAAATATGATAATTCGACCACCGCAGAAGGCATCAAAGAAGTATTATCGAAAGCATCTCAAAGTGTCAAATCGATTCCAACATCTTTTATTATCACCGCATTTTCTGGACTAAGAGCAACAGAAACATCTGGAGATTTTATCATTGGCGAAGCTAAAGATGTAGAGGGTTTTTATAACGCAGCCGGGATTGAATCACCAGGATTAACCGCAGCACCCGCTATCGGAGACTATTTAGCTGATTTAGTTACAAAGAAACTGAATGCTAAAATGAAAACTTCTTATATCGATGGAAGAGCTGATTTAGTTCGTTTTGAACCTTTATCCGTCGCCGATAAATCCAAACTCATCGAATCAAATCACGAATTCGGAAAAATCATTTGTCGTTGTGAAATGGTGACATTGGCTGAAATAAAAGACGCCATTCACCGTCCGGTTGGCGCAACCACGATTGATGGCGTTAAACGAAGAACAAGAGCTGGTGCAGGACGCTGTCAAGGTGGGTTCTGTGGGCCGAAAGTCTTAGAAATACTCTCTAAGGAATTGCATAAAGATCCAAGAGAAATTGCCAAATTCGATCAACAAGCCATTTTGCTTGTCGGATTCGATAAAGAAAACCTTTAGGTGGTGAAAATATGATTAATAAAGATATCGTCATCATCGGTGGTGGACCTGCAGGACTCGCGGCTGCGATCGGCGCATATGAAGCAGGAAATAAAAATATCGTGATACTCGAAAGAGATAATTTACTAGGTGGAATCCTTAATCAATGTATTCATAATGGATTTGGACTTCATACCTTTAAAGAAGAATTGACAGGGCCAGAGTATTCGGCTCGATACGTCAAAAAGATAAAAGATCTCAATATTGAAACTAAATTAGAAACCATGGTCATTGATATTTCAAATGAGTTAATCGTGTCAGCTATCAGTGAAAATGAAGGAATGGTTCAATACCAGGCGAAAGCGGTTATTTTAACGATGGGATGTCGTGAACGTCCTAGAGGAGCATTAAGTATTCCTGGGTATCGTCCTTCAGGTATTTTTTCAGCTGGAACGGCTCAAAGATTTGTGAATATTGAAGGATACATGCCTGGAAAATCCGTCGTTATTTTAGGGTCTGGTGACATCGGACTAATCATGGCGAGAAGAATGACGCTTGAAGGCGCAGATGTTAAAATGGTTGTGGAAATCATGCCTTACTCCGGTGGTTTAAAACGAAATATCGTTCAATGTCTCGATGATTTTTCAATTCCTTTAAAGTTAAGTCATACTGTCACGAAGATTCATGGTTCCACAAGAGTTTCGGGTGTAACAATTGCGAAAGTCGATGACTTAAGAAATCCTATTAAAGGAACAGAAGAATACGTCGAATGCGACACGTTATTACTGTCGGTGGGACTTATCCCTGAAAACGAATTATCTCGCAAGGTTGGCGTTATTATCAACCCTAAAACGCAAGGTCCCATTGTATCCGAAAGCCTTGAGACCTCAATAAAAGGTATTTTTGCGGCAGGGAATGTTTTACATGTTCATGATTTAGTTGATCATGTTAGTAGTGAAGCCTACCTCGCTGGTAAGAACGCCGTTAAATATATCAATGGATTATTAGAAGAATTAAAAATGATTGATATTTTAGCCAGTGATGGCGTCCGCTATACCGTACCATCTACTTTAAATGTCAATAACGTTGAAGATTTAACACAAATTAGATTTAGATCATCTGACGTTTATAAAGATGCTTATGTATCTGTTTATTTTGATGAAGAACGCATTCTTCATTCAAAGAAAAGAATCTTAACACCGGGTGAAATGGAAACGGTGACGATTCTTAAAAAATGGCTAATAGAACGTCCAAACTTAAAAACAATCACGGTTAAAATCGAAAAGGAGTGATTCAAATGCCTACAAAAGAATTGACATGCATCAATTGTCCGATGGGGTGTTTACTCTCCGTTGAATTTGATGAAACGGGAATTAAAAAAGTTACAGGAAACCAATGTAAACGCGGTGAACTTTATGCGGCGAAAGAAGTGATAACGCCCAAGCGAATCGTCACTTCAATCGTTCCTGTTTTAAACGGTGTTGAAGATATGGTATCTGTCAAGACAGCGATTGATATTCCTAAAGAATTGATTAAGCAATGTGTGATTGAACTAAAAAACATTAAAGTTGAAGCACCAGTAGAAATCGGCCAAGTCATTTTAGAAAATGTCTGTGGCACGAACGTTTGTGTCATTGCGACGAAAAGCGTTGAGAGAAAAAAATGAGTTACTATATTATTCAAACTCCAATTGGACCGATTGGTTTTGAAATAGAAGATAATCATGTTACAGCCATCGATTTTAATCCATCAAAAAAAGCGGATGGCACTCAAACCGAATTAAGTCTAAAAGTTGAAAATGAACTTAAAAATTATTTATCTTCAAAATCACTTATACTTGATATCCCAATTAAACTAAATGTAACACCATTTCAAAAAAAAGTCCTAGAATCAATGAAAATGATTCCCTATGGTCAAACTATGAGTTATCAAGCATTAGCAGAATCAATTGGAATTCCAAAAGGTTCTAGAGCTGTGGGGAATGCCTGTGGAGCCAATCCATTACCATTATATTATCCTTGTCACCGTGTTATAAAAAGTGATGGTGGTCTAGGGGGATTTAGTGGTGGTTTAAGCATTAAAAAACAGTTATTACTACTTGAATCAAAGAATTTATATTCCCGATAATATATCAAACGTTTGCTGAAAAATAAGCAAACATTTTTTTGCAAGCGTTTTGCTTTAAAATTTAATTGACTTGCGTTCCCCTTCAATATATAATGTTAGTGATGACTAACAAAGTCACTTATTTTTTGAAATTATAGTTAGATTGAACTAACTTTTTACGGAGGACGGACATGACTTTAAGTGAACTTAAACCAGGAGAATCTGGTCGTATTATCCATGTATTTTCTAATAATTTACGGAAGCGTATTATCGATATGGGGTTAACAAATGGAACGGTTGTTAAAGTAAAAAAACTCGCTCCTTTAGGCGACCCTATTGAAATTTTAGTTCGGGGATATTTTTTAACATTAAGAAAATCGGAAGCGAGAACCATTGAAATTGAAAGAATCGGGGTTCAAACTGTATGACACATAGAATTGCATTAGTCGGAAATCCCAATAGCGGAAAAACTACGCTATTTAATGGATTAACGGGATCCAACCAGTCGGTTGGTAACTGGCCAGGAGTTACCATTGAGAAAAAAGTCGGTAAGTTAAAAAATCAAAATTTTGAAGCGGATATCGTTGATTTACCAGGTGTTTACTCATTATCATCATTGTCTTTAGAAGAAGAAGTAACAACAAAATACGTTTTATCAAAATCTATGGATTTGATTATTAACATCGTTGATGCATCAAATATGGAAAGAAACCTCTTTTTAACCCATCAATTATTAGATTCAACGATTCCGATGGTCATCGCTCTCAACTGCATGGATATTGCAAAAACGAAATTCCAAGGTATTAATATTCCAAAACTTGAAGCATTATTAGGTGTTCCGATTGTTCCTATTACTGCAAGCAAGAAACATGGATTGATGGACTTAATTCGTGTTTTAGAAGTGACAAGTTACGAACCGAGAATTCCTCAAAAACGCTATTCTGATCAAATAGAAACAACAATCTCTGAATTTCAATCAATCTTAGAAGATAGATTAGTCGCAACCCGTTTTTTTGAGGATGGGTTCAAAGCTGATAAATTATCATTAATTGATGATAGTACGAAAATCAAACTTCAAGAATCACTAGAACATGCAAAAAAACAATATCTTCTTGATTTTGATATGGTTTTACCGAATGAAAGATATAATTTAATATTAACAATTTGTGATCAAGTTTTAACCCGTAACGAAGTAGAAATTGAATCAACAACTGATAAAATTGATAAAATATTAACCCATAGAATATTAGGTTTACCTTTATTTCTAGGTATTATGTTTTTGGTCTTTTATTTGTCCTTTGGTCCGATTGGAACTTTTATCACTGATGGTTTTGTTTGGCTAATTGAAAGTTTCTTTAGTTTCGTAGCTAGTGGTATTGAATCTGCAGGTATGGCTGCTTGGGTATCAAGTTTGGTCGTCAATGGAATCTTTGGTGGATTGGCAGCTGTTTTAGGATTTTTACCGCAATTAACTATTTTGTTTCTCTTTTTATCAATTTTAGAAGACTCAGGTTATATGGCAAGAGCTGCTTTCATCATGGACCGAGTCTTAAGACGATTTGGTTTATCAGGTAAATCTTTTATCCCGATGTTAATCGGATTTGGATGTAGCGTTCCAGCAATGGCTGCGACTCGTACATTAGATAAAAGCGAAGATAGAAAAATCACAACCATGATTATTCCTTTCATATCTTGTGGCGCGAAAGCTCCGATTTATGGAATCATTGCCGGCGCAATCTTTGCCTCTCATTCTTATTTAGTTGTATTTTCAATGTATATCATTGGCATTGTCGTCGCTATTTTATCGGCGATTTTATTCAAAAAAACGATTCTTAAAGGTGCGTCAGCGAATTACCTCATGGAATTACCTGAATATAGGATGCCAACAGCAAAAAACACATTCCTTCATACATGGGAACGTGTTAAAGGGTTTTTGATTAAAGCTGGTACGATTTTACTTGGTGCATTTATCGTTATTTGGTTCTTAAGTTATTTTGGTTTCGTTGATGGTACATTTAGACTCTTAAGTTATGAAGAACTTGAATTTAGCTTATTAGGTATGCTTGGTAAAGCATTACTGCCAATCTTTAGTCCTATCGGATTCACAGATTGGCAAGCTACTGTTGCAATATTGACAGGATTTGTTGCGAAAGAATCGGTCGTTGGTACTTTGGGGATTTTATATGGCGTTGCAGGTGATGTATTAGAATCGGGAGCCTTATTATATCCTGCATTACAAGCAGCGTTCACTCCATTACAAGCATATGCATTCATGATATTTGCTTTACTTACCTCTCCTTGTATCGCCGCAATCGCTGCGATGAAAAAGGAGTTAGGTTCATGGAAATGGCTAATATTTGCGCTTTTTTATGAAATAACTGTTGCATATATTGTGGCACTGCTTGTCTATCAATTAGGGCTACTAGGAATCGGAGCTTTACTAACTGCGATAGTCTTTATTGTTGTTATCTTTATTGTTTACTCCACTATACGAAGAATTATAAAGAGCAAAGGATCAACTTGTAGTTCATGTTCTGGCTGTGGTATTGAAGGTTCTTGCGATAAGATTGATAAGAACAAATAGATTTTGACCTTGATACATTCGGTCAATACTTGTATAATGTTACTATAACTTAAGGAGGTCACTTTATGACAAAACAAACCGATCGATTTAGCGAATCGCTGGAAGATTATTTAGAAGCAATTGTGATGTTAGGTGGTTCTAATGTCAGAAGCGTTGACCTCGCTAACCAATTAGGAGTTACAAAAGCCTCTGTCAATCACGCTGTTAATACATTAATTGCGAGTGGAATGGTCATTAAAGCTCCCTATGGGGATATATCTTTAACGGATTTAGGTAAAACAACGTCAGAGAATGTTTTACGGAAACATATGGTCATCAAACATTTCTTAATTGATATTTTGGGCGTTAGTGAAATCGTAGCCAATGATGAAGCTTGTGGAATTGAGCATAATATTTCTGATGATACGCTAGAACGTTTTGAAGCACTTGTCAACCGTTTAAAATCAAACTAAAAAAATATGTCGCCTCAACTGAGACGACATTTTATTTTCTTATTTCGTCGTTTCGCGTTCAATCAAGACGACGTCAATCTGTTGATGGAAAATCTCTATCGGTTCTTTGTTCATCAATTTAACTAAGGTTTCGACGGCGTAATGACCAATTTTATCCGTTGATTGAGCAATGGTCGTTAATTTTGGTGAGAATATTCTGGAGAATTCAATATTATCAAATCCAATAACTTGAACATCCTCAGGAACTCTTCGACCCACTTTTTTCAAACACTGAATCACGTTTAAGGCGATAATATCGGAATCACAAAAGATGCCATCACAGTCAAGGTTGGAGTTGATGACATTTTGAATATCTTCCTGACTAGGATTTTTAAAGTCCAAGTCAAAACTGAAATTGTAGATTTTATTCTTTTCCATGACTGATTTAAAACCAGCAGTTCTGTCTTGAACTGGCAATAGAACCGAGGGACCACGGAAATGGATGATTTTTTGACAACCACCGTTGATTAATTTTTGTGCAGCTAATCTGCCACCTAAGACATTGTTACTAGTTACAGATGGAACATCATCGGTAAGTTTATGGTCAATGGCGATAATTGGAATATTTAAACTTTTATAGTCTTGAATTCTGGTGGTATTAGAAATCATGATAATACCATCGATATTATACTGTTGAAAAACTTTTAAGTATTTCGTCTCACGATCTTTGTTATCTTGTGAGTTACAGACCATTAATCTGTAATTGTGATTAACGGTGATATCTTCAATGACTTCAAGTAGTTCCGCAAAATAATAAGAGGTTAAATGGGGAACGATAATACCAATAATTCGCGATTGCTTTTTGAATAATGAGCGTGCTAGTTCATTAGGAACATACTGTAGTTCTGCGATAGCTTCTAGTACTAATTCTTTTGTGGTTTCGTTTACATATCCCTTTTTATTGATAACCCGAGAGACGGTTGCGACACTCACATGTGCTATTTTTGCGACATCTTTGATGGTTGCCATAGTTAATTTCCTTTCAATTGACGATAGTCATGTAACTATTATACCGTTTATTATTACATTTGAAAAGATTATCAAGATATTTTATGTAAATAATTACATGTTTTCTCGATTCAATATGATATGTGAAACATTTGTTTACATAAAATATCAAAAATTTACCCTTTTCAGGGAGATAATCAGGATTATTGTCCTTCATTTTCTGAAAACAAGGAAGTCATTCTTGTTTATGACATATGATAACGATTATTTTGAAACCAATTACATATGGAATATCGTGGAGTTATTCAATAGACATTTATTAAAAAATGGTGTAAACTCGATATGTATAATCAAAACTATTTTGAAAGTAGGTTATTTTATGAACAAAACTCCTATTAAATTACGTAATACGACAATTTATCAAGTATTTGTTAGAAATCATACATCTGAAGGCACCTTTAATAGTCTTATCAAAGACTTGGACAGAATCAAAGATTTAGGAGTCGACATTCTCTACTTATTACCGATTCATCCCATCGGTGAAAAAAATCGTAAAGGATTGCTTGGTAGTCCTTACTCAATTAAAAATTATCGTGAAATCAACCCCGAATTAGGGACTATTGATGATTTCATAAATCTTATCAACGAATCACATGAGCGCAATATGAAACTGATTATTGACGTGGTTTATAATCATACTTCTAGGGATTCTCATTTATTAAAAACACACCCAGAATGGTTTTACAAAGACAAAAATGGTCAATTTAATAACCGTGTGGGTGAATGGTGGGATATCACCGACTTTGACTTTACCAAAGACAAAAACCTTTGGATTGAATTAGCTGATACGTTAAAATACTACGCCTCATTAGGAGTAGACGGATTTCGATGTGACGTTGCGAGTCTAGTACCTATTGATTTTTGGAAATACGCTAGAAAAGAAGTCTCAAAAATCAATCGAAAAGCGATTTGGATTAGCGAGTCAGTCCATGGTGGATTTGTAAAATATATTCGCGATTTAGGCTTTGATGCTTGGAGTGAATCAGAAATCTATCAAGTCTTTGACATGGCCTATGATTATGATGCTCAACCCTATTATGAAGGATATTTAAAAGGTCAAAGACCTTTAAAAGATTATTTAGAAGCAATCGCAAGACAAGAAGAAATCTATCCAGGCAATTATGTTAAAATGAAAAATCTTGAAAATCATGATTTTGATCGAGTTGCATCTTACGTTAAAAATGATTATTTTAAAATCTTGAATTGGTTTGGTTTTTCATTCTTCCAAAAAGGTGCATTTATGCTTTATGCAGGAGGAGAATATTCATCAGATCACCGTCCTGATTTATTCGAAAAAGATTTGTTTAGACGCAGTACTGATATCACAGAATATCTAAAAAAATTGATTAAAATCAAGAAAAGAAATGTATTTTCATCTGGTATCTATACGGTTAACATTCCAGAAATCGACGGAGTAGCGTATAATTCATTTGATAACGAACAAGAAGCTTGGCATGGTATTTTTAATGTCGGTCAAGTGGATGGATCAATCAAAGTTAAACTTGAAGATGGATTTTATCGTAACCAATTAACAGGCAAAATGGTTAAAGTCCAAAATGGGTCAATTGACCTGTCAAGAGACCCTATTGCAATCAGAATTATGAAATAAAGCGGGCAACCGCTTTTTTCTTTCTATGTACGACTCGTTTTTGATTATGATATAATGTTTAATAGGTTGGTGAAATGATGAATATTAAAATTGTAACAGTTATTGGTGCAGGGCTTGCGGGTGTTGAAGCGAGTTATCAACTCGTGAAACGTGGGATTCCTGTTCGATTATATGAAATGAAAAAAGTGAAGAAAAGCCCAGCACATCAACTAGACAGTTTCGCTGAATTAGTTTGTTCTAATTCTTTTAGAAGTAATGATTTGATGAATGCGGCAGGCTTACTAAAAGAAGAGTTAAGACACTTGGATTCTATCATTATGCGAGCTGCTGAATACGCCAAAGTTCCTGCTGGAAGTGCTTTAGCAGTTGACCGTCATGTGTTTTCAAATTATTTGACAGATTTTATTAGAAATCATCCTTTGATTGAAGTCATTGATGATGAAATTAAAGAACTACCAAATGAGCCTTGTATTATTGCGACGGGACCACTCACCAGTCCTGACTTGTTTAACTATATCAAAGATATAACCGGCGAAGATACATTATATTTTTATGACGCTGCTGCACCCATCATCGAATTTGATTCCATAGATATGAGCAAAGCTTATTTTAAAAGTAGGTACGATAAAGGTGAAGCAACCTATATCAATTGTCCAATGACAAAAATGGAATATGACGCTTGGTATAAAGAAGTCATTAATGCGAATTGTGTTGTCCCAAAAGAATTTGAATTAAAAATCTTTGAAGGATGTATGCCTTTTGAGGAAATGGCTAAACGCGGTGAACAAACACTATTATACGGTCCAATGAAACCGGTTGGCTTACAAAAAGAAGAGGGACATCGTCCTTATGCGGTTGTGCAATTGAGACAAGATAATGTCGCCGCTTCTTTATATAACATCGTAGGATTCCAAACCCATTTGACTTTTGGGGAACAACAACGCATCATCCGAATGATTCCAGGATTAGAAAAAGCGAATATCGTCCGTTATGGCGTGATGCATATGAACTCATTTATCAACGCTCCAAAAATCATAAATCGATATTATCAAATGAAACATTTTCCTGATTATTTCATCGCTGGTCAATTATCAGGGGTTGAGGGTTATTTAGAAAGCGCTGGTTCAGGGTTTTTAGCGGGTATCAATATGGCGAGATATATTCAAAATAAACCCTTCCTTGATATGCCAAGAGATACCGCTTTAGGTGCGCAAGCTTTTTATTTAGAAAATGCGTTACCTGAATTATTTCAACCAATGAATATTAATTTTGGTTTATTTCCTGAAATATCAGGAAGGCATACAAGAAAAGACCGCAAACAAATGATTGTTAAACATTCACTTGAGACTATCAATCAAATGATGGAGGAACATCAATTTGACTAATCTAGAACTGATAGACTACTACCAACACTACTTAGAGGATCAAAAACATTATTCTATGAATACCGTGGTTGCTTATCTTGATGATGTCAAGACATTAGCTGCCTTTTTAGACAACGAAGATTTAGGAGAGATGTTTCGAATTTCAGAACGGGTAGCGAAATTTTATATCAGTTTTTTACATGGGAAGTACACTCCAAAATCCATTAGAAGAAAAATATCGAGTGTGAAATCGATGTATGATCATTTGATAGCGGATCAATATCTTCAAGTCAATCCGTTTTTGAGTGCTGTCTTACCAAAACAAGACAGAAAATTACCGAAGTTTATCTATGAAAATGAACTATTTGATTTTTTAGATAAAATCGATACATCGACGCCTTTAGGAAAGCGAAATATTGCTTTATTTGAACTCATGTATGGTTGCGGACTTCGTGTGAGCGAGGTCGTCAATATCAAGTTATCGGATTTGGACTACCAAACAAAAACGGTATTAGTTCACGGAAAGGGTTCAAAAGACCGGTACGTTCCGATTCATGACACAGCGATTGAAAGAATCCGAGACTATATCATTATTGTAAGACCTGTTTTTCGTGCTAGGACAAAAAATATTGAAGATAAAAGTCTCTTCTTAAATTTTAAAGGTAATCAACTAACGGATAGGGGTGTCCGTGATATTTTAGATAAAGAACTAGAATATCAGGCTTCATCTTTAAAAATGTCTCCTCATACCTTTCGACATTCGTTTGCGACGCATTTGCTAAATCATGGCGTTGATTTAAGAACGGTTCAAGAACTTTTAGGACATAAAAGCTTATCAACAACTCAAATATATACTAAAACTTCCAGCGACAATCTTAAAAAAATCTATCAAAATACGCATCCAAGAGCGAGGAAGAAAAATGATTAATTTAACGGTCATCGCAGTTGGGAAGTTAAAAGAAAAATATTTAGTTGAAGGCGTCAATGAATACGTGAAACGCATTTCAAAATACGCTAAAATCGATATTATTGAAGTACCAGATGAGAAGAATCCTTCAAATGATTCTGAATCCGAGATCAAGAAGATATTGGATGTTGAAGGACAACTTATTATTTCAAAAATTCCAAAGGATGCTTATATCATTACCCTTGAAATTAATGGAGAATTGATTTCGAGTGAAGAATTAGCACTATTAATTGACAAAACGACACAATTCGAATCAAATAAAATTGTTTTAATTATTGGTGGATCTCACGGACTATCCGATCAAGTAAAATTACTAAGAAATAAGGCACTTTCATTTTCAAAATTGACGTTTCCACATCAATTAATGCGTTTGATTCTCGTAGAACAATTATATCGAGGACTTTCGATTTTAAATCATTCTAGTTACCATAAATAAAATAACTCCGAACAAGTTGAATCGTTCGGAGTTTTCTTTTACTTATTTGTAATGATTTGAATGATATTTTTAATAATTTCAACTGACATATCCATTTCTTGGATATCAGCGTACTCATAAGGACCATGGAAGTTATAACCGCCCGTACCTAAATTAGGACACGGTAATCCCATATAAGTCAATCTTGCGCCATCAGTTCCACCTCTGATGGGTTCAACAATGGGGGTCAAACCTTGATTTTTGATGGCTTCTAAAGCAATATTAATAATATCCATCTTGTCTTCTAAAGCATTTTTCATATTGAAATAGGAATCAGTTATGGTTAGTTCGCAAGTACCAACACCATATTTATCATTGATAAACTCAGCAGCGCGTTTAAAATCAGTTTTTTGTTTTTCATAAATAGTTTTATCATGATTTCTGATGATGTATCCTGATTTCGCTAATTCACAAGCTCCTTCAATTTGAGTTAAATGATTGAATCCTTCATAACCATCGGTTAATTCAGGACGCATATTTTGTGGAAGAAGTTGATCAAATTCATATGCGAGATTAATTGCATTTAACATTTTGTTTTTCGCAGAACCTGGGTGAACTGATTTTCCGTTAAACACCAATTTCGCAGAAGCCGCATTAAAATTTTCATAAGCGATTTCTCCGGCAGCGGAACCATCGAGCGTATAACCAAATTCAGCGTCCACTTTTTTAATGTTTAGATAATCTGTGCCTTTTCCAATTTCTTCATCGGGCGTAAACACAATTCTTAATTCTCCATGGACAAAGTCTGGATTATTTTGAACAAATTCCACAAACGTCATAATTTCAGCGACACCGGCTTTATCATCAGCTCCGAGTAACGTCGTTCCGTCAGTGACAATTAAATCATGACCGATGGATCGTTTTATTTTTGGAAAAATGGATGGGCTGATTTCGATATGCTTATCTTTGTTTAATTGAAGTGTTTCGCCTTGATAATTATTGATTATTCTAGGTTTGATATTTTTACCGCTGGCATCATGTGAAGTGTCCACATGCGCAATTAAAGCGACTTTTGGTAATGATTTCTGAGTATTTGCTTTGATTTTACCGATAACATATCCAAATTCATCGATCTTCGCTTCAACACCTAACGAATAGAGTTCTTGAAGTAAGTACTTGAGTAAATCAAGCTGACCTTCCGTCGATGGATATTTTTTTGAATTAGGATCCGATTGGGTATCAAATTTCACGTATTGCAATAAACGTTCGTATGCTTTCATAGTGTCCTCCTGCTTTTACATATAAACATTATAATAGATTTTTTTGTTTTGAGCATTATTTTGTTTTATATTTTTATGTAAGAACTCGATTTTTTTACATTTAGTTTCACATAGAAAATATATGATTATGGTATAATGTATTTAATTTCAAACGAAAGGAACCATCCGATGCTTGAGATAAGATACACAAAAAAGACTTTGCGTGGCAGTCTCGCAAAACAATTAGTTCGATTATCTAAGAGACTTGTGATTAAAAATCCAGTTTATTCCGATGCATCTTTTGGGAAACTATATTCACTCAAATTATCTCCTGACTTTGATTATCCTAAAGGGATCGCTTCAAAATGGATTGACTTACCCAATTCAAAAATGGAATGGATTTACTCAACCGAAAAAACCTGTGGGAATGTTATTTTGCAATTTCATGGTGGCGCATATTATAAACCTTATAATGATACTTATCGTCGCTCGGCAATAAAATACCATCATATATCGCATGGTTCTCATGTTTTTTCACTCGACTACCGCGTTGCGCCAATTCATCCGTTTCCAGCTGCCCTAGATGATGCATTAGATGCTTATCGTTATTTACTTGATAACAAGTTTGATCCTAATAAAATCATCGTTGTTGGTGATAGTGCTGGTGGTGGATTAACATTAGCTTTATGCATGAAATTAAGAGATTTAAAACTTCCGATGCCTAAAGCCTTAATTACCATGTCTGCTTGGACGGATTTAGCTTCAGAGGGTGAATCTTATTTAAGAAATCAACTACTGGACCCGATGTTAGGAAATCATACGCTTCCGCTAGAACATAATGATTACGTGAGTAATAATGATGTTTATAATCCCTACATATCCCCTGCTTATGGAACGTTCGAAAGTTTTCCACCGATGATGATGCATGTTGGCAGTCATGAAGTGCTTGAAAGCGATACGTTAACTGTTGCTAAAAAAGCCAGCGACGCTGGGGTGGATGTTCAAGTCACGTTATACCGTGGAATGTTTCATGTCTTTCAACTCGCTTTTGGATTAATTCCGGATGCAAAAAAAGCATGGAAAGAAATAGAAAACTATATTGAAACGAAATTTATAGCTTGCTAAACTTGATTGATTGAAGGAAGGATTCATATGTCTAAAACACATCACGTGAGCGACTGGTATAAACTAGATAATGCAGGAAAGATTTTTCCAGCCGTATCCAATAAAAAAGAAACGAACACTTTTCGTGTTCAAATGATATTAAAAGAAGAAGTGGACCCTGATTTACTCCAACTCGCTGCGGATGCAGTTTTGGAGCGTTTTCCAATGTTTAAAGTTAGATTAAAAAGTGGATTCTTTTGGAACTATTTAGATTCCAATGAACGTCCATTTCTCGTTTTACCTTTAACTCATCATGTTTGCGGCCGCTTAAGCCCTAAAGAAAATAATGGTTATTTATTCCAAATCTATTACCGAGGTCCCTTAATCGCCGTTGAAATGTTCCATGCGCTTGCGGATGGAACGGGCGCATTAACATTGTTAAAATCTTTGGTTTTTGAATATTTAGTATTAAAAGGGTATAAACTGACACCGGATAATATCATTATCACAAAAGACTCTTTACCTAAAAAAGAAGAGTACGCGGATGCTCAAGGAATCTATTATGATTCAAACAATCATAAACATGTCCATGAAGATAGAGCGTTTCACATTAAAGGTACGCCTATAGAAGATAATAATATTGGACTTATTTCTGGAACGTTCTCAACGAAAAAAATGCTTGAACTTTCGAGAAATTATCAAGCAACGATTACTGAATACTTAACAGCTTTAACGATGTTAACGATTTATACGACGCAAATAAAATATAGAGAACATCTTGCTTATAACCAACAACCAGTCAAGATTTTCGTTCCCGTCAATTTACGGAAACATTTCCCATCTGAAACATTAAGAAACTTCTCAATTTTTGTAAAATCCGATATGAAAATGAATCGTCCGGATATTACGTTTGACGAAATTTTAGCGTTAGTCAAAGATCAATTTAAATCAGGAATGGAAAAGAAAGAATTAATCCGTAAGATGAGTGAAAATTTTGCGTTTGAACGCAATATATTCTTAAGAATTACGCCTTATTTCTTGAAGAAATATGCTTTAAAAATTGGATATGCTCTTATGGGAATCACACTCAATACTTTATCATTGTCAAATTTAGGTAACGTCGAATTACCAAAATCAATGGTTCCATATGTTGATAATATTTCTGCGGCGGTTTATTCAGGAAAATATAATACATTAAATATAGCTATTTCATCCTTCCAAGACAAATTTAAAATCACGTTTACACGTTCCATCATTGAAACGACCATTGAACGTGAATTCTTCCGTCATTTTACCCAACAAGGGATTGAGGTTGAAATCGAAAGCAACTATGTGGAGGAATACTCAATATGAAACACTGTGATAAATGTAATGTCGATATTCAAACAAATCAAAAATACTGTCCGCTTTGTCACCAAATATTATCGGGTGAAGATGATTTAACTAAAAAGGAAATCTATCCAGAGTTTGTTCCATTGAACCGAACCGTATTACCACTAACCAAGAAAATCATGTTATTCATCACGGTCATTACGATCATTACACTCGTATCCGTCAACTATTTTACTTATAATACAACGCCAACAATGTGGAGTTTAATTCCAATTGGATCAACGTTATATTTCTGGTTAGTAGTCAGATATGGTATCTTATCAAAACAGAATATCGCCTTTAAATTAGCTTTCTTAACGACACTATTACTAATCATTTTAAATTTAATCGATCAAAATTATACCATTTCACCCGCTACCCCAGGATGGGCTCTTAATTACGTTACTCCTTTATCATTACTCGCTTGTAATTTTGCAATATCCGTTATTATTTGGGTTAAAAGAATTAATTACCGTGAGTACTTAATTTATCTGTTATCAATTTTGGTTTTCTCATTGATTCCAATTATATTAGGTTTGTTTAAAGTCATCACGGTTTTATGGCCATCAATCGCTGCTTTTGGCGCTGCGATGTTTATCTTGTTAGTGATTATATTCTTTTTCCCGAAATCGATTAAAAACGAAATTCGAAAAAGATTTCATCTTTAAAAGGAGTGTTAATTTGATTACACTCATTAAAAACGGAATTGTTGTTACCAAAGAGGGTTTGAAATCAATTGACCTTCTTTTTCAAGATGATAAAATTATTGAAATGGGATATCAATTATCAGGATATAATCACGTAATTGACGCAACTGATTGCTATGTTATTCCGGGAATGATTGATATTCATGTTCACGGTGGCGGTGGCCATGATTTTATGGAAGCGAACCTCGAAGCGTTTCAAAAAGCCAGTGATTTCCATTTATTAAATGGTGCGACATCACTTGTCCCAACCGCAATCACAGCCTCAAAAGAAGCCATTGATCACTTTTTAATTGCTTATAAAGAAGCTTTAAATTCTCCTTCCATTTCGGCTAGACTCATCGGAGCCCATTTAGAAGGACCTTATTTATCAAAAGAAAAAAAAGGAGCTCATCCTTTAAAATACCTTAGAAATCCCGAAATAAATGAATACTCAGAATGGATAAAAAAATATCCATTTATCAACCGGATGACAGCTGCACCAGAATTAGAGGGTGCACTTGATTTAGGAGACTACCTATCGCAAAAAGGGGTCAATGTATCAATTGGACATTCAAACGCGTATGGACAAACGATTATTGAGGCGATGAATCATGGGTATACAAGCGTGACGCATCTATATAATGCTATGTCAAATGTTGGACAATTTGAAGGGAAAAAAGCAGCGGGTGTCGCTGAAATGGCCTTGCTTGAAAAAGACCTTTACGTTGAATTAATCGCTGATTTGAAACATGTACCGAGAGAATTAATCAAATTAGCGTATTTGAATAAAACGGCTGACCGTTTAATTCTTGTCAGTGATTGCTTATCTCCGGCGGGTATGGGAGAAGGACAATTCTTTTTAGGTACTGAGAAAGAACCGATATTGATTGATGTCTCGGATGCGGCTTATCTGCATAACCAAACAACTTTAGCGGGATCAATCTCTAGCGTTCATCAATTGTTAAAAAATGTGATTAGTCTCGGAATTGACTTTGTGGACGCAGTTAAAATGCTTTCAATTACCCCCGCAAAATTACTTAAACTCGATGATTCAATTGGTTCGATTGAAGTCAATAAATCTGCCGATATTGTTATTTTAAACAAAAAATATGATATTTTACATGTCATCTGTCAAGGCAAACTCATTAAATAATAAAATTGCGACTCAATTTATGAGCCGCATTATTTTTTAAAATTTGGAAACAAGTGAATAAAAGGGATTGTTTCGGTTTTAAAATCTTTATTGTTTAGGTAATGGAGTAAACTTGATTCATCAATCGAATGAAAATGAAGTCTGTAAGCACATAACGTTTGAGTTTTTAGCCCAACTTTTAGATTGACTGAAGGAAAACCATATAAGGGATCACCTAATAAAGGATGGCCTGCATGAGCAAGATGCGCCCGAATTTGATGAGTTTTACCCGTCAATAATTCGACTTCTAATAAGGACATATTATTGATTTCTTGTAATACCGTATATTTTGTCATGATTTTTTGGCTGTTTGAAACTTCAACTTCAGAAATTCTCACTTTGGATTGCGTTGAGTCTTTCAGTAAATAAGCAACCAATGTCTCAGAGGGTGAAAAGAAATAGCCAGTCACACCACATAAATAAGTTTTTTGAATCTTTCTATCGATGGAAGCCTTATTGAGTTCTTTAATCGCTATTAAATTTTTTCCAACTACAACTAAACCAGAAGTATTAAAATCGAGACGGTTAATAACTGCGTAATGATAAGCATTTGAGTTTACTTTTTTTAATTCGGATAATATATCGATTTCTTTCAGCTTTTCATCGGGATGAGAAAGCATTCCGATGGGTTTATCGACGATGATGATATTTTCATCCTCAAAGATTATTTTTAATTTTGATATCTGATTTTTCATAGGATTCCTCACAATTTAAAGACAGTCTTTATTATAACTTACATCCTTGTTTTTAGCATTATCAATCTATTACAAATAATGATAATGTAGTATAATGTTGACATATTACACCTAAAGAGAGGGACTTATGGCAAAGCAGAAGGCAAATGTAATCAACACTACAGCGCTTGGTAAAAGAAATTGGATGCTTATTTGGATTATCGGTATGGCAGGTCAAATTGCTTGGAACATTGAAAACAACTGGTTTAATACGTTTGTTTATGAAAAGATTGGATATGTACCAGATGTCATTGCTTGGATGGTTGGCGTCAGTGCAGCTGTCACCACCATCGTCACTTTTTTATTTGGGACATTAAGTGATCGAATCGGTAAAAGAAAACCCTTTATTGTCTTTGGTTATATCTTATGGGGGTTAGCGACGATTGGATTTGGTTTTACCGAATTAATATATCAATCGCTTTTAGCAAGAGGACTTTCCATTGCTTTTACGATTGCGGCTTTATCCGTTATTAGCGCTGATGCGATTATGAGTGCTTTTGGTTCGATGGGTAATGATGCTGGATTCAATGCATGGACAACCGATATTTCGAATGAATCTAACCGAGGAAAACTCAGTGGTGCTTTAGCCATCATGCCAGTCCTAGCGACGATTGTTGGCACGATTGGCTCTGGATTTATCATAGAACGATTTGATTACTTTGGTTTCTTTATTATCATGGGATTACTCGTCATATCTATAGGAGTATTCAGCCTATTTTTTATGAAAGATAGCCCAACCTTATCCCCACGTGTAGAAGGAAGTTTTGGAAAACAGTTTTTATCGGTATTTAACTTAAAATATTTTAAAGAAAACAAAGAATTAGCGCTGGTATTTATCTTTTTAGCGAGTTATTTTATTGGATTCAATGTTTATTTCCCTTATATGCTTGTATTTATTCAGTATACTTTAGAAATAGAAGTTGGAATGTCAGGTTTAATCTTAGGCATCGGTCTAATCTTCGCATCAATCGTTGTCATTCCTGCATCTAGGTTAATTGAAAGAGGAAAATCGCCGTTCATATGTTTACTAGCAATCATTGTCAATACGTTAGGTTTAATCGTTGTATCAATTTCTGTTCCTTCAACACCTTATTGGGTTTTAGGATTAGGTGTATTCTTAGTTGGAGCGGGTTATATTTCCGTTTTACAAGCGTTGACGGCGTGGATGAAGAATCTATATCCAGAAAAGCAACGCGGTCAATTTGAGGGCTTAAGAATCGTTTTTGCGGTATTGCTTCCTATGGTCATCGGTCCGATTATCGGAACAAATATCATCAAAGCGTTTGGAACGAATGGAGTCCAGTGGTTAACTGATACGATTTACGTTGAAGGTCCATTACCGCCTCAAATCTTATTTATTGTTGGAGCTGTTGTAACGCTATTCTCTTTAATTCCACTATATTACCTTAATAATCAATATCTTAATAATCGAAAAATAAAAAATTCAAACAATTAAAAAAGAAAATCCCGATTTGATTCGGGATTTTGTTTTATCCAATGAGTATTTTTGCTGGAGCGTATTCAACGTTTGATACATTGGGGTGACCCCAGTTTTTATTAAATATACCAAAAATGGTGATTGGGCCTAAACGACCGACAAACATCATAATCATGACAACCCATTTAGAAGCGGTTGATAAAACCGGTGTGATGCCCGTTGATAGACCGACTGTTCCAAAAGCAGACATTGTTTCAAATAGTAAGTCGGTAAAGGGATTGGTAAGATTTGGGTTATTTGTTTCTATCGACGAAAGGGTAATAAACACAATGAAAATCATCATGATTGAGATACCAGCAAGCGTAAAAGCTTTTAATCTTGTCTCTTCATCGATGCGTTTTTGTTTAATAATGGGGGGTTTTCCTCTTAAGAAACTGATAGTAGAGAAAAACATCGTATAGAGTGTCGTTGTTTTAATACCACCACCAGTTGAGTTAGGTGAGGCACCAACGAACATGAAACCCATGATTAAAGCCAGTGAAGGAACGGATAGTGATCCAATATTTGTGGTTGAAAAACCGGCAGTACGCGTTGTGACACTTTGAAAGATGGCTTGAAGCCAAGTAATTGAATCGTAATTGGTCAATTTTAAAAATAAGGATCCAAAAACAATTAAAAAGGCAGATATTTTAATGACTGCACGAGTATAAATCGTTAAATCGCGCCATTTACGTTTTTTAGCAACATCAAAGATAACGATAAAACCGATACCGCCTAAAATAATCATTAACATTGTACTAATATTTAATAAAACATTATCGCTATAGGCCATCAAACTCGTTGAACCTAAAATATCAAAACCTGCATTATTGAAAGAAGAAACCGTATGGAAAGCACTATTGCCTAAGGCGGCCCAGAAAGGGTAATCTTGAATAAACACGATAAAATTCATGATTAATCCGACAAATTCAATCGCAAATGACGTTAATATAATCTTTTTTACGAGTTTAACCATGCCTTGAATAGAAGGTTGATTCATGGCTTCTTTTAATACATAGCGTTCCATGACTCCAATTCGAATTCCTAAAATCATGAGGATATAGATTGCAATTGTAACGATCCCTAATCCACCGATATGGATTAATAAAGCAATAACGATTTTTCCAAAAATAGAAAATGTTGCGCCAATATCTGGAATGGTTGATAATCCGGTAACACAAATCGCTGAAGTAGAAGTAAAAAAGGCATCAACCCATGAAACGGATTGCCCTTCGTTGATTGAAAAAGGTAGTTTGAGTAATACCGTGCCAATGACAATAATCGTTAAGAAACTTAGAACGATAATGATCAGTGGTGAAAGATGCACTTTTTTCATAACTTTAAAACTCCTTAAAGCAGTGATTTAATTTTTTATTATTTTCGATTTTATATTATACTACTTTTTTGTCTTTTATACAACGCGATATTAATGATTGGGGTATTATACAAAAGATTTCCAGAATTCAAGTGAAATTGATATCACTCCTATGTTATAATATTTTCAATTGATAAGGGGGATGCTATATGCTTTTATTACTTGGACCAAGTGCATCGGGAAAAACTGAATCGGCGAAGATTATGATTAATCGTTATCCCATTTCAAGAATGGTCACTTACACCACTAGACCAAAACGCATCAATGAAATTGATGGGTTTGATTATAATTTTGTGAATGAAAATCAATTTTTGACATTAAGAGATCAAAATTATTTTGTCGAAACCGCTCAATACAATCAATATCTATACGGAACACCTAAAAATCAAATGGGACATGATAAATTTATCATCTTAGAACCACAAGGACTACGTTCTTTCCTAAAAATCAAAGATTGTCCAATTGTGTCAATCTTCTTAAAAACCGATGAAGAAACAAGAATCAAACGCATGAAATTAAGAAAAGATAAACCTGAGGATATTAAGAAAAGAATTGAATCTGACCGCGTTCAATTTGATCTATCGACCATTGATGGTCTTGATCTAATCATTGACACGACAAATGTATCTTTATCTGATTTGGCTGATATCATTTATAAAAGTTATTTGGACATCATGCGTAAGAAATCATTACCCTATGAACAACTTACTTTGTTCGAATCGTTTCATGAATAATAAATAAAGCATCCTGAAAGCATATAGGTAGATATTTTAATATATATTTGGTAAAATTATATCGAAATTTAATTCTATTAGGAGGAAACAAATTATGACAATTAAAATCACAAGCGAAAATTTTCAAAAAGAAGTAATGGAATCACCTATTCCCGTTATCTTAGATTTCTGGGCTGAATGGTGCCGTCCATGCCAAATGTTAGGACCCATCATCGAAGACATCAGCAACGAATTAGCAGGAAAAGTTAAAGTTGGCAAAGTCAACGTTGATGAAGAAGGATTACTTGCTAATCAATACCGCATTTCATCAATTCCTACAGTGATGGCATTTAAACAAGGAAAACCAACTGCTCAAGTTATTGGCTTATTACGTAAAGAAGATCTTCTTAAACGTTTAGGACTCTAAAATGTATGATGTTTTAGTTGTAGGTGGCGGCCCTGCTGGTATTTCAGCGGCGGTCTATTTACAACGTTTTAAATTAAAAGTCATCGTCATCGCCAAAGACTATGGAGCACTTGGGCAAACGACCCATATCGAGAATTATTATGGTTTTGAAGCTCCTATTACTGGAAAACAGTTAGTAGAGTCTGGATTTGCACAAGCAAGAAGATTAGGCGTTGAAGTCAATGTTGGTGAAGAAGTTCTTGCGATTAATGGGTCTGAACCTTTTATCGTAAAGACAAACATCAAAGAATATCATGCAAAAGTTGTTTTATTAGCGACTGGAATGAGTCGCCCCAGTTTAAGGGTCAAAGGATTTACAACCCTTCAAGGCAAGGGTATTTCTTTCTGCGGAATTTGTGATGGATTCCTGTACCGAAATAAAAGAATCGGTTTGGTCGGATCTGGGGATTTCATGCTTGAAGAACTCGATGTTTTAAAGAACTTCAGTAAAAATATTACAATCTTCACCCATGGTGAGCCACTAAAAGTTGATGTTAAGGAATTCGCTGTAATCACTGAACCCATCATTGAACTATTAGGGCCAGAAACCTTAACGGGTTTAAAAACGTCAAATCATCAATATGAACTTGATGCATTATTTATCGCAGCCGGAACCCCATCTGCCTCTGATTTTGCTATGAGAATGGGGGCGTTCGTCAATCCAAAAAATGAAATTGAAGTTAGTCCAACATTTTCAACAAACATCCCTGGCTTATACGCTGCTGGAGACTGTACTGGTGGGTTGCTTCAAATCTCAAAAGCGGTTCGCGATGGAGCTGAAGCTTCACTAGCCATTAATAAATACTTAAAAACAAAGACGTCTTGATTATTCAAGCGTCTTTTTCTTTTTTAGGTCTTGTTAAAAAGACCTTTTTTTTATGATATAATATTCACACGTATTATTTTATGAAGAGGTGCATTATATGGATGACATAGAAGTATACAGAAAACAAATAGATGATATCGATCAAGAGATGAGAAAACTCTTCATCCAAAGGATGGAGACGGTTGCTAAAGTTGCAAAATGGAAATCAGTTCATAACTATCCCATCTTTGATCCTTCTCGAGAAGCAGCAATGATAAAAAGCAATATCGAGACATTCGAAAGTCCTGAGTTTAAAAAATATTACGAAGAATTTTTAATGTCAATCCTCAAAGTTTCTAAAGAATATCAAATCTATTTACTATCAAGAGGTGTATTATGAGATATATCGATTTAAGAAGTGACACCGTCACGCTTCCAACCGATGAAATGCGCCTAGCGATGTTTAACGCTGAAGTCGGTGATGACGTTTTCCAAGATGATCCAACGCTGAATAAACTCGAGGCACTCGCTGCTCAAATGTTTAAAAAAGAAGCTGCTGTATTTGTTCCTTCAGGAACGTTTTCTAATCAGTTGGCGCTATTCACCCATACGAAACATGGCGATGAAGTGATCGTAGACCAAAATGCCCATATCGTTATCCATGAATCTGGTGCTTCTTCAATTATTGCAGGAGTTCAATTATTTACCTTAGAAAGTCATAAAGGACTATGGGATTTAGCTAAATTAGAACGTTCAATCAAAACCAGATCAACGTTTACAGCGGGGACAGCGCTCATTTGCGTTGAAAATGCGATTAATGGTAAAGCACTCCCCTTAGAATACATGAAAAATGTATATGAAATCGCTCATAAAAAAATGGTTCCAGTTCATTTAGATGGCGCAAGAATCTTTAACGCTGCGACTGCCTTAAAATGTGATGTCTCTGAGATTGCACAATACGCTGATTCCGTATCCGTTTGTTTATCTAAGGGATTAGCTGCGCCAGTTGGCACTGTTCTAGTTGGCTCAAAGAAATTTGTTGATCGAGCTAGAGATTTAAGAAAACTGATGGGTGGGGGAATGCGCCAAGCAGGATTCTTGGCCGCTGCCGGCATTATCGCCTTAGAAAAAATGTCCAAAAGACTTCATATTGACCATGAAAATGCTACCTATTTAGCGACACAACTTGAAACGATTGAAGGCATCAAAGTTGATTATTCTGAAAGAGATATCAATATTGTTTTCTTTGACACTGAAGACCCAAGAAGAGAAGGTCTCGATCAATTTTTATTACAACACCATGTCAAAATATTACCCTATGAACATCCTTTCCGCTTCGTGACCCATCATGGCATCGATAAAAATGATATCGATACAGTAATCAAGTTGATGAGAGGGTATTTTTCTCGATGAAAAGACTCTTAACAATTTACCGACAAAAAGATATCAATTTGAACACTAAATCAGTAGTAAGAAGAGTCGCTTATCGAGCAATCATTTTTAAAAACAATCAACTTCTCGTTGTAAAATCCCATCGTTATGGCGAAATAAAGTTTCCGGGTGGCGGAAAAGAAAGTCATGAATCTGCTTTTGATGTCTTATCCCGCGAAGTCATGGAAGAAACCGGTTATCAAATTAAATCAAGAATCATACCGTTTGTCTCCACGATTGAATACGCAAAAGATTTTAAAGGTGAGTATGATATCTTCATCCAAGACTCCAGATATTATTTTTGTGAAGTCTATGATAAACAAGCTAGCACAGCCTATTCTGGTTATGAAATCGAGTATGGATATCATCCCTTCTGGGTGACCCTTGAAGAAGCGATTTCAAACAATGAAAAAGTATCTTCCAATGATTTAATTCCTTGGTTAGAGCGCGATACGACGATGTTCAAACATTTATATGAAACTAGGTTAAAACCATGAGAATCAATGTTTATATTAGTTCAACGGGATACTGTTCACGAAGAGAAGCAGACAGACTTATCCAAGCCGGCAAAGTCACGATTGATCACTTGCCCGCAATGGTTGGAATGGAAGTTGAAGAAACAAATGTAGTTCGAATCAATGGTGAAATTATTGGTTCAAGACCTAAAACCATTTACCTTGCCTTCAATAAACCGATTGGCATTATTTCAACGACTGATCAAACCATCAAAAATAATATTATTGATTATATCAAGTATCCAGAACGAATCTTTCCTATCGGTAGATTAGATAAAGATACGTCTGGATTAATATTACTGACCAATGACGGAATGATTGTCAATGAAATATTAAGAAGCGAAAATAATCACGATAAGGAATATATCGTTGAAGTCGATAAACCTTATGATGAAGCATTTATCAAAGCAATGGAGACGGGTGTAGAAATTTACAATCCCGTCCAACATGAAAAAACACTGACCAAACCATCGATCATTCATAAAATCAATGATAAATCGTTTCGCTTGATTATTACACAAGGCTTAAATCTTCAAATACGAAGAATGTGTCAAGCTTTAGGATATCGGGTTATAAGTTTAAAACGAATTCGGATTATGAACATCGAATTGGATGAATTGAAAACCGGAGTATGGCGATATTTATCGAACGTTGAAGTCGATAACCTACTAAAACGTATTCATAACCGTTAATCACCGGTTTTTATAAATATTGTTTGTGTCTTTTTTAGAGTGTGATATAATATCACATGGTATTTTTGAAGTATTTAGAGCATCTCAATAAGGAGGATTATTTCATGATTTTAAGAAAAGCCAAAGGGATTCAAATTGATTGCTATAAACAAATGTCAAAAGAATCACCTTTGCATGAACATCTCAATCCTCAATTTGTCTATATACCCCTTATTCAACAAACAACAGCTTTAAAACGGACTGTAGAAGTTGGGGACGATATTTTGATTGGACAAGTTGTGGCTTTGCGTGAGGGATTTGGTGCGATGCCAATCCATGCTTCAGTCAGCGGAAAAGTATCAGCAATTAAGAAAGTTTGGCATTGCAGTGGTAAAATGGTTGATGCCATTGAAATCAAAAACGATTTATTACAACGGATGGATGATTCAATCCAACCTGAAGCAGATACGACCCATTTTACGCGTGAAGAACTCATAGAAAAAATGAAACAAGCAGGGTTATCTGGTTTAGGCGGCGCAGGCTTCCCAACGTATGTGAAATATCAAACAAAATTACCGATTGACGTGGTCATTATCAATGCGGTTGAATGTGAACCTTATTTAACTTGCGATTACATGTTAATCAATGCATATCCTGAAAAACTCTTAAAAGGATTGCATTATTTCATGCGTGCAGCGAATGCAAATCGTGGCGTTGTTACTTTCAAATCATACAATACACACGTTAAAGAAGTTTTACAACCTTTATTAGTTAATTACCCTGGCATTGAATTAAAAGAAATCAAAGATATTTATCCCGCAGGTTGGGAAAAATATGTCGTTCAACAAGTAACAGGTAAAACCTATGAAGGTCTACCAGCTGAAGCGGGTGTCATCGTTGATAATTCTGCGACCGCCATGGTTTATGCCGATGTTGTTGAAAAAAATATTCCGCTTATTTCTCGTGTTATTACCATTACCGGTGAAGGCGTAAAAAACCCAAGAAACTATTATGTTCCTTTTGGTACTCCAGTGAAAGAATTGATTCAATTATCAGGCGGTTATACGGAAGGTTTAGATCCTGCAAAAGCATGGTATATTGCTGGTGGTCCCATGACTGGTCGTGCAATTTTAATTGATGACTTGATTGTTAGTGACACTTTAGGTGCAGTTATCGTTAAACCAATGCCTGAAGATAAAACACATCCTGAATGTTTAGGCTGTGGTAAATGTGCTGACGTTTGTCCTGTCTTTTTAACACCAACGGAAATTAAAAGAGCTTATGAAACGAAAGACGTTGAACTCATCAAAAAATTAAACGCTCAAAAATGTATGGCTTGTGGACTTTGCTCTTATGTATGTCCATCCCATATTGAAATTACTGATTTTGTTGGTAAGGCTAAAGATTTATTAAGGAAAGGAGCATAAAATATGGCTAGATTTGCAAATGGAAAAGCTCCATTCTTAAGAACCTCTGATGCAAAGAATTCTGGAACTGGCGTAATCATGAGAGACTTCATGATTGGCTTACTTCCAGTCATCTTATTCGCATGGTACAAAAACGGCATTAAAGTCTTTATTGAAGGCAATATTACCTTCCTTGAAATGCTCTATCCGCTAATCTTTATTCTTTTAGGTGGAGTATTATCAACATTATTTGAAGGATTATATTTCTATATCACTGATAAGAATGTTCGTAACTTTAAAACTTTAGGACAAAAACTCAAAGTTTCTTACGCAGTTATTCCTGGTTTATTACTCGCTATGGTTGTGCCTATGTATACGCCAATTTGGGTATTAATGTTTGGTGCTTTCATGGGAACAATTGTTGGTAAAATGTTATTTGGTGGTTTTGGCAATAACATTTTCAATCCTGCTTTACTTGGTTATGTTGCGATTGGTTTTACTATGTTAGGTGTTATTGGAAACGCGGGTGGCGTATTCAATGCCTCTGAAGTCTTAATCGATGCTTATGGTGGTGCAACCCCTCTTGGAACTTTAGCTGGAACGAAAGTTATTGATTATGATACATTAGTTGCGCCTTATGGTTCATTATGGAATTTCTTATTAGGAACCATTCCTGGTGCATTAGCAGAAACCGGATCTTTAGCAATTATCATTGCATACATTTGGTTATCTATTCGTAAAGTTATTAAGTGGTTTACACCATTAGTTTATATTGGAACTGTCTTTATCCTTTCTTGGTTTATTGGCATGGCAGCAGGAGACGCTGGCATTTGGTTCCCAGTTTATAGCATTTTATCTGGTGGTTTAATGTTTGGTGCTGTCTTCATGGCCACTGAACCTGTGACGACACCAAGAAACCCACTTGGAAAAGTTGTTTTTGCTTTGTTCTTAGGCGTGTTAACCGTCTTATTTAGATACATTGGTAATTTACCTGAAGGTGTTGGCACAGCTATTATCGTGATGAATATCTTTACATTGCCAATTGACAAAATGACCGCAATTATTCGTGCTCAAGGCATCAAAAAATCAACGATTTTTTCTGCCTTAGGCTTAGCAGCTTTCTTACTAATCTTAATGGTTTATGCCATTATTAAAGCTGGAAACGTTTATTCTGCATTCATCACCTTTGTTCCATTTATTAAGGGGGTGTTTTAATCATGAAAACATTTTTTAACAAACATGGTCTCATTACCGCACTCGTCTTAATTATCGCTGTTATCTTCGTAGGTGGCGGATTTTATAGTAACTTCATGACAAATCAAATCGCAGTTCATGAAGAAGAAAATAAGGGTGGAGAACTCAACGCATTATTCTTAAGCATGTTTACGGGTGCAACAAATGTTGAAGAGTTTGAAACAACTGCTGTTACAAAATCCTATTTCAAACCACTTTCAAATTCAGAAGAATATACGCCTGTATTAACAGGCAGTTATAAAGTCTTGAACGGTTCTTCTGAAGTTGGTGTTATCTATGTCGTTACAACATTCGGTAAAAATGCGAATTTAACCGTTGCATACGGTATTGATTTAGCAAGTGATTCACTCACCCAAATAAAAGTAATTAGCAATGAAGAAACTCCAACTTATTTCGCCAATTTATCAACAAATTTCTACATTCAATTTGTGAATAAATCTTTAGATGATATTGGTTTCTCAATCGACAGCGTTGCTGGTGCTACAATGTCATCAAAAGGGATTGAAACCGGCATGTTTTACGCAAGAGAACAATACGCTGCTGATTTTGATTTTACAATTCCTTCGATTGTCATGACCTTAAATTCATTAACATACAATCTCGATCCTACAACATTTGCAACGAAACCATTTATCGCAGATGTTACTTATGGCGATGAAAATACAAACGTTGTTGTTTATTTGGATTCTAGCTTCACATATGCAGGAATCGTTACTGGAACAGAACCAGCAAGTGATGTTCAATCAGGCATTAAGAGTTATGCGTCCGCAAGTGGGCAGGTCGTTACATCAGCGTCATTTGTGAGTTATGACGCAGGTACTAGAACTTTAGTTCTAATCTCTAAAGGCTACAACAATACTCCAATTCAAGGAACTTATGTTTTAAATGCAACTTTAGATGGCGTTGAATCATACTCGTTTATTACAAGCGAATCATATGATAATGAATACAACGGCGGATATAATCATTTGCTTGGTGTTGTTCCTTATGTTGAAAACAACTTATCAGAACAGTTCAAAAATGGTGAAGTTGAGATTGATGCTATCGCTGGTGCAACCGTTACATCAAATGCCATGAAAAACATGATCAATTTAGTAAAACTCTTCATAGCTGATCAGAACGGAGGCGAGTAATCATGAATAAAGGATTAATCTCTGGTCTCGTCTTACTCGTTATTGGTTTAGTGTGTGGTGTGTTATTAGCATTTGTGAATAGTATTACCGCACCTATTATCAAAGATAATGCGGATAAACTCGTTTTAGAATCACTCGGTGAAGTTTACGACGGTGCTTCTAATTACACTTTAGATGAAGTTGAAGGCAGTAACAACGTCGATAAATTATTCTTCTTAAAAGATAAGACATCAGGCGACACGGTTGCGATTATTTATAGCGTACAAGCAGAAGGTTATCAATCAACTATCAGCATGTTAATTGCCGTTGAAGTCAATAGTTCCGATGAATTCGTGGTTGCTGGATACAAAGTCGTCAGCCAAGGCGAAACATCAGGCATTGGTGATAAAATCGTTGGTTATGATTTCAATATGGAAAATGAAGTAATCACGAATATGGCTGCGTTTGATGGGGTTGCTGGAGCGTCCTTCTCAACAACGGCTGTTAGAACGTGTTTTGAAGCAGTAGGAGCTCGAGTGGCAGCTGATTTTGGAGGTGCAAACTAATGAACCAAAAACAAAACTTTTTTAAAGGAATCATTAAAGAAAATCCTTTATTTGTTACAATTTTAGGAACGTGTCCTTCATTAGCAATTACAACTTCTTTAGAAAATGCCATTGGTATGGGTATTGCAGTTTTCTTTGTCTTAGTGTTATCAAATTTAATCATTTCTCTCATCACGGTTAATCCTAAAATGAAAGAACTCGTTAAACCAGTTCGTATTCCAGTATATATCGTTGTTATCGCAACGTTAGTAACCATTGTTGAAATGGTATTACATGCCTTCTTAGTTGATTTATACAATAGTCTTGGCGTTTTCATTCCTTTAATCGTTGTTAACTGTATCATTTTGGGAAGAGCAGAAGCTTTTGCCTCTGACAACAAACCATTAGATTCAGTCGTTGACGGCATGGGAATGGCTGTTGGTTATACTTTAGCATTAATGTCAATTTCGTTCTTCAGAGAATTACTCGGAAGAGGATTAATCACCATTTGGGGTGAAAAATCAGTCAATCCAATTCAACTCAATTTAGTTCCGATTTTTGAGTTTATTGGTATTGAACCTATTAACATGTTCTTACAACCCGTTGGCGCTTTCTTAACATTCGGATTTATCTTAGCAGTATTAGCCGCAATCGCCAATAAAAAATCGGCCAAAATGGCAAGTGAGGTGAAACAAGCATGAGTATTAGCGCATTAATTTCATTAGCTTTCACCGCTTTAATCATTGAAAACGTCATTTTGACCCAATTTTTAGGAATTTGTCCTTTCCTAGGCGTTTCTAAAAAACGGAGTTCAGCCGTCGGTATGGGGATGGCTGTTGTCGCAGTAATTTTACTTGCGGGAATCATCACTTGGACCTTGTATCATTATGTTCTATCTCCACTAAAGATGGAATATATGCAAACCATTGTCTTCATCTTAGTTATTGCAGCATTAGTACAAATGGTTGAATTAATAGTCAAGAAAATTTCTCCCGCTTTATATAAAGCATTAGGAATTTATCTGCCACTTATCACCACAAACTGTGCCGTTTTAGGTGTTGCATTACTCAATATTCGTAAAGATTTCGGATTTGCTGAAATGCTTGTTTACTCTCTCTTTATTCCTCTAGGTTTCTTGTTAGTCATTACCATTTTCTCAATGTTAAGAGAAAAAATTGAAATGGCTCCTGTACCTAAGGCCTTTAAAGGAACACCCATTGCATTAGTCGTTGCAGCGATTCTAGCGATGATTTTCTCAAGATTTGGAGGCTTAATCTAAGATGGATATTTTAATACCCGCATTAGTACTTGGAGCCATCGGATTTGTTTTAGGACTTTTAATTAATATTGTCAGTAAATATTTCCATGTCGAAGAAGATCATCGTATCGAAAAAATTGAAGAAATGTTACCAAAATACAACTGTGGCGCATGTGGATATGCAGGCTGTCATGATATGGCTATTGGATTATTAAACAAAAAAAGTATCGTTAGCCAATGTAAGCCGATTAAAGAAGAAGCAAAAGTTGCATTAATGGCACATCTCGATCAACTATTCAAAGCAGAAAAAGAAGAATCAAATAACTAATTTAAGGCGTTTTCCGTAAGGGAAACGCTTTTCAATATGAAAAGGTATTCACGCTCATTTTGGGTATTGCTTTATTTAGTCAGTTAGACTATAATAAATAGCGGTTAAACTATATTATAGGAGGAAAGAAAAATGAAAAAAATTGGATTACTACTTTTAGTAGTATTCGCATCTGTAGCATTATTCGGATGCACCCAAGGTGAATTCAAAGTTGACGGTGAATTCATGGCTTTCGAAACTAGCGTACATTCAAACGGCGCTATGCAAGTCACAATGGTATCAGTCATTATCGAAAACGGCGAAATCGTTGGTTACAACATCGATGCTCGTCAAGGAACAAAAACTCAAACTGCTGGAGCTGACACAACTGAAGATACTTCAGATGACGTTTATAGCTTCGCATGGAACACAAAAACCAAAAAACAACTTGGCGACGCTTATAACATGGTAACATACGGCAATGCTATTGCTGAATGGTATGTTCAAGCTGGACGCATCGAAGCGGCGATGCTAGCTAATGGTGTAGATTCTGTTACAACAAACGCTGAAACTCATGTTATTGATAACGTCGCTGGCGTTACAATTAAAGACGGCGGATACCTTGCTTTAGCAGCTGAAGCAGTTGAATTAGCAAAAGCTGGAAAATTCCAAGCAGTGGTTTGCTCAGGCACAGATTTATACATTGCTTCTATGGTTGTAGCTAAAGGCGAAATTTCTGAATTAGAATTAAACGTTCTCCAAAAGAAATCAGTTTTAGCTAATAAAGCTGTATTCGAATGGAATGAAAAAACTAAACAAGAACTTGGTGCTGATTATGGCATGAAGGGTACTGGCGCAGCTTATACATTCGCTAATGGCGTTTGGACTGCAAGTGCAACTGAAAAATCAGCTAACGAATGGTTTGAACAAGCTAACCTCATTACAAACTATGTAATGGAAAATGGCAACGTTTATAACTTAAGAGCAATCGGCGGCAGAGGTATCTCTGTAGACGGTTCAACAATCGTTGACGGTCTTGCTGGCGTAACAATCAAAACTGAAACATACATCGTTGTATTAACAGATTTGTTTGCTAACGTTGCTAATGGTCAATTGAAATAATCTAAGTCAAAATTAAAAGTTGTTCTTCGGAGCAACTTTTTTCTTTTTGCTCAAATCACTTATTTTTTTGATATAATGAGTATAACATCATTGTTTTGAGGTGAATGAATGAACTCTACTGAAGTTATTATTCTTGCCGGTTCACTTATCCTCGTCAGCTTAATTGCTTATTATTCAATTAAATTGATTGTTGATAAAAACCGACATAATGCCATTTTAAAAATATTTAATGAGATTTTGCCCAAGGCTATTATAGAAAAATCAACTGAGAAATTTTATGAATATCATTTTGAGTATTGTGATAAATTATACTTAATCAAAGTATTGCCTTTTGATTTACATCATGAACTGATTATCACTAATAAGTATTATTGGTGTATGAATGCAGATTTAAAAGGTTGGAAAAGATCAACAGTTCCAGATTTATTTCCAGGCGTTAAAGAATTCGTTGATTATAGTCCTTTAACTAAGTTAAAAGTAGTAAAAATTGCGTTGATTATGCCTGACTGTCACAATATCATAAGGTATCTTAACGAAAGTGATGTTGCGAAGGTACTTCATTCGGATTTAGTCTATGGAGTCTACTTTGTTAAGGCGGTTGAATTACAGAGTTTTTTTCCTAAAACTGATTGAAAAATCTTTACAAACTGAGTGATTTATAATATCATATTGTATGCACGCGCTATTAGCTCAGTTGGTAGAGCAAATGACTCTTAATCATTGGGTCCCCGGTTCGAGTCCGTGATGGCGCACCAGCTTACAACCAAACACAATCCTTTTGCGATTGTGTTTTTTATTTTTTTAATCAAAATATGTAGTTTTTGTGAAGTCTATCGATATCAAGCCAAAGCTATTGACAGTCAAGTCAATAAAAAACTATAATGAAACTATAGACTATATTATTCTATTGATGGTGGTGATATCATGCTAAGCGTTAAAGATTTATTCAAGAGTTATACGGTCGGTGACTTCACTCAAAAAGCACTGAATGGTGTATCAATTGATTTCCGAAAAACGGAGTTTGTAATGATACTTGGACCATCGGGCTGTGGGAAAACAACGTTGTTAAACATCGTAGGCGGTTTAGATCACTATGATTCTGGTGATTTAACTATTTTTGGAAAGTCAACGAAAGATTTTAAAGAGAACGATTGGGATATGTATCGTAATAATTCAATTGGTTTCATATTTCAAACCCATAATCTCATTCCTCACTTAAGTGTTTTGCAAAACGTTGAAATGGGGATGACTTTGTCTGGCGTTTCAGCGACAAAGCGCCATATTCAAGCTAAAATGGTTCTCGAAAAAGTGGGACTAAAAGACCATATTTATAAACGACCTAATCAATTATCAGGAGGTCAATCACAACGAGTCGCCATTGCAAGAGCGCTGGCGAATAATCCAGATATTGTTTTAGCAGATGAACCAACAGGGTCATTAGATTCAACGACAAGCATTCAAATCATGGAGTTAATGAAAGAAATTGCGAAGGATAAATTAGTCATTATGGTAACCCATAATCACGAAGTTGCTGATGCATATGCAACTCGAATTATTCGGTTAAAAGATGGCGAAGTTATTGATGATACGAATCCTGTTATCGATGAAAAAGAAACCAAAGTCGAATTTTCACTTAAAAAAACAGCAATGACATTTAAAACCGCAATTATCTCATCAATCAATAATATTAAAACGAAATTAGGAAGAACATTGCTTACTGCATTTGCTGGATCAATAGGGATTATTGGAATTGGGTTAATCTTATCTTTATCCAACGGATTAGATCAAGAAATATCGTCTTTTGAGCAACAAACCATTGCAGGCTATCCTATTAGTGTTACGAGTTCAAGAATTGATTACGAAAAATTAAGAACGTTAGGTACCACGAATTTAGAAAAATATCCGGAACAGGAATTCGCAACCGTTTATAAACCCGTGACGACTGCTTCAGCGTTTATTCCCAATGTCATTACCGAACAGTATGTTAACTGGGTCGAAGAATATGTCGCTGGCGAAGGTAAAAATTTAGTTGCTGGGGTCAAATATGTCCGTTTTATGAATCTTTCTTTGTTTAGAACCAATGAAGATGAAACCTATTCGAGAATTTATACCGAAGTCTCCACGCAGACGACGAATCCGACGCAAACATTAAATACGAGTCCTACTGGTCCTTTCTTTAATCGACTGCCTGAAGGTCAATTGATGAATAATAGTTATGATTTGCTTTATGGTAGTTTTCCTTCTTTGGAGAAAGTTGACGATAGTTACGAAATCTTACTAGTCGTCGATGATTATAACCGAATCTACGTTAACACCTTAGAAAAATTGGGATATACCAATGTAGGACTAGAAGAAGGGCAAAACAACCAATTTGAATTTGATGATTTAGTTGGAAAAACTTTTAGATTATATCCGGGGACTTGGTCCAATTCTACCTCAGATATTAATGATTCTATCAATTTAAAAATATCCGGAATTGTGCGTCTAAAAAAAGGTACGAGTGTTGGGTTATTTTATAATGGGCTAGGAATTCCATCAAATGTATTTGATTATCTATATGATTCTTTTCCGACCCAAGTTGGTGCTATTGAAAGTATCTATATTTATGCCAATAATTTTAGCGATAAAGATACAGTTAAAGAATACCTTGATTCTTATAATGATTTTTATGGATATGACGAGGAATCCACTGAGCGAATTGAATACGTCGACTTAGCAGGAACATTCACCTCCATTGTTCGAGGGGTTTTAGATACCATTTCCATTGTCTTAATTGGATTTGCGGCCATTTCGCTGTTAGTTTCATCCATCATGATAGCGATTATTACCTATATTTCTGTACTTGAAAGAATTAAAGAGATTGGTGTTTTAAGAGCACTTGGTGCGAGAAAAAAAGATATCTCAAGAGTATTTAATACCGAAAATTTACTCATTGGATTTGTTTCTGGTTTTGTTGGAATAACCATTTCTTATCTTTTAATTATTCCAATTAACATGATTATTGAAAAATACGCCGATATGCCAAATGTCGCTTCATTATTACCATTACACGCAATCATTTTAGCGATTATTAGTGTTTTATTAGCTTTTATTGCAGGGTACATACCCGCTCAACTCGCAGCTAAAAAAGATCCCGTTGAAGCATTAAGAACTGAATAAATTTATATAATAAAATATATGCAATTCCATAATCACTGGAATTGCATTTTATTATGGATAAAGTTTCGAAGAATAAACGGTTGTTTACCGTTCAATTTATCTTGTTTTAACCTTCATGGCAAATTATATACAAAGTATAAACATTGTGATATAATATCAACATTGTATTAGAAAAGAGGAATTAAAATGGAAGACATTCGTTCGATTATATGGGAGATTTTAGAGTCCCCATCCGAAGATAGAAAGACCACACCGCCTAAAATAGAAATGGTTGAAGAATTTGGCGATGTTGATTATGATGACATCTTTACTGATTTATTTGTTACTGTCAAAAATTTGCATGATTTTTATAATTTAGAAGTTGATTTTAAAGCAACTCAACTCCTTGAATCATTTTTACTCGAAACATTGGTCTTATTAAAACAAAATCCAGAAGTAACGCTCGTAACTTCCAGCCCTTCACATGTTAAAGCAACGGCTTTTACACCTGAAGGAGAAAGCGCTGCTTTCATGTTTGATGATGCGGTTTCAATTAATTCAATGTTAGAAATTTACAACGATGCGCTTGCACAAAATAACTTGCCACAAATAGAAGCAGGTATCGGAATTTCTTCTTATCAATCGTTAAGAGATGAACATGGATGCTGCTGTGGCAATGATTCAGAATGTGAATGTGGGGAAGACTCCGATTGCGATTGTGAAGGTCACGAATGTGACTGTGAAGATCATGAATGTGATTGCGATGATCATGAATGCAGTTGTGGACATGAAGAGGATGATGATTTCATCGAAGATATCGATAACTTAGCTGAAAAACTTGCTTTAATTGCTAATACCGATGACTTTGATCCCATTGTTATGAATGAAGGATTTTATGGTTTAATTTCTGACTTAGAAGAAGAAAAAACATTTATTGATTCGAATTTTCAAAAAGTAATCATTGAAGCAGATGACTTAACGATTTTCCATGGGAATATCGTTTTAGAAGAATAGATAAATAACTTGGGGGAAATTAAAAGTGGACTTATTTAAAAAGGTAGAAGAGTTTACCATCGTAGAAGATTATAAAAAAATCGGCGTTTATCCTTATTTTCATGCATTAGAAACAAAACAAGATATTGAAGTAACCATGGAAGGCAAACGCCGTATCATGATTGGTTCTAATAATTATTTAGGACTAACGGGTGATAAAAGAGTTATTGAAGCCGGAATGAAGGCCATCGAAAAATTTGGTTCTGGTGTATCGGGATCACGCTTCTTAAACGGTACTTTAACCACGCATGTTGAATTAGAAACTGAATTAGCAAGATTTTTAAATAAAGAAGCTTGTGTAACCTTCTCTACAGGGTTCCAAAGTAACTTAGGTATTATTTCCGCTATTTGCGGCAGAAATGATTTGATTTTCTGTGATCGTGAAAATCATGCTTCTATTTATGATGGCGCAAAATTATCTTATGCAACCATGGTCAGATTCCAACATAATGATATGGTTGATTTGGAAAGAGTCTTAGCTTCTGCTGATGATTCAAAAGGGAAACTCATCATTACTGATGGTGTCTTTTCGATGAGTGGCGATATCTGTAATCTTCCTGAAATCGTTCGTCTAGCCAAAAAATATGGCGCACGCGTAATGGTTGATGATGCTCATGGATTAGGTGTACTAGGTAAAAGAGGTAGAGGAACTGCCGAATACTTTGGATTAGAATCTGAAGTGGATATCATTATGGGAACCTTCTCTAAATCATTAGCTAGTTTAGGTGGATACATGGTTGCGAATCGTGACGTCGTGGAATATGTTAAACATAAAAGTCGTCCATTTATCTTTTGTGCTGCGATTACGCCAGCGAATGTTGCTTGTGCTTTAGAATCATTAAAGATTTTGGAAAGTGAACCAGAACGTCCGAAAGCGTTATTAGACATCGCTCAATACGTTCGCACCAACTTAAAAGCAAAAGGAATTAAAATTCTTGAGAACTCCATCGCACCTATCATTCCAATTTATACTTACACAGCACTTAGAACATTGGTTGCTTGTAAAGTATTATACGAACGTGGCGTGTATGTGAATCCGGTATTGCCTCCAGCGACACCAGAAGGCGAATGCTTAATTCGTACTAGTTATACCGCTACGCATACTAAAGCATTAATGGATGAAGCGATTAACATTATCGTCGATGTATTGTCAAATCTTCCAGATTCTGAAGAAGAATTATTGACATACATGAAAAATCATCATGAATAGAACCGTTATTGTTTCAGGAGCATCTTCAGGCATTGGTTTTGCAATTGCATCAACCTTACATGAAAAAGGCTATGATGTTATTGGCGTGTCAAGAACGTATCCGAAACAATCCTATGCTTTTAAATATCAATTAGCTGATATAACCAAAGAAACAGATATCAATAACTTAGTATTAAGCTTAACTGAAAATTATAGTCATATTTATGCCTTGATTAACTGTGCAGGGATGGGAATCTCAGGCGCAGTGGAATATACGAAACTTGAAGAAATCAAAAAAATGTATGACGTCAATGTTTTTGGAACATTTTTAATGTCAAAAGCATTCATACCCCTTTTAAGAGGTTTTAAACAAGCTAAAATCATCAATATTTCCTCTGTAGCGGGAGATTTATCGATTCCCTTTCAGACGTTCTATTCTATGACAAAAGCGTCTATAAACGCATTTTCAAGCGCCTTAGCCCTTGAATTGAAACCATTTGATATTTCTGTATGTTCAGTTTTACCAGGTGATACTCAAACGAATTTTACTCAAAACCGAGAAAAATCCGAAGTTATATCAGATGAGTTCTATCTTGATAGAATAAAACATTCCATAGAACGGATGGAAAAAGATGAACAAAACGGAAAAGATCCGTCATCCGTGGCTAAAGTAGTCCTTAAGTTGCTTAAAAGAAAAAGAATGCCTTCGAAAGTAACGGTAGGATTCCAATATAAACTCTTTGTTCTATTGAACCGATTATTGCCTACTCGTTTGGTTCAGTGGATTTTGTTTCAAATGTATGCCAAAAAATAAGGCCTAATTCTTTATGAATTAAGCCTTTTTTCTATTCAAAATCGATTGTGATAGTCACTTTTGAAGTATCCTTAGAATTGACTTCAATCGTGAAATTCATATCGAGGTTTGTTTGGTACCAATCATAAAAATAATGGACATTTTCCTTGAAGGCTACTCCGATTTGAAATAAGTCGGTATTTTCTGCTGACGAATTTAAATCAATATGATTGTTTTGATCAGCTTCGATAATATCAATCATTTTATGTTCTGAGTCTGTATTATTATAAGTAAAGATTGAAAAAGGGTATTCCGAATCCGGATCTGGGTTGCCAATCCTTGCGAAATGGTATTGTTCCATTCGTTGATAATAAGGAGCGTTTCTCCACTGCCGACAAAAGGTGTTAAATCGACTTCCATGGTCTTTGTGACGACGTATGGAGTTATCCATCCAAGAAGTAATTTTGATAATGGATTATGATCACCTACGGTATTATCCATCATATCTGCACCGCCCAAGCCGCCTTGATTGTAACTATCGCTGGTTTCATAATCATAATAATCATCTAAACCCATCATATGACCCGTTTCATGAATAAGGGTTCTTGCGTTAATACCGCTATCGCCTTCTAAAAGAAAATCTGAACCACTCCAACAAAAGTAGTTGGGATATACTGTATCAAATTCATCATCGTAATAGGCATAATAATCTTGATAGGCCCACCATAAATCGCTTCCATAACTGTAACTAACAGGAGCGGTGTAAACGATATAAATGCCATCAATATAACCATCTTGATTCGCATCGTAATCTGAATAATCAATTTGTTCGTCATAATAACTTAACACTTCAAAAATAATATCTGAATCGGGATAAGTAACTTCTCCTTCACCATATAAATAATCATTAGTGACATCGTCCCAAGCCCATAATTTTTCATATTCATCTTCATAATAAGTAGATGGATTAGAAGCACGGTAAAATCCAAATATGTCGGCTGTTAAATTGAGTTGATTATAAGAACTTTTATCGTAATAACTGTTCAATGATTCATACGAGGTTAAATAACTCGAACCATTAAAAGCAGTGTTTATATCATTGATACTAACGCCACTACTATACGAAGGATAATCTGAAAAGTCAACTGCGAAAACCAAGACCTTCACATCCCCTTTTGAAGGAATTCCAACCGTCTCTAATTCGTCTTGTAACAATGAATAATCCGTTGGTATAAAAGGTTCATTTTGAATCGTCGTTGTGGAAATTGTTGTTGATTCTATGGTAGTAGTTTGCGTGGTTAACGAAGTTGTAGTCGTAGTTGTTGCTGATTGAGTAGTTGTTACACTAATGGTATTTGTCGTCGGTGTAATCGTGGTATTTTTCAAATCACATCCAACTAAAAAAAACAATAAAATTAAAGTTGAAAAAAAACGCATTAATTTACTCATATCTTCCCTCCAAATGTAGTGATATTATAACATATTCTCACTCAATTTGAAAAAGATTTCTAAACTAAAAATAGTTCTATAATCATTTGTTTTTCTATTGTATAATATTTATGAACAAAAAAGGCGGTGATTTTTCATGATTATAGAAAATGCACGATGTGAATCGATGGATTTGACGGGTTATGGGATCATTAAACACAATGGAAAAGACTTTCATATTGCCAATTTATTACCGGGTGAACTTGCGAAAGTTGATGTTTTTGACCATGGTTATGGGAAAGTTATCAAGATTCTAGAATCATCTAAAGATCGAGTAAAAGCACCTTGTCCTATTTATAGTGAATGCGGTGGATGTCATCTTCAACACCTAGAATATTCATCTCAAATTAGTTTAAAAACCAATTACGTCAAATCATCATTTGAAAGTCAAGGTTTATCAACAAGTACGTTATTACCTTGTATCGGCATGAAAGACCCTTACCATTATCGTAATAAAGTCCAAATGGTTTTTTCTGAAAAAGGAAAACGAATATTATCTGGATTTTATGAAGAAAATACCCATCGAGTCATCAACGTTGATAACTGTCACATTCAAGACGAAGTCGCCAATAAAATTATCAGTACTTGTAAAGAATTATTTTTAAAACATAAGATTAAACCTTACATGGAAGATCGAGGAACGGGTTTAGTTAGACATGTTTTAGTGAAACGTAGTAAAGCGACTGAAGAAGTGTTGGTTGTCATTGTAACTATCGAAGAAATGTTTCCGGGACGTAATAATTTTGTAACAGATTTGCGAAAACTTCATCCAGAAATTACAACCATCGTTCAAAATATTAACGGTCGTAAAACTTCCGTTGTATTAGGGGACTTTGAGCGTATTATTTTTGGAAAAGGAGTTATTACGGATGTTTTAATGAATAAGAAATTTGTTATTTCTTCTAAATCATTTTATCAAGTCAACGCTCGACAAACTGAGATTTTATATAAAAAAGCCATTGAATTAGCAAAACCTACTGAAACCGATGTGGTTTTAGACGCTTACTCTGGTATTGGAACCATTGGAATATTGATGTCTGAATATGTCAAAAAAGTAATTTCTGTCGAGATTAACCCGATTTCTGTCAAAAATGCGATACAAAATGCTCGAATCAATAATATTAAGAATGTTCGTTTTTATCATGAAGACGCAGCTCAGTTTATCAAAAATTTAGTTTCAGATAATATAGCTATTGATATTGTTTTAGTAGACCCACCAAGAGCGGGATTAGAACCTTCATTTATTGATGCAATGCTTGAATTGAGACCCAAAAAGATGGTATATATTTCCTGTGATCCGACCACGCTTGCCCGAGATATTAAATTATTGACAGCAGTCCAATATGAGATTAAAAGAATTCAACCTGTCGATATGTTTGCGCAAACTTTTCACGTGGAGTCTATCACGTTGCTTTCTCTAAGATAGCTTTCATGCAATGTTTGAGGATACTATCTATAGATAAAATAGTTGTTTTTGTTACACATTCTCTGGAAGAAGCATTAGCTTGTGATTCTTGTTTTAGCTTGACAAAAGCAAGAATAATGAATGTATTTATGTTTTTTGAACTATCATTTATTATTTGGCAATTCTTTTTTTGGAGGGACTTATGCTTAGAAAACAGATATTAAGTTTTATTATCTTGTTTTGTATATTATTTATCTTGGGATGTACAAATACAATTTCTCAAACAACTATATATGAAGTATCGGGGCCTGAATCGATTCTAGTAAAAGTTCCAGAAGGAGAAATCAACGATTTTGTTATTTTTTCCGCAGTTCATATTATCTCTGGAAAAGCTGACATCTATATTGAAGATTCTATATCATTACCAGACAAAACAAAAATAATTGAGACTATTTTCGAAATGATGGATTACCTTCCCGTAGCAAAAGGATCATCTTATGTTGTAAGTGATAAAATCGATAATTGGGTTGATAACAATATAGTTTATTTGAATGCATCCGAATTTTATGAAACCAATAATTTTCTTTGTTTTACTTTACTAAAAATTTTTGGAACCAAGAGCAATTATGGTCTTGTATATGGCTATTCACAGTATTTGTTGAATATTTCTGATACAATTTCAAGTCAGGAAGTTCATGAACTGACAAAAAATGAAGAGTATATATTTGATTTAGCATGGCCATTATTCCTTTCTGAATATGTTTCTAATGAAGTTATTGAATCATCAAAATCGATAGCGACGATGTTTGTCGGTGATTTGATTTCTACTCAGGGAAACGATATGTTCATAGCTTTATTACAGGAATCTAGTACCTTCAGTGAGTCTTTCGATACTAACCTTTCATTATATTTGAAACAATGGCTTCTTACTCAAGGAATTGATTACGAATTTACTAGAACAAACGTTATTATCCGTTATTCAAAAGTATCCTCTAAATATCCTGTTATGGCCGAGACGGTGAGAACGAAGTATTATTTCAGCCAAGGATATTTAGGTAATGGAATTTATGGAGTAACTTTATTAGATTATCTGGAAGTTAAAAATTACATCTCAACTATAGAGTCTGAGATGAGTGAAGTTCGAACCTTTGTAAATAATGACTTATCAGTAGATACTTATGGTAAAATTCCAATCTATCATAATCTTCGTGACTTGGAATCTGATTCTTTTGGAGGTATTTATGTAGGTAGCAAAGAGAATTCTAAAATAATTGTTTATTCCATAGGAGCTACATTGCATGAATATGTCCATTATGCAACTATCGGAACGATATTCTCAAATATCACTGCTGAAACAAAAGCGTATCTTTCTGAGGGGATTGCAGTTTACATTGCCAGTCTTTACGATAAGTATTGGATTGAAACTTCTTATTATGAATATCAGATATGTCTTGAAACGAATCCAGATAATCTTAAAACATTCATCACGAATTTTGAAGGTTATCTTGAGCGAAATAGTTTAGATTTCAACATGCTTGATTACATTGATTGTTATGCATTTACATTTGGGAAAGAGAGCACTAACCCTAATTATATTGCTTCAACGTCATTTATAAGATATTTGCTTGACAATTATGGGGATGAATTATTTTGGGATTACTTTGGTGACGTTGATACGTTTGTAAATATATATGGCAAAAATCATTCAACCGTCATGGATGAGTGGTACGCTTCTATTATTACAAAATATCAAGATAATTAGTGGACTGGTATGGTTTTAAATCAGTGGAGCGAGATGACATCATATTGTTACCAAAAACGGACATTGATGCGATTGGCAAATTAAGTTGGTTGTGAAAACCTCAACACTGACACAAACTCGGTTATGACAAGATAGCAATGGCGAGGGAATTTGACTCAATAATTTGAGGGGTTTATTTCATAATATGTATCAACGAAAAAATGGCATAGTATGTGTATTCATATAAGGGTTATCAATATGTTTCTCACACACATTACTTGGCATAATTTCAAGCAATTCCAGAAACTCCACGCTTGTTGAAACTGTTGTTCTATTATCAAGAATATAGAGTGTTTATATAGTTTATAGAAAATTAAAATTAGATAAAGGAGTTATTTTCATATGAATCTCGTGCTTATTTTTGGAGCTGGGGCCGTCGGTAAAATGACCGTTGGCCAAGAATTAATGAAAATCACAGATTATCGTTTGTTTCACAATCATATGATGATAGAACCTGTCATTGACATTTTTGGCAAGTTTGATGGTGAAATCATTGCCATTTTAAGAGAGCAAATCTTTGATCATTACATCAAAAGCAGTTATGAGGGACTTATATTTACTTATATGTGGGCTTTTGATATGCAAAGCGACTGGGACTATGTCAAACATGTTTCAGAAAAGTTCGAATTATCAGGCGGCACAGTTTATTATGTCGAACTTGTTTCAGATAGAGCAATTCGTATGGAAAGAAATAAAACGGAAAATCGGTTGAAAAACAAAGCTTCAAAACGAGATATTCAAATATCAGAAAAAAGAATGGTTCGTGAAGAAACGCTTTATCGGCTAGTAAGTAACGAAGGAGAATTATCGTTTGAGCATTATCTGAAAATTGACAATACTTTTCTTGAACCCAGTCAAGTTGCTCAAAAAATAAAGGATTTTTTCTGTTTACCCAATAAAGAGATTTTATAATAAATAGGCTATCATTAATTATTTAATCTAGAGGTTTTTATGATAAAAACACAAAGACTAATTATCCAACCATATAACGATAATGATGAGTTTGACATGATTGATTTGCTTACCAATAAAACAATCAAAGAAAGCTATATTATTCCTGATTTCAGGACGATTGATGAATCAAGAGATTACTTTAAGAAACTTCAAACGTATTCTAATTCTACTCTACATTATGAGCGAGGAATCTATTATAACCGTCAATTAATTGGATTTGTAAATGATGTCGACATAATGGACGAAATCATTGAAATCGGTTATGTAATTCATCCAAAATATCATAATCAAGGATTTGCATCGGAAGCATTAAATGCGATTATCGATGATTTATTTCATCAGGGATACCATAAGATCATATGTTGTGCATTTGAGACAAATATCCCTAGTTTTCGAGTGATGGAAAAATGTGGAATGTCAAGAATTGACAAAACAATTGTTATCGAGTATCAAAACATGAGACAAAAATGTCTATACTACTCAATTGAAACCAAATAATAGGGTGTGAATTATATGAGTGAAATCACTAGCATTTTAAAATCCGAATCCCCCGTCACCATCGATACCATAAAACGTGACCTAATCAAACTCGGAGTCAAACGTGGAGATTTATTGCTAGTTCATTCTTCGCTTTCATCTATAGGGTGGGTTTGCGGTGGCGCACAAAGTGTTATTACAGCACTGATGGAAATTCTTGGCCCTGAAGGAACACTCGTCATGCCTTCACATAGCGGTGATTGGAGTAATCCTCTACACTGGGAAAACCCTCCTGTTCCATTTGCTTGGATTTCAATCATTCAAGAAAATATGCCCGCTTATGATCCCTATTTGACTAAAACCAGAGGGATGGGAACAATCGCCGAATTATTTCGATTACAACCGGGAGTGATTCGTTCAAACCACCCACAGCTATCATTCAGTGCGATAGGGCCACTAAGTCAAAAAGTACTATCGTGTCATCATTTGTTTCCACAACTAGGAATAAATTCCCCTCTTGGAAATATGTATGAACTTAATGCAAAAGTACTCTTATTAGGGGTTCATTATGATTCAAACACTTGTTTTCATTTAGCTGAAACGTTATTACCGAATATGATGAAAAAGATCAATGGAACTGCCATGATGATTGATGGCAAGCGTTCATGGATTCAATTTGAAGATTACGATTATAATTCAGATGATTTCCTTGCTTGCGGTTCTAATTTTGATCAATTAGGTAAGTCAACTATAGGATTTATTGGATATGGGGAATCTAGATTGTTTTCAATTAAGAATGCTGTTGATCATGCTAAAGCATGGTTATCGATAAATCGAAATTTACAGGAATAAAACTTACTATTGCGGAGGAATAAAATTTATGAATACTGATTCTGTTTCACTTGTCTTTGATTCATCTTTCACTGGAACGATGGTTTCGCCCACCGGTTCAGTGAAACTTGGAAATCAACCAGAAGGATTAGAGCCTTACCATCTTTTATATGGTGCTTTAGGCTCTTGCTTTTATGCAACTTTTCTAGGAATCGCCATCAAAAAAAGACTTAAGTTTAAACGAGCTACATTGGATATTAATGGAACGAAACGCGATGAACTTCCACCAACACTTAATCATGTGACGATCTCAATGGTCATCTATAACGCGAGTGATGAAGTCCAATTTAGAAAAGCAGCGGAACTAGGAGCTAAATATTGTTCAATACATGAAACAATAAGCAAAGTCGCTACAATTGACCTAAATATAATTTTCGAAAATGAAGTATAAAAAAACACCTCAGAATTTCTGAAGTGTTTTCTTTGAAATAATCATTATTTTTCGAGTGATTTTAGCATCCAAAGATGTTTTTGAAGCGCTGAATCGATTCCGATAAGAATATCAACCGTTACTTCATCAATCAAATTTTGCGCGACTTTGATTGCCTCTTTCAGTTCTTCATCAATCGTTGTAAAGTCGTAAATGATTTGATTAATCATTTGCATATCAGATTCATTACCTAAGCCTTCTTTTATGGTTGTGAATTTAAGAAAGTCAGATAATGTTGATAATGGTTGACCTTCAAGCATTAAAATCCGTTCTGCAACAACATCCATGTTTTCGGTAACTTCATCGTATAATTTTTCAAACAAAGCATGGAATTGGTAAAATCTTACACCTTTTACATTCCAGTGAAATTGGTGCAACTTAGTGTATAGTACTGCAAAATTAGCAACTTCACGATTTAACAAATCTATGAGCTTATTCATATTATTAATCCTCCGTTTTTAATTGTTTTATGCTATTATTATACTATTTTTTACATTTTTATTCAAATTTAATGCGTAAATTACAAGAAAGGAAAAATTACAAAATGAACATCAATGATTTATCTCCGAGTGAACTCGGAAAGTTGTTTCCAATTCGACTAGAACAGCACAATCCAAATTGGGAAGAAGAGTATATGAAAGAAGCTTCAAAGATATTCGATGCTCTTGGGCCGGTTATTTTCCGAATTCATCACATCGGAAGCACTTCTGTTCCTGGTCTTTTAGCAAAGCCAACGATTGATATCCTCGTCGAAGTTGGAAAACACTGCAAAGCAGAATCAATCATCAACGCAATGAAAAGTATTCAATATCATCATAATCAAAAGACGGATTTAGATAATCCTAGTATGATGTTTATGAAAGGGTACACTCTTAGTGGATATGAAGGACAAGCCTTTCACATTCATGTGAGATATCCTAAAGATTGGGATGAATTATATTTTTGTGAGTATCTAGTAAACCACCCTGATGCTTGTAAAGAATATGAAATTCTTAAAAAAGATTTAAAAGACAAATTTGAATTTGATCGAGAAGCTTATACTTTTGGAAAAACTGAATTTGTTCAAAAAATCGTTTCAAAAGCTCGAGAATTATATTATCCTCGTTTTGAAATATTAAAAAACCCAAAAAATAGATAATCATATTAATCCATTGGAATTTATTCAGTGGATTATTTTCTTTAACCGCTTATTTCCTGAATAACCTTTATGATATAAATCGATTTTATGCATACCGCTTGAAATATTGTGAACCAATTGAGATAATAGTTGCGGAATATAAATATCTTATGGAGGAATATCAATGAAGATTATTATTGTTGGTGGGGTTGCTGGTGGAGCTACTACGGCTACTAGACTGAGAAGATTAAGTGAAAAAGATGAAATTATCTTGCTAGAAAAAGATGAGTATGTGTCATTTGCGAATTGTGGATTACCATATCATATCGGTGAAGTTATCGAAGACCGAGAAGATTTGTTTGTCCAAACCATTCCGGGAATGAAGCAAAGATATAATATTGACATTCGGAATTTTAGTCAAGTTATATCTATTGATCCAAAAAACAAGCAAGTTACGGTTAAAAAGGTTTTAGCAGATAAAATCTATACAGAAAGTTACGATAAATTGATTTTATCGACAGGTGCTAAACCTATCAAACCACCGCTAAAAGGCATGGATGATGCAGATAATATCTTTACTTTGACAAACGTTCCATCTATGGATGCGATTATCAACTATAAAAAAACGCATGAAGTTAAGAAAGCAACGGTTATTGGTGGGGGATTTATTGGCGTTGAAGTGGCTGAAAACTTAGCTCATTTAGGAATAGAAGTCACCATTATTGAGAAATTACCTCAAATCATGCGTCCATTTGATTTTGAAATGGCTCAAATACTCCATCGAGAACTCAATAAACATGATGTTAAACTGGTTTTAGGAGACGGTATTAGTGGTTTTGATAACTTAGGTAAAACCGTTTTACTAGAAAGTGGAAAAACCATTGAAACTGATATGACAATTTTAGCGATAGGAGTTTTACCGAACAATGAGCTTCCGAAAGCTGCTAATCTGAAATTAGGTCCCAGAGGTCATGTGGTTGTTTCAGAAACTTATAATGTATACGATGGTTCAACTGGTGAAGTTAATAAAGACATATACGCGATTGGCGACATGATTGAAGTCTATGATTTCGTTGATGGATCAAAAACTGCCATTCCACTCGCATGGCCAGCAAACCGTCAAGCAAGACTTGTAGCCGACCATATTAATAATTTCGCTATCAAAGAGACTAAACTATTAGGGGCATCAATTATTAAAGTTTTCAATAAGACAGCTGCAAGTGTTGGAAACAATGAAGGCCAATTAAAAATGAAAAAATTGCCCTATACAGCGATTTTCGCTGTCAGAGCAAATCATGCATCATATTATCCCGGAGCCTCGGATATGGTCATGAAATTATTGTTTAATCCAGAAACAGGAAAAATATATGGCGCACAAATAATCGGTCAAGATGGAGTTGATAAACGGATTGATATTATCTCAACGGTTATGAAAACTTATGGAACCGTTTATGATTTATCTGATTTACAATTAGCTTACGCTCCACCATTTGGTTCCGCAAAAGACCCGGTTAATATTTTAGGATATATCGCTGAAAACTTAAAAGCTGACGTCTATAAAGTTTTCCACTATTACGATGTCGACCAACTCGTAGAAAAAGGTGCCTTTTTCCTAGATGTTAGAACAGAAGAAGAATTCCAATACGGACATATAAAAACGGCGATTAACATTCCAATCGATGAATTAAGATCAAGAATTGATGAAATTCGTGTCGATAAAGAAACACCCATTTATATCAATTGTGAATCCGGTGCAAGATCTTACAATGCACTCAGTATTTTAAAAAATCTTGGATATACTAATTTATTTAATCTTACGGGTGGATTTATGTCGATCCGTAATAGTAAGTATTTGCCAAAATAAATATCCAAATAAAAAAACCCTTTATTTCATCGCTTGATTAGCGAAAAAGAATAAAGGGTTTTATTTTATATTTGATAACAAAGAATCTAAATTCTCCCAGTTGATGAAACGCGATTCACGGTGCACTTCTTTCCCCTCAAAGAAAACAATAATCGTCGGAACAGTAAATACAAGATGTTGTCCTCTAAATTCTGGAACATCTTCAATATACACTTCATATAAAGGAATAGTAGGATAATCATTCATCATCTCTGACAATCTTAATGTCACAGGCATACAAACATTGCATCCTTGTGTTTTTGCAATAATGACTGCAGAATTTTCAGAAATAGAATTTACGACTTGATTATAATTTTTGATTCGATTCATAAGACACACCTTCTATATAAATTAAACGTAGATATAATAACATACTGTCTTACTTTTGTCATTCATTTTGATTTTGTTTTATTTATGCTATAAATACATCAAAAATTGTCTATTATTTTAGATTAATAATTGATATAATGAATTCAGTTAACGAATTTTGTAAGCGTTTTTTTTACAATAATTCTTACATCAATTACATTGAGGTGAAAAAGTGAAGGATAATGTTTTAGATTTTGAAAGAAAATTATTTAATCGTAACAAATGGGCTTATAGCGTTGGCGGAATTGGCCGCGATATGGTGTATCAACTCGTTGCAACTTTTTTTATTACTTATGTTCAATTTTCAGGATTAGGATTATCTGCAACACAGTTTACTGTCATCGGAATTATGCTAGTCGTAGGAAGAATATGGGATGCTGTTAATGATCCTGTTATGGGTTCAATTGTTGAAAATACACATACTAAATGGGGTAAATTTAGACCTTGGATTTTGATAGGAGCTTTACTAACGGCGATTGTCATTATCTTCATGTTTAATTTCCGTCCTACTGGATGGGCATTTGTCATCTTTTTCTTTGTTATGTATATTTTCTGGGAAATGTTCTTTACTTTAAATGATATTCCCTATTGGTCATTAATTCCAGCTTTATCAAAAAACAAGAAAGATCGAGATACAGTAACAACAATGGTTGTTGTATTTGCTGGAGTCGGCGCTTTTGCCGGAAATGCTATTATTACTTTAACAACCGTCGGTAGAATGGTTAAAGGCTATAGCATCATTTCATTCACTTTTGCCATTTTCTTCGTTGCCTGTACCCTCTTAACCGTATTTGGCGTTAAAGAGCCTAAAGAAGTACTCCCTGAAAAACCAGTAAAAATCTCAATTAAGAAAATGTTTTCTGTCATTGCCAAAAATGACCAATTACTTTGGGCGTCTTTAGCATTAATGCTATATAGCATTGGATCAGGATTACTAACAGCTTTAGGCTATAATTTCTTTTGGTTAGAAATTGGCTATGACGGAACTTTAACAATGATATTTATTCTTAGTTTTGCGATTTCTAATATCTTAATTCAAAGTTTTTACTCGGCTTTAGCTAAACGTTTTACACGAAAACAAATGATGAATTTTAGTTTTATCGCTCTCGTCTTTGGTTATGCGATGATGCTCTCTATTGGTTGGGTTGATTTCTTACCAGTTAATATTGTCACTGCTTGTGCATTTGGCCTTTTCGTCTTTGGCGGTCAAGCGATTTTCTATATGGTTGTTATCGTTAATATGACCAATACGATTGAGTATAATGAATTTAAAACGGGAGACCGAAATGAAGCAATCGTATTCTCATTAAGACCATTCGTTGCGAAAATGTCTTCAGCGATTCAAGGATTGATTGTCACATTAGTATTAGTTGTTTCAGGCGTTTATGGCATGAGTCAAAATGTCAGTGCTCTCGAACAAGAAGTAAGTCTATTTAATGAAATGTCAGTTATTGAAAAAAACACGTATGTTTCAAACATTCAAAACGGCATTTCAGCTCTTTCTTTTGAAGCGTTCGAGATATTATCTGAAACTGAACAAGCGTCTTATGTTATGAATTTGAAGAATTCGATCTCGACATTTGAATTTAGCACTCTTGATGATAAAGAACTCGTTGTTTTATATGAAGCTCTCCAAAAACCTGAAAACGCAGTCTTTAGTCAAGGTGATAATGGTTGGGAAATGATGATTAATGAAGCTGCGGATTCTGTATTTTTAGAAAATGCAACGATTTCTATGCGATTGTTCTTAAGACTAGCGATTACAGTTATTCCAGCGTTACTCATTTTTGGAGCTCTTTACATTCTTCAAAAGAAGTATATTATTGATGAAGTATATTATGAAGAAATAACAAAGATAACTAATAATCGTATTGAACAGAAACTACAGTCATAATTATAGACATTGGGCCGGAGACGATTGTTTCCGGCCTTTCATTACAATGAATAGTTTATAGATAAGGAAAATCACTATGGAATCGACTCGGATGAATATTTTAGTAACCCTTGATAAGGGTTATTTATTACAATTAAGTGTAATGCTCAAGTCATTACTTATGAATAACAAAGACTTTTTTGTTGATGTTTATGTCCTTCATATGTCTTTATCAGAGACTGATTTTGATGAAGTAAAAATTCGGGTAAATGAAAAAAGATTGAACTTGTTTCCAATATCAATTATTGAAGATGCAATGATTCAATTTCCAACTTCAAAACGGTTCCCACGTGAAATGTATTTACGTCTATTTTCAGCTGACTATCTTCCTGAAAATCTCGATAGAGTTTTATATCTTGATCCAGATATTGTCATTATCAATTCACTTAAAGCTCTTTATAATTCAGCATTTGATAATCACTATTTTATGGCTTGTTCTCATGTATTTAAAGTCGGTCAAACTTTTAACGGTTTACGCCTAAAGACTGATAAAGAAATACCTTATTTTAATAGTGGTGTTATTTTAATGAATCTACCATTAATGCGGAAAAACATTCAAAAAAGACTCATAATTGATTATGTACTTCATAATAAACACCGTTTATTCTTACCGGATCAGGATGTTTTTAGCGCTTTATTTGGTAGAAATACTTTATTACTTGATTCCCTAGTTTATAACTTAAGTGATCGTTACAAACTTTGGTATGATATAAGACAAATAAATAAAACAAGCAAAATATCACAAGAATGGATTCATCAAAATACTTCAATAATCCATTATTGCGGTCGTAATAAACCGTGGAAACGTAATTACCGAGGACTATTAGGCCATTATTACCACCAGTATCATAGTCTATTAAAGAAATGAGGTTGTCATATGATATATATCATTGCAGGCATTGCAAAAGCTGGAAAAACATTTATAACCAATCATTTGGTCAAATCAAAAAAAATCGGTTATTTTTCTACCGATTTGCTTATGATGTCGTTAGCCAATGGTAACAAGGCAATCGGTATCAATCCGAATGCCAGTGATGTAACCGTATCAAATCAATTAAAGCCTTATTTAGAAGCAATGATTCAAACGATTATTGAGAATAAAATCGATTATATATTTGAAGGTGTTCATTTTCAACCTGATTTTGTTCGTTATTTATTGAATAAACACGCTTCAAATATTAAAGTCATATTTTTAGGTTACCGGCTTGTTGATACTTCAAAAAAAGTTGAAGAACTCAAAAAATTTGGTCCAAACACTCAAAATCATTGGTATTCACACTTAGATAATCAAGCCTTAACTCAACTGGTAGAATATTTAAAAAATGAGTGTCAAATAATGTTTGAAGCATGCATGACATTGAATTTACCCTATTATGAAGTCGAAAACATCGTTCAACAAACGAATGAAATCATGGATATTCTCTTAAATAATTAGTTTGACAGTCAATATTTTCAATGATATAATCTTTTTTGTGTTTTTGATTCGAATATGAAATTGATATAATTGATTGGGGTACATACTATATGGCTTTCTGGGTAATTATTTTACTGGCTTTTGGTCTATCGATGGATGCTTTTGCGGTGTCTATTTGTAAAGGAACAACATTAAAGAAATCAACCATATCAACTTCTCTCATTATTGGCCTTTGTTTTGGATTATTTCAAGCCATCATGCCAATCATTGGATATTATTTAGGTTCGGTATTTCATCAATTAATTGATTCCTTTGATCATTGGATTGCATTTGTTTTATTAGCATTTGTTGGCGCGAAAATGATTCTAGATGCTATTAAATCTTGTGAAGGCAACGTTAAATGTGATATCACTTTAAGTTATAAAGAGTTATTCATGCTTGGTATCGCAACATCTATCGATGCTTTTGCGATTGGTATTACCATTTCATGCATTGATCAATCAATCTGGTTACCTTCACTCACCATTGGATTAGTGACTTTTATAATGAGTTTCTTTGGTTCTATATTAGGTAAAAAACTTGGTTCATTTGTTGAAAGACAAGCTGGCATTATTGGGGGCATCGTATTAATTTTACTTGCTTTTAAAGTTTTAATTGAAGGACTACAAATCATTTAAGAAGAAAAAAAGAAAAGGCCAATGAGTTAGTTTGCTTAATACGGACAATTAAATAAAAAGAGCCGAAAGAACTTGTTTCCTGAATTGAAAAGGAGCGAGTTCTTTAATTTTTTCTTGGAGTCTTTGGTTATTGTAATAAAACATATATTCTTTTACAATAGCTTCTATATTATTCATGTACAAATTCTTGTGTAAATAAATACATTCGGTCTTAAGTGCACTGAAAAACGATTCTATTGGACAATTGTCAACGCTACTCCCCCTGGACGATATTGATTGAGTAATGTGATTATCAAGTAATCTTTTTCTGTATGCGGGGTGTGTAAAATGCCATCCTTGGTCTGAATGTAAAATTAATTCTTGCCGCTGTTTTATTGGTACTGAATCAATTGCTTGATCCAAAGTATTCATGACGAGAAAATGATCGATAAACTTTGATGTTTTCCAAGATACAATCGATTTGTCATACATGTCTTTGATAGCACAGAGATAAGACAATCCATCTCTACAGAAGAGATATGTAATATCAATAGACCATTTCTTATTGGATGCATCTGTGGTAAAATTTCTTTGGAGGAGATTCGGTATGTCATGGTGATTAACCTTGGGATATGCATGAGTTTTCCTTCGGACAATGGACTGAACACCATTGATCCTCATGTAGCGGTATACGGTTGCGTTTGTGAGACATAAGCCGTATACCGTTTTTATTTGCATTCTGATTTGACGTATTCCCCATCGGTCATCGATTTGATACATTTCCGTTATTAGGTCATTGATTGATTTATCAAACGCTTTATGTTGTGGCCTGCCCAATGCTATCCAGTCATAGTATCCGCTTCTTGAACATCCTAGTGTTTTACACAATAATTGCACTGAATATAGCCCTCTAAGCATATCAATTACTTGATACTCTTGCTTGGTGGTTGGTTCATTAGGCAGGTCAGGGATTTTTTTATGTTCTCGTACATCCTTACCCTTTCAATCAGATCTTTCTTAGACATATCTTCCAGTCGTTCAATATACTTTTTTGGTCTTCCTTTTTTGTTACCAGTTGCCTTCCCTCGACGATCTACACACGTTCCGAACTCTCGATACTGCTTTATCCATTTCTGAAGCGTTCCTTTGTGTGGAATGTCGTATTTTCTTAGTAATTCGCTCAAACGAAAATGTTTGTCCATATACAAAAGTACAATCTGGTTCTTTTCATCAATGCTAAACTGTCTATGTTTTTTTGTCTTTCGTTCTTTCATTGTTTCTCCTTTTTATGTTTTTTTGTCAGGCGTCAATTACTTTTTGTGGATAACTTCCTTACCCACAAAAAGCTTTAATACTTAAATACTAGTCTTGTTTTTAATTATATCAAAAAAAATCATACTAGAATTTCTTCTAATATGACTCTTTTTATTATCTGTCCGTTTTAATCAAACACTTTCAATTGGCCTTTTTTTTACGGTTTCAATTTGATTATTAACTCAACAGGATTATGATCACTGTATTTAAAACCTTCATCTCTTGTGTTAACTGATTGGATTTCCACGTTCTCGCTGACGATGAAACCGTCAATGGCGTAATATTGATTATTTTCATCATTGACTGTATCAAGTGGTTGATGTAATAATCGACAAGTCGGGTTCGTTACATCGTTTGCAAATTGCCAATCGTTCTCAACAAACCACTCATCATCTAGTCCAAAAGCTTGCCAGAAAGAAGGATCTTTAAGTTCAAATAAATATTCATAGGTTCCATCTTCTTTTTCAGTATAAGCATTGGGGAAAGTTTGATTAAAATCGCCACCCACAATGACATAATTTCCTAATTCATATTCTGATTGCATCATTGATTGTAAGGCTTCGATTTCTTGAATTCTCATCGTTCCATCATCATAAGCAGATAAATGGACGTTGATGATCACTAAATACTGATCTGTCCCTAAAATCGGCAATCTCGTGATAACGGCGCATCTCTTCAAATTTGCAAGTCTTAACGGCCATGAGAAACTGCCGGGTAATTGAATTCGAGTGGCATCTTCAACATAATACTCGGTCGCTGTCACTATTCCAGAATTTACCGTTCCCATCATTTGAGTGATATCAAATGGAAAAGGAACGAATATACATCGGTAATTATAACCGAGTGTTACGGGCATGTTCACAAGATTAGAGATGTAATCATACTGAAGTGTATTATACGATCTACTTGATTTATAATCGATTTCTTGCAATAGATAGATATTCGCGTTGGAATCAGTAATGATATTGCCAATACCCTCTAAATTGGCTTCAACGGATGCTTTATCATCCATTCTGCCTTTCTCTCCACCATCCATCACGAAATCTTCGGTTTCACTTAATGAGGCATATCCGATATTAAACGTCATGATTTTAATTGAATTCGCTGGATTTACGTAATTAGAATCGATAGCTTCAAGATTATTTTCAATTAATAAAACAGTCTCATCTTTTGGTCGGTACTCAAATATTTGTAATGTAATGACAAACAGAACTGCCATTGAAATGATTGACACAAGCATAATCAATAGTATCTTCAAAATTCTCTTAATCACGTTTTTCACCCTTTTTTATAATGATTGCCCTTATTATACACAATTAATCTCTATTTGGCGATGAATAATTGAAAATCTACTCGTATAAAATTGCGAATTTGTTATAATAAATCATATAGTAGGACACATTTAATTAACGGAGGAAAATATGATTTATCTCGGCATTTTTTTATCAGTCGGACTCGTTGGCTTGTACATCTTTATTGAAACGTTAGGAAAACCACTTCAATCAATCACATTTAAGGGGTTGGCTAGCTTTGGATTTATATTTCTCTATGTCATTTCCGTTCTTTCTTCAAAAGCCTATTTATCACATCCTACGGTGGTCTTCTTATTTGGATTAGGATTAGTCGCTGGATTAATGGGCGATATCTATTTGGCTTTACGTCCATTACGACCAGTGGATGAAAATCATCAAATTATCTTAATAGGGACTTTTTGTTTCATGGTAGGGCATACATTATATTACTCAGCTATAATAATAAATGGATCCTTTAGTATCTGGGCGATTGTGATATCAACCATTATAACCATCACGACATTTATGGCTTCCAAACTCTTAAAATTGAACTGGGGTCCTTCTAAAATCCCTTCAATTATCTATTCTTTTTTTCTGTTTTTAGTTGCTGGACAAGCTTTCATGAACGGATTATCATTAGGGTTCAATGGATTTAATTCAGCCGTCACAATCGGAGCGATTTTATTTGGGATATCCGATTTGATTTTAGCGCAAATTTATTTTGGTGGTAAAACAAGTAATCCTTTCATCATACTAAATCTAAGTACTTATTACGCAGCACAAATACTCCTTGCATTTTCTCTCTACCTTTTATAAAAAAATGGCCGTCCTCTGGATGGCCATTATTATTAAGTGATATTTCTTAATTGATTATTGATAGCGAGAACCATAAACTTTTCAAGTTTTACAATTTCACGATCATAGGTCAATAGCCCATTGACTTCAAGTTCAACGTCTGATAATTGAGTGTATACGATGGCACATAATCCTTTGTCGACGAGGGGAATAATTTGTTCGTGAAGTAATTGTTCATAGGCGTCTGATAATGATGTTTTTGTATCAAACATCTTGTATCCAAAACTATGAGTTTCATCCCAAACATGGTTAGTTAATACTTGTGAGTAACCACCAAATTCAGAAAGAACAAAAGGACGGTTAAAATCTTTCTTTGGTAATTTAATTTCGAAGATATATTTATGAATACTGACAAAATCGGGACCTTTTTGATCATGCCAACCACTTGCATGATCTACCAATCTTGAAGGATCGTATTTTTTGATTTCTTCGCCAATCCGTTTTGCATCAAATTGGCCCCATCCCTCATTGAAAGGAACCCATGTACAAATAGAAGGATGATTGAATAAATGATCGATCATACCCTTTAAATGTGTTTCAAACTCTTGTCGGCCCTTAAATTCGTTGCGATGGAATCGCTTATAATGATTATCTAGAATATGAATACCAATATTAGGCAATCCAACAGCCAACAAATTACCAATATAGCCAACACCGCCACTCGGCATATCTTGCCAAACTAGCATGCCGATTCGATCACAATGATAATACCATCGTCTTGGTTCGATTTTTATATGTTTTCTTAACATGTTGAAACCAAGAGATTTCATGGTTTCAATATCATCAATCATGGCTTGATCTGTTGGAGGAGTTAATAAGCTTTCAGGAAAATAACCTTGGTCAAGAACTCCAACTTGAAAATAGAGTTGATTGTTTAAATATATCCTTGGTAATCCTTGGACATCTTTTGCAATATGGATTTTTCGATAACCAAAATATGTTTTTACCGTATCAATGACGATATCTTTTTCAATTAATTCCAAAGTAACATCATATATATTGGGCGATTCGGGACTCCATAATTTTGGATTTTTAATCGTAATTTCTGAGAATTTATTGATTGGAATGACTGTAGACAATACTTTTTTTGATTTATCATATAGGGTTATTTTTGCTTCTTTTGGTTCATCAGTTATAACGATCGGATGAATTCGAATGGAAGAATTATCGATATTAGATATTATTTTAACTGCATCAAAATGAAGTGATGGAACAATTTCAATCCAAACGGTTTGCCATATGCCAGAAGTGGCTGTATACCATATCCCATTTGGTTTTAAAACTTGTTTGCCACGTTCTTGATAAAAGGTATCAGTTGGGTCTTCAACACTCACTACTAGCTCATTTATCCCCTTTTTGATGAACTTTGTTATATCAAATGAAAATGGAAGATATCCACCACGGTTCTTTCCAACGAATTGATTATTAATCAATACTTCAGATAAATAATCGACTGCTTCAAAATGTAATAATACGACTTGATTTTTATCAACTTCAGGTAATTCAAAAGAACGATGGTAGCGTAAGATTTCATCAGGCAATAACGGTTTATTGACCTGAGATATTAGACTTTCAACGCAAAAAGGAACAACGATTTTTCCGTTGTACTGATCGGGAATATCTTGTTCTTTTTTGTAAATAGAATAATCATAATAACCATTAAGATTAATCCAATGTTCTCTTTGTAATTGAGGTCGAGGATATTCGTTGAGCGGCAATTCCAAATTAACCGAATTGTAGTATTTTGATTTTAAGTTAAAACTTTTCGTAAAACCGTTTTCCATTCGTACCACATCCTTAAATTATACTTCATTATAACATGCGACAATCGATATTGAAATATTCACTAATGTTATTTTACCTATATCAAAAGTTACATTGCGAATTTTCATTTCTAGGGTTATAATAAAATGTAATGGGGGTAGAACAATGGAAAAAATTGAAGTGCTTGATTTTTTAATAAAAGAACTTGGTAATCGCAAAAGAAAAGTAAGGGTGATACTTCCAAATGACTATTATCAAAATATACATATACAGTATCCTGTAATTTACATGCATGATGGTCAAAATCTCGTTGATCCATCGGGTGTAAGTGGTTATTCATGGGATGTTGCTAAATCAATCACAAAACTTGTAAATCAGAAAATCATTCTTGGTGCTATCATTGTTGGGATTGATTCTGACGATACTTACCGAATACCTGAATACACGAACGCCATTAGCAAAAAAGCAGAAAAGGGAATTAAAAAATTAACGAAATCCAATCTTTTTTTGCCAGAAGCACATTTATATGGCAAATTTATCGTTGAAGTTTTAAAGCCTTATATCGACGCCAATTACCGAACGTTAACCGATCGTTTAAATACGGCAGTCGCCGGTAGTTCTTGTGGAGGGAACGTCTCTTTATATCTCGGTACAGTTTATAACGAGATATTTGGAATAGTTGGTGCATTTTCACCCGCTTATTGGATTGTTAAAGAAGATTTATTTGATCGTGTAAAAAATAAAAATTATTTAGAAAACACAAAAATATATCATGATATGGGTGGTAAAGAGAGTGGAGTTCTATCTCTATTCACTTGTGTTAAAGATGCAAAAAGATTTAACCAAATCCTTGAAAGTAAAATAACTGATTCTAAAAATCGCCTATTTATTTTCGATAAAAAAGCGACTCATACAGAATTGTTTTGGCAAGACCGTTTTCCAACGTTTGTTTCATGGGCATTTGGCAATTAAACGTTTTAGAGAATATTTAACCCTTGCATTTTTGTTTTAAAAGAGTATAATCTATTAAGAGAAAAAGGTGAACTTTATGAAATTAATGGTCTATGTATTGAATGATGTCCATCAATTGGATAAATTCCTCATTGCTTTAAAAGAAGAAAAAATTAAAGGCGCAACCATTATCAATAGTACTGGAATGGGAAGAATGCTTTCTGAATCAGATGACATGAATATCTTAGGATCATTAAAATTTTTATTCGATGGTCCTCGATCTGAATCAAGAGTCATACTGATGGCTTTAGAAGATGAGCAAATCGATGTTGTTCTGAATGTCATTGATCGCATCGCTGGTGATTTATCAAAACCCAATACAGGAATTGTGTTTACTCTACCAATTGATTTTATCAAAGGTTATAAGAAATAAGGTGCTGATTTTATGGATTTAAATGCTTTACTCTACGCCGGTATATTGATTGTTACCGGTCTTCTTTTTGGCAAGATAGCAAAATATGCTAAATTACCAAACGTAACTGGATATTTAGTTGGGGGATTATTGATTGGTCCTTCAATTTTAGGCTTAGTTAGTGGCGACGCTATTGAAACGATGGAAATTGTTTCAAATGTTGCACTCGGTTTTATCGCTTTTTCCATTGGTAATGAATTAAAAATTTCTTATTTTAAGCAAATGGGAACAAGGCCCATCGTTATCGCAATCTTAGAGGCTTTATTTGGGGTTGTGTTTGTATTTGTAGCTGTGATTTTATATTTTTTAATTACAGGTCAACTTGACTTAACGAATATAAGATTTGCTTTAGTTTTAGCTGCAATTGCGGCCGCAACTGCACCTATGCAAATATTAGCTCCTTTCTGGGAAATAATTCTATCAATTGGGATTGGCGGTATCTTTGGTATTATCGTTACCTTCGCTGTTAGATGGTTTACGGGTCGTGGCAATAGAATTAGTTTAGTCATTGCTGCAGTATTTTTGACACTGTACTTAACGACATATTTGAATGGATCAGCTTTATTAGCTTGTATGGCACTAGGTGCTGTATTCGCCAATACCAGCAATAAATATGACGAAGTCAATGGCTTAATTAATTATATTACTCCCCCCATTTTTATCATGTTCTTCGTGTTAAGCGGTGCTGAATTGAATTTATCATTGTTACTCAAAGTTGGTATTATTGGTATCATTTATATCTTGTCGCGTGTTGCAGGAAAAATCTTTGGTTCTTGGTTTGGAGCAAAAGTTACCCACGCTGATCCAAAGATTCAAAAGTATTTAGGTTATGCATTGATTCCACAAGCGGGTGTCGCTATTGGCTTATCCTTGATTGCAACTCAAGTCTTAAATCCAGAAATGGGTTCTCAAATTAGAACCATCATATTGGTTGCGACGTTGATATATGAATTAATCGGTCCGATTGTTACGAAAAAAGCATTACAAGCCGCAGGAGAAATTGAATTAAATCGATAAACTTTGAAGCCGATTTGTCGGCTTTTTTGTTTCTTTTTTTTAGGTTGCTCAAATGATTGTTTTGTGGTAAAATTTACATGATTGAAAGGATGAATATAATGTTAAAATTTGGTCGTGGAATCTGTTACTCAGGTTACAGAGAAAATCAAAGTCCGATAACGAAAGTCTATCCGACTTATCAAGAAATTTATGAGGATTTAAAAATACTTGAAGGACAATTTGAGTATTTAAGAATGTATGATCCCTATGATCATGCGCAAACAGTTTTAAAGGTTATTCGTGATTACCGCTTAAACTTTAAAGTGATGCTTGGCGTTGAACCAAGAGGGGAAATATCAAACCCGAATTGCCCATGGGGTGGACTGCATAGTGATGAAGAAATCGAATTCAATAAAGTGAATAATTTTCGTCAACTTGATTTATTAGCTAAATTAGCCAATGAATATCAAGATATCATTTTCGCTGTTGCAGTAGGTAATGAAAATACCTCTGAATGGCATCATAATTTAATGCCCGCAGAACGAATCGCAGAACATGTTCTTTATCTTAAAAAAATGGTTAAAGTACCTGTCACATTTTGCGAAGGGGCATTTGCATGGAATAAACATTGTCAAGCGGTCGCAAAAGCCGTTGATTTTATTAGCATTCATTCATATCCACTTTGGCTTAAAATAAAATTAGATGACGCTGTAAAAGCAACGATTCAGGATTACAACGAGACAATTAAAACCTATCCCAAAAAGCAAGTTATATTTACCGAGTTTGGTTGGGCAACTTCTTCAACGGGTCAAATGAATGTAGAAGATACTAATGAGTTAGCACAAGTTAAATATCTAACTCAAATTGATAAATGGGCTAAAAACAATGAAGTCACGATGTTTTTGTTTGAAGCGTTTGATGAGCCTTGGAAAGGTTCAAACAACCCTTTAGAACCAGAAAAACATTGGGGAGTTTATAACGTTGACAGAACTCCAAAGTTATATTATCGTCAAAAAGGGATGAAATAATGAGTGAAAATATCGACTATATCCTCATTGGGAAGATTGTAAATACTCATGGAATCAAAGGTGAAGTTAAAGTGATGAGTGAAACAGATTTTAAATCTGATCGTTATCACAAAAACAATAAGACCTATATTGATTTTAATAATGAGAAAATCTTCGTAAAAATAATAAGTTTTCGAAGCCATAAGGGCTTTGATCTTTTGACATTTGAAGGATTAGATGATATTAATTTAGTTGAAAAATATAAAGGTTTTTCACTGTACTCTGAAAATAAAAAGCCAAAGGATTTAAAGAAAAACGAATATCATGAAGTAGATTTGATTGGACTTGAAATTTGTCAAAATAATGTTATCGTGGGTGTCATCAACTCAATTAAAACATACCCACAATGTGACTATCTTGAAATTAAAAAAAATGATGGTGAAATGAAATTGGTTCCATTCCTCAAAGAATTTGTTCTTGATGTTGATATTCAAAATAAGAAAGTCACAATTATTGAAATGGAAGGCCTTTTATGAAGATAACCATTTTAACGATTTTTCCTGAAATGTTTGCGGGTGTTTTCACGGAGTCCATCTTAAAAAGAGCTCAAGGACAAGGCAGTGTTGAAATCAATTTTGTTAATTTCCGTGATTTTTCTTTAAATAAGCATCACCGGGTGGATGATTATTCCTTTGGAGGCGGCCCAGGTTTAATCTTAGCCGTTGAACCCATTTATTTAGCTTTAAAGTCTATTCCTGCTTATGATACGGCTTTTAAAATCTTAATGACTCCACAAGGAACACCATATTCACAAAAAATTGCCAATGATTTCTCGAAAAAAGATCATATTATTATTATTTGTGGTCATTACGAAGGTTTTGATGATCGAATTTTAAATTTCGTGGATATGGAAGTCTCTATCGGTGACTACGTATTAACAGGTGGCGAAATTGGTGCCATGGTCATCGTTGACAGTGTTACACGCTTATTACCTGGAGTTTTAAGCAGTGATGAAAGTTTTGAACAGGATTCTTTCTATAATGGATTGTTAGAGTTTCCTCAATATACGCGTCCCCAAGAATTTATGGGAATGAAAGTTCCTGATGTTTTGCTTTCTGGAAATCATGCTGAAATAGAAAAATGGCGAAAAGAAGAGTCATTAAAAAGAACGAAAGAAAGAAGACCTGATTTACTTAAAAAACGAAGCGAAAATGATTGATTTTGCTTCTGAGTTATGCTATAATACAAAACGCTGTAAGAACCATACCGACGTTCCGCTGGACATAGATCCATGAACCAAGGGTTTAAAAAATCGAAGGAGTTGATCACTATGTCGCAGCAAATTATTAATCAAGTAACAGAATCATTCATCAAGAACAACATTCCAGAATTTCGTCCTGGAGACAATGTCAAAGTATCTGTAAAGATCAAAGAAGGAAACCGTGAACGTATCCAAGCATTTGAAGGTCTTTGCATGAAAAGACAAGGTGGAGGCGTTAGCGAAACTTTCACAGTTCGTAAAATGTCTTATGGCGTTGGCGTTGAAAGAACATTCCCATTACATTCCCCACTTATCGATAAAATCGAAGTGACACGTTTTGGTAAAGTTCGTCGTGCAAACCTTGGTTATATCCGTGGCTTGTCCGCAAAAGCAGCTAGAATTAAAGAAAGACGTTAGTCATAAAAAGGCAATCAAGCGATTGTCTTTTTTTTACAATGTAAGAAAATGAAAAATTTTCATAAATTCTATCAAAACCATTGAAACACAATGTAAATAATGATAGAATAACATAAGAATTATAATAATTAATGAGTCTTATGAAAGGATTGGGTAAAAATATGAACAAAGCCACGATTTATAATGTCGCATACGCAGCCAATGTCTCACTTGCTACGGTTTCTAGAACATTAAATAATCCTCAAAAAGTGAAACCTGAAACACGTGAACGAGTATTGCGGGTTATTAAAGACCTTGGATATAAACCCAATGCTTTTGCAAAGGGTTTAGCAAGTAAGAAATCAACGACTGTCGCTGTTATTGTTCCTGACATGTCAAGAGCATCCGTTGCTGAAATGCTTAATGGTATTGCAGCTGAATCCCATAAATATTCTTATTCCCTTCTCATCTTTGTGATGAAAGATGACAAAGTTGAAGAATCAGAAATGCTCAAAGAAGTTGTCGCTTCTCAAGTTGACGGCATTCTTTACTTAAATGATGAAATCAATGAAAATCAATATACTATGTTAAACGTCATTCAAGATGAGTATAAAGTTCCAATCGTTTTAGCGAATACTTTATATCCTTATGACAATAAACTTGTAACCGTATGTATTGATTACTTTAAAGCCGCTTATGAATTAACCACGCATTTGATTAATGAAGGCCGTAAAGATATTTATCTATTAACGACCGCTCGTAAATACATGGTTAATGATTTAAAAGAAGAAGGTTATCTCAAAGCAATCAAAGAAGCCAAATTATCGCCAAATATCGTTAGAACCAGTGGTGACATTTCTGTTAACACGGTTCACTTCAATGAACTATTCAAAGAAAAGACTTTGGTTGATGGCGTTATTGCAGTTAGAGATTCCATCGCGGTATCTTTCATTAATACCATGATTGAAAAAGGAAAAAGAATTCCAGAAGATGTTAGTGTCTTCGGATTCCAAAATACGAAGTATGCTTCTTTATCTCGTCCAAAACTTTCTTGCGTTGATATTCCAGTTCAAGAAATCGGACAAAGAGCTATGTCTTTATTAAAACGTGAAATTGATGGCGAAGTCAATGAAATCAAATTCAACGTTTTACCACATAGTATTATCAAACGTCAATCATCTAAATAAAACGATGAATAAGTTCAGTAGTTTTCTTGATGCGATTTATAGAGATTCGGTGGAAGGTGCAAACCGAAACGATCATGAAAATGAAATACACTTACGAGTTTCTGCAATGCAGACGGTAAACCCGTTATCTTTCCAAGTGCGCGAAAGCGAACAAAGGTGGTACCACGGTTAAATTTAATCGTCCTTTAATTAGGGCGATTTTTATTTTTTTTATAAAACATTTTTAGAAAGAAGGAATAAAGATGAATTTATTTGAAGATTTAAAATGGCGGGGATTAACCTACGCAATGACTGATCCCTCCATCGAAAAAGTATTGAATGAGGATCAAGTGACATTTTATCTAGGGGCTGATCCAACGGCAGATAGCTTGCATGTTGGACATTTATTAGCGTATTTAGTTGCTAAAAGATTAATGATTTTTGGACACAAACCCATTTTAGTCATTGGTGGTGGAACCGGATTGATTGGGGATCCAAGCTTTAAAAACACTGAAAGACAGTTATTAACCATCGAAACGTCACTAAAAAACGCGGCAGGAATTACAAAACAAGTCAAACATTTATTACCAAATGCTCAAGTAGTTAATAATTATGATTGGCTGTCATCACTGAACGCCATAGAGTTTTTAAGAGATATTGGTAAAAACTTTAACGTCTCATACATGATGAGTAAGGATTCGGTAAAATCAAGAATTGAAAATGGTATTTCATTTACCGAATTTTCATATCAAATTATCCAAGCCTGGGATTTTGAATACCTTTTTGGAAAACACAATTGTGTAATGCAAATCGGAGGACAAGATCAATGGGGTAATATTACATCAGGACTCGAATTGATTCGTAAAGTCCATGGTTCAGAAGCCCAAGCTTATGGGTTTACTTTCCCATTGGTCACAAAAGCAGACGGAACCAAATTTGGAAAATCTGAATCCGGTGCTGTTTGGCTCGATAAGGATAAAACATCTCCTTATGAATTTTATCAATATTGGATTAACACGGCAGATGATGATGTCATCATGCGTTTAAAACAATTCACATTTTTAACAAAAGAACAAATAGAAGAACTACAAAATGATTTACAACTTCATCCAGAACAAAGAAACCCTCAAAAGGCTTTAGCAAGAGAATTAACTGAATTAGTTCATGGCGAAGAAGCGTTAAAAGAGGCTGAACATATTACTCAAGCGTTATTCACAGGATCTTTAGAAGAATTAACGGTTGAAGAAATTCAAATGGGATTCAAAGATTTACTCGGATTTGAAACGTCAGTTGATGAACCTATCATCGAGTTACTCGTTAAAACCTTACTCGTTCAATCAAAACGTGAAGCAAGAGAATTGCTTCAAAGTGGCGCAATTTCCGTGAATGGAATGAAAGTCATAGATATGAATGAGTTAGTTAAAAAAGAAAATGCCATTGGAAAACAATACTCTGTTATTCGAAAAGGAAAAAAGAAATACGTATTAGTCAAACATTTATAAAAACAAAGAGGATTCCTTTTGGAAATCCTCTTTTTAATTTTATTTAATCGTTGATACTTTTTGTTTTTCGATGAACTTCATATAAATGATTCTTAATGCGTTTAATACACAAAGTAACGTAACACCAACATCAGCGAAGATAGAAAGCCACATAACCATCGAACCAAAGGCAGATAATACCAAGAAAGCCAGTTTAATTGTCATTGAAAATATGATATTTTGTGTCGCAATTGAACGTGTTTTTTTCGCAATATGGATCGCCTTTTCAAGTAGCCTCAAATCATCATTTACAATGATAATATCAGAAACTTCGATTGCTAAATCAGTAGCCGAGCCCATCGAGACACCAATGTCTGCGTTTTTAAGTAGTGGAGCGTCATTGATACCATCTCCGACATACAAACTAATAGAATTTGTTCTGATTGCATTGAATTTTTCTAATTTTTGTTCTGGTAGTAATTCAGAATAATATTCAATTCCACCAAGTTTTAATGCGATATCTTTCGCTGAATCCTCGTTGTCCCCTGTTAACATCACCGTATCATAATTCTTAGTAAGTCGTCTTACAGTTTCCATAGAGGTTTCTTTAAGTTCATCTTTTACGATAACATAACCAATATATATTTTATCTTTTGCGATAAATGTATAAGAACCCACTGGCAATTTTGATTGATTAACTTCAACCCCGTTATTCGTTAAGAATCGTTTACTACCCGCGAGGATTTCATGGCCATTCAGTTCACCAGAAATACCATATCCAGGGATTTCTTTAACATTTTCAATATCATAAATATCATCTTTATAATATTCTACGATAGCTTCAGCAATCGGGTGATTAGAGTATTTCTCAATTGAAGCGGCTAATTTTAGTGTTTCTTCATCGGTATACTCTTTAACAAAAAAAGCACCATAAGTTAAAGTTCCGGTTTTATCCATTGCAATCGTTTTAACATCAGTTAATGTGTGTAAAAAAGTTGAACCTTTAAATAAAATACCGTTTTTTGCTGCACTTCCAATACCAGCAAAATAAGATAATGGTACTGATAAAACCAATGAGCATGGACATGATATTACTAAGAAGATGGCTGCACGGTAAATATATCCAGTTGGAGTAGTAACATTGTTCGGTTCGAAAATTAAACCGAATATAACAAGTAAAGCTGCTAATAATACGACTATTGGGGTGTATACCCTCGAAAACTGAGTAATAAACATTTCGGTTTTTGATTTGGCGTTCGTTGAATTTTCAATCAAATCGATAACTTTTGCCATCGTTGAATCTTGATATTCTTTTTCGGCAGTCATTTGGATGACATCACCAACACAAATGTTGCCTGACATCACTTTTGTTCCAACTTCAGCATGTAATAGTTTTGATTCACCTGTTAAAGAAGAAGTGTTTAAACTTGTCGAACCTTGTGTGACAACACCATCAACTGGAATTCTTTCACCATTTTTGACAACAAGAACATCGCCAACTTTGATTTGCATTGGATCTTTAATTACAATTTTGTCATCGATTAATACGTTTGCATATTCTATTTTTATGCCCATTAAAGCCGTAATTTCATTTTTTGACCTTTGAACCGCCAATGTTTGTAAATGTTCACCGATGGAGTATAGGATAATAACAGCGATACTCTCTTCATATTTTCCTAAGAACATAGCAGCGAATGTCGCAATAATCATTAACGTATTTTCATTAAAGAAATTAAATTTTTTGAAACTCTTAATGAGTAATTTTAACAATCTTGATACTAAGAAAACATATCCAACCCAGTACATGACAAAAATAGCCCATACAGGTAAGACAAGTTCATAATTCGTATTAAATATCATATTAAAATATTGAGGAATTCGGTAGATAAAAAAGGTAATTGTGATGATTATCATACCAATCAGAACATAAAAATATTCACGTAAAAAACTGGGTTTTTTTTCAGCTTTACCCGTTCCATAATAATGAGTATCAATATTATCTTCAAGCATATCAACGATGCTCTTTATTTCTTTTAAAGCTGTTTCTTCATTATAATCATCTTTAAAATCTACGAGTAATATCTGATTAGTATAGTTGAAACTTGCACTATTAACATATGATAGACGACTTGTTCTTTTCTCAATCTTATTGATACAAGTCGAACAAGTCAAATTTTTCATGACTATTTTTCGAACCATCGATTTCACCCATTATATAGTAAAATCCCTACCTCGGTAAAGGATACTTATAGTTATACTATAATACAATTATACTAAGTATTTGATTTTTGTCAATTTTATCTCGAAATAACGAGATTTTTTTATTATATTTAACATGTCATCATCTTTGCAAAATAAGCCATTTGTGGTAAAATTATATAGAATGGAGTGACTACTATGGATTGGAAAAAAATAGCAGAAACATATCGTAATGAATTTATTGAAAAAACACAAGTATTATTAAGAATTCCGACGTTACTTGAAACTTATGATCCGGAGAATTTAGAAGCACCTTTTGGTAATCCTATTCGTCAAGCATTAGATTGGTTTTTATACATGGGAGAAGCCGATGGTTTTAAAATAAAAAATATCGATAACTATGCTGGCCACCTTGAAATGGGTTCTGGCAAAGAAGTATTAGGCATTTTAGGGCATTTAGACGTCGTTCCGACCGGAGGAAAATGGAATTATCCTCCTTTTGGCGCAACCCTTGAAGATGGAAAAATTTATGCTCGTGGCGCAATGGATGATAAGGGCCCTTCAATGGCTGCGTATATTGCCATGAAAATGGTTAAAGATCAACACCTAAAATTGAATAAAAAAGTTCGTTTAATTCTTGGGTGTGATGAAGAATCTGGCATGAGGTGTATTCGTAGATATTTAGAAAAGGAACAAATGCCCGATATCGGTTTTGCTCCAGACGCCGACTTTCCACTAATTTATGGCGAAAAAGGGAATTTAAGCTGGGATATCGTAGGTCAAGAAAATGACGATTTAATCACGAGTATTCATGCTGGTGAAAGATATAACGTTGTTCCCGATGAATGTGTAGCGATTCTAAAAAAAGATGTCAAAGAAGCATTTAATGCCTATATAGAAGCACACCAATATCAAGGTAAAGTTGAAGGAAATAAATACACCATTTATGGTAAAAATTCTCATGCTGCTTGGCCTTATAATGGCGTTAATGCCATATTCCTCATGGCTGAATTTTTAAAAGATCATACCACTTCTAAACTCATTGACTATTTATGTAAATATCAAACGCATGATTACTATGGGAAAAAACTAGGTATCGATCATTTTGATCCTGAAATGAAAGAATTGACCATCAATCTTGCGATTATCAATTATGAAAACAATGAATTTAAAGTTGGGGTTAACATTCGTTATCCTAAAGGGTTTGATTTTGATCAACAGACGGCTAAAATTGAAAAATCAATTGTTTCTTATGGGTTTAAATATGTCCCACATAAGAATTCAAAACCACATTACGTGAGTCCTGAAGATCCACTTGTCAAGACATTATTAGCCGCTTATCAAAAATATTCAAATGACTACGAATCACCAATCGTTACAATTGGTGGCGGAACCTATGCTAGAACATTGAAAAAAGCCGTTGCTTTTGGCCCTAATCTTCCAAAAAATGAAGATTTAGCTCATCAACCAAATGAATATTTAGTCATTGATGAAATGATTATGGCCGCAGCGATTTACGCTGAAGCCATTGAAAAACTTTGTACGGAGTAGTTTTTTAAATGAGACTTAGAAAAGTTAAATATGCTCAAGATAAACTAAGAAGTTATCCTGAGCTAGTTTATATCGATCCGATTGAGAATAAAGGAAAATGGAATAGTATTTATTCAAATAACCGTCCCATTCACCTTGAAATTGGCATTGGAAAGGGTAAATTTCTTTTTGAATTAGCGAAATTACACCCAGAAATCAATTACTTAGGAATCGAAAAATATGATTCAGTTATCGTCAGAGCTTTAGAAAAATTATTGATTGAACCGTTGCCGAACGTGAGATTAATCTACGTGGATGCTGAAAAATTACCTTTAATTTTTGAAAAGGGCGAAATATCTCATCTATATCTAAATTTTTCTGATCCATGGCCAAAAAAAGCCCATGCGAAAAGAAGATTGACAAGCCCGTTATTTCTTGCGAAATATCAATCAATAATCGCCACAAATTCAATTATTGAATACAAAACAGATAATTATGATTTTTTTGAATATACGATGATGACTTTAGTTCAAACAAATTCAACAATACTCAAAATAAGCTTGGACCTTCATAAGGAAAAAGATATCATGAATGTTGAAACTGAATTTGAGACAAAGTTTGTTGCCATGGGCAATCCAATATACTATATCCGCTTCCAAATAAAGGAGTAAAAAATGCTAAAAGAACATTACCGAATATTAGTTGATTTACCAGGAGTATCAGCGCACGAAAAATACGTTCGCAAGTTTATGAAATCAGAGTTAGAAAAAGTTTCTGAAGTTGTCATTCAAGATAAACTAGGTTCAATTTTTGGCGTCATTAATCAACATAAAAACGGACCGAAAGTTATGATTGCTGGACATATGGATGAAGTAGGAGCGATGGTTGCTGGAATCACCGATAAAGGATTTATCAAAATGATTCCTATTGGATCGATTAATGCTCCCATTATGATGAGCGAGCATCTTAATATTGTGATCGATGACGGTTCATTTGTTCCAGGTGTTGTTGGCGCTAAACCCCCGCATTTATTACGTGATGGTGCATCGAAACAAGTCAGTGATTTTGATGATTTTGTCTTGGATATTGGGGCGGATTCAAAAGCTCATGTCGCTGAATTAGGCGTTAAAATTGGTCAACAAATCGTCTTTGAAAACAATTATAAAGTATCTAAAGATGGGAAAAAAATATTTTCTAAAGCTTGGGACGACCGTTTTGGTTGTGGAATGGCTCTAGATATTTTACAAACAGTTGATAAAGATAAAATCCCCTGTCAACTTTATGCAGGAGCCAATGTTCAAGAAGAAGTGGGGTTACGCGGTGCGGGAACATCTTCTTACATGGTTAAACCTGATTTATTTATCGCTGTTGATTGCAGCCCTTGTTCAGATACCTTTGAGGATTCGGATATCGGAGGCAAATTGGGTGGAGGATTCATGGTTCGTTTCTATGATCCTAACGCCATTATGCATCAAGGAATGAAGCAATTCGTTGAAGAAACTGCAAAAGAGCATAATATCAAATTTCAATACTATAAATCCGGTGGCGGAACTGACGCTGCCAAAGTTCAATTATCAGAAGATGGTGTGTTAGTCTGCACGATTGGTATGCCATCAAGATATATCCATTCATCGACTTCAATGATTCACCTGGATGATTATGAAGCGGTCAAAGCGGTTATATTAGCTATGTTAGAAAAAATCGACTTTAACAAGATTAACGAAATTAAAGCAAACGTTTAATCTGTTCAAAGAATACTTATGAGACCACAAAAGTGGCTTAAAAAGGAGAAGAAATGAATACAAAAGAATTTTTTGGTAACAAAAGAAAAGTAAGAGAAATGACATTACTAGCCATGTTTATTGCTATCATCATCGTTATGGGTTTTGTGCCTTATTTAGGGTATATAACGGTCGTTGGAACCAGTGTTACATTGATACATATACCCGTATTAATTGGTGCAGTTATCATGGGACGCAAAGGTGGAATTATCTTAGGATTAACTTTTGGATTGACTTCGTTTTTCCGCGCATTAACCAGCGTCGGACTCGATTATATCTTTATCTTTCCATGGGTATCTATTTTACCAAGATTCATCTTTGGCTTAATTATATATGATGTATACCAATTCTTTTTAAAGTTATTTAAAGGTAGATTATTAGCAATGGTTGTCAGTTTTGGTCTTCTGACTTTAATTCACACTTTGATGGTTTTACCTTTAATGATTTCTGCATTTCCTTTAGCGCTAAATTTACCTTCTGTTAGCTCTGTCGTTGATTCAGGTGGCGAAGGTTTACTTGATTTTATGCGGGGTACAAGTTCGATAAGTACCATCATGACCATTATTCTCAGTGTATTAGTTTCTAATGGACTTATTGAAGCTGGTTTAGCAGCGTCAGTTGGCGCGGTAGTTGCTGATAGAATAATCGCAATCCTTAAAAAAGAAGAGAAAAAAGAAGAACTAGATGAAGGGGATGAGACGATTGCTTCTATTGATTGATATTGGAAACACAACCATAACAATTGGGTTATCAAATCAAAAAAAAATCGAGAAAATGTTTCGATTAAATACTGAAAAAAGTAAATCAAGTGATGAGTATGCTGTTACTTTAAATATAATGCTTAAGGATTTGAATATAAACCATATCATTATTTCTTCAGTTGTACCTGAACTAAATGATGTTTTTCGTGAGTATTTTGTTAATTGGTATGATTTGACCCCTTTATTTTTAGGCCAAGGCGTTAAAACCGGAATTAGAATCAATTCAGATAATCCAAAAGAGGTTGGATCAGATCTCATTGCTAATGCTATCGGTGCTTCAGTTGCTTATGCTCCCACTTGTATAATCGTTGATTTGGGAACTGCGACGACGTTTACCTATGTTGATAATCTTATGCTTAAAGGCGTCATCATTACCGCAGGCATTACAACTCAAAAGAACGCTTTAATTAGCAAAACTTCTTTATTACCTCAGGTAGAACTTGAAATCCCTTCTAAATTACTTGGAACGAATACAGTTGACTGTATCAAATCAGGAATTGTTTATGGCCACGCTTCAATGATAGACGGAATGATTCGCCGTATTAAAAAGCAACTTGGAAACGATCTTCTTCCTGTTATTTTAACAGGAGGACATGCAAAGCTTTTATCTTCTTTACTAGAAGAAGTTGTTATCTTTGATGAACGTTTACTTCTTAAAGGACTTCAAGAAGTATATCATCGTAATTTTCCTTCTGAAAACTTATAATATAACAGAAAAGTGTACATCCTTCATGTGCATTTTTTTTCTAAGCATGTTACAATGAATATGAAAGTTGAGGTACCTGAATGAAAAAATTACTTTTAGTCGATGGCAATAATCTATTATTTCGTTCATATTACGCAACTGCAGCGATGGGAAATTTAATGAAAAACAGCCAAGGTGTATACACTAACGCTGTTTTTGGCTTTGTTTCCGCCATGCAGGGAATTGTTAAAATGGACTATACACATATCTTAGTCGCTTGGGATCCAAAAGGACCTACTTGGAGACATTTAAAATATGAAACTTATAAAGGAACTAGAAAAGAAACTCCTTCAGAACTAATTAGTCAAATGCCACTTGTTAGAGATTATTTAGATAGTGCAAATATCGCTCGTTACGAACAAGATTTATATGAAGCAGATGATATTATTGGTTATTGTGCGACACATTTTTCCTCCTATTTTGATCAAATTGATATCTTTTCAAACGACCATGACCTATTTCAATTATTAGGTCCCAATGTGCGTCAAGTCATCTCAAAAAAAGGAATCAGTGAAATTGAAATTTATACACCTGATGTAATGGTTGAAAAATTAGGAATTCGTCCGGATCAAATGCGTGATTATAAAGGATTAGTCGGTGATGTTTCCGATAATATTCCTGGCATTCCAGGAGTAGGGGATAAAACCGCTACGAAGTTACTTGAAACATATGGAACATTAGAGTCTTTACTAGAAAACACCACTGATTTAAAGGGGAAATTGAAAGAGAAAGTTGAAACATATCGCGAACAAGCGCTATTTTCTAAAGAATTAGCGACAATTGTGACCAATTTTGAGAACACACTCGCTATTGATGACTTTGAATATAAAGGTCCAAATCTCCAACATTTAAAAGATTTTCTCCAAAAAATGGAATTACATTCATTGATTCGAAAAATCGATTTCACTTCACAAGTTAAAAATGAGAATTTGGTTTATACAACCATCACAGAAGCCTTGAAATTAAATCAGATTTTACTTTCTGGATCTGCCCTGCATTTAGAATTATTTGGTACTAACTATCATGTTTCTGAAAAGATTGGGTTTGCGATATCAAATCAATTGGGATCTTTTTATCTAGACTATAAATTTGCTTTATCAATTCCAAGTTTTATCAATTGGTTAAAAGATGCTTCAAGCGAAAAGTACGTCTATGATTTTAAACAAACAAAGGTCGCTCTCATGTGGGATCTTATCGATATTCAAGGAGTCACATTTGATTTGTTATTAGCGGCTTATTTGATTAATCCAAACATGACCAAAGAAGATATGCGTGTCGTCACTGCGAACTTTGAATATAATGACGTTGAATATGATGAAATAATTTACGGTCGGGGCGCAAAATACAAAGTCCCAGACGACATCGAAGTTGTAAAAAAACATGTTACGGATAAAGCAAGAGCAATCTTTATACTCAAAGATAAAGTCACAAAGATTAGTCTTGAATATGATCAACTCTCGCTTTTAAACGATATCGAAATTCCACTCGCTAAAACTCTGGCAAAAATGGAGTATGAAGGCATAAAAATTGACACGTTTGAGCTAGAACGTTTTGGCGATAATTTGTTTGAAAGAATAGCGAATCTTGAAAAAGAAATCTATATTTTGTCTGGTGAAGAATTCAATATCAATTCACCAAAACAATTGGGTGTTATCCTCTTTGAGAAATTAAACTTACCTTATTATAAAAAATCTAAGTCAGGATATACCACCGATATATCGGTTTTAGAACAATTAGTCGACTATAATCCAATCATTTCTAAGATTATTGAGTATCGTTCTTTAACCAAATTGTACTCTACTTATTATGAAGGAATTAAAACAGCGCTCGCAGTTAAGAACGATTCGCGTGTGCATACGATATATAAGCAAACAATTGCCCAAACGGGGCGATTATCTTCGATAGAACCCAACTTACAAAATATACCGATAAAAACCGATGATGGAAAAGAATTACGCAAAATATTTATTGCGGATATTGCTAGTCAATTATATTCATGTGACTATTCGCAAATTGAACTTCGTGTTTTGGCACACATGGCACAAGTGAAAAATTTAATGAGTGCATTTCAAAGTGGCGAGGATGTTCATACCCACACTGCTAAACTAATATTTCATAAAGATGAGATCACCTCCAATGAACGTAGACAAGCCAAGGCCGTTAACTTTGGTATCATTTATGGAAAAACATCTTGGGGACTTTCTGAAGACTTAAAAATTTCACCGAAGCAAGCAGAATTATTCATCCAACATTATTTCGAAAACTTTCCTGAAATTAAAGGTTTTATGGACCGTCAAATTGAAAATGCGAAAACAAACGGATACGTAAAAACAATTTTAAATCGAAGAAGATATATTCCTGAAGTAAGAGCAGATAACTATCAAGTTCGAGAATTTGGTAAGCGCATGGCTATGAATGCTCCTATTCAAGGATCAGCAGCTGATTTATTAAAAAAAGCGATGGTTCTAATTGATAAAGCATTTGAGGATAGAAATTTAAAATCAAAAATATTATTGCAAATTCATGACGAATTGGTAATTAATGTAACGATAGATGAAACCGCTGAAGTTGAAAAATTAGTGCTTGATTATATGGAAAACGCCATTGATTTTAGCGTTCCTTTGACGGTAGAAGGTAGCTTCGGTGCGAACCTCTTTGAGGTGAAATAAATGCCTGAATTACCAGAAGTAGAAACCGTTAGATTAACATTAAAAAATTTAATAGTTGGAAAGACCATTGAGCAAGTTATAATAAAATATGATAAAATGATTAAAGGGACTGATTCTGTTACTTTTCAAGAGTTACTTACGGGTGAAACGCTTCAAGATATCGGTAGATATGGAAAATACCTATTTTTTCATTTTAACAAAGTTACTTTAATTTCTCATCTTCGAATGGAAGGTAAGTATTTTATTAAGTTAAATAGCGATTCCATTGAAAAACACGAACACATGATTTTCAATTTTACTGACAGCTCTTCGCTTAGATATCATGATACAAGAAAGTTTGGAACCATGGAACTTGTTCCTATAAACACTCAGCTTGATTCTAGTAGTATTATGAAGATGGGGTTAGAACCTTTTAACGTCCAATTCAATGTTGACTATTTGAAAACTAAAATTAAGAAATCGATTCGACCGATAAAATCATTTCTTCTCGATCAGAATAATGTGTCTGGCTTAGGAAATATTTATGTTGACGAGGTTCTCTTTTTATCAAAACTACATCCTGAAACAAAAGCGTGTGATTTATCAAATGCTGATCTTCAAAATATCGTCGATGCATCAAAAAAAGTCCTTACGAAAGCAGTTGAACTTGGTGGAACAACAATTCGCTCTTATTTGTCAAGTTTAGGGGTTACCGGAAGATTTCAAAATGAACTCAATGTTCATATGCGACAATCTGAACCATGTCATATTTGTCAAACTCCTATAATCAAACTAAAAGTGGGTGGACGAGGAACATATATCTGTCCAACTTGTCAAGAAAGGAAGGATTCAAGATGAAAATTATTGGATTAACTGGAGGAATTGGCTCAGGAAAGTCAACAATCGCCGAATTATTTATAAAAAAAGGGATTCGAGTTATTGACGCCGACATTGTTTATAAAGAACTGTCAAAACCTGGACAAATATTGTATAATGAAATCGTTAGAACATTTGGTTCTGACTATTTGACTCCAGGGGATACCATTGATTTTAAAAAGTTATCCTATACCGTCTTTCATGATGAACAGAAGCGTTTAATCTTAAACAAAATTACACATCCCGTTGTAAGAGATGAAGTTTTGAAAGAAGCATATGCGCTAAAAAACCAATCAATGGCGGTCATTGTTGTGCCACTTTTATTTGAATCTGGATTTGATAGTGTCTGTGACAAGGTTATTTGTGTTTATGTTGATTTACGAACTCAGATTTCACGGGTAATGAGTCGGGATCATGTTGATCGAGAAACCGCATTACTTAAAATTCAAGCACAAATACCGCTTAAACTGAAGTCTTCAAAATCAGATTATGTGATTGATAATTCATTCACAATGTCTGAATCAATTCGTCAATTTGAAGAAATTCTTAATGATTTAAGGAGAGCATAAATGTCTATATCAACTTTTTTTCTTTCATCGTCAGAAACTAGAGAACTCCATTCTGATGCGAAGCAACGAACTCATTATTATCGAAATAGTTTTAAAGAATGCTTAAAAGTTATTGAAAAATTGGCCGAAGACAATCGAATGGACGTACGAGATGTCAATGATCGACATGGCGAAATCTATTTATTAGGCAATGGTTTCGATGCCATCATCACAGCGATTCAATTAAGTCCGATTGAAACAGGAATTGACATTAAAATCAATTATTTTAGTTTTGTCGGTTTAGGAAGACCTAGAAAAAGAATTATTGAATTTTATGATTACTTAGACAAGAATCTCAAATTCAAAGGCATCTCTTTACATCCATAGGAAGTGACAAATTGGACAAAATTAGACGCAATGATCAGTTTTATGTGTTTTCAAAATCAAATATAAGCGCTGCGGACTATCAAGTACTGTCAATCTTTTACATGCCAATTATCGGTCCTAATGCTTTTGCTTTATTTTCGATTTTATGCAATTTATTGAATCGTCAAACACTTTCTAGTGAAAAATACTTGCACACGGATTTAGAAAGTATGTTAAATACAAAATTATCGACCATTGAAGCCGCTCGAAATCAACTAGAGGCGATTGGATTACTCAATGCTTACTTATATAACGATTGTTTTGCCTATGAATTAAAAATGCCGATGTCACCTTCTGCCTTTATCAATGACGGTGTTTTAGGCCAGTATCTTCAAGCAGCAGTTACGGAAGATCGATTTAAAAAAATTGTTTCTTTATTCAAAATCTCTAAAATCGATAAGACAGGATTTATCAATGTAACGAAAAACTTTGAAGATATTTTTCCAGCCATTCAAAAAGACGGATTCGAACCGATTACTGGTCTCATTGAAAATGGAAAATCAGCTAATATTAACATTAAAAAATCTAACTTTGATTTTCGGCTCTTTACCGATAGTATCCCAGAACCATTCTTAGATAAAAAATATTTAACGGATGAAATCAAGAAAAAAATCATTAATTTATCTTATGTCTATGAACTCGATGAAATCGAGATGAAAGACATCTATTTAAAAGCTACGAATTCACAATCTGAAATTGATTTAGTAAAATTATCGCGATATGCTCGTGATGCTTATAAACAACGGATGCAAAAGTCGCAACAAACCGAAGATGAAGTTATAACCCACGTCGAATCAAAATCAAAACCGAAAGATCCCGTTGATTATTTTAAATCAGTTTCGCCTCAGACTTTGTTATCTGATTTATCAGGTGGGAACGTCTCAGCGGCCGATTTAAGAATCATCGAACGGTTGATTGATGAATTAAAGCTTGATCGTGGAGTGGTCAACGTCTTGGTAGCTTACACCGTTAAAATTAAAGATGGAATGATGCCTTCATATGATTATTTTGAAAAAGTTGGTAACAACTGGAAAAGAAATCAAGTTGATACCGTAGAAATGGCGATTGATTACGTCAAACATTTAAATAGCGAATACGAAAAAGTTAAAAATTCTGGAGGTTCAAAACCTTATTCTAAATCGAAAAAGGATGATAAACCAGAGGTTAAAATTGATTGGCTAGAAAATTATATTCAATCTCAAGAGTAGGTGATATGGTGTGAAAAAAATCGATAATTATCTTCACGAATATGCTGATAAGGGAAATCCAGATGAAACCATTGACAAATTGCTAGAAGATCCCGTGATTTCTCGTTTTGTTATGAAGAATGATTTAAAACACAGCACGATTGTCATGGGTATCAATCAACTTCTCTCTTTTCAAGAAGGAAAGAAGATTTGTAATGAATGTAAAGGTCTTTACGAATGTAAATTACCTCATTTAGGCATGACCCCTCACCTTGCGATTTATAATCAAGATATCTCACTCGATTATGTGAAATGTAAATACAACTTAATTGATGATTCAAAAGCAAAAATTAATGCCTATTATGTCCCTAAAAAAGTATTTAACGCAGATTTATCAGATTTCGACATGATTGGTAGTACTAGAAAAGAGATTCATAAATACATTATGGATTATCTCAACAAACATTCTGAAACTAATCACGTTAAAGGACTCTATTTAACTGGCCCGTTTGGTGTAGGCAAAACTTACATTTTAGCCGCGATTGCTAATGAAATGGCAAGGAAAGGCTATAAAGTCACTTTTGTTTACTACCCAGATCTTGTTCGTGAATTGAAATCCTCAATCGGAACTGGTACTTTAGAAGACAGAGTCAATGAATTGAAAACGGCAGAAGTGTTGATTTTGGATGATATTGGCGGAGAAACGTATTCGGCGTTTATTCGTGATGAAGTTTTAGGACCTGTTCTTCAGCACCGTGTCTTAGATGAACTTCCAACTTTCTTTTCATCCAATTTAAAAATGAAAGTATTAGCTCAATCAATGCAAAGCAATGATTCAGATAACGAAAAGGTTAAAGCGTTAAGAATTTATGAGAGAATTTATTCATTAGCATCAGAGTTTGTTCTTGTAGAAAAACCCGTTCGTTCATCTTGACAAAGACTTAATTTAAGATATAATATAAGATAATATAAAAACTTTGAAGAGAACATGATAATACTTTAGTGCAATTTAGCGACTTTGGGAAGGTGTGAGCCATTGATGCAGCTGTATTATTACCATCTCGGAGTTGACCTTTGAAAAGGATCCGTTTCCAGCGTTAATGGATTGAGTGTCGGTTTTACCGAAACTAAGGTGGTACCACGGTTATTTATTAGTCGTCCTTTTTTGAGGGCGACTTTTTTATTTTTCCAAGGAGGAAAGAATATGATTAAAATTAGGTTTATGGATGGTTTAGAAAAAGAATACAAGCCTGGAGTTTCAGCATTAGAAATCGCTGAATCGATTTCACCATCCCTTAAGAAAAAAAGTATTGCGGCTAAACTAAATGATGTCGTCATCGATCTTAATCGTCCGATTATAGACAATGGATCTTTAGTGTTCTTAATAGAAGAAGATAAAGAATCATTAGAGGTTCTAAGACATAGTTCCGCTCATTTGATGGCAGAAGCAGTCAAAATGCTTTATCCTCACGCTAAATTTGGTGTAGGTCCTTCCATTGAAGAAGGCTTCTACTATGACATTGATTTAGGTGAAGATGTTTTAACAGAATCAGATCTTCCGTTAATTGAAAAACAAATGGCAAAAATTGTGGCTAAAAACGCTTCGATAGAAAGAAAAGAAGTATCAAAAAGTGAAGCGTTAGAACTCTTTAAAGAAGACCCTTATAAAGTTGAGTTAATCAACGCTTTGCCTGATGGCGAGATAATCTCGATTTATTCTCAAGGTGTTTTTTCTGATTTATGTCGCGGACCACATCTGCCATCCACAAAGTGGATAAAAAACTTCAAGCTCTTATCTTTAGCTGGAGCATACTGGCGTGGAGACTCAAAAAACAAACAATTAACTCGAGTTTACGGTACAAGTTTCTTTACTGAAATTGAATTAAAAGAGTACTTGATTAATCTAGAAGAACGCAAGAAAAGAGATCACCGTAAACTTGGAAAAGAATTAGATTTATTCATGTTAAGCGAATATGGTCCTGGTTTTCCATTTTGGTTACCAAATGGGATGATACTAAGACGTGAATTAGAAAGTTTTTGGTACAAAGTTCATCTTAAAGAAGGCTATAAATTAATTCAAACACCGATTATGCTCAATAAGGATTTATGGATTGTTTCTGGGCACTGGATGAACTATAAAGAAAACATGTATACCTCAGAAATTGACGACATGGAATTTGCGATTAAACCCATGAACTGTCCTGGTGGAATGTTGGTCTATAAACGCGATATTCACTCTTATAAAGACTTTCCACTAAAAGTCGGAGAATTAGGTCTTGTCCATCGCCATGAAGCTAGCGGCGCATTAAATGGCTTATTTAGAGTTCGTAATTTTACTCAAGATGATGCGCATATCTTTATGACGGAAGACATGATTGTTCATGAAATTCAAGAACTAGTTCGCTTATTTGACTATATGTATTCCATATTTGATTTATCCTATCACATTGAACTTTCTACAAGACCTTTGGAAAAATATATTGGTGAAATAGCAACTTGGGACCGTGCTGAAAAAGCGCTCGCCGATGCTTTAAACGCTATTGGAAAACCTTATAAAGTCAATGAAGGCGATGGTGCGTTTTATGGTCCTAAACTTGACTTTAAATTAAGAGATTCTATGAACCGAATTTGGCAATGCGGTACGATTCAACTGGATATGAATTTACCAGAACGTTTTGACTTAACGTATATTGACCAAAACGGTGAAAAGAAACGTCCGGTCATGCTTCATCGTGCATTATTTGGCTCGATTGAAAGATTTATCGGAATTTTGATTGAACATTACGCTGGTGCATTCCCTGTATGGTTATCGCCAGTTCAAATCAAAATTATTCCCGTTAACAATGAATTCCATTTATCGTTCGCTGAAAAATTATTTGGGAAGTTAATTGATGAAGATTTACGAGCAGAAATGGATTCAAGAGAAGAAAAATTAGGGTATAAAATCAGGGAAGCTCAAACTAAAAAGATTCCGTATCAATTAGTCATTGGTGACAAAGAAGTTCAAGAAAATCTTGTGACGTATCGCAGGTACGGGCAACAAGAACAAGTAACTGTCAAAGTCGAAGAATTTATCGCTTTAATCAAACAAGAAATTGCTCATAAGTAATGATAAAAAGAACGATTCTCAGCCGAGAATCGTTCTTTATTGTTTCTTGTTTTTTAATCCATTGATGAATGCTTTATCTGGGTCAATATAAATCGTTTTTTGAGAGGTATAGCTCACAAAAGACCCTTTCATTCCTGGAATTTTTTTAACATTTTTCAAGAGGGTGTAATCCACAGGAACACTCGATGAATCTCTTGCTTGTGAAAAATAAGCAGCTAGCATCGCAGCAGTTCTAATTTCTTCTTCAGATAATGGCGGTTCTTTTTTAACTAAGACATGACTTCCGGGAATATCTTTTGTATGAAACCAAGTCTCATAATGTTTTCCTAACGTGTGGGTGATATATTCATTTTGTAAATTGTTTTTTCCAACCACAATGGCCGTACCTTCCGATGTAAAATAGGTATCATAATGCGGCAATTGCTTTTTACTTTTGGTTGGTTTTTCGTGGATATATTTATTGAGTTTTAGTTCTTCAATAATCTCATTTAAATCATTAAGTGAAGCTGTTTCAATCTGAACCATTAATAACTCGAAATATTGAATTTCAGAAACAGTATTTATGATTTGTTCATTAAGATGATTGATTGAAGTTTTTGTTTTTTTGTATTTTTTGTAAAACTGTTTTGCATTTTCCAAAGGAGATAATAAGCGATCTAGTTGAATAGCTTCATCGCGATCAGTTTCATAACTGTGGACAGTGAATACGTTCATTCCTTTTGTAATTTGATGTTGATGTTGGATAATTAAATCAGCTTTAATCCGAATAATTTCAGCTTCTTTAGCTTTTTCTAGTTCACGCGATAATTTTTCAAGTTTATCTTTATTTTTTTCATATTCACGTTTAATTAATTGATAAATATTTTTACTAACCTGCTTTGTTCGGTCAAGTTGCCCCATGTCATAATAAATCTCATCAAGTAATTTAGATAAACTTGGAAAGGTTGTTAATTCCTCTGTTTCAAATACATTAAACCAATAAAATCTTTTCTTTCCATTGATTGATGTAAGGCATGGTAATACCACTTGATTCAGTCCATTCGAGTAACACTCAAATAATGTTTTTGAAAAAGTATAAGCTTGATGATAGACATATTCAGAAAACAAAGGAGATAGACCTCTTACTTTATCGGTTAACGCTTTTGATGTATGGTCATCGTTAGTCTCAAAAAAGGATTTTATTGCTTGGCTATCATAAGGAGATAGCTTTCCATCTTCAGGTAATTCGTAGGTGAACCCTTTTAAGAATGTTCGTTGTTGACCTTCAAAAGGACTGACATGCTTATAACAATCAATAATAACGTTTTGCTCATCTGTCACGATAAAGTTTGCATGTTTCCCCATGATTTCAACGATGGCTTTAAAAAATACTTTTTCACCAAAATCGTTACTATTTTCAATGGTTATTTGAATGATTCTATCAGCATTTAAGGCTTCGACTTGTTTGATTTGACCATTTTCCAAATACTTTCTTAAAAGCATGCAAAAGCCAGTTGGAGATTGGGGTTTATCATAGCTAAAATCGGTGAGGTGAATTCTTGCAATTTGAGGAGATACAGACAAGTATAATGATTCGGTTTTTGAACTTGAGCGAACGATAAACAAAAAATCACTTTTCGAAAGTTGATAGATTTTATTGATTCTTCCATTTCCAATTCGGTCATTTAATTCATTTGCTAGTTTCTCAATAAATCTTCCATCCATGCTCATTGTCAATCACCGAAGTAATTATAACACAGGAACAAGCAAAAAATAATTTACTATTTTTGTTTTCTGTGATAATATATAACATAATATATTAACACTGACAGGGGGACCAACATGAAGCTTAATGAACGTGGCTTATTAGTTGTCATCAGCGGTCCATCGGGCGTAGGAAAAGGAACAATCCGTAAAGCGTTGTTTGACATGCCTGATAACAATTTCTGTTATTCAGTATCTATGACGACTCGAAAACCTCGTCAAGGCGAAGTGAATGGAGTCGATTATTTCTTTGTGTCGCGAGAAGATTTCGTGCATGCTATTGAAAACGATGAAATGCTTGAATACGCTGAATTTGTCGGCGAATATTATGGAACACCGAGAAAATATATTGAATCCAGACTTTCTGAAGGTAAAGAAGTTATCATGGAAATCGAAGTTCAGGGTGCTTTGCAAGTTAGAGAAAAAATGCCTGAATCCGTTTTCGTATTTATCGTTCCACCATCTCGAAAGTCATTAATTGAACGATTAAAAACCAGAGGAACAGAAAATCCAGAAAGCATCCAAAAACGATTAGAAAAAGCAGAGAGAGAATACCATCTAGCATACAAATACGATTACATTGTTGTTAATGATGACGTTTTTAATGCAGCAGACCGGATTTATGCGATTATAAGAGCGGAACACGCTAAAACTGAAAGATCAATTCATAAATACTACAAACTCCTGGAGGGAAAAGAATAATGGCAACAAAAAATACCGATGGTTTACGTTATCCATCAATCGATGATCTGTTAGAAGTTATCGATTCAAAATATAAATTAGCGTATATCTCCGCTAAACGTGCAAAGATTATCAAGCAAGATGGTTACTCATCGGTTGATAATAAATGTGTTAAGCCAGTTGGCCAAGCACTTGAAGAAGTATTAGCAGGAAAAGTAAAAGCAGAGTTTTAGACAGTCGAAAGACTGTTTTTCTTTTTTTAGCCTTTTAAAACATTCAAAATGTGCTATAATAAACTTTGACAAAAAGGGAGTGAATACAGTGGATGATGGAATAAAAAAATTGTTAGAACTACTTGAAATTGAAGATCTAACAATCGCGGATTATGGAACACTTGATGCTCTCGAAGTTGATCCAGCAACCAATGGTTGGATGTTTTTTTTGACGTTTGAAAGACCTGTACCTGTGATAAGATATCGTCATTTTATGACTAAACTAAATGCATTAAGTGGTACAAATCCTAATATTAAATCACTAGATTATCAAGTTAAGATGACTTCATTCAATGATGATGATTTAATCGATTATTATGATTATGTTTTGGATAATTTAATCGAGGACGATAAACGGTTATTACCGCTTAAAAACTATCCGACATCAATTGAAGAAAGCCATATATGCATCAAAGTTCCACAAGGTGCTAAATCAGCGCAAATGTTTCGTACTGATTTAGAAACGGAACTGGAAAAAAATGGGTTTAAAGTATTTGTAGAAATTCAAATTGATGAAGAATGTAAATCAATTGATCAAGAAATCGAAAAAACAAATCAAGGATTCGTTAAACAAACTGAAAACTTAGTTTCAATCGCAACTCCAACGAAATACATCGCATTGAACGATGAAAAACCCGTATCAAAAGACTTTACGCCCATTGCGAAATTACCTTTTGATGAAATAGAACTCGAAGAATACAAAAACAAATATACAAAACCATTCTTTAACATTCGCGGATTTGTTAGCAGTATTGAGTTAAGACAAAGTCGGATGGGTGGAGAAGCAAACATCATATTAAGTGATGGAACAGACTCAATCCAAGTTAAAAAACGTATTAGTTCTTCTGAAGAACAAAAATTTTGTAGTGATATTAAAGAAGGCATGGAACTTCATATCGCTGGATTTGGTGAATACAACAAATATTATGGTGAGTTTACCATAACAGCGACTAACATGGAAAGATCAGCGGAAGTAGTTTCAAAATCAAATCGTGAAGATAATGCAAAGGAAAAACGAATTGAACTGCATTTACATACGAAAATGTCGCCTTTAGATGGCGTCAATACTATCGAAGATTATATTCGTCGTGCAAAAGCGTGGGGCCATCCAGCGATAGCTGTGACTGACCATGCATCAGTCCAGTCTTTTCCCGATTTATTTAAACTCACAAAAGAAACAGGCGTCAAAGCATTATATGGACTTGAACTCGTCTACGCAGATGATGAGGCCATCTCAATTACAGATGGAAAGATTGATACATTGCTCAACGATGCAACCTATGTTGTATTCGATATAGAAACAACAGGATTGTCTGTTATTTATGATACTTTAATTGAAATTGCCGGTGTCAAAATTCGCAGTGGTGCGATTATTGATCGTTTTTCTTCATTTATTAATCCACTTAAACCATTAAGTGAATTTACAACAAATTTAACAGGTATTACTAACAGCGACGTATCAAATGCACCGAAGATTGATGAAGTCCTCAAAAAATTCTTTGAATTTAGTAAAGATTCTATTTTAGTCGCACATAACTCTTCTTTTGACTTAGGCCATATTTATGAGAACTATAAAAGACTGAATATTACAAGTCAAAGACAACCTTCGATTGATACATTGATGCTTGCGAAAGTCTTGTATCCGGATCGTTCTAGGTATTCTCTTGATAATATGTGCAAATTTTTAAAAGTTCCAATGAATGGACATCACCGTGCGATTAATGATGCTGAAGCGACACAAGAAGTTTTTTTACACATGTTAAGAGAGGCAAAGAAACAAGGTATCAACCGTTTCCAAGATTTGAATTTGTTAATCCAACCAGATTCAGTTCATAAATATCCATATCCAAACCACATTAATTTCCTCGTAAAGAAGCAAGAAGGACTCAAGAATCTTTATAAAATCTTATCCATTGCTTCAACAAAATATTTTGATCGTGATGCAAAAATTACAAAATCATACTTAAATCGATTTCGAAAAGGAATTTTAGTTGGTTCAGGATGTCGAAATAGCAATTTTTTTGAAACAGCAATGAATAAATCGAAAGAAGAATTAAAAATCGCAGCGAGATTCTACGATTATCTTGAAGTACAACCGCTTTCGACATTTAGTTATATGAGTTATCAAATGCCTAATTGGCAATCGGTTTTACAGGATGTGATTAAACGTATTGTCGATATTGGGACTGAATTAAATATTCCTGTTGTCGCAACCGGCGATGTCCATCATTTAGATCCTGAAGATAAAATTTTCCGTGAAATCATGATTGGAACACCGCTAGTCGGTGGCGGAGGTTTCCATAAACTTAATAACGAAAAGGAAAAACCTAGTCAACACTTTATGACAACCGATGAGATGTTAGCTGAATTTTCATTTTTAGGTGAAGACATCGCTAAAGAAATTGTCATTACAAATCCGCAAATGATTTCTGATAGTATTGATGTCATAGAAGTATTCCCAAAAGAATTATTTGCGCCGACAGATGAGTTTTTAGCAGAACAAGGTGTTCCTTCAATCAAAATTAAAGTTGAATCAATGGTTCGCTCTAAAGCGACTGAACTTTATGGTGATCCACTACCAACAGTCATCAAAAAACGTTTGGAACAAGAACTAGATTCAATTATCAAGAATCAATTTTCAACGATTTATTATATTTCACACTTACTTGTAAAAAAATCGCTTGATGATGGCTATTTAGTTGGTAGCCGCGGATCTGTTGGGTCAAGTTTTGTCGCAACACTTATGAATATTACCGAAGTTAATCCCCTTCCGCCGCATTATGTATGTCAAAAGTGCCATTTTACCGCTTTTAAAAAGACCGACGAAGAGAAAAAAATGGGTATGAATGACTTTGAAAAACTCAATGAAAAATTACTCGATCGGACTGAAAGTGGACTTGATTTACCAAATCAGAATTGTCCAATATGCGGAACTCTTATGAAAAAAGATGGACACGATATTCCTTTTGAAACCTTCTTAGGCTTTAAAGGTGACAAAGTCCCAGATATCGATTTAAACTTTTCTGGTGAATATCAAAGTGTCGTACATGAATACATTCGAAAAATCTTTGGTGAAAATTATGCCTTTAGAGCTGGAACGATTGGCACGTGTGCTGTCAAAACAGCGTTTGGCATGGTGAGAGATTTCTATAAGAAAATCAATGACGAACGACAAACACAATATTTGCCTCCAATCCGTGTTAGACGCGCCGAAATGGAACGTTTATCCAAAGGGATTGAAGGTTCTAAACGGACAAGTGGACAACATCCTGGCGGTATTGTCGTTGTCCCCAATAACAAAGAAATATATGACGTTACACCCATTCAGTATCCAGGAGACTCTTCTGATACGAATTGGAAAACAACACATTTTGATTATCACTCATTTGAATCAAATTTGTTTAAACTTGATGTCTTAGGACATGATGATCCAACCATGATTCGTTTCTTAATGGACTTGGTTAAGAAAGAACCGATGGATTTTCCATTCTCAAGTGCGAACGATATTCCCGTTGACGATAAAGAAGTTTATAAATTACTATCTGGAACCGAAGTCCTTAATTTAACAAAAGAAGATCTTAGGTCTGATGTTGCTTCTTATGGTGTTCCAGAATTTGGTACTAATTTCGTTCGCGGAATGCTCAGAGATTCCAAACCGTCGACGTTTGGTGAGTTAGTCAAGATTTCTGGTCTATCGCACGGAACTGATGTGTGGAATTCAAATGCCCAAGATTTAATCTTTGGAAAAAAACGCGAATTTGGTCGCATTGATTTTAAAGATATCATTGGTTGTCGTGATGACATCATGATTGACTTAATTGATTATGGTATGAAGCCAACAATCGCATTTGAAATCATGGAGTTTGTTCGTAAAGGCAAAGCTCCAGCAAACCCAGATAAATGGAGCACTTACGCTGATCAAATGCGACAATCGAATGTTCCAGAATGGTACATTTGGTCTTGTAGTAAAATTAAATACATGTTCCCAAAAGCACATGCGACAGCCTATGTATTAATGGCTATGCGTATTGCGTGGTTTAAACTTTATAAACCAATATATTTCTATTCAGCTTATTTTTCTAAACGCGCTTCGGTATTTGATGCGGATACTTTCTCAAATGGCGAAATTGCAATCAAGAATAAGCTCGATCAAATCGAATCAGATGGAAACGATGCTTCTGAACGGGATAAAAACTTAGCGACCGTTTTAGAACTGGCATATGAGATGTATAAACGGGGACTCTATTTTTCAAAATTGGATATTCATAATTCTGAAGCAACCGAATTTAAGATTAGCGAAGATAAGAAATCTTTAATACTTCCATTTATTGTCGTTGATTCACTCGGTGAGAACGTTGCTAATTCAATCATTGAAGCTAGAAAAGAAAAAGCATTTATTTCAAAACAAGATGTTAGAAACCGTACAAAGTTATCTAAAACTTTATTTGAAAGATTGGATGACCTTAACGCGTTTGGCGACTTAGTTGAAGAAAGTCAAATGTCGTTATTTGATTTTTAATAATTCTTCAAATCAACACAGGATTATCACGATTATTGATGATAATATTAGATAGATTATAAATAAACTTGGAGGTTTTCACATGAGATTTAGATCATCTAACCCAATATTGAGAAATGCAGAACGAAACATTATGACCAGTGATAATGCGGTGACGTATAGTAATGTTGCTTTTAAAACGATATTTTTAGTTGCGATTACTGGTTTTGTAGCCTACTTAATGTATTTTCAATTACAAATATTTAGCTTAGGCTATTTAATAGGTGCCATGATTGTTGGATTCATCTCCGCCATCGTTGGCACTAGATCAGTGAGTTTAGCTCCGTATTTTGCTGTACTATATGCTGCTTGTGAAGGTATCGTCTTAGGAATGATTACAATCATGCTTGAAGTATCCTATCCCGGTATTGCTTTTACAGCGATTTCAACAACCTTAATCGTATTATTCATTATGATGCTTCTTTATTCAACGAACATCATCAAAGTCAATCAGAAATTTGCTTCCTTCATGGTTGTAGCTTTAATTTCAATCATTGTGATGTCGGTATTTATGTTATTGACTGGTTTAATCGGCGGGTCATCAGTTAGTTCCGGACTTTATCTTGGTATCGCTGTTTTATCGACGATTATCGCCGCGCTTTACTTATTCATGGATTTTGAAAATATTAAACGCTGCGTTGAAATGGGTGCCGATACAAAATATGGTTGGATTTTATCGTTAGGATTAATGGTTACCCTTGTATGGTTATACGTAGAAATCTTAAGATTACTGGCTATTTTCGCAAGAAGAAACAATTAACCTTGAATTTAATAAAGATTTTGTTATAATTGTAATATATCAATGCAATGATAAAGGACTAGTAGTTAGATTATCAGTTTAGTAGAGAGAAATACAACGCTGAAAGTATTTTAAAGTGATGCTAATGAATTCACCTTTTGAGCGAGATTAATCATCTCCGTCTATCGGCGTTAACGATTTTGAGGGCTAGTATTTTTACTAGAACAAAGGTGGTACCACGGTGTATTCAATCGTCCTTTTTTAAGGACGATTTTCTTTTTTTATAGGAGGATTAAAAATGGAGATCAAGAAACAAATTGAAGAACTCGTTTTAAACGCTAAGAATGAAATTCTGACCATTAAAACGATGAATGAACTCAACGATTTAAAAGCGAAATATTTAGGAAAAACCAGTCCTTTCGCCCAATTGATGAGCCAAATGAAGACTTTGTCAAATGAAGAGAAGCCTTTATTTGGACAAGCTGTTAATGAAGGTAAAAATCAAATTGCGTCATTATTTGATGGTTTTCGACTTGAATTAGAACAAAAAGCCATCGAAGAAAAACTCAAAAACGAAGCCGTCGATGTAACTTTGCCTGGGGTTAATTTTTCGAAAGGCTCAAAACATCTTTTAAGTAAAACCATTGAAGAAATCGAGGATTTGTTCATTGGCATGGGTTATAGTGTTAAAGAAGGTCCAGAAATTGAATCTGATCTCTATAATTTTGAAATGTTAAATTTACCTAAAGGACATCCAGCTAGAGATATGCAAGATACCTTCTATATTACAGAAGAAACCTTATTAAGAACACATACCTCTCCTGTTCAAGTAAGAACAATGCTTGAAGCGGGAGGGAAAAAACCGATAAAAATTATTTGTCCTGGGAAAGTTTATCGACGCGATGATGATGATTTAACGCATAGTCATCAATTCACGCAAATTGAAGCATTAGTCGTCGATGAAGATGTCACTATTGCAGATTTAAAAGGAACATTATTAGTATTAGCGCAAAAAATGTTTGGTGAAGAAAGAAAAATTAGACTACGTCCCTCTTATTTCCCATTTACAGAGCCTTCGGTTGAAGTTGATGTATCTTGCGGCCAATGCGGGGGAAAAGGCTGTTCTATGTGTAAACAAACAGGATGGATTGAAATTTTAGGCGCTGGTATGGTTAATAACGCTGTATTAGAAGCGGCGGGATACGATTCAACGAAATACCAAGGATTTGCATTAGGGATGGGCATTGAACGAATTGCGATATTAAAACATGGTATCGATGATATCAGAGCATTTTATATTAACGACTTGCGGTTCAACCGCCAGTTCAAGTAGGAGGGAATCATTATGTTATTTTCATTAAAATGGCTTAAAGAAATGGTTTCTATCCCCTGTACAAGAGAAGAACTTGTGGCCAAATTTAATTTAATGAGTTCTGAAGTCGAAGATCATTATCAACTCGTCACTGCTACAAATTTGACCGTTGGTTACGTTAAAACCTGTATTATGCATCCACAATCGGACCATTTACATATTTGTGAAGTCGATGTTGCTAAAGAAACATTACAAATTGTTTGCGGTGCCCCCAATGTTGCGGCAGGTCAAAAAGTAATTGTTGCTTTGGAAGGTGCCGTTCTTCCTGGTAATTTTAAGATTAAAAAATCAACCATTCGTGGAGTTGAATCTAATGGTATGATTTGCTCACTCGATGAACTTGGGATTGAACATAAATATCATCAAGAAGATGGTATTCATGTACTCCCTGAATCTTCAGTCATTGGTACTAATCCTCTAGAAGTTCTTCATTTTGATGATGAAGTGATTGAATTGTCATTGACGCCAAACCGTGGTGATTTGTTATCAATGATGGGAATTGCTTATGATGTTTCTGCAATGCTTGATACTGCTTTGACTTTAAAAGATATATTTGTCAAAGAAGTAAAAGAAAGTAATCCAGTGAAAGTTTCTACTCAAACTCCATCCTGTAAATCATACTACGCACGAGTAATTCGTGATGTTGAAATTAAAGAAAGTCCAGAATGGCTCAAAGCGAGATTGATTGCTTCTGGAATACGCCCAATCAATAATGTGGTCGATATAACTAATTACGTCATGTTAGAAACGGGACAGCCCTTGCACGCATTTGATTTCGACAAATTAAAATCAAATACGATTGTTGTGAGAAATGCTATTGATAATGAAACAATCGTAACACTAGATGGAAAAACAAGAACTTTAGTTGCTGATGATATCGTGATTACTGATGGTCACACACCCGTTGCATTAGCTGGTGTCATGGGCGGCGAATCTACTCAAATCGATCAATCAACGAAAGCAATCTTGCTTGAATCTGCTATTTTCGATGGGCTAACCATTCGTAAAACGTCAAAACGGCTTGATTTAAGAAGTGAATCTTCATCACGTTTTGAAAGAGGACTTGATCCAAATCGAACGTTACTAGCATGCAACCGTGCAGCCGCATTATTCGAACAGTTGGCAAATGGAAAAGTACTTGCTAATGTCAACTCGTTTGAGAACCAAAATTTAATTCCAATAGTCGTTGATCTTTCATTATCTAAATTAATCAAAGTCACAGGCTATCAATACTCTGAAAAACTTGTGTCAAACGTCTTAAAACGCCTTCATTTTGAGTTCAAACTACAAGATGGAATATTTAAAATATCTGTTCCCACAAGAAGAATTGATATCAAGACCTATCAAGATATAATCGAAGAGATAGTCCGAATAGCAGGATACGAACTCATTCCAACCACACTTCCCAAATCCGCAATTCCAGGAAGTTTAACGGAAGTGCAAAAACAAAAACGGCTTATTCGCGAAACTTTATCAACACTTGGATTAAATGAGACAATCACCTATTCATTAACTTCTGAATCAGAGGCAAAATCATTTGATGCTGACGAAAAAGAATCCATTCAACTCTTGTATCCCATCGTTGAAACGAGAGGAACCATGCGCCATTCTCAAATTCCTGCATTGCTTGAAGTCTTAAATTATAATTTGTCTCGAAAAGCAGAAAATGTTCATCTTTTTGAAATCGGTAAAGGTTATTCAAACCAAGGTGAAACTGAATTTGTGAGCGGATTGATGACAGGTGTTTTCGATGATTCTAAGTGGCAAGGGATAACTCGCCCTGTGGATTTCTTCGTCGTTAAAGGTGTTATAGAGACTCTACTTAACAAACTGAATGTTGATAAAGTACAATTCTTACCTCCAAAATTACCTCACCCAAAACTTCACCCAGGAATTAGTGCAGAAATCATCATTGAAGACATATCAGTTGGTTTAGTAGGCAAATTACACCCTTCTTTATCATCAGAAAAAGGCTTCCCTGATACCTATGTATTTGAAGTTGATTTAAAAGCAATACTTAGCGCTTCTAAACCCAATGATAAAATGAAGGAAGTATCTAAATTTCCAAGCGTTTCACGCGATTTGGCAATTGTCATCGATCGATCTATTTCGGCGAAACAAGTTATTGAGACTTTAAAAAAAGCGGGCAAAAAAACGTTGATTGATATTAAAATATTTGACGTTTACCAAGGTGAAAAAGTTGCCTTAGATAAAAAATCGATTGCACTGTCATTAACATTCCAAGATAATTCAAAAACACTTTCGACAGAAGAAATCGATCTCCTCGTTTCTAAAATTGTTAAGGCAATAGCAACAGAACTTAACGGTGAATTAAGGTCATAGCAATAAATCCCTTTAATCAATTGATTATTGGGATTTTTTCATATTTAGAGTGAATTTTCATAGAGAAAGTGTCTTTTATTTGACTTTTGTTATGATATAATTAACATGAGTTAATTTCGATTGTCTACAGGGAGATAACATGGAAAAAATCATTGAAGTCAAAAACCTCCATAAAAGTTATGGCGAGGTTCAAGCAGTCAAAGGGATTGATTTTTACGTAGAAACAGGTAAATTATTTGCATTTTTAGGCCCCAATGGCGCAGGAAAATCCACAACGATTAATGTAATTTGTACGCTGCTCAATTACGAGCAAGGCGAAGTCACACTAGATGGACTGAAACTCGGAGTTGATGATGCAAAAATACGTCAACAAATCGGAATCGTCTTTCAAGACAGTGTCCTAGACAACTTACTGACTGTCGAAGAAAATTTAAGAATTCGAGGAAGTTTTTATGGACTTGATTCTAAATCTTTAGAACAAGCGATAGAAGAGGCTTTAAAAGTTACAGATATTTACGAATTAAAGAATCGTCGGTATGGACAATTATCGGGAGGACAAAGACGTCGAACCGATATTGCAAGAGCGTTGATTCATCGTCCAAAAATTTTGTTTTTAGACGAACCAACAACAGGACTCGATCCACAAACAAGGAAATCTGTTTGGAATATGATTGAGCATCTATATAAAAATCAAGGAGTGACAGTTTTCTTAACAACGCATTACATGGAAGAAGCAGCGAAAGCTGACTATGTCGTTGTCATTGACAATGGACAAATCGTCGCCAAAGGTACGCCAATTGAACTAAAGGATAAATATTCAACAGACTCACTTCAAGTCAAGCCAATAAACAAACACGAAGTTATCAATTTGCTTAAAAAAGAAAAATTGGATTATTCGGAAATAAGTGATTTATTAGTGATTCCACTCAACTCAACAATTGAAGCTTTACCAATACTTAAACTGCTTGATGGCGCGATTTCCGCATTTCAAGTACTGAATGGAACTATGGATGATGCCTTTATTGGTATTACCGGCAAGGAGATGCGAGAATGATACTCAGTTTAGTGAGAAGAAATATTAAATTGTATTTCCGTGATAAAGCCAGTGTCTTCTTTTCAATGCTAAGCGTCATCATTATCATCGGACTTTATGTGCTCTTTTTAGGAAAAATGGTTCAAGGATCAGGGGATTTCGCTGGCGAAGCAGCTCGGTTCTTAACCGATTCATGGATTATGGCTGGCGTAATCGCGACAGCCACTGTAACAACGACTTTAGGGGCTCTTGGTCAAATGGTTGATGATTTAACCAAAAAGATTAACCGCGATTTTGAAACAGCACCTATTGATCGCTGGAAAATTGTCATATCTTATGCCATCAGTTCTAATGTTATCGGTATCTTAATGAGTAGTTTTACATTTGTTTTAGCGGAAGTTTATATTGTTGCATATGGTGGCGAGATTGTTGGTTTCATTGCATTGCTTCAAATTCTTGGACTCATTATTTTATCTACCATCACCAGCAGTGCCTTTTTGTTTTTCTTTGTATCGATGCTAAAAACAATGAACTCATTTAGCATCATTTCAACCATCGTTGGGACAATTATTGGGTTCTTAATGGGAATCTATGTTCCTATTGGGGCTTTACCAACCGCTATACAAGGTTTTATTAAAGTCTTTCCACCTTCGCACATGGCATCGTTATTACGTCAAGTCATGGTCAACGAAGTTGTTGCTATGGAATACCTACCAAGAGAAGTCTCAGAGATGTTAGGAATCCAGTTTTACTTTGGAGATACGGTGACTTCTCAGTTTTCTTCAATTATGATTTTAGTCACAACGACCCTCGTTTTCTTTGGACTTTCAGTGCTGATTGTCTCAAAACGTAAAAGAGAGGCATAGAAACCGTTTTTATTTACGATTTTGTTTGGAATTTCGAATGATTCATGTATAATTTAGTGGGTGATAATTTTGATTAATTTTTATGATTTAACGATTGATGATTTAGCAGCGCACTTAGTTGCGAGTGGATTTAAAAAATTTAACGCTACTCAAATATTTGAGTGGGTTTATGCTAAGTCTGTTTTTGACTTTAACCAAATGACAAACATTGGTAAAGAACTTAAAGCATACATGAGTGAAAACTTTAGTCTACTAGATCTAACACTTAAGACAAAACAGCAATCACAAGATGGAACGCAAAAATTCCTTTTTGAATTATCAGATGGATTTTCGATTGAATCGGTCTTGATGCTTCAAGATTACGGCGTTAGTTTATGTGTGACGAGTCAAGTCGGATGTAATATGGGTTGCTCATTTTGTGCTTCAGGATTAAAATATAAAAACCGGAATTTATCTGTCGGGGAGCTTGTTATGCAAGTCATCTCTTCAGAAAAATTATCGGGTCAAAAAATAACTCATATCGTTGTAATGGGAACGGGTGAACCGTTTGATAATTACGATAACGTTATAAAATTCATCAAAATTGTCAACGACCCAAAAGGTCTTCAAATTGGTCAACGACATATGACGGTCTCAACGTGTGGAATTGTTCCGAAAATTTATGATTACGCAGACGAACCGATTCGAAGCAATTTAGCGATAAGTTTACATGCGCCCAACGATGAATTAAGAACGAAAATAATGAAGATTAACAAAAAATATCCCCTTGAAGATATCATTGAAGCTTGTAAAGTTTATTTTGAAAAAACCTCTCGAAGAATCACTTTTGAATATATTTTACTCAGTGGAGTGAACGATTCAATTGAACTCGCAGATCAACTTTCTGACTTGATTCGCGGATTAAATGCATACGTTAATTTAATCCCTTACAATTACGTCAAAGAGTTTGGATACGAACGGACAGATATGAAACGGGCAATGATGTTTTATGACCGTCTTATCAAGCGTGGAATCAATGCGATTCTCAGAAAAGAACAAGGCGGAGATATTGACGCTGCTTGTGGACAACTTCGAATGAAGTCAGAGTAAATAGAGATTAAATCTATTTGACTCATCACTTAAGTGATGTTAAACTATAGTATGAAAATTTTATTAAATGTCAAAAATAAAGGAAGATAAACATGGGAAAAGAAATTAAAAAAATTGCTATTCTAACCGGTGGAGGCGACTGTTCAGGATTAAACGCTGTTATTCGTTCAGTTGTAAAGACCGCAATTACTAAATATGGTTA
>PGXM01000025.1 GCA_002839155.1 Tenericutes bacterium HGW-Tenericutes-1
CTGTAGAGGTATTTATTGAAAAACGTTATCCTTCGAGATGATGTGGTGAAAAATGATTAATTTTTTGTGGAATATAAACGGCTGACGAAAATCGGTGTTCAATAGATTCCAGACAATTAAAAACTTCAAGTTTCCAACCCGTCAGATTTTCTATTATTGGAGCTGTCCCCACATCAAAAATATCGTTTTCATCTCCTTCAACCTCCAACGGTTTGAATGTTACTTCTTTTTCTCGAGGTGTATCCTGAATTATTTTTTGTGCATTTTCTATAATTTCAAAAGAAATCTTGCCGGTTATATTGCTATTGAATATATGATAAAAATCGTGCATAACACTTGCAACGCTTTTCTCGTCTTTGATTAAAACGCCATATTCATAATTTGTATTCATTCCACCATTAGTTAAATTACCCGACGTGATAATTGCTTGCTTTTTGTCAAAAATATACACTTTTGCATGAAGTGGCTGATAGTTTCTAATAATTCCATTGTTTTTCAAAATTGTATTCAGAGCTTCAAAATCCGATGATTTACGATAGAAATTCATTAATTTAAAGGATGTGATGTATTCGATGGAAACATCAACACCTTTCGCAGAAATCATTTTTTCAACAGGTTTTGATTTGATAAATGGACTTGAAATTAGTAACTTTTCTTCGGTTTGTTCAACCAGGTCTAAAAATATATCTTCCCATGGTGATTTAATTAGTGTAATTTCAGGCATTGGAATCATCTCTGTTTCAATATTATTTAATTGAATCGTTTTATATTAATATATTATGCCAAACAATGTTTCTTTATAATCTACATTTTTCTAACAAATTGAAACAAAACTGTAATTAAGCTGTAACTAAATTGTAACTATGTATATATATTTATTTTAACATCATTAGTTTAGCTTGAAAGAAATCACTTATAATCAGTATAGGGAGTACGTGAAAATTAATCCAACTGTAAAAATAGGTGATACTTTAATAGAAATTGACAAGAAACTATCTTTTTCTCGTTTCGCCCCCTCATCATTCGCTCCCCAGACCACAACCGTCTGGTCATTCCCAGACCGCGGCGACTGGGCAACCCATAAAGGAAACTACCGCGGCAACTGGTCACCCTACATCCCAAGAAACCTCATCCTCCGCTACACTGCGCCCGGCGACCTCGTACTTGACCAGATGGCAGGAAGCGGAACAACAGCAGTCGAATGCAAA
>PGXM01000014.1 GCA_002839155.1 Tenericutes bacterium HGW-Tenericutes-1
ATTCGTTAGATTTAAGATATAACTTTGTTTTAATCGCTTTATACATCTATTTCACCTCCTTTTATAATGCTATTTAGCTATCTAATAACATAATACGCAAGAGATGAGTTTATTCTTTTTTTAATTTATTTATTTGTAATTGAAAAATACAATTCCCTAATGAATAAAATAAGAAGAATGGCGATACAATCGCCATTCAATCTGTTTTACTTGATTGCCTTTTCAACAAATGATGCTAATTCATTAAGATTATCCGATTTAAAGACACCACAATCTTCTAAAACTTTTTCAAAAATCAAACCCACTTCATTTTTTAGCGAATCATCTAACGTGTCATTAGGATAATCTTTTAGTTTTAAATCATTAATCCATGGTAGGTGTTTTTGAAGTTCTTCGTAATTTTTGGGATCTTCATGATTGATAAGACATTGCTTAATCAAATCTAACTCTGTTTTTAACCTGCCGGGTAAAACCGCTAAACCCATGACTTCGATGAGTCCAATATTTTCCTTTTTTATATGAAAATACTCGTCTCGAGGGTGAAATAATCCATAGGGTCGATCAGGTGTTGTAATATTATTTCTTAATACAACATAAAATTGATAGTTGCCTTCTTTTAATTTTACAATTGGTGTAATCGTGTTATGTTTATCTGTTGTTTCTGAAAAAATATGCAAAGATTCATTGGTATACTTTTTCCATGCTTCAAATATTAAATTTACATTATCTAGCACATCGTATTCACTATTTCCAGAAACTCGAACAACCGATAACGGCCAATCCAAAATTTCAATTTCAACACGACGTTTCTTAAATCGTTTTAAAACTCTTGCCTTTTCGATAGGGAAATCATATCTTCCACCTTGAAAATGATAATGAGACAAGATTGAACCTCCCACAATCGGAAGACCCGCATTAGATCCAATCATGTAATGAGGGAATTTATTGATAAAATCAATTAATTCTTCAAACGTCGTAGCATCTACACGCATTGGCTCATGTTTTTTCTTTAAGATAATGGCATGTTCATTGTAATAAGAATATGGAGAGTACTGAAATCCCCAGGCATTTTTCTCATGGTTTAAAGTAATCTCTATCACGCGGTGATTGCTTCTAGGCGCTTTATCAATCGTTCCATAAAAACCAACATTTTCCATGCATAATGCACACTGAGGATAATTTTCACTTTTTACATTCTTCATTAATGCGATTGTTTTGGGGTCTTTTTCTGGTTTAGAAAGATTAATAGTGATATCTAAATCAGCGTATTTACCCGCGTATTTATATGTAATATTCTTTTTAACCCTCATTGTTTTAATGTAATTTGTCGCGATGGATAATTGATAGAAATAATCGGTCGCATACTTTGGGGCTTTTTTGTATAATTGATTGAAAGTTTTATTAAGTTCACTCGGTCTTGGTAAAAAAGCATCCATCATCTTTGCTTCAAAATTATCCCGAGAAGATTCAATATTTAAATCTATCAACCCTTGGTTGAAGGCATAATCAATCAATAAATCAAGTAACGTATAAAAATCAACTTTATCTAGAATAACTTCTTGCGTATATTGATCAAGCTTAAACAAATATAATAACTGATTGATTGCATATTCTTTATCTTCAGTATTGAACAATTTCTGATTTTCAGCGTATTCAACTAATAAATTCAACATTGTATTAATCGTCATATTAATAGCCCTCTGGATGAGATTGATGAAATGCCCAAGCATCAGTTATAATGTCTTTTAATCCCTTGGTGGGAATCCATCCTAAAATATTAAACGCTTTCGTATTAGAAGCAATTAATTGATCAGGATCTCCTGGTCTTCTATCGCCCATCACTAAAGGAATAGGGTGGTTTGTGATTTCTCTCGCCATTTGAATCACTTCTAAGTTAGAGTAACCGGAGTTACTTCCTAGATTAAAGATATCAGAAGGGTTATTATTTGATAGATACTTCAATGCAAGTAAATGAGCTTGAATTAAGTCATACATATGAATATAGTCGCGAATACATGTTCCGTCAGGCGTATTGTAATTTGAACCAAATACAGTAATAGTCTCAGATTTTCCTAATGGAACTCGTAAAACCAATGGAATGAGATGCGTTTCAGGAATATGAACTTCCCCAATGGAATGATCATCGCTAGCTCCCGCAACATTAAAATAACGCAGACTAACAAAACGCATGCCATAAGCTAGATCAGCCCATTTCATCATTTTTTCCATCATTAATTTCGATTCGCCATAAGGATTCGTTGGTAGGGTTAAAAATTCTTCTGTGATGGGCATTTCTTTATGTGAACCATAGACGGCAGCGGATGATGAAAATACAATATATTTAACTTGATGACGATTCATTGCTTTTAAGAGTTCAATCGTTCCGTATACATTATTATCAAAATATTGAAGCGGCTCTTTCATTGAAACTCCGACCAGTGAATTTGCCGCAAAATGAACGCAAGCATCAATTTTTTCAGAGTTAAAAACATAATCTAAAAATGCGGAATCACGGATATCGCCCTTGTAAAAAACAGCATTTTTATCAACAGCTTTCAAATGACCCGTTTGTAAATTATCAATGACAATGGCGTGATGGCCCTCTTTAATCGCTTGCTTTGCAAAATGACTCCCAATATAACCTGCGCCACCTAATACGAGGATATTCATAACGTTGGTCCTCCTAGTTGAAAATAGATTTCATGATGATACGGCCTATTCGGTGAGACCAAACCAGCTTCAAACCGTTTATCATTTATTGCATTCGATTGAAATTGAACTTCTAAACAGATTGCGGAATGTTGAAGCGGCGTGTAGCCGTGTTTAAGCATCTTCTTTTCCGGATAATTTGTCGTATAAATTGTGACGCCTGGATAGGTTGTAAAGACATTTAACTCTTTGTTCGATGTCTTAGATTTTAAAGTGATTTGTGCCTCTGTAGATACTTTATCAAATGGAAAATAATGGTCAAGTCCGAGTGCTTTTTCTCCTCTTAGTTTGATAGTTTCAATGGTTGGCATAATAGGTTTCATCATTCTAAAATCGAATTCTGAATTCGTTACATCGATTATTTCTTTGCCAATAATATCTTGATTCACTAAAACGACATGACTCGCTTTTATTTTCAACTCATGATTTGACAAGTCATGAGTAAAATCACCATCCAAGTTAAAATAGGTATGATTCGTTAGATTGCATAATGAATTATGAGAAGACGACACGTCATAAACGATTCTAATTGATCCTTCAATAATATAGTATCTAATTTCCACCCTAAATATACCCGGTAGATTCTCATCACTATAGTCATGAGAAAAACAGATAATGACCTGATTGGTTGAATTTTTTTCAATAGAAACGTCAAAGGTTTTAAATGCCAAAGAATTATCGCCACCATGCAAAAAATGAGGGTGTTTAGAGTTAAGTATAATTTTTTTTCCATCTATTTCAATGACTGAGTTCTCTATTCTTCCTGCATTCATTCCAACATTCGTTCCAAGATACATTCCAGGCTTTAAATAATCATGATAGTCTTGATATCCAGCAACGATATTTTTCCATGAACTGGTGACCCATTCTGTTAATGATGCACCAATATTTATGAGACTAATTTTTTGGTTTTTTTCAGAAATAATGGTTATTTCTTTAATGGTATTTGTTATATTATTTGTAATTATGTTCATATTCAAACCTCACTATTACTATTATATCATAACAGAGCCATCATAATGACCCAACAAATAGTAAAAAAGCTAAAACCAAGAATGGCTTTAGCTTTGATTTTGTTAATTAAGATATAAAGGGTTCTACATTGATATTAACGAGTAGATGCAAAATATAGGAACAATAAATAGACAGCGATAAAACTGCCGACGATGACTAGAAATACCGGTAAGAAAGCGAGAAATGCCCCTTTAACGATGGCTCTTCTCTCTTTTGGAGAAAGATCAACTTCAACTAAGTTTTTTCTTAATTGTTGTGTCTTTTTACTTTGATACCAGCGAAATCCTTCAACGTTCATGTTCGCTATTGTTGTACCGTCATCGACAAATTCGTCTTTTTTTCGTTTTTCTTTAGTCACGAAAAATCACTAATCCTGAGGATATAAGTGGCAAGCCACGAAATGTCCTTTTTCATATTCTTTTAATTTAGGTACAACAGATTTACATATTTCCATGCATTCTGAACAACGCGTGTGGAATTTACATCCCTTTGGTGGGTTCGCTGGCGATGGAATGTCACCTGTTAAGATAATGCGATTCTTTTTAACATCTGGATCTGGCACTGGAACTGCCGATAACAAAGCTTTAGAGTAAGGATGCATTGTTTTTCTAAAGATTTGTTCTTTCGTTCCTTGTTCAACAACACTTCCTAAATACATAACCATAATTTCAGTCGAAATATATTCTACAACAGAAAGGTCATGAGAAATGAAGATATAAGTGAGTCCAAACTTTTTTTGTAAATCAACGAGCAAGTTAATAATTTGAGCTTGAATTGAAACGTCAAGTGCACTGACAGGTTCGTCACAGACGATTAAGTCCGGTTTCAAAGCGAGTGCTCTTGCGATACAAATTCTTTGTCTTTGTCCACCAGAAAATTCATGAGGATAGCGACTGTAATAATACGGTGGTAATCCACACGATTTCATGACATCAAGGATATAATCGCGATGTTCAGTCAGAGGAACAAGTTTATGTTCGCGGACTGCTTCGCCAATAATTTCACCAATCGTCATTCTAGGGCTCAAACTTGAATAAGGATCTTGGAAAATAATTTGAATTTTAGGACGTAATTTCGTCATTTCACGTTTGGAAATGGTACGAATATCATTGCCATCATATTCGATTGATCCATCAGTTATACTATGAAGTCTTAATATGGTTCTTCCGAGTGTTGTTTTACCACAACCAGATTCACCTACGACACCTAAGGTATTACCTCTTTTAATTGTAAAACTAACATCATCAACAGCCTTTACAAAGCTCGTTGTTTTTTTAAACCAGTTTGATCCTAATGGAAAATACTTTTTAACGTTTTTTACAATCAGAATATCATCTTTTTCAACCGGTGCTAAATTATCTTGATCGACGGTGTTAGTCACTTGATTTAATTTATTTTTTGGCATTTTTTTCACCATCTTTCGATTTCGCTAATTCAGCAGCTATTTCTTCAGCTAAATAACAAGCAACTGAATGAGTTGGCGAAATTTGAATTGTTGCTGGATACTCCCCATCACATTTACCAAAACGTTTGTTACAACGATCTCTGAAGTAACAATAATTAGGCATATTGATTGGATTAGGAACGGTACCAGGAATTGTATAAAGTTTTTCATCATTAAGATTTAATGCAGGAATACTTTTTTGAAGACCAACGGTATAAGGATGTTGAGGATTTTTATAAATTTCTCTCGCTGTTCCTTTTTCAATAATTCTTCCCGCATACATAACAACAACATAGTCAGCCATTTCAGCAATAACGCCAAGGTCATGCGTAATTAACATAATACTACCGTTGATATCATTTTTTATACTACGAAGAAGATCAAGAATTTGAGCTTGAATGGTAACGTCAAGTGCTGTAGTAGGTTCATCGGCGATAATTAAATTCGGGTCGCAAGATAAAGCCATAGCAATCATGACTCTTTGACGCATACCACCGGACAATTCATGAGGATAACGCGAGTAAACGCTCTCTGGCATTGCCATACCAACCGTTTTTAACATTGTAATTGATTTTTCTTTAGCTTCTTCTGGAGTAATCCCAGGAAAATGCAAGAATAGAATCTCATCAAGTTGATCTCCAATTCTAAAAACTGGATTTAAACTTGTCATCGGCTCTTGGAAAATCATGCTCATTTCTTTTCCGCGAATTTTATTCATGTCTTCTCTTGGAACTTTAGAAATATTATAAGCTTTTCCATCTTTAGCATTATATCGAATTTCACCACTAAAAATTTGTCCTTGTGGTTTTTGCATTAATTTCATTAAAGCAAGACTCGTTACGCTTTTTCCGCAACCAGATTCACCAACAACACCGACAATACTTTTTTTAGGGATGTCGAAAGAAACGCCGTCAACAGCTTTGACAATGCCGGCATCTGTAAAGAAATATGCATGAAGATCATCAAATTCAACAACATTATTTGAATCTCTCATTTTAGTTAAATACTCTTCTTCAGGAACATTCTTACGATTGTTCTGTTTTTCAAGTTCTTTAATAATGCGAGAGTTTTCTTTAGCGGTCTGTTTGATTTGTTCTTTGCTTATATAATGTTTTTGAATTGATTTTTTCTTATCAATTTTCTTTTGTAAATTATCAAATAATTTCATAATTGCACCTATCTCCTCATCTTCGGGTCAAAAGCATCGCGCAAGCCATCACCAATAAAGTTAAATGCTAAAACGGCCATAACGATACAAACACCTGCTGGAACCCAAATATTAGGGTAGTTTTGTAATATATCTCTACCTTCTGCACCACTTGTCGAACTAATCATTGTACCCCAAGCAGCATATGGGAATGGAACACCAATACCCAGATATGAAAGAGTTGATTCAGAGAGAATAACGCCACCTAGTCCAAGTGTTGCTTGAACGATAATTTGAGGCATAACGTTTGGAATAATATGTTTGAATATTTTACGTTTTGTACTAAGACCCGTTGCTTCAGCGGCTACCATATATTCAAGTTCACGAATTCCTAATACTTGTCCACGAACAAGACGAGCAATTCCTGACCAACCAAAGAACGTTAAAATTCCCAGTAAATAGTAGATTCTCTGCCTAGCAGGGACCCCCCAGCCATCAATCAATGCGGCTGCTAACATCAAAATCGGTAACCCTGGCAAGCAGTTGAAAATGTCAACGACACGCATGATTACCTGGTCAACCCAGCCACCGAAATAGCCAGATAATGATCCAAAGAACATACCAATGATAACTTCAGCGAAAATTACTAAAAATCCGAGTAAAAGTGAAACTCTTCCGCCATACATTAAACGTGTTAATACGTCATATCCGTACTGGTCAGTTCCAAGTAAATGTTCCCATGAAGGAGGAGTTTTAGCATAAACTTTATACGGTTCGCTCACTTCGTAGAAAACATAAGTTACTTCTTCCATTAATCCAGTTTCTTCATTTAATTCTTCAACAACAATTTGATGAGGAAGAATTGAAGTAACCCATTTATAGTCGCCAGTAATTTGAACTTCACCCCAAGGTGAAACTAATGGTCCAATAAAAGAAAATGCAAACATTGCAAATAATGTAATCAATCCAACCAATGATAGTTTGCTGCGGAAAAAACGACGCAAGACCATTTGTCCAGGACTAATAACTTTTGCGGAATCAGATAACGACATCTCTGGTTCGCTTTGAGGTGTATTAGCGTCTTGATTATTTGGTAAATTTTTTAAATCTTTTGCTTCATTTACTAAAGTACTCATTTACTACCACCTGTTAACTTAACTCGTGGGTCAACAACTGCATACATTAAGTCAGAGAGTAATGTACCGATAACTGTTAAAACCGACAAGAAGAGATTATAAGCCATTACGAATGGTATGTCGCCCATTGTAACCGCTTTGTATGCTGCTTTACCAATACCATCAATACTAAAGATGGTTTCTGTAATCATTGCACCACCGAACAATCCCGGTAAAATACCAGCAAGAATTGTAACAAGTGGAATTAAAGTGTTTCTAAAAGCATGTTTATAAATAACTTTATGTTCGCTCAAACCTTTTGCTCTAGCGGTTCTGATATAATCAGCGTTCAATACTTCGAGCATATTAGTACGAGTATATCTCATCAAACCACCAATGGATAAAATAACCAAAACGGTAATTGGTAAGACGAGATGATGTATATTATCTAAGAGAACAGGCAAATTGGAGTTTGGATCTGTTAATCCGGCATATGGGAACCATCCAAGTTGAATTGAGAATACTCTCAATAGTAAGGCTCCGAAGAAAAATGAAGGCAGAGAGATACCCATCATTGCCAGAACGGTTACGCTATAGTCAACGACGCCATATTGTTTCGTCGCTGAAGTAATACCTAAAGGAATTGCAATTCCGAATTGCAATATTGTTGCAATTAATGCAATAACGAAAGAAATCGTACTTTTACTTGCAATAATATCTAAAACGTTTGAACTTGAAATTGGTTTAGTTAATTGGTTACCCTCAGAATCGAGGACAGGGTTTCCTTCGGCGTCAACCAGTAATTCAACTTCACCAGTCATGACTGAAAAGATGAATGAATCACCCCATTCGCCTTGAAGAATATTACCCGCCCATACTAAATAACCTTCCAAAATTGGCGAGGTTAAACCATAGATTTCGCGTTGTTTTTCGACCATTAATGCAACTTGACCAGTATTGTCTAATTGCATTTGTGCATAGTACTTAGCTTGTACGAAGTCTAGACCTGGCTTAATTCGGACTAAGCCATAGATAATAATAGAAACTCCGAACAATATTAACACCGATAGTGCTAATCTTTTTACAATGTATTTTATCATTTTGACAATAATAAGGCCCAATCTCAACGACTGAGCCTTATACTCCTTGTTAGAATTTTGTTAATCGATTGGATGAGTTAGACTAAGTATTTTAGTAATTAGTCTTCGTAACCTACGACAACGGTAGTAGTTTCATTACCTTCAACACCTGATGCAAAGCTTACTTTCCAAATTTCAGCCATTGGTCCCCAATAAGGAGTAACTGAAGTTGAAAGTGAAGTTTGAGCAACGATTGAGCCGTCATAAACGAAGAGGTTCTTTCTTTGGTAAGTAGGAACTTCGATATTTAATTGAGCCAATACTTCTAATGCTTTTGCATAGATTGGAGATCTTTCTTCTGGAAGCATGTATTTAGTTCCTTCTTCAATAAGTTCAGCAAGGTAAGCTAAAGCTTCTTTTTGGTTCATTTCAACAGTTGTACCATCTAATTTTTCAACATCGATTGTACCTAAAGCATCATTATCACCGTTTTCATATAACCAAACGATACCATTAGAAATTACTGATTCTGCTTGAGAGAGGTAATGGTAAACTTGATACATGTCTGGGTCTTGTGAAGATTGCCATGCTAATGCATAAACGCCTACTGGACCCTTTTTGATGTTAGCGATTAAGCTTGGATCACTTACGATATTTGCAGTGATACCGATAGAAGCTAACAATGTTTGTGCTTTAATGAAGATACCGCCAGCTGGATGCGCTGAAGCGTCTGAAGGAAGAGTGAATACGATTGGATTTGTAGTTGAACCTTTTAATCCACCAAAATCAGATACTACACCAGCGGTGAAAGTCATACCAGCAGCTGTAAAGTAAGAAATAGCTGATGCTAAAGTTTCATCGTAAGGATAAATTGCAGTTGCGCCTTCTGGGTAAGCCCAAGAAACTTGAGATTGTGAACGATAGATGATGTCAGCTAATCCGTTTGGATAGTAGTCAAGAACTCTAGCCATATCGAATACAGTTGTCAAAGCGATACGTTCGTTAATGTTATCGTAAACTTGTGGGTTCACGCAAATGTAACCATAACCTAAGTTGTCAACTAAAACAGCAACTAAATTGTCAGTTAAAGCGATATCTTCCATTACGTCTGCAGTAGCACTTACAGTTGCATAATGTACGTCGCCAGCCTCTAAAGCACTATATTCAGCACCTGAAGAGATAATCTTTAAAGCTACGTTTTTAATGTTAGCATTATAAACGTTTACGCCGCCCATAGTTTCAAAGTTTTCATTTCTTTCGAAATAAACTGTTCCATCACCTTCGTCTACGCTGACGAAATTATAAGGACCAGCACCCATTGGTGAACCGTTGAAAGTTTCAAGATGAGCCATGTAAAGGTCTGTGTCAAAATGAACACCATAGTTTACAATGGCACCAGCTGGGAATGTATAACCAGCGGTGTAATAATGTTGAGGAGCTACTGTAACACCTAAAGAAAGAATAGCTTTTGGATTTTGTTCTGTTAAAACGATTTTAACTGTTTCATGTTCAACTGCATCAACAGTTTTTGTTCCTTTTACTAAACCAGCTACACTTGGAACAGATCCAAGACTTGCATAGGAAGCAGTGAATAATTCTTTAGCATTAGCTACGAAGTCTGAACCAGCACTTTCGTAATCGCTTAAGCCTTGGTATCCACCAGCAAAGTCAATCTTACCAGCTGTTGTATTAGCATCTAGAATTTCTTGGAAATATACAGCGTTTGTCAAGTCAGCGATTTGGTATACAGCGCCAGAAGCTCCAGTTACTGTACCAGCTGCATAGTCTAAATCTGCTGCATAACCCCAATAGAACATTCCCCAACCAACTAGTAATCCTGCATTGGCTTTAACTTGTTCTACAGTAAGAGTATCACTAATGTAATTTGTAACATAAGCTTGTGTTAATTTGGAGTTTGCATAGTTAACAATTTCGCCAGCAAATCCAGCACCAGCTGCATCCATAGCTGCCCAGTAAGCATCATGTTGAGCTTCTGTATAAGCAGTTGTAGTTGTGTAACCATCGACTCTTTCGTCAGCAGCTAAAATCGCATCAGCGATTGGAGCATATTGAGCAGAGTTTGGAACTTGGGTTCTAAAGTCGCCTAAACCAAGAATTGGTAAAGTATAGAGCGTTGAAGAACCAGAGTAAGCTGGGTCTAAGTAAACATAGTAGTTGAATAATACGTCATCAGCATCAATTTCAGTACCATCACTGAATAAAGCGCCATTTTTGATAACGATTTCGTAAACTACATAGTCACCTTCTTCGTACTCAGCTTTTGGAGCATAAGTCGTAAGATTGTCTGTGTAGAAGATAGAATAGCTATCTGCTACAGTTGGATAGTAGTCGCTTGCGACGACAGCACCAGTCTCATTTGTCGTTAAAAGACCAACATTTGTTAATCCTACAACATCGCCATCATAGGCGGATGAATAGAAGAATGGGCTGAAGATACCATCCATCGTTGAAGACTGGAGCAATAATGTATATTCATCATTAATAACTCTGGTCTCCGTGATAGGAGTTCTTGTAGTAGTCGTGGTTGCTGTGGTAGTCGTAGTAGTTGTAGCAGTCGTGGTTGTTGTTTTTTCTGTACAAGCGACCAACGCAACTGCCAAAACCATTGTTACTAGAAACAAAGTGAGCTTTTTCATTTTTTTCCTCCAATTTTTTCTATATACTTAAGATTTTTTATCGTTAAGCCTAATTTAATTCTGATACATATAGCGTATCAGAGGTGATACCGGTAATTGCTGAGTAATCTAAAGTTGCAGTTGATTCAGTGATTGTTACAAATTCTTCGCCTCTTGCTACTACATCACCGACGTAAACAGGGTATCCTATTACATCTGCCGTTGTAGCAGTAACAGTGATATCTACATCCACATTTGTGACAACGGTGTTTCCGTCTAAAGCTGTTCCGATTAATGCGGCTGCACCAAGATCACAAACTGTACTAGTTGCCCCAGCTGAGGTAGTTAAGACTGCAGATACATTTTCTAAAATCACATTAGAAATAGTAGCATTTTGCACATATGGGAATAATGCTGAAACAACAACTATACCTGCATCCGCTAATACATTTTTTTGAGTGTTTTGAACCGCAAGCGTGAAATTAGATAGTTTATATCCCATCGCGTCAAAAATACCAGTAAATGGAACGATTGTTGTATTTACAGCGGTTTTTAACGTAAAGCCTAACGGAGATGAATTACTAAATACTTGTCCTTCAAAATCAATATCCGTCACTAATACATAATTGCCACTTGGATTTAAAGCTACTTTTGCAAGACCAGAAGCGCTTGTGATACGAGTATAGACGCCTTCAATCATGTACGCATATAAATTAAGTTCAGTTGCATCTGTTGGGAAAACATCTGTTTCAAAATCCCATGGGTCAAATTCGGTTTCAGATTTACTCCAAGCAACAAATGTATATCCAGAAAACAATGGTATTGTTTCTAATTTACCGATTACTTCTCCTGCCACTAAATCAACTGATGATGTATTGTCTTCAGTTAATTTTTTAGTAATAACTGTGACTTGGCCAGATTTTTGAATGTAGTTAACAGTCAATTTTCTTTCCCAGTGAGCAATTAATGTAATATCTTCGGTAACTCTATTGCTTTCAAAATCCCAATAAGTAATACTTGCATTAAACCTTGGTAAATCTGATGGTGAAGCATAAGTTACAGAAGGAGTAAATACATAACGATCATCAATATTATATCGAGTTAATTCATCATGAGCTGGATTTTCAGAATCAAATGTAACATAAATACCATCTACGATTACATATTCACCCATTTCATCTTCGACAAACATAGACTCAAAATATACATAGCCACTTTCGAAATTATAACGTGTTAAACCTTCATCAGCTTCCGTGTATTCATAGAAAGCTTGTTTATACTTAGGAACATCAACAAACAAAGTTTGCCATTCTGTACTTAATTCACTAAGTACTAAGTAAGAAGATCCAAAAGCTGATAATTCAGATGGAGCATAACCCCCGTCAACTTCGTAAATATCAACGTGTGCAGCATCTTCAGAATCATAGACATAAAAGCCATAACCATTACTACCATTAAAATAAATATATTCTGCTGTATTTGGATCATCATCTTCTGATAATTCTTCAACATTAATGAAGACTAAAGTTCCTTCTGTATCAACAACGTATCCATACACATACAAACCTTCATCGTCAATCTTGTAAGTTCCGTTGCCGGCCTCTAAATCAAGAAAAACATAAGTCCCAAGCGGGTTTGGAGCGTATTGTGCGTTTGATTCAAGATACCAACCTTTTAAATTGTAACCTTGACGTGTTGCTAAACCAAGACTTGATACCACATATGAATCTTGTGTATATTCTTGAAAGTACTTAGGAATTTTACTTCCTTCAGCAACTTGAAGTTTTCTAACTGTGCTTGTTTTGTTACCAAGATATCCACCATTACCATCATATATAACTGTATACAAATCATCATAATTAACATCTGTACCACCAGTACAACCTGTTAAAACACCAATGAAGACTGCCATGATAAGTAATAGTAATATTTTACTAATTCTATTTTTTACATAAGACATATTTTATTTCCACCATTCCTGTAATTAAATTTTGCAATATATAAAGACTAAAAAAAACTTTTTTAACATTATACTATTTCATATTAAATAATTCAAGGCGAATTTAAAAAATTTGTGATTTTCTCGCCATTTTTTAGACTTATTCTATTGTATTATCAAAAGACACAATTTGCAACACCATACAAGAAAATAAATGATGAAAGCAATGAAAATGTTTTCATAATTTAAAATTATCGATTGCATGGTTATTATAGATGCTTTACATTACATTCTTTATTGACGAGTTAATACATATACTGCGACAGCTATGACGAACAAAATAATGAATATAACAACCCTCGTACGTTTAATTTCATCATCCCCCATGGGAATATAGCCTTTATAACCGCAGTATTTACAAGGTTCTTTTCGACTACTTAGCGATTTGTGACAACTTGGGCATTGGTAAGGCTTTGGTACCCCTGGAGAATTTTTGATTTCATTACTATCTTTGTCAGAGTTGATTTTAGATTTTTTTTGCGTTTCAACTTCGTCAAAAAACTCATTTAATACTTGATCATCTAACTTCTTTTTTTTAGCCATTTTACTCTCCAATTGATCCATCGCTTGGACCAAGGTAATTTTCAAGAAAAATCTCATACTTTGGAAAGTGTTGAACAACAATTTCACATTTTTTGATTTCTTTTCTAGGCAATTTTCGGTAATTAATCATTTTATCTCTAATAACGAGTTCGTCGTATCGATATCGATAATTTCTTCGAATTCCCCAAATAGCGTTTTGTTTATCAATGTTTTTCTTACCATGAGAAATATTGAAATCGGTAAGAACAATTGGTATCATTCCATAATATACTAGTATTCCAACAAAACTGATTGCAAGTAACGATGTAAATACAATTCCACCAATGGGAATTGATTCGGAATCGAGAATGGTATATATCGATAAAATAAAGACCATACTATAAGCTAAGATAACAATGATTGCTGTTGCGATTGAAAAATCATAGAACTTTTTCTTCATTAAAACTCCTAATCGAGACTTATACTTTAGTTAATTTTATACCATAGATAAGGTAGAAATTCAATGCTTTACAAGAAAAGAAGGGCCAGAAATCGAAATATTCATGAAAACATCACACAAATCAATCGGATAAGTCAGTCAATAATAAAGAGATGTTTACTAAACTTTAATTATTGAGTTGTTCTGTTAAAAAACGATTGTAAAGCCGACCATTAATTTCTAGATCGGCTTTACAATTATTTAGTTTCTTTTGATTATTCTTCTGTCTGAATATTAGCGATAGCTGAAACGATTTGAGAATCACTCGTTACGTTAGATAAAACGTATTCAACCGCAATTCCATCTTCGATACTAATATATTCGTATCCATCAACTTCATTACCAACTCTAGTACTTAATACATTATTCGTACTGATGAGTAAACAAGAACCATCTGGGGAATAAATAGCACCAATTGAAGATGCGCCACCACTTGAGTTTTTGCCGATAACTGTTGCAATACCTTGCTCTTTTGCAATTGAAGCCATGAGGTTAGCTGCACTAAACGTAACACTTGATGTTACAATGTACCAATTATAATCATAAGCAACATAATCACTTTCGATATAATAAGTTACAGCAGCCCCATCAGCTGGGTTTTGAGAATGGTACATTATTGTATTTTCAGTCATATATCCAAAGATACGGAGTACTGCACCTAAATTACCGCCTGTATTATAAGAAAGGTCGATAACGACGTTTTCAACAGTAGTAGGTAAGGCATCCATGATGGCTTTGAATTCATCTGGCGTATCGATTGTAAATCCAGTTAAATAGATAACAGCGGTTTTTTCAGAATCAAGTAACGCACTTGCAGGTAAATCTTCATAGCTGCCATATTTAGAGTCTAACAGGTCTTGAACAGCCCATAGTCCGTTATAGAAATCTAACGTTCTTGCACCTAAATCGTTTAAATAAAGGGTAATATCAAATGGAGTTTCATAATAGCCAGTAAATACATGAGAAGTATGTAAATCATCAAGATCATAGGCAATATTGAAAACCTTTTGATACATAAATTGATCAGAACCAGTAATTAAATCTTTCGCATGTTCTGAAATGATTTCGTAGGAAGATGCGACATCGTAACGATCTCTTAAACCATAGAAATAATCCAGTGATAATGCTAAGAAGTTATAGGTTGCCCAACGTACATCAGCTGGAGCAGTTAATGCATTATAAGAACTTGTTCTGATTTCTTCAAGTAATAACAATCCTTGTTCGTCAGGACTGCTAATTGTAAAAGTATCAATACCCCATAATTTTTCGCCATTATAATAAACATCATAATAGAGACCGCCAGCGAATAATAAATCCGCTAAATGCAAGGGCATTAAATAATACGTTGTTTCATTTTCTGTATGAATGAGTAAGTCGAAATTATAGAAACCAAGTGGAATAGTCACTTGTTGTCCATCGACATAATCAGCATCTACATAAGTTAATCCTTCGCCGTAGTCGGATGTCGTTTCTGCGACATAGTTTTCGAAGAAGTTAAAGTTATTGACAGTAAATGTATTGGCGGTAAAATCGATTAACGCCCAATAAGTTTCAGTGACGATTGAACCATCGAAATCTTCGAAATCGACAGAATATTCAACTCGGAGTTGGTCGGTTCCAACAGGGGTAACATCAATGATATCAGATTGAATTGCTCCATTAATTAAATTAATAAAGGTTTCAACATCAACGTAAGGTAACGCACCATTATCAGCAAAGAAAATTTTTACTGCTTCTTGATTAGCAACAACATATTCTTCACTAGTACCTTCGAATGGTAACATGACGCTTGAAGTGATACCGTTTAATTCTTCATGACCTTCAACAGTCACTGCAAATGGAACAGTCGTTTTAAAAGTCCCATTTCTAAAATTAGCTGTTAATGTAACGGTAATCGGATCTACACCGATACCAGGCTTCATAACGAATCCTCTTTTGGTGATTACATCAGGACGGTCAGTTGTCCAAATAATGGTTGATGAGTTAACAGAACCCGTCGTTGGCAATACATAATTGCCAGACCCATCCATTGTTAATTCTAATGCATCAATATCAGCGAGTGCTTTAATTTCATCTGGACCAGCTTCAACTGTAACAACAAACGATACTTCTACTTCATTGTTCGCAGAGTCCTTTACAGTGAGTGTGATTGTGTATTCGCCAGCAACAGTTAAATCAACTTCGCCTTCTACAACAATCGCTGTAGTTAAAGTACCATCTTCAGCATCTATTACAGCGATACCGGAAAGAACGTCGAATGTCTCGGTTCCTTTAACAACTGTAACATCTTGAACTCCTGAGAATACAGGATCTAAATCTAATGCAGTTGATGTCGTTGATTCAGTTGTAGCTGATGTTGTTAAATCAGTACAACCCATGATGCCAAATAATAATACAAGTGAAACGATAAACCATAAAGTCTTTTTCATAATCATCCTATCCTTTTCATTATTTTATTCATGAGGAGTAAAAAAATGGAGAATTCCAATGCTCCCCGAAAAATTTAATATATTATATATCATATAATCACTAAAAACAATGCCTCATTGAAAAATAAATATGAAAATCAGGTTCTTTTGTTAAGGAACGTTAAGTTGTCATTTTCACTGTTATTTTAATTAATCAATATAATTAAAAGCCAGAAAATCATATTGACTTTCTGGCTTTTATAATTTAAACAGTTGAAACAAAGGCGTGTTAGGAGTAGTTCTATATGTTAATACTTCTTGTGTTATCGGATGAGGAAAACTTAATTGAAAAGCATAAAGTCCCAGTTCTTTGTCTTTTTCTCTTGTTCGATGGCCATACTTAGTATCGCCATAAAGCGGCATATTTCTCGAAGAAAACTGAAGTCTAATTTGATGAAACCTTCCACTGATTAAGGTAACATTTACTAGCGTTAATGTTTTATTGTTAAGTATCTTTTTATCAATGACCTCATACTCTAGTTTTGATAATTTTCCCTTTGTTTCATCGGTGATATAAGCCAACTTTTGATTTTCATCTTTTGCAATATAGTCAATTAAGACATCGGTTTTTCCGATAGCAAGATCAGCTTCTAGTACAGCATAATATTCTTTCGTAAAATCATGGATTCGCATCGACTCTGATAATCTTGAAGCAGCTTTTGATGTTTTTGCAAAAACCATGACTCCACCGACGTTATAATCCAGTCGATGGACTAATCCAAGGTAAACATTACCTGGTTTATTGTATTTCTCTCTTAAATATTCTTTAATGATTGTTAACATATCTTGCCTATCTAAACCATCAGCTTGAGACAAGACTCCTGGTGGTTTGATACATACAATAACATGATTGTCTTCAAACAAAATCTTTAACTCTTGGTTATCCATTATCTTATCCTAAGGCAACGTCAAGAATCATCATAATGACAAATCCAACCATGACCGCAATCGTTCCAACATTGCTATGTTCTCCTAATTGAGCTTCAGGAATTAATTCTTCAACGACTACATAAATCATTGCTCCAGCGGCGAAAGCTAGAAACCAAGGCATGATAACTGACAATAGGCTTGCTAAAATGACACCAATAACTGCGAAGATTGGTTCGACAACTCCAGATAAAGTTCCCCAAAGAAATGATTTCCCAGATGACATTCCTTCTTGTCTAAGGGGTAGTGATATTGCAGCTCCTTCAGGAAAGTTTTGCAGACCAATACCAATGGCCAAGCCTAGAGCTGAAGCTATTCCCACTGCACTTCCTGAAGTTAATGCTAAACCGAAAGCAAGACCAACTGCTAAACCTTCGGGGATATTATGTAAAGTCACCGCTGTAATTAATAAAGTAGTTCTTTTTGAAGATGTTTTAATACCTTCAGGTTTATCAGAATCGATATGCATATGAGGCAGTAAATTATCAACAATAAGTAAGAATAATCCACCGGCCATAAATCCGATTGCTGCAGGAATCCATCCTATAAATCCCTGGTTTTCTGCTTCTTCAATTGCTGGAATAATTAACGACCATACTGATGCAGCAATCATGACACCTGCCGCAAAGCCTAAAAAGATCTTTTTAAAATTATCTGAAATAGTATTTTTGAACAAAAATACCATACCGGAACCTGCTGTGGTCATGACAAAGATAAAACTGATTCCAATGACCATAACAGTGTTATTGCTTAAATTTCCCATATATATTCACTGTACCTTTCTTTTTTATTGATAATTAATATTGTTTGTCCAAGCAAAAGGAATTGGAAAAACTTTATTAAAAAATTGACTTATATTTGGATGATTAGCTAATTGAAGATTGAGCGGTTGATCAAATCCTAAAATAAGCTGTGATAACAAAATACTCGACTCTACAGTAAAAATCTCGTCATTCGTAGTAAAAGTCGCGTGATTGTCTTTAAAATCAAATAAGATTCCATGATTTGGATATATTGTATCAAAATATGGCGATAATTTCTTCATAAAAGCGCAAAAATCGATAATTTTAAACGAAGCATGTTGATGAATTCGTTTATAAGCTTGATTACGAAGCAAATCATTGATTTCATCATGGACATCACAAGCGAAATGGATCTTGTTTCGCTTGTGGAATGATAACAATAATTTAAAAGACTTAATAATGGCTTTTCTATTTCCAGCAAACTCCTTGATACCAAATTCATCACCCTCAGTGGGTAAGATACCGACAATATACCCAAGGGTTTGATGATTTTGTTTAATCACATGAATGGGATAAGTCGCAAATGAATCGGGAAAAGTTTGTGATGATAATAATTGGTCAAATTCGTTTTCTTTTCGAATAAAACGAATAGATTCATGATTTTGAATCGATATCATCGTTGGTAGATATGATTGATCAAATAATTCAATGTTAATCTCCTCTGAGTCGTCAAGCGATGACTCATTAAAAAGATACTCATTGATATTCCCCGCAAGTGATGAGCCAAATTCAGTATATATTCCACCACCGCCTGAAATAATGACTAAATCAATTGCTTCTTTTTTTATCTGATTTTCAGCGAGGATTAATAATCTTGAAGCGAGTTTTTGGCCGCGATATTCTGCTTTTGTACAAACTGAACCAATGGAAGCAACTTTAATAATACAATTTTCAATTTGAACGAATGAAGGATAATAATTGACGAGAGAAACAATTTTTCCTTGATCAACTGCAATAAACATATGATTCCAGTTGGATTCTCCAAACAGCAATGTAAACTGTTCAGCCATGTTCGGTTTAAAAATACTTTTCGATAATTCGATGGCTTCTATTTGATCAGCTTTTGACAAGACAGTTCTAAATTCCATATTATGATTGAATCCTTTTAAGATATGACTTAAAGTCAATTGATTGCGAATTGACTCTTGATTCTTCTGCAGCAAAAGCGAGTAAGTGGGATTCGATTGATGCTTTATTGCTCGTAAGGTCTTTCAATTGGTCTTTTTCTACTAAAGCGCAAAATGCTTTCATAATGCCATAATCGCCACCACCATGTCCATAATCAATTACATTTAAATTGATGACTTCAGGTGTGTCATTTCCAAAACGATAAATTTCGATAACGTTCTTTTCCATGTGACCACGGATTTCACCCTTTGTTCCCATCAACTTAATTGTTCTCGTATTTTCATGGGTAAAAGCGGTCATGGTAAAAGCGGCGGTCACGCCTGAATCAAACTCAATTGCAACAACTTGATGATCAACAACGTCATTATCACATTGATAGACACAACGACCATAAGGACCTGTTTTTAACGCTTTTAAAAGACCTTCATCACTCATATCATTCGAAACAGGAAGTTTCATCCAATCTTCTGCATTAAGATAAACTTTTGGCGCATAATAAACACACTTCTCTTGATGAGGGCATCCATCCATACATCGTTTAGGAGCGCCGTTTGGCGCGTTTTCTTTCTTAAAATATGAGAGTGATCCATAGGAAGAAACGCTTTTTGGCGATGAATTCGCAAACCAAATAAGAAGATCTAAATCGTGGCATGATTTGGCTAAAATCATGGGACTAGATTTGGAAGAATTTCCCCAATTTCCGCGAACATAACTATGGGCTTGGTGCCAATATGAAACATTTTCGTTATGCTGAATCGTCATCATTTTGCCAATGGTTCCATCTTCAATTATTTTCTTGATTTTTGAGAAGAAATCGGTGTATCTTAAAACATGACCAATCATCAATTTTACTTGATGGATATCAGCTAATTCACCTAACTTAATACATTCGTTTGGGGTAATAGCCATCGGTTTTTCTAAAAAAATATGGTATTTCTTTTCCATCGCTAATAAAGCCGGTTCAAAATGCATATGATCTTGGGTACAAATAAAACAAGCATCTGCGAATTTATCAAGGAATAACATTTGTTTATAGTCTTCGAATTGATAATCTAAGGGAATATGATGTTTCATTGCAAAATACCCTCTTCGCATCGAGTCTGGTTCAGCAATACCAACAAATTGAATATCTTCAGGATTTTTTTCAGCAAACGCGCCATAAGCACCGATGCCACGATTACCGGCACCAATCATAATTGCTTTTATCAAAATATCACCTCGTCACATTCAATTTTAACATAAATATGAATGAACATACCTGATAAAAAAAACTAAGCATTAAAAATGCCTAGTTTCAAGTTATTATGGATTGACGCGGTTAGGTCCTCTATAAAGGAATGTTACATCTCTAATGCTTTCAGCATCAAAGAGTTTCATTAAGAATCTGGTTAATCCAAATCCATATCCACCATGAGGAGGAACCCCGTATTTAAAGAAATTCAAGTAGAAGTCGATTGATTCTAAAGATAACCCTTTTTCAACGGCTTGTGCTTTTAAGATATCAATGCGATGTTCTCTTTGTGCACCCGTCGTAATTTCAACGCCGCAATAGAGTAAGTCAAAACTCTTGGTTAAACCATTTTCATCGAGCATGTGATAGAAAGGACGAGCGGCGAATGGGTATTCAGTGATGAATACGAAATCGCATTTATATTCTTTCTTCGCATACATACAGATGAGTTCTTCTTCCCTGCGGTCGATATCATGTGGTTTTTCACCAGTATAATGATATTTTTCTTGAACAATTCTTTTCGCTTCCGCGAAAGGAATTCTTGGAAATTTAACATCATTAATATCAATTTTTTTATTAAACATCTTGGTGAAATCTTCACCAATTGTTTCATCGAGTTTTTTTAAGACATGTTTACAAACTGCTTCTTCCATATCCATGACGTCATGGTGAGAATTAATCCAACTGATTTCTGCATCCACAGAGGTAAATTCCGTCGCATGAAAAGCTGTATGCGAATTTTCAGCTCTAAAGACAGGACCAATTTCAAAAACATTGTTAAAACCAGCAGACATGGCCATTTGTTTATAAAATTGTGGTGATTGTGCTAAATACACGGTTTTGCCAAAATAATCCATTTTGAAAACTTCTGCGCCAGATTCCGAAGCGGTACCTAAAATTTTAGGAGAATGAATTTCAATAAAATTATGGTTAATCCAATATTCACGCATAGCCATTTCAGCGATAGTTTGGGCTTTGAAAATCATGTAATTTTGAGGAGTACGCAAATCTAAAAATCGGTTATCAAGTCTTAATTCTTTATTGGTTTTGTTGGTGTAGTCTAAAATGTCGATAGGAAGTTCTTCAAGGCTTAAACTTGTAATCTCAAATTCAGAAGGAATAAATTCCATTCCTCTCAATTTGACATTAGGACGATCAAATAAAATACCTTTCGCACGAACGGTACTTTCTTTTGTTAGTTTTGAAATAACGGCATTCATCGCTTGGTTCTGATCGTTCTTTTCAACGGTAATTTGAACTTTATCCGAAGAGTCTCTCAAAACAACAAATTGAACATATTGTAAGTCACGAACTTTATCAACAAACCCTGCAATGACAATTTCTTGATTAAAATACTGATTTAGATTCTTAAATAAGATTTTTTCCATCTTTTAGTACCTCAATTTTTTTTTTTACATTAAAGCATATTATAACATAGTGACTTGTTTAATTCAACGAAATGAAAGTGAAATTGATGCCTTTATTGAGATAATTTAAAGTTTTAAAATCATCTCAACTTCTCCTTCGTCAATAACCCCTGTTGGAACAAAACCAAATGACGAATAAAGTTTTTCTGCGAGTGTATTTTCAGGTTCATATGATAAAGTAATTGTCTTAAACTGATTTCTAGAACGAATATTTTCAATCAATACTTTTAAAGTTTCTTTTCCATAACCCATACCTTGGTAACGTTGGTCAATCATATAACGCCATAGATACATATTTTCTTTGTTTTCATCATCACTTTTAATTTGAACAAAACCAACCATCGTATCATCATGATAGATGCAATAGGGTTCAGTTCGATCACGGTGAATATAAGCTTGCGCTAATGACTTAACATTGGTGGCAACAAATCCTCTTTGAGATTCAAAAACAGAAAGTTTTAAACATTCGGAATAGTTACTTTCATCAATAGATACTAATTTAATCATAAAAAATCACCCCATTTTTATTATATTTTACCATAAGATAGATAATTATCATCAACAGAACACTGAATTTCAAAAGAAAAAGCACTTCAAATGAAGTGCATTATTTCAATGGTCGAGATGACGGGATTCGAACCCACGACCTCTTGGTCCCGAACCAAGCGCGCTACCAAACTGCGCCACATCTCGACAGTTTATATATTAAAAAGGTATCCCTCACTTATTAACAACTGGCGGAAGAGGTGGGATTCGAACCCACGTGCCCTTTCAGACAACCGCGTTTCGAGTGCGGCCCGTTATAACCACTTCGATACTCTTCCGTATAGTCTGCATAGTCATTATACCAGACTTTTAAAAAAATAAAACCCTATGGCAGCATAGGGTGTTTTGTTCATTGGAGCAGGTGAAGGGAATCGAACCCTCATGATCAGCTTGGAAGGCTGGAGTTCTACCATTGAACTACACCTGCGAATCAGTGCAAAAATATAATATCATAACGCCTATTGAGTGTCAAGAAAAAACAATGGCATTATTCATTTTTTTCGCACACACGCAACTTCGCACTTTTTGCTCGGTTATTATTGGCTAATTCTTCTTCTGAAGCGGTAATAACGTGATTATTGACAAGTCTTAACATAGGTTTTTCAGTGACGATAATTGGCAGTCCTTTAGGAATATCAATCGTCGCTAACTCTTTAAACGTTTGTTTGCAGATCCTATCTTCAAGCGAATGGAAGGTGATGACAGCGATTCTGCCATGCGGCGCTAATAAATCAATGGCTTGTCTTAAAGATGTTTCAAACACCCGTAATTCGTCATTAACGGCGATTCTTAACGCTTGGAACGTTTGTTTAGCGGGATGACCTTTTTTAGATAATATTTTCATGGGGAGTGATTTCTTGATGACTTCTACTAATTCTAATGTTGTTTCAATCGGTTTGATAAGTCTCGCTCTAATGATGCCAGAAGCAATCATCTTCGCATTGGGTTCTTCGCCATACCTATAAAGAATTTGCATTAATTCTGAAAACGAATATTCATTGACAATATGGTAAGCAGTTAATTCAGCGTTTTGATCCATTCTCATATCTAAAGGACTGTCTAACTGATAGCTAAATCCTCTTTCAGCAATATCGAATTGGAAGGAGGAAACTCCTAAATCATAGATAAAACCATCGACTCGATGGATACCTAAATCTAATAATGCTTCTTTTACATGAACAAAGTTCTGATTGACATAAATAACATTTGAAAAACGGGTTAATCGTTCTTTTGCTTTAGAAAGCGCATAAGTATCTTGATCAAACCCAATTAAGGTTCCTGTTGTTAAGTGATTTAAAATGGCTTCGCTATGACCGCCACCACCGAGGGTCATATCAACATATATCCCATCAGGTTTGATATTTAAAAGTTCGATTGATTCTTTTAATAACACGGAAACGTGTTGATATTCATCAGCCATATTTTCACCTCAATTCAATAAATCTATTATAGCATAATTATCTATTTTTGATAAAAGAAAAACGCCGAGATTCTCAGCGCTTCTTTTCTTTTGATTATTCTTTGTCTGTTTTCTCGGGTTTTGGTTCTAAAACTAATTTACCTTTGTAAAATCCACATTTTTTACATACTTGATGTGACAAAGTCAATTCACCACAATTAGGACAAACAATCATCGTTGGTGCATTCAATTTGAAATGCGTTCTTCTTTTTCTTTTAGCTGATTTACTGGTCTTTCTAAAAGGTACTGCCATGTTTTCACCTCCGTTTATTGTTTAAGTTTTCCAAAGGGGTTTTGATTCATCTTTTCTTCTTCGTCAAGCGTTACTATTTCTTCACTGTATTCATCGTAAGCATCGCTAGCAACAACTCGCATCGGTTTTTCGATGAGAATGTTCGCCCATACAACCGGATCTAAATCAACGGTATTTCCTTCTATTAAATAGACGGAATCATCGACTAAAGAGGTTGCGAAGGACAACGTTGTTTCAAAGTCCATGGGGACTTCAACGGGTTTTAATGAAATCGCGCAAGCAAGTGTTAAAGTACATTGAATTTTCACATCGAATAAGTACTGTTCAAAAGCTTCCAATACTTGAAAGGATCCTGATACAGAAACATCTGAGATGTCGATTAAATCGACTAAATCATCTGTTATAAACGAATGAAAATCACTAACGTAATCAAACGTATTGTTTGTAAGTCGAAATTTATTAAGTTCGTTGATTGACCACTTCATTCATACCACCCCAAAGCAGCATTTAAATTATACTTTTTTTTGCCTTTGATGTCAAGAAATTATTCTTTGATAATAACGGATTTATAAGCGATAAAACTTCGGTACGATAAATTACTTTATCTTCTTCTTCGAATTCCCATTCCGCCGCTTTTTCCACCGCCACCAATATTTTTAACAACCCCACCACCAACACCAAATATGAGCGCAGCAGCAATAAGTAAAACGCCTTTTTCCCACCATACGGAATAAGGGGATAAAATTACATAGATAACCCAACCCCAAATATCGTCATAATCACCATAGTCGTCGTAGTTATCGAGATAAATTTGATACTCGTCCATATCGTAGTTAAATGCTTCATATTCAAATACTTCAACATAAACCACGGTTAACAGCTCATATAGTAATTGAGCAGTCGACATCGATTCATCCATATCAGTCATGATGGTTTCATCTAAAATATTACCCGCTTCAATCGGACTTAAATACATCTCCATTGTAAATCCGGTGTAGATATAAACTTCAGACAAAACTAATTCTTCGGGTTTATCTTCATCACCAACATAGAAATAGACGACTAAAATCCCCATGTCGTCAGTTCCTATGCCCCATTGGTTATAGATATCTGTGATATTATATTCAGCAATATTACTTTCACTTTCAACGGCAAATGTCGCAAATACAATTTGGACGCCTGATATTTCTCCGTCTTCAGAAACTTCTTCATACAATCGTTCGCCTTCACGAACGATAGTCGATTCAACTGCAGGCACTAATGTATCGGCAAAATCATTCACATAGAACTCATTTGTTGGATCTGGATAAAGATCATCAGTTTTACATCCCGTTAAGAATAGTAATATCAAACTTAAAAGGATAAAAACTTTAAAAACAGGTTTCATTCTTAACTGCCAAATACGATGTCTGGAACATCCGTTGCATCCGCTCCGACTTTCCAGTAGTCATACTCTTTATCGTAACTATAAAGTGATGCATATAAGACGCCAGGAAATTTTCGAACATAAAGATTGTAATCTTGTACTGATAAGTTATATTGACGTCTTGCTTCTGATAACGCTGATTCAATACCCCAAACTGCATCCATATAGTCGCCATACGCTTGGGTTGCTTGTAAAGGTTCATTGTCTTCGAATAACACCAATAAATCAGCTAATGCAATCGATTGTAATGCATCCGCATCAATCATGCCTTGTAAATCACCATTGGCTTTAGCAGTGGCGTAAGCTTCTCTCGCTGAAGTAATCATGTCATAAATTGTTTGTTCATGCGCTTGAAACCCATTGACAGCCGTTGCGAGTTGAGTTAAGGTGTCATAACGTTGTTGCAACCGGGTGTCAATGACTGAATATTGATAATCGACACTGACATCTTTATCAACCAGTTTGTTATAACCAGTTAATAAAGAAATTCCAAAAAATACCACTAAAAATATAACACTTCCAAGAATAATAATCGTCGTTTTCTTCATATAATTCTCCCCATTTAAATAGTTCTTTTTATAAGTTTATCACTAAAATAATGTCTATTCAATAGCACTAAATGAAAACAATAATATTTAATACTCATTAACTTCTGGAAAACAATGTTGATGAATGGGACCTAATACAAAAAAGCCGTCTCTCATCGGTTTAAATATAGATCCAAACCGTCTTCTACGGTAAGATAAATACATCTTTAGAGTTGACCATTCAGTTGTGTTAACTTGAAACTGACTTTGATGTTTTAAAATGGCTTCTTGCGATTTTAATACATCATTTTTTGTAACTGATAAAAACTGGTTTGGACGGTGAGTATAATAAAACGCCAAGGTCTTATTAAAAGATAATGGCCTGTCTTGATCTATAAAAATCATATTTCTTCTTAACGTTAATGGACTAGAACTAATTAACAAAGCATGTTTTGTCGAATTTCCAGCTTTTGCATGATCTGGATGAACTTCAGATGGAAGATATGGATCTGGTGCGAAGATAATATCAGGATTAAACTGGATAATGATTTCTGCGAGTTTAACCGCCACATCCCATTCATCATACTTTGCCCCATCGGGAAAATTCAAAAAAAAGGTTTCGCTCACGCCTAATACTTTCGCACTATGGAGTGCTTCTTCATGGCGTCTTTTAATTAAATCATCAATTTCGACTGTTGCGTCAAAAGAACCGGATCCACCGTCGGTAATAATGGCAAATCCAACGGTGATACCTAAACTAACCAATTTTGAAATCGTGGCTCCAGCACCGATTTCTATATCATCGGGATGGGGTCCTACAAATAAAGCTCTTTTATGAGAAACAATCTTAGGAATGGGAGCTGCAGCTTTTAAGAAAAATGGTTTCATCGTTTTACCTCATCGAATAGTTCTACTTATGTCATTATAAATCGAAATAGAAATGATGTAAAGAAATCTAATGCATTTTCATGTGACAAGCAAAATATTGCCATTATTTTTAATAATACGATATAATATTGTAGTGTAGAAAGTGAGAGATAATCATGAAAAATACCATAGAAGAAATTAAAAAGTTAATTGAAGTAATAGTTGATCCAAGTTCAGGAGAAACTTTAAAAGCAAATAATGCCATCAAACATATCGGCATTGATGAAGAAACATCATCGGTTATTATGTTAATTGAAATTGCGGTGAATAACAATGAATTCACTTCGAAATTAAACCGCAGTATTGCTAAAATTATAAAACTTGATTTAGGCTATAAAAGTTTATCTGTTGAATACGAACAAGCTCGTCCGAAAAATATCGCAAAGACCATGCATATATTAGCCATTGCTTCAGGAAAAGGTGGCGTTGGAAAATCGACCATTACTGCAAATTTGGCATTAGCCTTAACATCAATGGGAAAAAAAGTCGGCATTATTGACGCCGATATATACGGGTCAAACATGCCGAAAATTTTTGATATTGAAAATGAAGAATTATCCGGTACCGAAGATGGAAAAATATATCCTTTTAACATTCGTGGTATCGAGATTGTTTCTGCCGAATTCATGACAGAAGCTGGTAAAGCTTTAATGTGGCGCGGTCCGATGTTAGGAAAAATCCTAAAAATCTTTGTCTCTGAGACGATATGGAGTCCCGATTTAGATTTTATGTTAATTGATCTACCGCCTGGAACGGGAGATGTCGCGATGGATGTCAAAAGTTTGATTCCAGATGCTAAAGCAATCCTAGTTACGACACCTCACGTCAGTGCTTCTCACATTGCGATAAAAGCCGGCTTTGCTGCTGCTGAACTAAAACAAGAAGTTATCGGTGTAATTGAAAATATGAGTTTCCTTGAAATTAATGATGAAAAACATTATATTTTCGGTAAGGACGGCGGAAAAATAGTGGCGGAAAAATTAGGTATTCCTTTATTGACTACCATTCCGATTGGACAACCCGCTTCAGGTCATCATTCGCTTTTTGCTCCAACAGAATATATTGGCATCATGTATCTTAACTTAGCAAGAAAAGTAATCAAAGCGTTTGAATAATTTTATTCAGTCTCATAGACCGATTGTGGATTTAACATTACAGTCGGTTTTTTTATATTTTGTAATTTCGCAATATCATTGTCAATCGTTACAATTTCATACAATGCATCTTTATAACGCTTGTTTGTAAATGAAAAACTTGCGATTTCTTTTGATATTTTTTTGAGTAAAAAAACGGATTGGAATTGATAAGCCAAAGGGAGTATATGTTGCAATAAAAAATTTCTCAAATCATGATAAGCTCCTAATTCCATTAAAACGATCCAATGATGATAATTGACTAAAGCTCGTTTTGGCATTAAACATATTTGATATAATTCGTCTTTTAATTTAACAAACTCTTCTGTGTTTTTATTTTCAAGATTAAACCAACAATTTAAAAACAATGATTCAACATAATAACGACTATCTTTGGAGATTTTTTTGATGTTTTCAAATGAATTTTCTCCACCTAAGGCTAATATGAGATAGAAACGATCTTTTTCATCTTGGGTAAGCAATTCTAAGAAACTCTGATTTGAAATAGGAATAATGGTTTCATTTTCATAGTACGAGAACTCAACTTGATATAAATCTAATAATGCTAATCGGCGATAATTTCTTGTGCTTAAAAAGAATCTTCGTGCTTCATCAGCAAATATTCTTGATAAATTGATGAGGCCTAAATACCCATAACATTGAAACTTTAAATATGAAACAATACCAAATAAACTAGCATGATGTGATTCTACTTGTTCGTGCATTTCAAGTATTTTTAGGGCTTCATCATATTGATGATTCATGATTTTTGCGGAAGAACTTAAAACAATAAAAGCATCGATTGTTTGAGTATCCATCGCGGATAAGAAATGGTATAAGTTATCAGATATTTCAAGCGCAGTTTTTTTATCTCTTGTCGTTAAATAATAAGCCAACTTAGAAATCTCAGTCAAAATAGAAAATTCAACTTGATTAATTCGTGGCAATAATGTTTCAAATTCTAAAACATTATCGTGGATATAATATATTAGTGCCTTTTCAAAGATTTCAATCATTTCTTCTGGTTCCATGATGCTGTGATAATCAAGATTAATTCTTTCCATTATCATGTCAATGTAACCGGTGTTGATGGGGACAGCATTGTTTTCAAACTTTGATAAATACGTGTTAGAACAAATGCCTTTCGCAAGTTCTTCTTGAGTCATTTTTAGTTCATTTCGTTTCTTTTTAATCAATGTACCGAGTCCCCCTAAATAAAATGATACTTTTTCTTGCCTCATTTTTCGCAATTCTAAAATCAAATTGTTTTTCATTGTGTTTCTCCTTATTTTATAAAATTTTGAATTTGAATTATAGAAAATTTCAAATTCACAATGAACATTATAAATGAATATCGCCGTATAGAAAAGATTTTTTTGTTTGAAAAAATAATGTTGTTTTCTCCACCAATAAAAAAACCAATTCAAAGAATTGGCTTTTTGCATATTTTTAGAAGCGGACATTGTTTGCATTCTGGCTTTTTTGCCTTACAAAAGTAGCGTCCAAAAAAGATCAATTTGTGGTGAATTTCAATCCATTGGTGCTCAGGAAACAACTTCATTAACTTGATTTCAACCTTTTCTGGTGTATCGGATTCAAGGGAAAGACCTAGCCTATAACTGACACGTTTAACATGCGTATCAACCGCAATTCTTGGTATTTTGTGCCATTCGCTCAAATAGACATTTGCGGTTTTTCGTCCCACGCCAGGAAGTGATTCTAAATCGTCTTGTGTCGAAGGAATGAAACCCTTGAAATCATTGACTATTTTAATTCCTAAAGCTTTTAAGTTTTTTGCTTTATTTTTATATAATCCTAATGTTTTAATTAAAGCTTCAATATCAGCTAATTCTGCATTTGCTAAATCCGTCACTATTGGATATTTTTCAAATAAAGCTTTAGTGACTCGATTGACCGATGCATCCGTTGTTTGGGCGCTTAACATAATTGCCATTAACAGATGTAAATCTGAATCATAGTTTAATTCACAATGAGCGTCAGGAAATAAGGATGATATTTCAGAATAAATTGTCTTTGCGACTTCTTGTGTTATTTTTGCCATGAGTCAAAAAAAGTTTTTAAAGCTTCAGCATCTTCAGATTTATAGGCAACTTCTTTTGCTTTTTTACTAGATGTTCGTCTTTTTACTAAAATACCATCGACATAACTCAAAGTGTATTTATTGGCTTTAATAGCGTCTAAAATGGCCTTTTTAATCTCTAAAGTTTCAAACCGATCTTCAGAAACCCATTTACGAATAATTTCAATTTCAAGGGGTGTTAATTGCTTTTGAAATTCAGTTTCAATTAAATCAACCAACTCTTCTTCTTGAGAACCATACTTTTTGGTTTTATTATTAATGATGGAGTCTTCAATATTTTTCATATAATAATCCATGATTAAAGAAATGGCCTTCTTCATGTGAAAAACTTCAGCCTCTTTGCCGCTTTCATTAATAACCATTTCGATGGTGACAAGACCTTTTTTCATCAATTGTTCTAAAATAGCCATTAATTCATCGATTGATAAAGAAAGATTTTTCACTAATTTCGACGGATTTAAAAACGTTGCGCCTTTCTTTTTTTGATTATTAAGTTCAATCATTACAAACGCTTCAGATTCATTGATGCCTAATTGTTTATAGTTTTTGAGAATTAGTTTATTGAAATCAAGAACACCATCTTCGATTAACTTGACAATTAATTCTGTATCCATATCTAAACCGGCCTTTCTCATTCGAAATCAATCTTTTCTGTTGGAGCAAGCTTTTCAAGGGTGTTCTTCGCAGCATCTTGTTCTGCTTCTTTTTTTGTTTTTCCCGTTCCTTCACCCATCCGAATACCATCATCCATTGTCACTCTCGCAACAAATGTACGATCATGAGCTGGTCCTGATTCAGCGATTATTTCATAAACTAATGTGCGTTTATCCGATTGAACTAATTCTTGAAGTTTGCTCTTATAATCGTTGTTTTCTTGATTAATATTTTTCTTTATTTCGGGGAAAACAACCTTGTTTAAAACCTTATATACTTCGGCAATGCCCTTATCAAGAAAAATCGCTCCTAAGAATGCTTCAAAAGCATCGGCTAAAACAGCTTGCTTTTCTCTTCCCTGATTTTTCTCTTCTCCTTTTCCTAAAAAAAGGTATTGACCTAAATCAAAACTTTTCGCAAATTGGGATAAACTGCCTTCACAGACTTCTTGAGCCCGTTTTTTTGTTAATCCACCTTCGTCTTCTGAAGGCATTAATTCATATAAAAACTTTCCAACCGCTAAATCAATGACAGCATCACCAATAAATTCTAATCGTTGATTGGAAATCGTATCGTTTTCATTAGCATATGAAGGATGTGTCATAGCCTGAATTAATAACTCTTCATTGTTAAAATTTAAACCAAAATAGTTTTTAAGTTTGTCCAAATTATTCTTCATTTTTACTCAACTCATTCGTTTCGGCTACGTATTTAGCCACTTTAGGAAATACTTCTGATCTTACGACATCCGCTGCCTGGCGAATGCCATTATAGAAACCATAGGCTTTAGAAGCCCCTTGTGCTTTAATGACAGGGGCATAAAGACCATAAATCATGGCTCCACCGATTTCTTCAGGAGACATCGATTTTTTAAAATTCATTAAGCTTTTTTTCGCTAATAGTGCTCCTAATTTTCCTGTGAAGCTGCTCTTTAACTCGCGTTTTAAGATTTCTCCCATGCCTTTAGCGACACCTTCCATGGTCTTCATGACAATGTTCGCTGTAAATCCATCGCTGATTAAAATATCACAAGGAGGATTCATGACAGATTTTGGTTCAACGTTTCCATAAAACTCAAACAAATCAGTTTCTTTAAATAAGGTAAAAACCTCTTTATCGATGTCTCTACCTTTGCCTTCTTCAGTACCAATATTAATTAAACCAACAACTGGTTTCTCTCTTTTGAGGACTTCTTTGGCAACAACTGCAGCGAAATAGGCTTGTTGAAGCATGTGTTCTGGTCTGATATCTAGATTACCACCTGCATCTAAAAGAATTGTTCCTCTTCCATCAATTGAAGGAATCATAGGAGCAATGGCCGTTCTTTTAAAACCAGGCATTCTTCTAACCAATATATGTGCTCCCGCAATTAATGCTTGGGTAGCTCCGCTTGATACAACAGCATCATTTTCTTGTTTTCTTAAACTAGCTAAAGCTAAAGCCATAGAACCGTTTGGATGTTCTTTAATCGCTCTAATGGGATTTTTTTCTCCCATGTCAATGACATAATCGCTTTCAACGATTTTAATTCTCTCTGTAGAGGTCAAAAACGGCTCAATTTTTGATTTTTCGCCATAGAGTGTTATTTCGATATCTTTAATTTTTTCGATGGCAAGCATTGCCCCATGAACTTGTTCTTTTGGAGCGTAATCTCCACCCATTGCATCAACAGCTATTCTTATCATATTCATTTCATAATCCTATGCAAACTATGCTATAGTGATTATTTCTCCTTTTTCGTAAAATAATGAGTCAATTGTTTAATAAAACAAAAAATATAGATACTGATAAAAGTATAACATAATTCTTAATCCAATTGGAAGTTTTCAATCATTGTCAGTGTATTTTTTATAAGTTTTATCGCTTTTAAATCTCGACTGTTAAGGATACTTGAAGCATCCGAAAAAGCTAAATGCAATAATTCTTCATCTTCGATAATGTTGGCCATTCTAAATTTTGGGATACCGGTTTGTTCTGAACCAAACACTTCGCCAGGACCACGTTGTCTTAAATCTTCTTCACTAATTTCAAATCCATCAGCGGTTTTTTCTAAGATATCTAATCGATTATTTCCGAGTAGAACCATATCTGATAAAAAGTAACAATAGGATTGTTTGTCATTTCTCCCCACTCTACCACGTAATTGATGTAATTGCGATAACCCAAATCGCTCAGCGTTTATTACCGTCATTACTGTAGCTTTCAAAGCATTTAAACCAACTTCAACGACGGTGGTAGAAACTAATACTTGAGTCATTCCTTCGTAAAACCTTGATAAGATTTCATTTTTTTCTTCGTTTTTCAATTTGCCATGTAAAATTTCAATGTTATATTTATTAGATATTTGGTTTCGCAATATGGAAAACAATTCAGAAACACCGATGAGATCAGTTCCTTCTTTTCCATCGATAACCGGTACGATGAAGTACGCTTGATGATTCAAAATCAACTCTTCATTAACCCGTTTAATGACGGAATCAATTGCGGAGAAATCAGCAACTGTCGTTATGACTTTTTTTCTTCCAATAGGCATCGACTTAATCGAACTTATATCCATATCTCCAAAGATCGCAATAGACAATGTTCTTGGAATCGGTGTTGCACTCATGAGAAGAACATCTGGTTCTAACCCTTTTAAACGAAGTTTTTTTCGTTGTTCAACTCCAAATCGATGTTGTTCGTCAATGATTACAAACCCTAAATGAGCAAAGTTTATTTCCTCTTGAATGAGCGAATGAGTGCCCACCAGAATATGAATGTTTCCTTCTTGTAGGTTATTAAGAATAGTTGTTCTTTCATTGCCTTTAATACTACTACTTAAAAATTGAACTTGGACACCAAAGGGTTCTAATGCTTCTTTAAAATTTTGGTAGTGTTGATAGGCCAATATTTCGGTTGGGGCCATAATCGCAACTTGTTCATGTCCTGTAACCACTGCATATGCTGCAATCATAGAACAAACGGTTTTACCAGAGCCAACGTCACCTTGAAGGAGTCTTAGCATGGGATTTGATTTTTTTAAATCTCTAAAAATGTCATTAGTCACATTTTTTTGGTCAATCGTGAGTTCAAATGGTAAAGAATCTATAAAATGTTTTACTTTATCAATATCATATTTCTTTGGTTTTGAGACAATTTGATCATTTAATTGTCTTAATAATGCAATCCGTAATCCGAAACGAAACAACTCTTCGTATTTGATTCGTCTAGATACTGCTAAAATATCACTTTCTGATGTTGGAAAATGAGCAATTTTAATCATATCTTTTTGTGTCAATAATTGTTGCTTTTTGATAATTTCATCTGGAAGTGGATCTTCGAAAGGTAATTGATTGATATGAAGTGATCCTTTAACAAGTTTTGAGAAAACTTTGTCGCTGATATCAATTAATCCGTATTTTGGAATAATACCTAAAACATAATTCTTTGATAGTACTAAATCGCTAGCAACCATTATTTTTATTGTGTTTTCAAACTTACCAGTAACTACAACTTCTGCCCCTACAAGAAGGGATGATTTTAAGAATTCACGGTTAAATAATACGATTTTAAATACAACTTCTTCAGTGATGACTTCAATGATGAGTTTTGTTAAACGCTTTCGAATATAGTTAAGAACTGGAGGGCTCACAATTGTTGCTTTCAAAGTGATGGTTTCTGAAAAATGCATGGCATGAATTGATGAAATCTCATGCTTTTCATATCGAGAAGGTAAATAATGGATTATATCAATTATCGAGTTGATTGCATTTTGTTTTAGTTTTAAAAGCATCGCATCGCCAATGCCTTTAACTGTTAACAATTCATGTTTCATTCTCATCCCTCCTGCTAATCTATTTTACTCAATTTAGAGTTATTTTGAAAGTAATACTCAAAAAATGATGAAAAAAGCGAAAATAAAAATGGCATAGATTAAACTATACCATGATGAATATTATCTAAAGATTTATTCGACTGAAATAATATATGAATAAATGTCTTGTCCACCGTTGATAATTTCAACTTCAACTGGGAATTCATTGGATACTTCTTCAACGATTTCATTGACTTCGTCTTCTTCAACGCCAGAACCAAACATGATTGTTACAATTTCACTAAATTTATCAATCATTGATTTTAGAAGATGTTTAGCAGCTTCAATTCGGTTTTTAACGCTGCATACAATTTCACCGTTAAAAATACCCATGAAATCATCTTTATTAATTTTTACGCCATTATTGACACTTTCACGAATCGCATACGTGATTTCACCCGTTTTAACGTTATTGATATGTCTTAACATATCTTTAATGTTTGTTTCTGGGTCTTGTGTTGCATCAAACATGGTTAATGCTGCATAGCCTTGAGGAATCGTTTTTGCGGTTAAAACAAACACTTTACGATTTTCAATTACTTTGGCTGCTGTTTCTGCAGATAATAAGACGTTTTTATTATTAGGTATAATAATGATGTTTTCGGCTTGAATATTTTCACAAGCCTTAACGAAGTCTTCAACGGATGGATTCATGGTTTGTCCGCCATCAATGATGAAATCACAACCCATTTCAATAAAGGTATCTTTTAATCCATCTCCATTAACAACAGCAATAATCGCATATTTTTTATTAACTCTTGGGGCTTTACCAACCATATGTTCATGGCCGCAGTCACAAGGTTCATCTGAAGAGGTTGGTTGATGCATGACAACTTCAGTATGTTGAACCGTCATATTTTCGATTTTCATGTTAATAAAGAAACCAAAACGTTGACCTAAATTTAAAGCATCACCTGGTGTTTTTGTATGGATATGAACTTTTAAAATGTTATCATCTTGAACAACGACTAATGAATCTCCAAGCGGTGAAATCATTTCAATAAAATCTTTTTGGTTAAATTCATCGACTTTTTCGATTTGCATGATGAATTCAGTACAATAACCAAAATCAGTCGCATCTTTAAAACTATCCATGTTCATCGCATGAAGTGGCTTATGTTCTGTCACAGTTGTTTGAGATTGAGTTGAAGCATCACTGTAAATTTTTCCATTTAAAGCGTCCGCCATGCCTAAGACGACTTCGATATAACCTGCGGCGCCAGAATCAATAACCCCTACTTCTTTTAAAATCGGTAATAAATCCGGAGTTCTTTCTAAAGAAGCGTTTAACTCTTCAATATATTTAACAAATAGATCTTCAAACGTTGTTTTTGAATGAGAATAAGCTAAGGCAACATCAGCACCTTCTCTTGAAACTGTAAGCATCGTTCCTTCAACAGGATTTATAACTGCATTATAAGCTTGTTCAACGCCTTGTCTTAAAGCTTTAGAGAATTGAACAGCATCCGCTTGATCGATTCCTTTTAAGCCATTGGCAAAACCACTGAATAATTGTGATAAAATAACACCAGAGTTTCCTCTAGCACCCATGAGCATTCCGCGAGCCAATGTTTTAGCAATCGCACCAATTGACGTTTCCTCAGAATTAGCAATTGATTTCGATCCTGCTTGCATAGTCGCAGACATATTAGAACCAGTGTCACCATCTGGAACAGGGAATACGTTCAATTCATTTATGCGATCAAGATTATTTTTAAGTCTAATACTTCCATTGATTACAAGTTTTTTTAATAACTGTCCATCCATTATCGTCGTTTCCATAAAATTCCTCCATGTCGTTTTAAAGTAACATTTTTATTCATTTATACGAATGTTTTTAGGCGATATTTTTAAATTCAAAAAAAGCATAATCATTCTATCATATTACCAAAAAAAACGCAACTACTTTAGATTAAGCAACAAGTTGATGAGAACCAAATCTAAAAAGAAAGAAATATTGCTTGCATTATATCATATCTATGATAAAATATTAAGTGCTGAATAAACACAGAAACGGAGTGATATCATGCCAAGAGTATGCGCGGTAACCGGTAAAAAATTCATGTCAGGTAACCAACGTTCACATTCGATGATTGCCACAAGAAAATTGTGGAAAGCAAACCTTCAAAAAGTTAGAATTATCGATGAAAACGGCCAAGTTAAGAGAGTATACGTTTCTGCTAGAGCATTAAAAAGCGGAAAAGTTACTAGAGCTTAAACTCAGAAAAACCCTCGAAAGAGGGGTTTTTTCTTTCTAAAAAAAGAAAACGCAATTTACAGTTGTAGATTGCGTTTTTAATTTAATAGAAGGGTCTTCGATTGAAGTGTCGAAGAAAAGGTTAAAGTCGTTTTATTTAACTGGTAATACCACAGCGTGACTGTTTCACCGGATTGATAATTTTGGTTCAAGTATTCATACATACCATATAATAAGTTGATTTGATAATTATCAACCTTGACAATGAGATCACCTAATGCGAGCCCACTTGTATCCAAAACCCCATCTTCAACAAGGTGGTTCACTAATAAACCTCGCATAATTCCATTCGGTAAATACAGTTTTATGCTTTCTAAATCTGAGTTGATGTCATAATCGTCTGGATTTACATTGACCCAATTAAGTGAAACGCTGCTTGAGATATCATTAAAACTTCCCTCAAGCATTCGAATTGAATTGACCACATCTTTAACCATATCAATAGGTATTGCAAATCCCATTCCTTCAATTTCATCCGTTGCGAATTTCGCAACATTGATACCAATGACTTCTCCTTCTAAGTTATATAAAGGTCCGCCACTATTTCCAGAATTGATTGAAGCATCATGTTGAATGTAAGGTACGACCAAATCCCAATCTGTCATTCTGTCGACGCCAGCTACAATTCCCATGGTAAATGTCCCATAGAAATCATATCCTCTTGGATTACCTGCAGCTAATACAATCGTTCCTTTTGTCAACGAATCTGAAGAACCTAAAGGTGATACTTCAATATTTTGATTGAGATTCACACCACTGAAAGATAATACAGCGATATCAACGTCTTTGTCATAACCTAATAACGTAGCACTGACATTACTTTTATCTTTGAAAACGACTTTGAAATTATCGCCATCATCAATAACGTGCTCGTTTGTAATAATGTAATAGGTATTAGTTAATTCATCATAATCATAAATAACAGCCGATCCTAAAGAAACGCCTTCTACACCTACATAAGAAGTGACTCCTACGACTGACTGACTGGCTAATTCAGAGACTGAATAGATTTTTTCTTGCATTTCGTCTAAAGGGATATTCATAGAAGATTGTGCTAATAAAGTATCGAATTTCGCTGCTATGGTTGCGTATATGTCTTCATAAACATCGGCTCTTATAGCATCTAAAAAATTATCGTATAGTTCTTGATAGACATCTTCGTAAATATCATCATAGATTTGATTAATTAAATCGTCATTATTTTCATATTGATAGACTGAAGACGAACTCGTTGTAATTGAAGTTTCTGGCACCGTTGTCGTTTCACCCATAAGGTTAATTGATACTGCCCCTAAGACAGAAACGATAATGGCGCTAATACATAAAATAGCCCATTTGCGCATGATCATTTCCTCCTATGGTCTTGGTTTCAGTTCGATATCTTCAATGGTCATATAAGAACCATTTCGGTATACGATTATATCAATGATATCTCCCACGCGATATTGACTAAATCCAGCTTTAAAATCAAGTGAATTGACAATCGTGACATCCCCAATTTGAGTTACGATGTCGCCAATTTGAACATACCCATCAAATGAGGCATTTGTTTGAACGCCAATGACGTAAAAACCAGAAGTCATCGAAGGCGGTAAGGTGATGTTATTCGTTGTAAAATACGTAGGATTATTCATAATATCTACAAATGTGATACCAAGTACGGGAACTTGTTTGGATACGCCGAATTCTTCGATGTCAGCACAAATTCTTTCAACCAATTCTGAAGGAATTGCAAATCCCATACCTTCAATTTCTGTTGAAGCAATTTTAATCACGTTTAAACCAATTACTTCACCATTCAAATTAAATAAAGCTCCACCACTATTGCCTGAGTTGATAGCAGCGTCGTGTTGAATATAATTGACAAACATATCCGTCACATCGTCATTATCAATATCAAAATAACGGTCAAGTCCAGAAACGATTCCCATTGTAATGGAACCAAAATAATCAAAGCCATTCGGATTTCCTACCGCAAGAACCAATTGCCCTTGAGTTAAGGCCTCAGAATCGCCAAAATTGACCACTGTAAGAGTTTCGCTTGAAACAAAGGTCAATACCGCTACGTCAACTAAAGCGTCTTTACCGATTAATGTTGCGTCTATAGAAGAACCATCTTCAAAGTAGATTTCAAAAGAAGTCCCATCTTCAACAACATGTTCGTTGGTAACGACATAATAAGTTGAGCCTGTTTGTTTATAAATGACTCCCGATCCTACGGATTGAATAGTGTTTGAGGCATTTAAATTTGCGACACCTACAACACTATTAGCGGCGTTTAAGGCAACATCAAGGATTTGATTAACTGCAGAAACTGCTTCTAACGTTAATTCACCTGAATCAATTTTAGCATATAAATCCGTCATGACATCGTCATAAATGGCTGCAAACTCTTCTTCAGACAAATCTGCGATTATTTCTTCACGGATGTCATCATAGAGTTCTGCATAGATTTTTGCGTATACGGCAGATATAACGTCATCCATGTTCATTTCAGTAGTCGTTTGAGTCCCTGTCACAGTTGTTGTTTGAGTATAGGTTCCTTTTGTCGTTGTAAAATCAATGGAACAGCCGACAGTAAATAGAAATAATAGTGTTATTATCAAAGCATAAACTTTCTTCATTTTGTTCACCTCATTAATTGACATTATAGTAAGAAAATACAATAAATTATTGTTGAAACTGTGATTTTTTTATGATATTTACTCAAACCGGATATCATCGGTTTCAATGACTAACAAACGACCTTTAGAAAATGCGATTTCGCCGCTTCCTTCATTAGAAACGCAGATGGAATCAGATGAGTTTAAATAATAGTTTTCAAGTTCGTATTTAAAGCCCTTAATTGAGAAGTTATAAACGTCTTCAATGGCATAAAAGGAAATATAATGATGGGTGTTATCAATATGATAAGTCCCTTTTTTCAAAGTAAATATCTTATTATGATTATCTACAAACTTTAAATCATAGCGTTTCAGCAAATTGATATTGGCTAGCAAATGATCAACTCTACCACCAATCCCACCATACACTTCAATGGATTCATAATCGATATGATTATATAAATAATCGATTGCATAGGCTAAATCCGTCATATTTTTTTCTTTATCTAACCGGACTAAGTCTTTGGCTTGAACTTGAATTTTTTCAAGGTATTCTGTTTTGATTGAGTCAAAATCACCGATTGCAAAATCAATTCTCATGTGATGATCGATCAAGTATTCTAACCCTGAATCAACACCAACTAATATTTCATTAGCTTCCTCAAAATATAAATTACTTAATTTATAATTGTTCGGTCCACAAAAGACCTTAACTTTACTAGACATTTTCTAGCTCGCTAATCGCTTCTTGACGATTAGATCGATTAAAAATAAAAGAACCCGCAACGACAACATCGGCACCCGCTAAAGAAACTAATTTGCCTGTTGATAAATTGATTCCACCATCGACTTCAATTAAATAGTTCAAATTGTGTTCTTTACGATACTGATTTAAAAAACTAATTTTATCCAGTGCATCTTCCATGAATTTTTGCCCGCCTTTTCCCGGTTCAACACTCATGATTAACACCAAGTCGATATCATTTAAATAGGGGATGAGTTCCTCTACTTTTGTCATCGGTTTAATGGATAAACCCACTTTTATCCCAAGATTTTTGATTGATTCGATTGCTACTTTCGTGGCTAAACCTAGGGCTTCTAAGTGGACAGTAATTGAATTTGCACCCGCTTTAACATATCGGTATATATCAGAAAGAGGATTATCCACCATTAAATGACAATCAAAAAATTGATTGCTATATTTTTTGACCTCTGAAACGAGTTGATAATCATAAGTTTTGTTAGGGACAAATTGACCGTCCATTACATCAAAATGAAGCCACTTAGCAGATGAAATTGATAAAATTTCAGATTCTAATTGGCTTAAATCAGCTGTTAAAAACGAAGGGGCTACAATCATAAAAATACCTCCTAATACTTCGGCTTTTGACTTTTTATGCTTTGATGAAAGAGAACATAATTCTCATATCTTTCCTTTAAAATAGAACCTTCTTGATACGCTTTTTTTACTGCACAATCAGGTTCATTAATATGTAAACATTGATTGAAACGACAAAGATTAGCTAGTCTTGTAAAATCAGGGTAGAGATCTTTTAATTTGGTGACATTCATTTCGGGAAATTCTAATTTTGAAAATCCGGGAGTATCCGCAATCCATCCTTCATTTATTTTAATTAATTCGACATGTCTTGTGGTATGTTTACCTCTTCCTAATGCTTCAGAAATTGCATCAGTTTTGAGATTTAATAAAGGATCAATCGCATTTAATAAACTACTTTTACCTGCGCCGGTTTGACCTGAAAATACGCTCAATTTGCCAGAAAGGTTTTCCATTAACAAATCAATTCCAACGCGGTTTTTAGAATCGACGTAACAGACCTTGTACATCGATGTATAATATTCTAGTTTTGATTTAAGCTGTAACAATTCTTTATCAGACATTAAATCTATTTTCGTGAGAACAATAAGTGGTTTAACATTCGCATCCTCAATCAAAGCTAAAAATTGATCAAGCAAGTAGAAACTAAAATCAGGTTTTTTCGCTGAATTAATAATGATAGCTTGATCAACGTTCGCAATAGCTGGACGAACTAAGTCATTTTTTCTAGGCAGCACTTCCTGAATTGATTCTTCATCATACATGACTTCATCGCCGACTTTTGGCGAGATATTTTGATAACGAAATAAACCAATCGGTTTTAAATCGACACGATTTCCCAATTCATCGATAACGGTGTATAAACCACCGATTAGACGAATAATTCTCCCTTTTTTCAAATATAATCCTCCGAAATTGAATAATTGCGTAACACTATCATTATACTTGATTCATGATAAAAAAAGAAGACTTTCGTCTTCTAATTATATTTAGTAACCTTTGACTCTACGTTTAAAGTAGGCCTTTGGATGTTCACAAACTGGACATTTTTCAGGGGCTTTTTTACCAACATGGATATGTCCACATTCAGCACAAATCCAAATTTCAGATTCTTCTGATTCAAAGACACGATTTTCTTTCAATTGTGCAAGGAGTGCTAGATAACGTTCTTCATGCTCTTTTTCGATTTTCGCAACCGCTTCAAATAAGAATGCGATTCTTGTAAAGCCTTCTTGTCTTGCGGTTTCTGCAAAACCTTTGTACATATCAGTCCATTCATAATGTTCACCAGCTGCACCATCAATTAAATTGAGTTCAGTGGTTGGAATATCGTTGTTGTGAAGTAATTTGAACCAAATTTTCGCATGTTCTTTTTCATTTTCAGCAGTTTCTAAGAAAAAGTCACTGATTTGATTGTAGCCTTCTTTTTTCGCAACAGAAGCATAAAATGTATATTTATTTCTTGCTTGCGATTCTCCAGCAAATGCGGATTTTAAGTTTTCTTCGGTTCTTGAACCTTTAAGTTCCATAATTCATCCTCCTAGATACTATATTGATATTAGTTTATCATAAAAAAGTTGATTTTGAAACGACTTATTGATAAATTAGTCACCAAAAGAAATGCCAATATTTTTAGCGGTAACGACTAAGTCACCTTCAGGGTTTACAATGCGTGCTCCACCTTTACTTGTTTCACCGGTTTCACCCGTTCCAACAACATCGGTAATGGGAACAGCGACCATTTTGTTATTACGAATAGCAACCATTTGACCAAATTGACCGTTGGCAATCATATCTGCAGCGTAGGCACCATAACGAGTGCTTAATACTCGGTCAAAACAGTTTGTTACTCCACCACGTTGAATATAGCCAAGATTTGTTGCTCTAACTTCTTGACCCGTCACTGGAGAGACAATTTTTTCTAACATTAATGCGATTTGATCACCAACACCGCCTAAACGAATAGAATCCGGTGAGCCTTCAACGATTTTTTTAACAGTAACGTCACCATCAAGTGGTTTAGCCCCTTCTGAGACACAAAGGATTGAAAAACGTGATCCATGGTTATATCTGTCGATGACTGCTTGAGCAACTTTATTAATGTCATATGGAATTTCAGGAATTAAAATAACGTCTGCTGAACCAGCAATTCCGCCTTCTAACGCTAACCATCCCGCATTACGTCCCATAACTTCAAGAATCATGACGCGGTCATGAGAAAAAGCGGTGGTATGCAAAGCGTCAAGTGCATTGACGATATGGTCTAGTGCTGTTCTATAACCAAAGGTAATGTCTGTAGCTGGAACGTCATTATCAATCGTTTTTGGAATACCAACGACGTTGATGCCTTGACGGTAAAAGTCACGCGCTGAAGTCAATGTTCCATCGCCACCAATGATGACTAAGGCATCAACATTATGTTTCTTGAGGTTTTCAATCGCAACATGAGACACATTACGTTTAACCATTTTTCCAAATTCATCTTTCATTGGATAACTAAATAGATTGTCTCGGTTTGAGTTTTTAAGAATTGTTCCACCTTGATGGAATATTCCAGATACTGAACGACGATCTAGTTCAATCCATTCATCTTTGTAAAGGCCGTTATATCCGCCAATAAATCCTATAACTTCATAACCATATTTAGTAATTGCGGTCTTTACAACTGAACGAATAACAGCGTTTAATCCTGAACAGTCGCCTCCACCGGTTAGAATAGCAATTTTTTTAATT